>CAZKIQ010000004.1:0-211369 GCA_964552815.1 uncultured Alcaligenaceae bacterium | reverse complement strand
TTCGGCTCGGCAGGAGCCTCGCCCTCCCGGTCGCCCCAAACAATAGGGACACCCCTCCGCAAGAACTCCCGACTGAGAACGGAGTTTGCCGGAGTGCGGTCGTCACTGCCAGCGGAACCACCGCAGGGCGAGCGTGAAGCTCACCCCGCCCCAGGCCGTCAGAATCGCCAGCGGTCGGAGCACTGCCTCCCACCCGCCACCGTCGTTCATCACGGCCCGGAGTCCATCAATCAGCGCCGTCAGCGGCAGGATTCGGATCAGCGGCAATATCTCGTCCGGGAAGCGGTCGTAGGCGAAGAAGACACCCGAGACGAGGTACATCGGCAACATCACCGCGTTCATCAACCCGGACACCGTCTCGACCGTCTTCGCCCGACACGCGACCAGCAACCCGATCCCCGCGAAGCAGGCCCCGCCGACCACGATCAGAGCCAGCAAGGCACCCCAGTCGCCACGCACTCGGATTCCGAAGAAAAGGGCTGCGAATCCGAGAAGGATCGCGATCTCGATCATCGTGAAGATCAGCCGACTGATCATGATGCTCAGCAGGAAATCCCGGCGACGCATCGGTGTGGCGAGGAATCGCTTGAGGAGCTTCCGCACCCGCATGTCGACGGTCACGAACCCGACGCCCCACAGACCGCCACCCATGAGGTTGGTGCCGATCAGGCCGGGGATCAGGAAGTCGATGTACCTTCCGCCCGGCTCGTCGAGCGTGGTTTCCGTCGGTTTCGGAAGGTCGTCCCGGGCGCGGATCAGGGCATTGTCGGCGGCGGAGCGGGCCAGCACACTTTCCGGGCGGTTCGGCTCGAAGAGGTAGTCCGGCGGCTGCGATGGGCTCGACGGGGGGGTGAGGACCAGGTCCGTTTTCGCGGTCCGGAGCCGATTCCGCGTGGTCTCCGCATCCGCAAGCAAGACATCGACACGGGGGTCGACGGCGAGGGCGTCCCGCACTTTCTCCGCCGCCGCGATACCACCCGGTCCATCGGTGCGGACATCGACGCGGATCTTCTCGACGGGCCGGTTCTTGAAGGCGAGCCCGAGTACCAAGGCGAGGAGGAGCGGGAACCCGTAGACCCAGAAAACCGCCGCCGGTTCGCGGAAAAACTCCCGCAATCGGGCGAGGGTTAGCTCTCTCAGCGGCGACATGTCCGGCTTCAATGTTCCAGAGTTTCAAGTTCCCGAGGTTCCACAGTGCAGGAACCCCGGAATCTTCGGAGGCGAAACTCAACCTGTTCTACGGCTCGGAACCGGCCGGAGAAGTTCCTCCCCAAAATCCGAGCTTCTTCGAGCCCCTGGGATCTTCTGGAACCTCCGCGACCCCCTGGAACTTGTGGCACCCGGATCTGGAACTCCTGGAACCCGACAGCGTGTCACCGGCACCCGGAGCGCTGGATTTTTCGCAGGATCGCCTGTTCCATCGCGGGGTCACGGCCGACGGGGATCCACCCCTTGGAGACGGCAATCGCCGCTTCGACGTCGACCTGCCGATCGACGGTGGGCGTTTCGCGGAAGACCGCCAGGCCGCTGCGGATCGCCTGCGGTTGGGACAGATCCTCGAGTTCCTTGTGGACTTCCACGAAGACGCGGTAACCGCCCCGTTCCCCCGCCCGGATTTGCACGATCGCGTAGTGCCGTATCGTCTGGAAGGTGGCGAGGAGCCGCTCGTGGTTGTCCGGGGAGCCGGGTTTCCAGGGCTGCTCGAACCCGGGCGCGATGCGGGGCAAAGTCTCGATTTGCCCGTCGTATCGGGAGGCGGGCTTGATCACGAAGTAGTCGTCGAGCGCGTCGAGGACGCGTTCGTAGACTTCGCGGTATCCGTCGGGCGTGGGGACACCGGGCTGGATGACGATCGGATTTTCGCAGATGGGGTCTGCCGGGCGAACCAGCGACGGGTTTTCCTGCGGCGGCACGCTCACGCACCCGGCTCCGCCGAGCACCGCCAAGCATCCCCCGACGCCGACGCGGCTCCACATCGTGACTCCCCCCTTCCCGCGATTGAGGACCGGCTATGCCAGCCGGGGGAATCTCCGTCAAGGGAAATCTGGGTGGTGGTGTCGGTGGTGGGGTGGTGTTGGTGGTGGGGTGGTGTTGGTGGTGGGGTGGTGTCGGTGGTGGCGTCGCTCGGAACCACATCCAGTTCAGTTCGGCTGGCGGAGGATGGCGAGGTTGCGGTATCACGCCGGGGTCTGTTCGCTCCCCCCGAGGGTTCGACCATGTCCCGGTCCGCGCTGATCGCTTCTGTTGTTGTGCTCGCCGCCCCAATTTTCTCCGCTTTTGCCGCACCGCCAGTGTGTCTGGAAGATGCCCCGCTCCGGAGCGTCTGCTTCGCCGACAAGCGAGAAGGGTGGGCGGTCGGGGATCACGGCGTGGTCTGGCACACCATCGATTCCGGGAAAACGTGGGAAATCCAGCGATCGGGGACGCGGGCGAGTCTGCGGGCGGTCCAGTTCCTCACCCCGTACATCGGCTTCGCCGTCGGGCGAGTCGAGCTTCCTCACGATGCCGGCAGTCATGGCGTCGTCATCCGCACCGAGGACGGCGGGGCGACCTGGAAGGAACTCACGAGTGCCACCCTGCCGGGCCTGAACGCGGTGCGGTTCCTCGACGAGAATCACGGCATCGTCTTCGGTGACGGCACAGATGCGTTCCCGACCGGGGCCTTTGCCACCACCGACGGCGGCAAGACCTGGTCGGTCGTCGCCGGGCCGCGAACGGGAAGCTGGACCTGTGCCGTCGTCCCCACCGCCAACACCGGCATCGTCGGCGGGATGTGGGGAAAGCTGATGCTTCTCCGGGAAGGAAAGCTGACCGCCCCGGAACTCGACCCGCTGGGGAATCGGGCGGTGCGGGGAATCGCGACGGACGGGACTCGGGTCGTCGCGGTGGCGGACGGTGGCCGGATCCTGACCTCCGCGAACTCGGGCGGGAAGTGGGGCTTCGCGAACCTGCCGATCCCGCAGGCCGCCGCCGATGCGTGCGATTTCCGCAGCGTGGCGTCGGCGGGGAACCACGTCTGGGTCGCCGGCCGACCGGGCTCCGTCGTCTTCCACTCCCCGGATTTCGGGAAAACCTGGGAAATCCAGAAGACCGGCCAGCCCATCCCGGTCAACGCGATCGCCATGATCGACGAGCAAACCGGCTGGGCCGTCGGCGAACTCGGCACCATTCTCGGCACCACCAACGGCGGGAAATCCTGGAGCGTCCTCCAGTGTGGCGGGCAGAAGTCGGCGGTTCTTTTCGCCCACGCCCGGGCCGCCTCGGTTCCGCTCGGAGTCGTCGGAGTCGTCGGCGGGAAGGACGGTTACCTCACCGCGATGCACGCCATGACCGGGGCCGACCCCGCGAACTCCGACCCAACCCGGGCTGCAGACGAGTTCCGCTGCCAGGCCGCGATGCGCGGGATCGGGGGAGCTGTCGCCGAGTGTAACATCGCGGTGTCACCGGAGGCATTCCTCGCCCGCGCCGTCCTCGCCATCCGCACCTGGCGACCGGACGTCGTCGTCACGGATGCGTTCCCCGCGATGGGTGTGGAGAAGGAAGTTCTTGCCGCCGTCCACGAAGCCTTCAAGCAAGCCGCCGACCCCGGCAAGTTCCCCGAGCAAATCGAGCACCTCGGCCTGGAAGCCCACGCGCCGAAGAAACTCTACGCGATGTCGAGCGATTCCCCGGACGCACCGGTGAAATACGATCTGACACCCTTTGCGGACGCGCTGACCGACTCGCCTCGGGATGCCGCGGAACCGGTGGCTGCACTCGTACCCGGTGGAACTTCCCCGGATCGCCAGTGCTTCCGGCTGCTCTCGCATCGCTCCAAGGGGGCCGAGTCGCACGCTTACCTCACGGACGGCCTCGACTTCGCAGAAGGGGGTGCTGCTCGCCGGAAGAAACCGGAGGCGTCCCCGGCGGTGGCCCTGCTCCTGGCCGACCGCGAGAAAGCGGGCAAACTTCGCCGGCAGCTCGAAACCCTCGCGATGGCACCGGGCGACCCGGAAAAGATGCTCGCCCACGTCGCGGGCTCGATGCGGGAAATGCCTGACGACATGGCTGCCCGCACGGCGGTCGCGCTCGGGAAACAATTCGCGGCCACCGGCAAGTGGACCGCCGCCCGCGAAATGTACGCCCTCGTCGCGGAGAAGTACCCGGCCCACACCGAGTCCGCCGAGGCGTTCCGCTGGCTTGCCCGGTTCTATAGCAGCTCCGAAGTTCGGCGGCGCATCGAACTCGGCCAACTCGTCGTCTTCCAGAAGGCCGCCTTCGAACCTGCCGGCGGTGCGACAATCCAGCAGGCGACGCACGTCGAGCCGGCGATCGCCCGGGAAGTCTACCGCTTCTCCAGCCCCGAGGCGGCCCGGCAGTGGAACCAGGCGTGCCTCGACCTGGAGCCAAAACTCGCCGGGTTCGGGGCAGCGTACGCCCGGGACCCCGCCACCAACCTCTGCCTGCTCGCCGCCCGCCGACAGCTCGGCCTCTACGGCGACGCCGCCAAATCCGCCCAGGCACTCGCCCGCTCCGGGGCACTCGGCTCCGACCCCTGGCGCGAGTGCGTCTCCGCGGAACTCTGGCTCGGGAACCCGCAAGCTCCCGGGATCCGCCCGAAGCCGCTCGCCCTCGCCACCCCGACCACCGTCCGCCCGTTCCTCGACGGGAAATTCGACGACGCCTGCTGGAAAACCCCCGGTGGGATGCCGCTGACCGACGCCGCCGGCACCACCGCGAAGTCCCACCCCACCGAGGTCCGCTTCGCCTACGACGACCGATTCCTCTACGTTGCCGCCCGGTGTGGCCACCCGGAGGGGAAGCAGGTCGCGAAGGCCCAGAAACGCCGGTACGACGACGACCTCCGTGGACACGATCGGCTCGACATCCTCCTCGACCTCGACCGCGACTACCAGACCTTCTACCGCTTGCAGATTGACCACCGCGGGTGCGTCGCCGAGGATTGCTGGGGAGACCGCACCTGGAATCCCCGGTGGTTCGTGGCCGTCGAACCGACCTCGACCGGGTGGACCGCCGAGATCGCGATCCCGCTGACAGAACTGACCGGCAAGAACCCGACCCCCGGCACCACGTGGGCGGCCAACGTCGTCCGGATCCTTCCCGGCGAGGGCGTCCAGTCATGGAGCGGCCCGGCCGGCGACATCCCCCGACCCGAGGGGATGGGTCTGCTCCAGTTCGCGAAGTGACCCGGGACTTCGAGGGGTGATTGGAAATCGGAGATGGCGATGGCCCGCATCCTCAAGCCGCCGACCCCGATCACCCTCGAACCGGGCGAAGCGTCTGTCTTCCTCGCCGGTTCCATCGAGATGGGACTCGCGGAAGACTGGCAGACCCGTGTCACCGCCGACCTCGCTACACTTCCCGTGGTGATCTTGAACCCTCGGCGAGACGAGTGGGACGCGACCTGGGAGCAGTCGATCGACAACCCGCAGTTCCGTGAGCAAGTCGAGTGGGAACTCGACGGCCTGGAGCGGGCCACCGTCATCGCGATGTATTTTGCCCCCACCACCCGGGCACCGGTGACGCTTCTGGAACTGGGGCTCCACGCAAGGTCCGGCCGGCTGGTGGTCTGTTGCCCGCCGGGGTACTGGCGACGCGGAAACGTCGAGGTAGTTTGCTCTCGCCACGGAATTCCGCTGGTGCAGACACTTCCCGACCTGGTCCAACATCTCCGCCAACGGCTGCTCGGGTGAGATTGCCCGCCCCCAGGTGCGATGGACGACCCACACCATTTCCCCGACCGGGAAGCGAACTTCCCACTTTCCTCGAGTCCTCCAACTCCTGCCCCACCGGGTCGCAAGATCGGCCCGTGGGCTCTTGCCAGGAATTGGCATGGATCCTGCTTCTATCGCGATCCTATGATGATCGAGTCGAGGCCGTGCGGACGCAATTTCGCATTGCGCGGGAAGCGCAGTTCGAAATCGGTGCAGGGTTTGAGGAGTGGGTTGCATGCTGACGGGCGGCGAGACAGGACTGGCACCAGACCTGACCAACTGCGAGCGGGAAGCGATCCATCTTCCCGGAAGCATCCAGCCCCACGGCGTCTTGCTGGTTCTGGACGGGCCGGAGCGGATCGTTACCCAGGTCAGCGAGAATAGCCAGCAACTTCTGGGTCTACACCCCTCCGATATCCTGGGCCAACCGCTCGATCGCGTTCTCGGCCGCGAGACGGCGGGGGCTCTGGCGACGGGCCTTGCCGAAGCCCCGGCTCGCAATCGCCCGGTTCTGCTTCGCAGCGTGACGATCTCCGTTGGTACCGCGAATCGCGATTTCTACGCCGTCGCCCACCGGTCCGACGCGGGTGTGGTGCTCGAACTCGAACTCGCAGCCGCCTCCGATTCGGACACTTCCGCACTTCCGGATTCCTACGCTTTCGTGGATTCCTTCACGGTCAATGCGGAGGCTGCCACCGACATCGCCGGGTTGAGTCGGTTGGCAAGCGAAGAAGTGCGTCGGCTGACGGGTTTCGATCGGGTTCTGGTCTACCAGTTCGACGACATCTGGAACGGCACGGTGGTCGGAGAGGACAGAAGCAATCGGCTGCCGTCGTATCTCCACCACCGCTTCCCGGCGTCGGACGTCCCGGCACAGGCGCGGGAACTCTACCGCCTCAACCGGGTCCGCATTATCCCGGATGTGAGTTACCGTCCGGTTCCGTTGACGCCGGCCGTCAATCCGACGACCGGCCGGCCGCTCGATATGAGCTTCTGCGCTCTCCGCAGCGTCTCGCCAGTCCATGTCGAGTACATGCAAAACATGGAGACGACGGCCTCCATGTCGGTCTCGATTCTCCGCGAGGGCCGGCTCTGGGGCCTGATTTCCTGCCATCACATGGAACCGAAGACGGTGCCGTACCCGATCCGCTCGACGTGCGACCTCCTCGCCCGCGCGTTCTCGCTGCGCCTCTCGGCGATCGAGCACTCGCGGGATTTCCAGCGGCGGATCGAGGTGCGATCGGCGTACGCGAAACTGTTTGCCGTCATGGCGGACCGGCTGGACTTCGCGACTGCCCTGGCCGAGCAACCCGACGAGTTCCTCGCGATGGCCGACGGGCACGGTGGGGCGATCGTTTCGGCTGCGAACTGCACCCTCGTGCGGGAAACGCCATCCGAGTCAGACGTCCGTGATCTGGCGGACTGGCTGTTCCGGACGGTCCGTCAGGAGGTGTACTCCACGGACTCGCTCTCCTCGGTGTACCCGGCGGCCGCCGCGTACAAGCACCGAGCCAGCGGACTTCTGGCGGTTGCGGTTTCGAAGCTGCATCCCGGATTCGTGATGTGGTTCCGACCCGAGGTGATCCGCACCGTGGAATGGGGGGGCAATCCCACGAAACCGGCTGCCACCAACGGAACCCGGGCCACCCTGCACCCTCGCAAGTCCTTCGAAACCTGGCGCGAAACCGTCCGGAACCGGTCGATCCCCTGGCAGCCGGAGGAACTCGAGGCAGCCGCCGAGTTGCGGAACGCCATCGTCGGAACCGTGCTCCGTCGGGCGGAAGAACTCGCGGAGTTGAACTCCGAGCTAACCCGAAGCAACAAGGAACTCGAAGCGTTCTCGTACTCGGTCAGCCACGATTTGCGGGCTCCGTTGCGGCACATCGTCGGCTATGCCGAGATGTTGCGGGAAGTCTCGGCGGGAACGCTCACCCCACGCGGGGAGCGGTGCGTCGCCACCATCATCGAGTCAAGCGAATACGCCGGTCGGCTTGTCGACAAACTCCTTGGCTACGCCCGGCTCGGAAGGTCGGAACTTCAGCGGATTCGCATCGACATGACCGCACTCGTCGGCGAAACCCGCACCGATGTGATGCGTGACGCCGTCGGCCGATCCATCGCCTGGACCATCCACCCGTTGCCCGCCGTCGTCGCCGATCTGATGATGCTTCGGATGGCGGTGCGGGATCTCCTTTCGAACGCAGTCAAATACACCCGGAACCGGAGCAAAGCCACCATCGAGGTCGGCTTCCGCGATGAGGGGACCGAGTACGTCTTCTCGGTGGCGGACAACGGCGTCGGGTTCGACATGACCTTCGCCAACAAACTCTTCGGCGTCTTCCAGCGCCTGCACCGGTGGGAAGACTACGAGGGGACCGGGATTGGCCTGGCGAACGTGCGACGGGTCATCGAGCGGCATGGCGGCCGCGTCTGGGCGGAAGGCCAGGAGGGTGTCGGTGCCACTTTCTTCTTCACTCTCCCCAAACCTCAGGCGGAGTAATTGTTGGGGGTCCCATGCTCAAACCCATTCTGCTGGTCGAAGATAACCCGAAAGACCTGGAGCTAACCCTCCTGGCCCTGGAACGAAGCAACCTTGCCAACGAGGTTGTCACCGTCCGGGACGGGAAGGAAGCGATCGACTACCTTTTCCGCACCGGCATTTACGCGTCTCGCCCGCAAGGGAATCCCGCGGTGGTGCTCCTCGACCTCAAACTTCCGAAGGTCGACGGAATCGAGGTGCTGGAACGGGTCAAGGCGGACGAGTCGCTGCGAGCCGTGCCGGTCGTGATGTTGACCACCTCGCGGGAAGAAAAGGATCTGGTTCGGAGCTACAAATTGGGTGTGAACGCCTACGTCGTGAAGCCGGTGGTGTTCAAGGAGTTCATTGATGCGATCCAGGAACTCGGGGTCTTCTGGGCGGTGCTGAACGAGCCACCGCCCGGTTCCCTCAAACCGGACCGGGCACGCTGAGATGAGCGATTCCGAGTTTCCCCGGGTCGGCCCCGGCCTCGCGCGTTCGCCGATCGCCATCCTTCATCTGGAGGACAGCGATCTGGATGCGTCATTTATCCGGGATCTGCTCGAACGGGCCGAGATTTCGGTCGCCCTGACACGGGTCACCGATCGCCGGGGATTCGTTGCCGCCGTGGAATCCCAGCGCTTCGATGTGATTCTCTCGGACTACCAGGTTCCGGGTTTCGATGGCCTCGACGCCCTCGACCTGACCCGGAAACACCAGCCCGACACGCCGTTTATCTTCGTCTCCGGGGCGATGGGAGAAGAACTCGCGATCGAGATGCTGCATCGGGGCGCGACGGATTACGTCCTCAAGGAACGCATCACCCGCCTGCCCGCAGCGGTGCAACGCGCGGTGGACGATGCGATGGAACGCGAGCGGCGACGGAAAGCCGAGGCGGAACTCGACCGCATCGCTGCCGAGTCCGACCGACGCCGACGACTGTACGAGACGATCCTTTCCAACACCCCCGACCTCGTGTACGTTTTCGACCTCAACCACCGCTTCACCTACGCCAACGACATCCTTCTGCGGATGTGGGGCAAAACCTGGGACGAGGCCATCGGCAAAACCTGCCTGGAACTCGGCTACGAGCCCTGGCACGCGGAGATGCACGACCGGGAAATCGAGCAGGTCAAGGCGACGAAACAACCCGTCCGTGGCGAGGTTCCCTTCACTGGCACGTTCGGTCGACGCATCTACGACTACATCTTCGTCCCCGTTCTCGGCCCCAACGGGGAGGTCGAGGCCGTGGCCGGAACCACCCGCGACGTGACCGAGCGGAAACAAACCGAGGAGGAGCGGGAACGGCTCCTCGAGCAGCTGCGGGAGGTCAACCAGCGGAAGGACGAGTTCCTCGCCACTCTCGCCCACGAACTTCGCAACCCGCTCGCCCCGATCCGCACGGGGTTGGGGATCCTCCGCCGGTCACCCAGTTTGGACGGAGAGGCCAAGGTCGTCGACATGATGGATCGGCAGGTCACGCACCTGGTCCGGCTCGTCGACGATCTGCTGGACGTTTCCCGGGTCACCAGCGGGAAGATCACCCTCCGGCAGGAACCGCTTGACCTTCAGCAGGTGGTAGAGGTCGCGGTCGAGACGAGTCGGCCGGTCATCGAGCAGGGCCGGCATCGGCTGACTGTCACGCTGCCGACCGGCCCGCTGCCACTCGACGGCGACCGCACCCGGCTGGCACAGGTCTTCACGAACATCCTGGGAAATGCCGCCAAGTACACACCCCCGGGCGGGCAGATCGAGTTGTCCGCAGCCATGGCTGGGGCCGAGTGGGTCATCCGCGTCACCGACACCGGCGTCGGCATTCCCCACGAGATGCTGCCGCGAGTTTTCGAGGTATTCACGCAGGTCGGCCGGACCATCGACCGATCTCAGGGGGGGCTCGGGCTGGGGCTGGCGCTGGTCAAGCGGCTGGTGGAGATGCACGGGGGCAGTGTGCGGGCGGAGAGTCCGGGGCTCGGGCGGGGAAGCAGCTTCTTCGTCCGGTTGCCCGTGGGAACCTCCCCGATTCCGGGTCGAGCGACTGCTACCCCGGTTGCGGGAAATCGCGCAGCGGGGCCTTCTCGCCGGGTGCTCGTCGTCGACGACAATGTGGACGCGGCCCAAACCCTCGCGATTCTGCTCGGGTTCGCGGGCCACGAACCCGAGGTCGCCTTCTCCGGGCCAGAGGGGCTCGCAAGAATCAGGAGCTTCCGCCCCGAGGTGGTCGTCCTCGATATCGGATTGCCGGGGATGAATGGCTACGAGGTCGCGCGGGCAATCCGGGCCGAGAGTCTCGAACCGAAACCGCTGCTCATCGCGCTGACCGGCTGGGGATCGGTCGAGGATCAGAAGCGAGCCCAGGAAGCCGGTTTCGATTTCCACCTGACGAAACCGGTCGAGGCCGACGTTCTCTACGGCTTGCTCGGCGGCCCTGTCACTCCTGCAGATCCGCCTCGGTGAAGAGGGTGAAACCCTGGCCCTGGAGCGTAGTCGCGGCGTTTTCGAGGTCGTCGACGTGGAGGGCGACCGCGGTGTTGCCCATCGGCCCGACGCCGATCAACAGCGGGTAACAGTAGTGGACGTTGATTTCCCCACTGAGCAACGCCTTCGTGATGGTCAGAAGTGGCTGATCATTGTCCGGGAGTTTGACGACGAGCAGATCGCTTTCGGTGAACGGGAATTTCGCCGACGTCAGAATCTCGTACCCACGCTCGTAATCGCTCGGCACGAGCCGGATGATCGCACAGTCCGCGTTCTCGATGACCGTGAGGGAAACCACGCGGACATCGGTGGTTTCGAATTTGCGGACAAGGTCGAGCAGCGCCCCCATCCGGTTGGCGAGGAAGACGTTGAACTGGCGGACACTGGGCCAATCTCGTCCGCGGGCGGTGATAGTTTCCAGACCGGCGTCGTCGGCGTCCCCGAAACTCATGTCGCGATCCCGAAGTGTTCGTGTCCGCAGAGTTTACCCGAATTCCAGAGGTACGGCAACCGCCACATCCGGAAGGAACTGACACGATTTTCCCGGAACGGCACCTCCGCTCGCATCCGGCGACGAACTCGGAGCTCGTGACGGTCGATTCTGGGAAACATGATCGCCGTCGTCGCGTTGCCGAGTCTGGAAGAACTGGTCGCTTACGTTCACCGGGGGTTGTGCGAGCCAGACTCGCTCGACCCGGGTGTGACCCCGCTGGTGCAAACCCCACTGCTGCGACGGGGCCGACCGTGCGGAATCCACTTCCACGCCGAGGGTCCCCGGCTGCTGCGAACGGCCGCGGTCTGGGCGGCAGACGACCACCGGATTCTCTTCTACGACTCGACCGGCCAGCGATACAGGGAAATTCGTCTAAGCGAATCGCCGGAACTGACGGCCAATCCTCGACCCAACCGCCGGGTTGCGTGAGCTCCGGGCCCTATTCTTCAAGCCCAAACGGCGGAACTCCCCGGGTTCTTCGCGCCACTTTCTCCGTCAGAGTTTCCCTGACGCGTAGAATTACCGATTGCGAGGGTGCAAATTCTCCCCACCGGGCACGACATGAAGTCCACGGCAACTTACCACCCCCTCTCGGTTCAAAACCGACACGACGGGCCGTTGACGGCGAACTACCACGCTTTGCTCAAATCTCCGGACATCTCCTGGACTGCGAGATCCTGCGAACTTCGCGTCCTCGGCCGGGGCGGGCAGGGTGTCGTGCTGCTCGCGAAACGGGCCGGGGCCGATGGCTTCTCCCTTCCCGTCGCACTCAAGGTCTTTTCCCCGGAATCCTACACCTCCGCCGATGCCTACGACGAGGACATGGGACGGGTCGCCGCGGTGGCGAAACAGGCGGCGATGGTGCAGCACGAGAATCTCGTCTACGTCTACGATTTCGAATCGCTCAGTGGCGTCCGCGTGATGGCGATGGAGTGGGTCGACGGCTCGGACCTCCGGGAATTGCTCACCCCGGAAACCCTGCAACGAACTCAAGAACGCCTGGATCCGGACCACTGGAGTTACGTCAACGATGTGGTGATCGCGGCCGGCCCGGTGCAGCCACGACTCAAGCCGGGGGTCGCGATCCAGGTCGTCCGCGATTGCCTGGCGGCGCTGGCCGCTTTGCACCGCGACGGCATTGTGCACGGCGACCTCAAGCCGGCGAACATCATGCTCAAGAAGACGGGGTCGGCCAAGATCGTCGACATCGGCTCGGCCGTCGACCTCAAACGGGCCGGCGGTCGGCGGGTCTGGTCGCCACTCTACGCCGCCCCGGAGGTGCTCGACGGCGAACCGGTGACCGCGAAGTCGGACCTGGCCAGCCTCGGGTACGTCCTGATCGAGATGCTCTCCGGCCGGCCCGCGTTCGATGGCGTCGGCAGCTTCGACGATCTCCGCGAGATGAAGCGAACCCTCGAACGACGCCTCACCGATCTGCTCCCGTCGGACGTCATCGCCGACGAGCAACTCGTCGGGCTGTGCCGGAAACTGGTGGCGTACGACCCCGGGAAACGGTTCAAGGACGCCCTCGCCGCGGATCTGGAGCGTCGGGGGGCCGCCGCATTCCACCGCCGACTCGTCAAGGGGGACCTCGCCAGCGAGTACGGAAACGACATCCGCGTCTGGCTGGAGAAACTCGGCCCAACGGTGGGGTAGAATTTCCCAGACGATTCCACCCCGCCGGAAGGTGTGCGATGACGGCAAATCCGACCGTTTCCGAAGTTCTGCGAAGCTGGCTCCAGACCCGCGTCCCCGCCGACGCCTTCGCGTGGCTCGATGCGTCCGCCGCCCGGACCGGGGCTGGCAAACCCGCCGATCTCTACCTCGCCTTCGGGACCGTCCCTCGCAAAACCGGGAAAGCGGACCTTGCACTTTCCCCCGAAGAATTGAAACTCGCCGATACAACCCGTCCGGGCTGGAACCCCTCCACCTGGACGGTCGACCAGGCGGCTCGCACTCTGCTTGTGCTCTCCCTCCCCACGATGGATTCGGCGAAATTCCTGGGGATTCTCGACAATCTCTTCGCTTCCGCAGATGTCGGCGAACTCGTGGGGCTTTACCAGGCGTTGCCCGTCCTCCCACACCCGACCGCCTTTGCCTGGCGAGCCCGCGAGGGGATACGTACCAGCATGTCGGCCGTGTTCTGTGCCGTCGCCCACCGCAACCCGTTTCCCGCGGAGCAACTCGACGAGAATGCCTTCAACCAGATGGTCTTGAAGTGCCTCTTTATCGGCGTCCCGCTCGCCCCGGTCAGCGGCCTGGATCGCCGGGCGAATCCGGCACTGGCGCGGATGCTGGTCGACTATGCGAAGGAAAGGTGGGCCGCGAAACGTCCGGTTTCTCCGGAATTGTGGCGACCGGTGGGACCGTTCGCCGACGAGGCGGGGTTCCTGGCCCTGGAGCGGGTTCTCACCACAGGCTCGGAACGGGAACGGGAGGCGGCTGCCCTGGCACTGTCGGCATGCCCCGATCCGCGGGCTCCCGAGTTGCTCCGTCAGGAACCCGCGATCGTCGAACGCATCCAGTCCGGTGTGGTGACCTGGGCGAAAATCGCCGAGCCGGTCACGGCTTGAGAACCACCTTGATGCAATTGTCCTTCTTGTCGCGGAAAATCCGGTACGCCTCCGGTCCCTGGTCCAACGGCAACTTGTGCGTGATCACGAACGAGGGATCGATCTCCCCGGCTTGCACCTTTTCCAACAGCATGTGCGTGTACTTCTGAGTGTGCGTCTGCCCGGTTCGCATCGTCAATGCCTTGTTCATGAACGCACCGAAAGGAATCTTGTCTGGGAAACCCACGTACACCCCGGGCACGGACACAGTTCCCGCCTTGCGGCAGCACATGATCGCTTCTCGAAGAGCGTGAGCCCGATCCGTGGCAACGCCGACCAGGGTTTTCGCCTTGTCCAGCACGGCGTCGGTGTAGCCGGCGTAGTGGGCCTCGCATCCGACGGCGTCGATGCATCGATCCGGCCCCCGCCCTCGGGTCATCTCCTGCAGGCGATCGTAAACCGTGACCTCGTCGAAGTTGATCGTCTCGGCCTTGCCATCGCGGGCCATCGCAAGCCGTTCCGGCACACGATCGATGGCGATGACCCGACCGGCTCCCAACATCCAGGCGCTGCGGATGCAGAACTGCCCGACGGGCCCGCATCCCCAGACCGCGACGGTGTCGCCGGGCTCGATGCCGGCGTTTTCCGCAGCCATGTAACCGGTCGGGAAGATGTCGGAGAGGAACACCACTTTCTCGTCGGAGATTCCTTCGGGAATGACGAGGACATTGGCCTCCGCCCGGACGACTCGCATGTACTCGGCCTGCCCGCCCGCGAATCCGCCAGTGAGATGGCTGTAGCCGTACAACCCGGCGGGAGCGTGCCCCATCATTTCCGCCGCGATCGCGGCGTTGGGGTTGGAGTTATCGCAGCAGGAATAAAGCTGCTTTTGGCAGAACCAGCACTCGCCACAAGCAATGTCGAAGGGAACCACGATGCGGTCCCCCTTCTTGAGCTTGGTCACCGCGGAGCCGACCTCGACGATCTCGCCCATCGGTTCGTGCCCGATGATGTCGCCGGCCTGCATCGTGGGCATGTAGTGGTCGTACAGGTGCAGGTCGCTTCCGCAGATGCAGGTCGAGGTCACACGGATGATGACATCGGTCGGTTCCTCGATGCGGGGGTCCGGCATGGTTTCGCACCGGACATCGCCCTTACCGTGCCAGACGATCGCTTTCATGGGATTCTCGTTGGGGTCGAACAGGGATCAGTCGGAATCGGTGCTGTGTTCGCAGGCGCACAGGATGTCGAGAACGGTGACGCCGAGGACCGCAGCGGCAGCTTCGAGGGCCCTGGTGCGGTCGGCGGGCAGTGATCGGTGATAGGCCGCCGCCAGGGTCGCAAGATCCAGGACATCGCCGGCAACGCGATTCCAGAGCCAGAAGGCCGGCCGCTCGCTGGTGAGGATGCCGACACCCGCGGCAATTTCACGCACACCATACCCCCGGATGAGAGTGGACGATCTCACCCCGGTTCGCCGACTGACGCCATGCGGGGAAAGCACCTCCCACAAACCCAGGCCGAGGCTAAAGACACCGAGGAACGTCGCCAGGGGTGCCGACTCCGGCGGGGGAGGCAACGTCGTTTTGACTCGCTTCTTGGAGATTGGAACCCCGGCGTATTCCGGTGCAAGGTCTGTTCCCGAGGGTGCGGTAATCATGGCGGCTCGGCTCCGGGGCAAGGGGAAGTTTCAATTTTCAAGTTCCCGAGTTTCAAGTTCGGCAGGCAGGGACCAGATCGCCAAGAGAAGCAGCACGATCGCGATTCCCACGATCCAGATGTGCGGTTGCAAACGGAGGCGATGGAAATCGCCCGCCATGCGATGCGAGACACCATCCGACCCGGCGACGGTTCGCCTGGGAGCAGGCACAGATTCACCAACGGGAACGCGGGTCTCGCACCGGAAGGTCCATGCGGGCGGGTCGCTCGCGGGAAAGGAATCCTCCGATGCTTCCTGGACCACATCGACCTGACCGTCAACGCAGTAGCTGCGACCATCGGTCGGCGAACCAGTTTCCGGAGCTTCCCGAACGTCGGGAACTTCCAGGGGTCGAGGGTTGGGCCGCGGCATGATCTGGTTCTCCGTCAGCGATTCTCGCCGAGGTCGTCCTGCCGGGCTTGGTCGTCGGTGGGGATGGCCCCCTTGTCGCGGGTGACCGTGCCGGCCTGGGGATTCTGCCGCTCCGGGGTGGGTTCGCCGGCCATCTGCTGGTCGCGTTCTTTTTGCTCTTCTTTGCCCCGCTCGGTTCGCTCGGCCATGATCTGCCTCCGGTAGAGGGGAGAGAATTCCGAAAGAGGTGGAACACATTCCGTACCAGACTACGTTCCGCCCGGAAGTGTCGGGAGGAGCCTGACGGATAGCGCGATGTCGGTGTCGGACGGAACGGTGTGAGAAGTGTCAGGCGAGGAATTCGCTCACGGTGGTGACGCGGTGCTGGGTGGCGGCGGCGTAGACGGCGGAGCACAGAGCGACCGTCTCGACGTTGTCCCGGCCAGAGATTTCCGGTTCCCGGCCTGCTTCGAGGGCGCAGAGCAACTGGGCCATCGGCCCCACGAACGCGTCCGGGAACCACACGGACTCCCAGGTCGGCCGGGTCCACTCGGTGTCGTTTTTCCCCGCGAATTCGATCGTGCTCGGCACCCGCTCCGGATATCGCGGCCAGCCGATCGTGCCCCGGGCAACCCCCTCGGTCCCCTCGAATCGCCAGTGGATCGAGCGAGAACCCGGTAGTTCCCGCGGCCCGGCCCAGACGTCGTCCCATGCCGACGCCCGCGGGCCCGAGTCGTACTCGAGGATGTACAGGTTGACCCCGTCACGGTGGGGAAACGCGGTTCGCGGGTCGGGGCGGGTGCTGGCGAGGACGCGGTCCGGCGTCCCGAGCCAGTAGCGGAACGTGTCGAGGTGGTGGATCGACATGACAAACGTGGACAGGGAATGCAGGTCGGCGGCCCAGGGCATCCAGTGGGGAACCGCCCGCATGTCGATCGATGCGAAGACAGGCTCGCCGAGCCACCCGCGATCGAGGAGATTCCGCATCGCCCGGACGGACTGGTCGTAGCGCATGTTCTGGTTGACGGCCAGCACCACCCCGGCGGATTCGCAGCATCGCACCAGATCGCGGGCGTCGGCCACCGTCAGTGCGAGAGGCTTCTGCGCCAGGATCCCCCGCAACCGGCCCCGACCTGAGTCCACGGCCCGGCGTATCACATCCGGTTGGGCAGCCGGCGGTACCGCGATGTCGAGCACTTCCACCGCTGGGTCCGACAGCAGGGCGTCGACGGTCTCGTGGACCTGGGGAATTTTCCGCAGCTTCGCGACTTCCCGGGCAGACTCGACGGTGCGAGACGCGATCGCGATCGGGTGGAAGCCCGCGTTGCGGTACGCGACGAGGTGGCAATCGCGGACGATAAACCCGGAACCGACCACGCCGATCCGCCAGTCCAGGCGACTCGGCAAGGTCGGCTCGATGGCCACGGTGAGGTCGGGAGAGGGTGACGTCACGAGCGAAGCTCCCGGTCCAGGTCACTTCCCGGTTTTGAGTTTCTGCAGCTTCGCCCTGGCCAGAACCAGATCGGCGGCGACAGTGTCGGCGGCGGCTTTGACGGGAGGGACGGCGGCGTTGGCCTTGTCCACGGCGGCTTTCGCCGGGGGAATCGCATCCGCGGCAAGTTTCACGGCCTTTGTGAGTTCCTTCACCTTCTGCGTCCCATCGGCGATCGTTTTCTGGGAAGCGGCGAGAAGTTGGTTCGCGTCGGCGACCTGTTTCTGGGCGGTTTGGAGAGCCGCGTCGGTGTCGGCGAGCGACTTCGTCGCCTTCTGCAGTTCCGCGTTTGCGACCGGTAGGTCGGCCATCGCCTTCGCCAGGGCTTTCTGGGCGGCCTCGTTTTTCGGGTCGGCTGTCGCCGCGGCCCGGGCCTTTGAGAGGGTTTCCGTCGCCGACTTGACCTGGGCCATCTTCGCGGCGACTGCCTGGGTTGCCTGTGCCTTCGCAGCGGTGAGTTTCTTCACCTCGGCGGAAGCGGATGCAACCGTGGCCTTGGCCTGGGTCGATGACGTCTTGGCCGCGTCGATCGTCTGTTGCGTCGCGGTCAGATCTTTCTGGACCTGCTGCAACCGGGCCTGGGCGGCGACGAGGTTCTTGTTCGCGTCATCGGCGCGGGCCTGGGCTGCCTGCCAGGCGGCGTTGGCATCGCGGGCTCTCGCCTCGACGGTGGAAACCAGGGCTTCCGTTTCCTTGATGCGTTCCGCAATCGTGCCGGGGTTCGCATCCAGGGGGAACGCGGACTTGCCGTCGGCGGTCCAGGTCTTGAGGGTGCCGGTCCAGTCGCCGGCGAAGATGTGCTTGCTGTCGTGCGAGATGGCGACCCGCAGGCCGACGTCTGGGAAGGCGTCAAACTGCTTCAGCAGCGCCCCGTTTCCGTCCCAGAGTTTGGTGAGCTTGTCCCGACCGGTCGAGACGAGCTTGCCGTCCATCGCGAACCGGACGGCCTGCACGCCGCCGGGGTGGGCGTTCCAGTTCTTGACCTGCGAGGCGTTCTCCATTTCCCAGAGGCGGACGGTGCCGTCTTCGCTGCCGGTGGCGAGGAGGTTGGAGTCGGCCCGCCAGGCGGTGTCGGAGATGCAGGCGGTGTGGCCGCGAATGGTATGGAATTCCCGGGCGGTGGCGGCTTCCCACACGAAGATGCCGCCGTTGCGGTCACCGGTCGCGAGCAGGACGCCGTCCGGGGAGAACTCGACCGAGGTGACCCAGTCGGTGTGTTTTTTGATGGAGTGGGCAACGGTGCCGTCGGCGGTGTTGTAGAGCCGAACCATCTTGGTCGGCGTGCCGACGGCAATCATGGTCTGGTCGGCGGAGATGTCGGCGGAGAGGATCGCATCGGATTCCGCGGATCCGACTTCGGTGACTTTTTCGCCCGTCTCGATGTTGAAGAGCACCGCCTTGCCGGAGTGCCCGCCGCGACCGCCGGCCGCGAGGAGGTACTTGCCGTTGCGGGAGAACTTGAGGGAGTTGATCTGCCCGTCGAACGGGAGGAAGCCGAGGAGTTCGCCGGAATCCGAGTGGTAGAGGATGACTTGCTTCTGCCCGCCGACAGCGACGAGCGGAGCCCACGGGCTGGCGGCGAGAGCCAGAACCGCCCCGGGTCGGCGAGCTTTCACGATCGGGTCGAGCTTGAGCTTCCCTGCGAGGGGCATGGGTGGAACGTCGGGTTTGCCCTTGGTGATCGTCTTCAGGCCGATGTCGATCTTGGGTTTGACGGTGACCTTGCTGCCAGCGTTTTCCCGGCCGCCCTGTTCGATCCAGAGCTTGAGGGTGTCGAGTTGCGCCGCCGGGATCTTGTCCCCTTTCGGCGGCATCTTGGGTTCCTCGGTGTGATTCGTGAGCGTGAAGAGACGCGACTTGTCCGGTTCCCCCGGCTTGAGCACATCCCCCGACGACCCGCCCGCTTTCATTGCCGCGAACGTGGCGAGGTTGAGCCCGCCCTTTTGCTTGTCATTCGAGTGGCACCCGACGCAGTGCTGCTTCAGGACGGGGAGCACGTCATCGTCGTAGGTCGGGTTCTTCGGGTCTGCGACCGCGGTGCCGGCGAAGGCGAGGGCGAGGACAGGAACCGCGAACCGAAACGGGAGCCGCATGGCGGGGAACCTCGGGTGGGGGCAGTCAAATCGGCGGTTTGCGGGGAAGAAGCCGGGCGGTGTGAATGAGGGCTACGATTTCAATTTCGTCATCGATGATTCGGTAGCAGTCGATATTTGTCATGGAGGCGTTCGCGGATCCCATGCTCGGCGTACTTATCGACGATCGGTCCAAGAAACGGCAGGGCGGGAATGTCAGCGGCAAGTCGGAGCAATGCACTTGCGAGTTCGCGGGAATACTCGTTGGAAACCTGTGCATAGTACTCTGTAACTTCCTTCAAATCTCGCCAGGCTCGCGGAGACCATCTCACGCCAGCCATTTTTGCATCCTTCTCACGACTTCTTCGTGAGGGATTCCTTCGCCATTATCGAGTTGGCGAACGCCTTCTTCGACTTGGAGGCGAACGTAAAGGCTGTCCAACAATTCGGCAGTTGACGAGTCCTCTGGCATTTGTCGAATCATCTCGATCAATTCTTCCTTCGCAGTCATGGTCACCTCAGGGTGTTTGCAGAAGCGTCGCAAGGAACGCCACGGGATCGAGGATCGGATCTAACCGACTGACGACTCAAAATCTCGATCACCTCGTATCGGACGGATTGACTCATCGCCACAGTCACACGTTGATCTTGCATTGCCCGGAGGCAAAGCCCTGCTGGGCCGTGTGGGTTCGCTGCCGCCTGCACAAAGATCATGCAGTCGTAGACGACAACTGAAGTCATTGCAGCTTCGACCGCCGGCCGTGCTTCTCGAAATAGATCTCCTCTCGGGCTTCCTCGATCAGCACGTCCAGGTCTTCCTCGGACATCCCACTCGCGGCGAACTCAGCGGCGACCGGGGCAACAACTTCCTGCCAGGGACGCGGGTTGGTCCTCGCGTGGGGGTTCGCGAAGCGACGCTGAATCAGGTCGGTCACGATTGCTTCCGGCGTGCTTCCTGACGCTTGAGCGAGCTCCGAGAGGTTTCGCTCGACTTCAATGGGTACCTCTATGGTCAGCGTCATGGCTCTCACCTCGGGTTCGCACCGGTGGTCACCAACATCGGCTCCATTTTACCCGATTTCGAAGCAAACCAGAACGAACGATCAGTGGTTGAACATAAACTCCCGCGAGTTTAGCACCGCCCAAAAGACGTCCTCCAGTGCCTGCGCCTTGTTCGGGTTCTCGTCCACCATGGCGAGGAGCTTTTGCAACTCCTCCGAGCGTGGGGCCCGGCTCAGGCTGCGGATGTAAATCGTCTCGATGATCTGGTTCGGGGTTTTCTTCTCCTTCAGCATCTTCGCGATCAGCCCGCCCTGCGAAATTTTTGGGCCCACCGTGTCGCCGTTCATCAGGTGCAGGCTCTGACTCAGCGTCGGTTCGAGGCGGACTTCGCAGGAGCAGACGGTTTCGCGCGTCGGCCGGCCGAAGGTTGTCAGGAAGTAGGTGGTCACCCCGCCGTCGGCGATCTGCACCGCCCGCGACCCGAGCGGCAGGCCGGGGAACTTGTTCTTCGTATCCGTCACCTGCGTCACGATGTCGAGCATCGTCTCCGCCCGGATTCGGCGAATCGGGCCGCGGGCGAAGTTGCGGGTATCCCCCTCGTTCGACTTGTTGGGCTGGGTCGCTCGCTGGTACGCCGCACTCAGGCAGATGTCCCGGACGAGTTTTTTGAAGTCGTACTTGTACCCGGTGAACCGCTTGCCGAGTTCGTCGAGCAGTTCCTGGTTCGAGGCCGGGTTCGAGATTCGGACGTCGTCGACCTCGTTGATGATCCCGATGCCGAAGAACTGCGCCCACACGATGTTCGCAAGGTTCTTGGCGAAGTACGGGTTCTCCGGTGAGGCGAGCCAGGTGGCGAGGATTTGGCGGCGATCCTTGCCGGCGACGTCGGCGGGGGCGGTCGCGCCGAGGAATTTCGCGGGCATCGGTTTCTTGTGAACGGGGTGGTTCGTTTCCCCGCCGCCGCTGTTGAAGACGATCAATTCCCGGGGATCATCCCCACGTTTGCGGCCGATCTGGGTGAAGAACGACGCGAAGCCGTAGTAGTCGTCCATCGTCCAGCGGTCGAACGGGTGGTTGTGGCACTGGGCACACTGGATCCGCATCCCCATGAAAACCTGGGCGACGTTCTCCGTCACCTTGAGAATGTCCCGTTCGAGCTGATAGTAGTTGGTCGGCGGGTTCTTGAAGGTGCCCCCGTTCGCGGAAAGAAGTTCCCGCACCCACACATCGGTCGGCACGTTTTTCGCGATCTGCTCCTGGAGCCAGTTGAAGTAGAGAAGCATCGCCTTACGGCTGACGTTGTTGCCGTCCGAGCGGATCTGCAGAAGCTCGGCCCACTTGAGGACCCACAACTCCGCGAATTCCTTGCGACCGAGAAGTTCGTCGACCAGCAGTTCCCGCTTGTTCGGACGCTTGTCCGCTGTGAATTTTTCGTATTCCTCGGCGGTCGGCAGCATTCCGACGACATCGAGATAAACCCGGCGGATGAACGTATCGTCGTCACAGATTCCCGACGGTTCGATCCGAAGTTTCTTGAGCTTCGCGTTGACCAACTGGTCGATGTAGTTGAATTCCGCGTGCTTGCCCCAGGTGAAGTTCAGGCCCTTGGGGAGGGTGATAAACGGAACGCCGACGGTGTAGGTGGCGAAGCGGGCCATCACAAACGCTTCACCGCGCTCGCCGGCAATGACGCTGCCGTCCCCATCGGAGGCGATCTTGGCGGAGTTGTCGTTGTTCGACATGAAGAGGGCGAGCGAGGTCACATCCCGGTCGGTGCCGTCGGAGTATTTGGCCCGCACGATGATGCGTTGTTTCTCGTTCTTGCCGTCGAGCACGGCGGAGGGTGGGAAGATTTCGATACCTGTGGGCGAGGCGACGGTCGGCGGGTCGAGCGGGGCGTCGGCTTCGAGCCAGCGGATGAGGGTGCGGTAGTATTCGTCGCCATCCTTGATTTTCCCCCCGCCGGTATGCGGGACCTTCCCCGCAGCCTTCTCGACGAGGAGCGAGTCGGCGGGGAGGGCGAGGTTCACCCGCCGGCCGTTGAGTTCGCGGGTGAGGCGGAAGTGGTCGCCGTCCGGGTCGAAGCCGAAGAGGGAGAGGCGGAAGCCATCCTTCCCGCGGGCCGCCCCGTGGCAGCCCCCCTGGTTGCAACCGGCTCGCATGAAGACCGGCATCACGTCGAGCTTGAAGGAGATCGGCCGATCCGTCTTCGCGTTGACGACCTTCACCGGAATCTTCACCGTTTTCCCGGCCGCGGTGATGGTCATCTCGGTGGTGCCATCCGCGACCGGGAGGACGACGTTTTTCTCGAGTTTGACCAACCCCGGGTTTGCGAACGAAACCTGGGCGGAGTCGGTGATGTCGCGGGTGACGCCATCCGGTTGGGTGAGTTGCACCACGAACGCCTGCCGATCCTGGCTGGTTTCGAGGTTCACGTCCGGCGGGTAGACCGCGACCGTCTGGGCGGGTGCAACCCCCACGGCGAGCAACAGAGCGAGCGTCGGAAGTGCGAAACGCATGGCGGGTCTCGTCAGGAGGGCAAGTGTGTCAGGGAATGATTCGGTGTCGCCAGTAGTCTGGATCCCTGCTGGCATGGGCAACGGCAACGATTTGCAACACTGCGGGTTGTTCGGAGTAAATCAACTTGTACGGGAAGTCCTCGACCAGGAGTTTTCGACAGGGGGTTCCGGCCACCGGTGTTCCAACCTGGGATCTCTCCGAATTGTGCGCAGTCCCGACAGGACCGCGGCTCGAAATCGGGTTCCCAGGCCTGATCGTCGAAACTCGTAAAACAGCCGAGCATCCTCGTACTCCTGGTCAGCTTCGGGGTGGAAGACGACCGATTTCATTCGGAGGGCTCGGTCAATTCCGGAAAGCGGATTTCCGCTGGGATTCCTTTTACGCGGCCGGTTTGCAGGTCCTCGACGCGGCGGTTGATCTCCTCCGTCCACTGTGGGTCGAGCGAATCGTCCGTGTCCGCGTGGGATTGCAGGCCGACAAAAATGTCGTCCCAGGTTGCGTTGTCCGGCAGGGTCCGGATCAACTCCAGGGCTGCGTCTTTCGGGCTCATCCGGTTTCCCCTGGCTTTGGGTCGTCGAACTGGAACTCGGGGTTCACAACCTTTTTCGGCTCACTTTGGGCTGGCGAGTCTTGTTTCGGTGTTGGCAGGATCCCGGCCCGTTCCCGGCTCCGCATTTTCAGGAGCGAGTAGATGATGTAGATGGACGCCAATATGGAGATTGCGAGGGCCACATATATTGTTTGTCTCAATTCGGGCGAAGTCGATTTCGCCAGTAACCCGGCCATTGCTTGTGAGGGAAACAGGGTCGACTTCAGCCGTAGTCTCCCGCAGTTGTTGCATAAAATCTTCACCAGGAATCCCA
Source organism: uncultured Alcaligenaceae bacterium (assembly GCA_964552815.1). Classification (GTDB taxonomy): domain Bacteria; phylum Planctomycetota; class Planctomycetia; order Gemmatales; family Gemmataceae; genus CAYUHJ01. Next base: position 187,618 of record CAZKIQ010000004.1, on the reverse strand, counting down.
GGATCCTTTCCTGATCGCATATCCTCCAACCTTCGCTCCCATTCGGGCAGCCAGGCTGCCTTCCATTCTTCCGGGGTGAGCGCTGGCTCCTCCCCGAGACGGTCCTCGAGTTCCGCCTGAATCGCCTCCAGGGTCACGTCGTCGGGAAGGGCCTGAATCAGTGCGAGAGCGGCATATTTCGTGGTCATCAGGGCCTCCGAAGATGTGCCGACATTATCTCGGGGGGAACTCGGTACCGCAATTCCTGCTTACTTCTTCCCTTCCTTCGCGGCTTTTTCGCGCTCCTCCTGTTCGAGGCGGAGTTGCTCCAGCCGGCTGAGCCGTTTCGGGGGTTGATTCGGGGTCGGGGTGGGTTGCGGGGTCGTGGTTTTCGGCGGTTTCGCGGTGACTTTCGGCGGCAGCGGGACATCGACACGAAGTTCGTTCCCGCCGACGCTGTGGGCGACTTCCTCCCCATTGACCTTCACGATCACCTGGCAGAAGACGCGGTGCTTGCCGGCGGGGGTCGTTTTGTCGGTGGTTACCGGGAAGGTGAGTTCCTTCGATTCCTTCGTGAGTTTCAGGTCCGGAGTCGTCGCCTTGGCCGGAAGGCCGAGCAACTTCACGACGGCTTCCCCATCGAAGGGGGTATTGACCGTCACCTTGCCATAAACCTGCGTGCTTCCGCCTTGCTCGACAGCGGTGCGGCTCTGAGCGAAACTCACAAACGGCGGGGCGACCTCAATCGAGAAGAGTTGGCTCGACACCCAGACGGTTCCCTTGCCGGCGTCGGCGGACGCGAGCAGGGCAGTCTTCCACTTCCGGGGGGCAGCGTTGCCGGCGGCGTTCATCGACAACACCCCCTCTGTCGCGTTCTCCGGAATCGTCACCGAGCCCTGGATTCCCACCCCCGGCGGTCGCCAGAGCGGAACCACCGTGATCGGACCCTTGAAGCCGTCTGTCCGCTTTGCCACGATCCGCAGGTTCAGGGAGCCGTTCTGGACCACCGGTGCCTTCGGTTCGATCACCTCGATCGAGTACGGTGCCGGGTCCGCCACGGCGACGGCGACGCGGTTCGTCGGGTGCGTGTGGAACGGCGTGTTGTTCAAACCGATCGAATAGAAGACGGGCAGACCCACTTTCGATTCCGCCTGCACCTTCGCGTCGGTGGGGTTGGCCCGGAGGTCGACGAGCATCCCGGCGAGGGTGGAATCGGATTTCGCATCGAAAACCACCGGAAGCACTGACTGTCCCGGATCGAGGGTGTCGGCGGAGAACTGGACGCCGGCGGGAAGCTGGTCGAAGCCGAGGGTCGCGGGTCCGCCCCAGTTTGCGCGATTGATGTTCACCAGGGTCGCATACCGATTCCCCTTCGGAACCACGATCGTCTGCCGGGTCTGGTTCGAGACATTGTTTCCGTCCACCCGCGGGATATCCGTGGTGGTCAGGGCGGAAACCGGGGTCACCTCGATGCGGTAGAAGTAGTCCGGCCCGCCCTTCTTCAGGTGGTCGTGGATCCAGAGAGCGATCTCGCCATCGGCCGGGACGGTGAAGCGGAGGTGGCTGTCGGGGCCGCGGGTGTCGTCATTCCCGGCGATGTATTTTCCGTTGAGCACGCCAACGTGGATGACCGGATCCAGTGGGGAGCCGATCTCCCGGGCGTAGGCGTGGACCTCGAAGATTTGCCCTTTTTTCGCGGGGAATTTGAAGAAATCGGTTTCCCCGTCGGTAGAGATGACGCCGTTGAAGGCACCCGGGGCGACGCCGGCCGTTGCGGTGGCCGCGTCCTTGTTCGAGCCGGATTCGACGATGCTGGGCAGATCGTTGACGCGGATCGCGAAGCCGGCGGGATGGATTCCGTCGGCGTTCTGGGCGTGCACCCGGAACATGGCGTCGGGGGTGGTGGGGAGCTTGACCTTCTGGCGGAACTCGCCGGCAGGATCGCCGACAAACCGCAGTTCAAGCTCCTCCCCGGGCTTGCCGCCTGCAGGGATGACGCCGGTCGGTCGTGGGAACGTTCCGACGTGCAACCGGTACGGCCCGCTGCCGGAGTACGCACTTTCGCGAACCTGGACGATGTAGGTGCCGTCGGCGGGGGCGATGATCGAGCATCCACCGTCCTGGCCGGTGTTGGCGGCATCGTCGCCGGTGGCGAGTTCGAAGCGTTTCGAGTCGAGAATGGCGACGTACGGATCGAAGAAGCTCGATGCGAGCCGCATCCCTTCGATCTCGACGGCGAGCCGCTGGCCCTTCTTGCACGGCACCGCGAAGTAGTCGACATCATCCCCGCTGATGCTGCCGTGGACCGTCACGTTGAGGGAAATCGTCTGGGGTTTGTCGAACTCGGAGTTGGGTTCTTTCTCGTCGACGGTGGGCAAGGCCCCGACCCAGAACGTGCGGGCATCGGAGATTCCGGTTGCGGTGCGGACGCGGAACAGGTGCTCGCCGAGCCGGCAGTCGGGGGCGATCGCAAACGTCACCTTGAGGGAATTATCTTTCACCGGCTCGAATTTTTTCACCGCGATGCCGGGGTAGTACGCCATCACCTCGACGGCGTCGTCGAGGTGCGTTCCCCGGAAGGTGACGACCGCCTCGGTGCCGCGTTGCGCCCCGCGTGGGGTGATGCTCGCGAGTTGCGGCGAAGCGGCGAATGTTGCACTCACGAAGCCACAAAGCACGCCAAGAACACACAGAATCCGGGACATTTTGGAACTCCGGTTGGATCTTTTCTTCTTCGTGGCTTTGTGTCTTCGTGAGAAGCCGCTTCGAAACTACGCCAGCAGTTCCTTGCGGGTGGTGCCGCCGCGGACGATGTCGATCGGCCGATCGCCGGGAGACATGAGTTTCTTCTCGGCGTCGATCCCGAGGCAGTGGTAGACGGTGTGGGCGAGATCCTCGACCCCGAGCCCATCCTCGTCGGGTTCGCTGGCGGTGGAGTCGGACTTGCCGTAGACGAGGCCCTTCTTGACGCCGCCCCCGGCGAGGACGACGCTGAAAACTTTGGGCCAGTGGTCCCGGCCGGCGGTGCCGTTGATCTTCGGCGTGCGGCCGAATTCGCTGGACACCATAACGAGCGTTTTGTCGAGCATCCCCCGGTTCGACAGGTCGCGGATCAGGGCCGCGAACGCCTGGTCGAACGGCGGGAGTTGGTTCTTGATCCCCTGGACGATCCCGCCGTGCATGTCCCAGCCGCCGTAGTTGAGCGTCACGAAACGGACGCCAGACTCGACGAGTCGGCGGGCCAGAATCATCCGCTGGCCGGCGGCGTTGCGGCCGTATTCATCGCGGAGTTTCGGGTCTTCCTTGTTGATGTCAAACGCGGACTTCGCCTTGTCGCTGGAAATCAGGCCGTATGCCCGCTGGTAGAACGTGTCCATCGCGTCGAGGTTGTCGGACTTTTCCTTGCCGGCAAAGTGGGCGTTGACCGCGTCAAGCATGGTCCGGCGGTTCGTGAATCGCTTGTCGTCGACGCCGCCGGGGAGGGAGAGATCCTTGACCTGGAAGTTACCGTTGGCCGGGTCCGCACCGAGGGAGAAGGGACCGTAGGCACTCGAGAGGTAGCCGCTGCCGGCGAAGTTGGTGACGAGGTTCGGGAGGGAAACGTACGGGGGCAGGTTGTTCCGGACGCCGAGTTCGTGCGAGATCACGCTGCCCATGCTGGGGAAGGTGATCGCGGGGCTGGGGCGGTAGCCGGTGAACATGTTGTGGGTGCCGCGTTCGTGGGCCGCCTCGCCGTGGGTCATGCTGCGGACGACGGTGATTTTGTCCGCAATTTTGGCGGTTTCCTTCAGACATTCGTTGAAGAGAACCCCATCGAGCTTGGTCTGGATCTGTCCCATGTCGCCGCGATACTCGACCGGCGCGAGCGGTTTCGGGTCGAAACTTTCCTGGTGGGCCATCCCGCCGGGGAGATAAATGTGGATGCAAGCCTCGGCTTTGGGTCCCTTCTTTCCCGGTGCGTCGGCAGCGGAGGCGGCCTGGGCTCGGAAGAACTGGTCCAGTGTCAGGCCGGCGGCGACGCCAACCTGGAGGAATGAACGTCGATCCGGACCAGGGCAAGTGCGAGCCATGAGCGGAACTCCGCAAGCAAGGGAAAAGGTTGGCGGGACAGACGGACCGGTGTCGGGTGGGCGAGAACCGGGTGGGTAGGTTGTTCTGGCGGGAGAGTCAACAGACGCCGCAGCGCGGCATTCGGCGGTGACGAGAGTTTACGGCACAACTTCCCCAACGTCAACGAAGAACCCTGGGGTTCAACGAAGTTTCAGGAATGCAAGCACTTCGACGGAATAACCGGGAGCAACCCGGGCCGGAACAGGGTTTGCAACCGGGGAATCCCATGGGCGGGAACGTTGCGATTTTCTGGAGATTCCGACAATGACCCGAAATCTGCTCCTCGCGTTGCTTTTTTCCGTGCCTATCGGTCAATCGTCGATGGCTCAGTCGATCGAGGAAGAGAATCGCGAATCGGTCCATGCGGCCACTTCGGACGAGTCGGAATCCGCGGATCTGGAGCGCGTTTCGAAGCTGATCCGCGAGAAAACCAATGCGTTTCGGAAAGAGGAGGGCCGTAAGCCGGTCGAGGTCAATTCGAAACTTGCAGATACGGTCAAGTATTTCGCCTCCTACATGGCCCGCGAGAACGAGTATGGCCACACCGCGGACGGGAAGCGACCGTCGCAGCGGGCGAAGGAGCATGGTTACGACTACTGCCTGGTCGCGGAAAACATCGCCTACGCCTTTGACAGTCGCGGGTTCTCCACCGAGAAGCTGGCCGAGGAGTTCTTCAACGGCTGGAAGAATTCGCCCGGCCACCGCCGGAACATGCTCGACCCGGACGTGACAGAGACCGCCGTCGCCATTGCCCGCAGCGAAACGGGCTACTACTACGCCGTCCAGATGTTCGGCCGGCCGAAGTCGCAGCAAATCCGCTTCAAAATCGAGAACCACACGCAGGATCCGGTCACTTACTCCATCGGTGACCAGACTTTCAACCTCGCACCGCGAGTGATTCGCACGCATACCCGCTGCCGATCCGCGGACGTCAAGTTCACCTGGCCCGGTGAGAACAAAGCCGACGCGACAATCACCCCCGAGAATGGCGACCGGTTCGTGGTGGACCGGCAGAAGAACCACTTCCAGGTGGAGAAAAAGTAGCGATCGCGAAACTTTCCGACTCGACCATTTCTCGGAACGGGAGACTTCCAATGTCCGACTTTCTCCGTCTGGAAGGGCCTCAGCAGGCGGTGTACCTCTTCAACACCCGGCTGGTCGGGGTCAATGCGGACAACGGCAAGAAGTTTCTCTTCACGGTCAGCCTCCTCATTTTGCTTCTGCTTCTCGGGTGGTTGTTACGGCTGGGCACGCGGGCCTTTCTTCGCGGAAGCCAGAACGAGCGGGCGATCTTCTGGACCCGGCAGGGAATCCGGCTCTTTGTCGGCGTTTTCATGGTCTTCGGGGTCGCCTCCATCTGGTTCGACGATCCGACGACGCTGACCACGGCGCTGGGGTTGATCTCGGCCGGGCTCGCGTTTGCGTTGCAGAAGGTGGTGACGGCCTTTGCCGGGTACATCGTGATCCTTCGCGGAAAGACGTTCAACGTGGGCGACCGGATCGCGATGGGCGGGGTTCGGGGGGATGTGGTGGCCCTCGGATTCACGCAAACCACGATCATGGAGATGGGCCAACCGCCGGCGGTGCAGGGTGCGGACCCGGCAATGTGGGTGCAGAGCCGACAGTACACGGGGCGGGTGGTGACTGTGTCCAACGCGAAGATCTTCGACGAGCCCGTCTACAACTACACGCACGAGTTTCCGTATTTGTGGGAGGAAATGCGGCTGCCGATCCCGTTCGCCGCGGATTCGGCCCGGGCCGAGCGGATTCTGCTGGAAGCCGCGAGCCGGAACGCGGTCCCTTCCGAGGAACTCGACGCTGCCACCATCGACGAGTTGAAGCGCCGCTACTTTCTCGAAAGCCTCGGCACGCAGCCGCGGGTGTACTACCGGATGACGGACAACTGGCTCGAACTCACCGTCCGGTTCATCGTCCGGGATCGGGGCATCCGGGAGGTCAAGGACGCGATGAGCCGGCAGATCCTGCGGGACCTGCAGGCGGCCGGGATTGGGTTGGCATCCACCACCGTCGAAATTGTGGCAGTCCCACCGCTTCGCGTGGCCAGTGACCGAGCCTTCGCCCAACCCGCCGGCAGCAACGGCCGCGAGGGGTGAGTATCGCCCTGGGAGCCGCTTCCCTCGGAGTTCGTAAGCGGGTAGTCTGAGAACATCCTGCCCTCCGTGTTCCCGCCTCCCCGGGTGCTGTCCATGACCCGAGTTCCGGTCGCCTTGTTGCTCCTCGCTGGTTCCGCTTCCGCTGCTCCGCCGCCGACCGCTCCCGCAACGTTGCCGGCCGACCACGCCACCCGGCTAGTCGCGAGTGAGAAGCTCTTCAAGGAGAAGGTCCGGCCCTTCCTCGTGTCGCAGTGCCTGGACTGCCACGGCGGGGCGAAGGAGAAGAGCGGCTTCAACCTGGCGACGCGGGAGCATCTCCTCAAGGGGGGCGACCGCGGCCCTGCCGTCACACTGTGGAAGGGGAAGGACAGCCCCCTCGTGAGGTTCGTCGCCCGCACCGACGAGCCGCACATGCCCCCGAAAAAAGCGGCCCCGAAGGAAGCCGTCGAGTTCCTGACGCAGTGGATTGATACGGGAGCCGCCTACGATTCGCCCCTGGTCGGAACAACAACGCCGACCCCCGGCGGTAAGAAGCCGCTGACGGTGACGGCGAAGGACAAGGAATACTGGGCGTATCGGCCGATCGCGAAGACGCCGGTTCCGGAAGTGCGGAATCCGGCCTGGCCGCGAAACCCTGTCGATCGTTTCCTTCTCGAGAAAATGGAGAAGGTGGGGATCGTCCCGGCCGGTGATGCCGATCCGCGAGTGCTGATCCGCCGCATCCACTTCGATCTCGTCGGGCTGCCGCCCCCGCCGGAACTGGTCGAGGGGTACGCAAAGAACCCGACCCCGGAAGCGTTCGCGAAAATCGTCGACGATCTGCTCGAATCTCCGGCTTACGGGGAACGCTGGGGCCGGCACTGGCTCGACCCCGCCCGCTACGCCGAGAGCCACGGCTTCGAGCACGATTACCACCGCCCCAACGCCTACCACTACCGCGATTTCGTCATCAAGGCCCTGAATTCGGACATGCCCTACGACCAGTTCGTGAAGTGGCAGATCGCCGGCGACGAGCTTGCCCCCGGCGACCCGCTCGCCCTCGCTGCCACCGGGTTCCTCGGCGCCGGCGTATACCCAACGCAGATCACGAACCTCGAAGCCGAGCGGATCCGCTACGACGCGATGGACGACATGCTCTCCACCACGGGGTACGCCATGCTCGCCCTGACGGTGGCATGTGCCCGATGCCACGACCACAAGTACGACCCGATTCCGACCCGCGACTACTACCGGATGCTCTCGGCGTTCACGACCACCGTCCGGGCGGAAGTCGAGGTCGACCTTGGTTCCCCGGAACAGAAGAAAGCCGCTGCCGATTTCGAGGCGAAGCTCAAGCCCCTCGCGGAGGACCTGAAGCAATTCGAGGAAACGGAACTTCCCAAACGCCTCGAAACCTGGCTCGCGGAGCAGACGGCGAAGAAGGCGAATCCCCCGATCCTCAAAGATTCCCAGGCGGCGGCCGGGCTCAAGTTGCTCGTCGAGGGGAAGAAGTGGGACAAGCTTCCGAAGCCGCAACGCGACGCACTCGTGAAATGGTTCGGCCCGCAAGATTCCGAGTGGCGAACCCGCCGGGACCGCGTGTCGGATCTGGAGAAATCCCGCCCGCCGAGCACCAAGGTCAAGATCCAGGCGACGACGGAAGGACAGAAGCCGATGCGGCACCACACCGCCGACGGTTCCATTCCGGACTTCTACCCGGAAACCTACATCCTCAAGCGCGGCGACGTCGGCCAGAAAGACGGCGTCGCCTCGCCGGGATTCCTCCAGGTGTTGTCCCGCACCGATGAGGCAAAGTGGCAGGTCGCGAAACCCGCCGGGGCGACGACCTCCTTCCGCCGGGCCGGTCTCGCCAACTGGCTCACCGACACCGAAACCGGTGCCGGCTCCCTCGCCGCCCGCGTGATCGTCAACCGGCTCTGGCACCACCACTTCGGCCGAGGCATCGTCTCGACCGTCAACGATTTCGGGTTCCAGGGGGACCCGCCAACCCACCCGGAACTGCTCGAGTGGCTTGCGAACGACCTCGTTTCCCACGGCTGGAAGTTGAAGCGAGTCCACAAGCTCCTCGTCACCAGCCGGGCCTACCAGCTTGCCAGCGGGGAGCGCGGAGCGGGGAGCGCAGAGCGGAAGGAGAAGGACCCGGAAAACAAGCTCTGGTCGCACCGGCCACGCCGCCGGCTCGAAGCCGAGGCGATTCGCGACAACCTCCTCGCGGTAGCCGGTGTGCTCGACTCCAAGATGTACGGACCCGGAACGCTCGACCAGGGAATGCGTCGGCGGAGCATCTACTTCCAGGTCCAACGCAGCCAACTCATCCCGATGTTGCAGGTCTTCGACTGGCCCGACACGTTGACCAGCGCCAGTGCCCGACCCACGACCGTGGTCGCCCCGCAGGCGTTGCTTTTCCTCAATAACCCGCACGTGCGAAGCTGGGCTAACAGCTTCGCCGGCCGCCTCAAACCGACCGCCGAGAAGAACCCCGCCGCCGCCGTCGAGTTGGCGTATCGCCTCGCCTACGGCCGCCCGCCATCGGCGAAGGAGCGCGACGAGGGCGTCGAGTTCCTTCGGTCCGGGAAGTTGGAGAAGTCGCTGCAAGACTATGCATTGGTGCTGATGAGCTTGAATGAGTTCATCTATGTGGATTGAAGTTTCGGTAATGTGGTCAGTTTCAACTTCGGAGAAGAGCAATGACGACGAAAGAAACCGTTTTGGAGATTCTCCAGAAATTGCCTGACGACGCAACGATCGAAGATATGATGGAAGAATTGTATGTTTTTCAGCAAATTGAGCTTGGGTTGAAGCAAATGGAGGATGGCGATGTCGTCTCGCATGAGGAAGCGAAGAGGAGACTGGCGAAATGGCGAGTGTAATCTGGTCGAAAAATGCACTCGACAATCTGGACCAGATTGCCTCATACCTTCAACAAACCTCTCCGTACTATGCAGCAAGTGTTGTCGACGCGATTGTGGTAACGGCCGAGAAAATTCCGCTTATGCCACACCTCGGACCGGTTGTTGCCAGGTACCGCAATCCTAACATTCGTGAGCGACTCTGCCATAAGTATCGCATCATCTATCACACCGGCGATGATGCCATAACAATCCTGACCGTTATACACGGTGCCCGCTTACTCCCTCGACATCTTTAAGGTCCGATCCTCATGGCAAAACCGGACAAGGCGCTAAAAAGACAGCACTGGCGCTGATGAGTCTGGACGAGTTCATGTATTTGCTTTGATTCGCCGGGGACCGAACGAACATCTGGACGCCAGCATACCTCGGAGACTCCCGTGCCTACACGTTCCGCGTCGGTGACCGTGCTGCTCGGACTGTTCGTGGCAACCACCCAGGTCGCCCCGGCCGCCGACGAGGTGCCACTCCCGAAAGGCGCCGTCCTCCGGATCGGGAGCTCGAAGGCGATCCGGATCGCGGCCAATGATCTCGCGTTCTCGCCCGATGGGAAGTGGATGTACGTCCGCGAGACGCTGAACACCATCCGCCCGATCAACCTCCGAGACGGGACTCGCGGGCGGCCGATCAAAGGCCCCACCCCGCAGTTTTTCTGCTGCGTCTCCCCCGACGGCCGTTGGCTCGCCGAGCGCGAAGCATGGGGCACAATTCGCCTCTGGGACGCAGTTGCCTCGTCGCGGGAACGTGTCTGGACTCTGGACGGGTCGGTCCTGCCGTTCGTGTTCACCCCGGACGCGAAGTTCCTGGTCGGGGTCCATTTCCCGCCGCTCACCAAGTCCGGCGATCGCGTCCCGCCCGCCGTCGTCGTCTGGGACGTGTCCGCCGAAAAACCGGCTCGCCGGTTCGACGTGGACCTCGGCACCGGTGCGGGCGTGTCGAACCTGATCCTGTCGCCGGACGGCAAGCGGATCGCGGTCGCCGGGACGGAAAGCCCAGTGATCGTCTACGACTTCGCGACCGGCCGGAAATTCGCCACTCTCGGCGGAACCGGGGGGTTCGCCCACTTGGTCGGGTTCCGGGGGAACGACCGGGTCGTCGTCGGGTCGGGGAAGTCGGTCTCGGAGTACGACCTCGCGAAACCGGACGCCGCCCCGGTGGTGACGGAACTTCCCGGGAGGCGGGTCGCGGCTGTCTCGCCGGACGGGTCCCGGGTGGCGGTCCAGATGTCGGAACTCGCCCGCTTCCGGGTCTGTGACACGGCCACCGGGAAGGAAGTCTCGGTCATCGGCGACGAGTACAAGAACGCCGGCCGAAGCCCACAGTTTTCGCCGGACGGTAAGGTGCTCGCCGTCGTCGTCGGTCAGGACTACTCCACATTCGTCCCGACGCGGTTCTGGGACACGGCCACCGGGAACGAACTGTTCGCCAACCCGGGGCACCCCGTCCCGGTCCGGTCCCTGCTGTTCCTCGACGGCGGGAAAACGCTGGCGAGCACCGCCGCGGACGACCGCCTCCGATTCTGGGACGCGGCTTCGGGGAAGCCGCTGAAGCCGTTCGACCTCGCCGGGTCGGACCTCGAAGCGTCCCGCGACGGGGGGCGATTCCTGGTCATCGCGAAGTCTGGCGCGGCCCGCGTGTACGAGTCCGAGGGCCGGAAACTTCTCGCCGATTTCCCCGGCGAGGATTACGTCCGGACGACCCTGAGCCCGGACGGGAAACTCGTCGCCAGGCACACCAACAACTGGCTCCGCGTGCACAACGCCGACACCGAAGTTCGCGTCAGGTACGGCAAGCACATGGGAACCATCGTGGAACGCGGATTCGCTTTCGGGCCGGACAACGCGACGATGTACGCTCAGATGGTGAATGGCCGCCTCGAGGCCAATCTGCTGCTCCCGAAAGAGCCGGTGTGGGTTACCCCGGTCGAGACAGCCGGGTTCGCTCGGAGCCCGGACGGCAAGCTCACCGCCGCGTTCATCCGCCACCCCGACCGGGTCGCGATCCTCGACGCCGTGACGTTCAAAGAGGTCGCGAACTTCAAGACGAAGGTCCCCACGCCCGCTGCCTGGTCGTCGGACGGGAAGTGGGTCGCCTGCGGGGAAGGCCCCGTCCTCACGGTTTGGTCCGCCGCGACCGGCAAGACCCGCATTAGCCTCGCCGGCCACGACGACGACATCGCCGCCATCGCGTTCGCCCCGGACGGAAAGTCGATCGCCACCGGCGGAAAAGACAACCTCCTCTATGTCTGGAACCTTCCCGCTCCTTGATCCTCCCGCGCACCGACCCTACCGGCCAGGAGTACCCGTGATGTTCCACCTCACCCCGTCCACGCTTTCCCGTCGCGAATTGCTCTCCCGTTGCGGGTTCGGGATTGGCTCCCTTGCCCTCGCGGACCTGCTCCAGGCGGCGCCTGCCCGGCCGGAGAAGTCGACGAATCCCCTCGCACCGAAGAAGCCGCACTTCGAGGCGAAAGCGAAAGCGGTCATCTGGATCTTCGTCAACGGCGGGCCGAGTCAGGTCGACACCTGGGATTACAAGCCCGAACTGCAGAAACGCGACGGCCAGGAATTGCCGGGTTTCGACAAGAAATCCGGGTTCTTCATCAACTCCGCCGGGCCGCTGATGAAGTCGCCCTTCGAGTGGAAACAGCACGGCGAATGCGGGAAGTGGGTCTCGTCGCTGTTCCCGAACCTGGCGAAGCATGTCGACAAGATGGCGTTTATTCACAGCCTGTGGAGCGAGTCGAACAACCACAGCCCGGCGTTGTTCATGATGAACACGGGGCTGCCGCGGATGGGCAACCCGTCGGCCGGGTCGTGGGTGACGTATGGGTTGGGCAGCGAGAACGAGAATCTGCCCGGGTTCGTGGTCATGTCCGATCCCAAGGGGCGCGGGTTGCCGAAAGGGCACTCGCTGAACTGGACCAGCGGCTTCCTACCGGGAGCGTACCAGGGAACCTGGCTGAAACCGTCCGGCGATCCGATCGACAACCTGAAGCCCGCGGCGGATTCCGCCCCGAAAGACCAGGAAGCTGCACTGGCCCTGATGGCCCGGCTCAACCGGATGAAGGTGGAGGAAACCGGCCCCGATCGGGAGCTCGAAGCCCGCGTCAAGAGCTTCGAACTCGCCTACCGAATGCAGTCCGAGGCACCCGAGGCCATGGATCTGACCCGGGAAACCCAGGAAACCCGCGAACTTTACGGCATCGGTCGACCGGAATGCGATCACTTCGCGAAGCAGTGCCTGACCGCCCGTCGGCTGGTCGAGAAGGGCGTCCGCTTCGTGCAGATTTACTCCGGTGGCATGGAGAACCAGCTTTCCTGGGACGGCCACATCGACATCAAGGGAAACCACTCGCAGTTCGCCGCCGAGACGGACCGGCCGATCGCGGCACTCCTGACGGACCTCCAGTCGAAGGGGTTGCTCGATAGCACGCTGGTGGTCTGGGCCGGTGAGTTTGGTCGCCTTCCGGTTTCCCAGAAGGGGGCGAAACCCGGGCGGGACCACAACCCGCACGCAAATACGGCCTGGCTCGCCGGCGGAGGCGTCAAGGGAGGCGTCAGCCACGGAGCCACCGACGATGTTGGCTACAAGGCCGCGGTCGATCGGGCCGACACCCACGACTTCCACGCCACCATTCTTCACCTCCTCGGTTTGGACCACGAGAAGCTGACGTTCTTCCACAACGGCCGCCGCTACCGTCTCACTGATGTCCACGGGAAGGTGATCAAGTCCGTGCTGGCGTAACTTTGGATTTTCCTCCCGGCGTCCCTACCCTGACGGGATGGCCGAGACCCTGCTGACCCGTCCGCCGTTGAATCCGACCCGGTCGGCGTTTCCCGTCGCGCCGATCCTCACGCCGACCGAGCTTCCGGGTCGGCGGACCCACAAGATCATCGCGGTTCTGCCAGCGTACAACGCGGAAAAGACCCTCGCCGCCACCATCGCCGACTTCCCCCCCGGTTGCGTCGACGAAATCCTCCTCGTCGACGATGGCTCAAAGGATCGCACCGTCGAGATTGCCCGCGACATGGGGCTGACGGTGATCGTCCACCCGAAGAACCGCGGGTACGGCGGCAACCAGAAGACGTGCTACCGCTACGCCCTCGACCACGGCGCGGACGTCGTCGTGATGATCCACCCGGATTACCAGTACGATTCCCGCGTGATCCCGCACGCTGTCGGATTCGTGGAGCTCGGCATCCTCGATGTCGTCCTCGGGAACCGGGTCCGATCCCGGGACGAGGCCCTTTCCTGCGGGATGCCGTGGTGGAAGTACGTCTCCAACCGCGGCCTGACGGCGTTCGAGAACGTTGCCCTCGGGCAGAACCTCGGCGAGTTCCACAGCGGGTTCCGCGTCTATCGGCGAAGTGTGCTGGAGACGATTCCCTTCGAGAAGAACTCGGACGACTTCGTGTTCGACACGCAATTTCTGGTGCAGGCAGTGCACTTCGGCTTCCGCCTCGGCGATGTCCCGGTGCCGGTGCGGTACTTCGACGAGGCGAGCCAGATCAACTTCCGGCGGAGCACAAAGTACGGCCTGGAAACGCTCCGCACGGTGGGGGAATTCTGGCTCCACCGTGCGGGGATCCGCCGCTCGCCGTTGTTCGCGACGACTACTCGAACCAGTTCGGCGGAAGGTTCTCCTTCCCGTTAGCGGTGATGGCCATTTTGAGGACGTTCGGGGAAATCTTCTTGGTGACGTATTTCACGGATCCGTCCGCCATCAGAACGAGGAATCCGCTCGCGTTGTCCTTCCCGAGTTTCGGCAGCGGTCCGTTGGGGTCAAATTTCAGTTCGTTGTGTTGCGGCCAGGGCACCTTGTCCGCCGCTTCCGCCGCCATGATGGTGTTGGAAAGACCGTCTCGGACCCCTCCGAACGAGAGTTGGCCGGGTGCATCGGGGTAGAAGAGTGCATCTCCCCCCTCGAAAACACGAATCCGCGTGTCTGGTCCTGAATTCGGATTCGGGTCGGCGTAGACGCTCACCCGCGTTTGAGCCAAACTCGGGTCTTGCTGATCCCAGGCACCGCTCCGGTTAAATCGAGAAAACAAAAGACCTTGCTCGACGTAGGGAAGGATCTGGACGCGCCAGCTCAGTCGTTTCTCAAGTGGAATCGGTTTGTCGGGATTCCGAAACTCGACAAAATCCGGCGCTGGTAATTTGGCATTCCCGTCGTGGAAGTTATTGACCCCGATTCCCACCTGCTTCATGTTGTTGACCATCACCGAGCGGTCGGCGGCTTCCTCGACCTTTCCCTTGCTGTAGTACAGCCCATAAATTCCGCCGCCGGTGCAGATGGTGCTCCCGATGCAGCCGAGAATCAGGCCAGCGAGGGCCATTCCCTTCCCGGTTCCGGTTTTCTTCGCCTGCGACAGGCCGAGGAAGCCGCAAATCATCGCGGGAATGCCGGCGAGGAACGCACACAGAAACGACAGCACCCCGAGAATCAGAGCCGCCAGTGCGAGCCCGTTGGATTTCGACGGCTGGGGTTCGTCGTCGTAGCGATCGTCTCGGTCTCGCCCCCGTCGACCGCCTCGGTCCCGGTCACCGCCGTCCCGGGCGCGGTCGTCTGCCCGTTCGGGTGGTCCGGCGTCGACCCGGCGGGCTCGGCGGGGTGGTTCCTGCGGCGGCGGTTTGTCGCCGAAGTTGAAATCGCTCATGCGTTGACCCTGCTGTGAGAAGGTGGGGATGGAGTCCCGTTGTATTCGAGCTTCGAATTTCGGCCGCGCCCTTGTCAGATTTCGATCGCGCCTCCATAATCCCACTTTCTGTTCCCTCACCGGGCCGGTCAGGGTAACGGGCGCTGCCGGATTGTCCGGGTCCGCCTGTGAGAGCCACTGACCCGGAGGTTGCTCGAAATGTCGGAAGCACTCGCCTTGAAGGCCCAGCCGCGCGAAGGCCGCGGTTCCCGGGCTTCCCAAAAACTCCGCAAGCAAGGTCTGATTCCCGCGGTGGTGTACGGCCACAAGGAAACGCCGGCGCACATCGCCCTCAACGCCGAGGAATTCGACCGCGCCGTCCGCAAACTC
Organism: uncultured Alcaligenaceae bacterium; assembly: GCA_964552815.1. Classification (GTDB taxonomy): domain Bacteria; phylum Planctomycetota; class Planctomycetia; order Gemmatales; family Gemmataceae; genus CAYUHJ01. Next base: position 172,474 of record CAZKIQ010000004.1, on the reverse strand, counting down.
CACACCCGAACCTTCGCCATCACCATCGGCGACAGCAAACCGGAAACGGTGCTGATCAAGGAACTGCAGTGGGATTATCTCGGAAAGGAGATGATCCACGTCGATCTGATCCGCGTTTCCGCAACGGAACGGGTCAAGGTGACGGTCCCGGTCGAACTCCGCAGTACCCCCAAGACCATGGGCGGCGGGGTGCTCGACCAACCCTTCCACCACCTGCACGTCGAGTGCTCGCCGCTTTCGATTCCCGATGCGATCCGGATCGACGTGACGAACCTGACGCTCGGGAACCCGATCCACGTCCGGGATATCCAGTTCCCGGAAGGGGTGACGCCCCTGGAACCGCCGGAAACGGTGGTGGTGCACATCAAGCTGCCGGGTATGGAAGCCGTCGCTCCGGAAGGGGGCGCTGTGGAGCCGGAAGTGCTCACCGCGAAGAAACCGAAGGAAGGCGAGGACGAGAAGTAGTGGCGAGTGGGCAGTGGCTATTGTGCCGACTGAGAAGCCTTGCTGCCCACTGCTCACCCTCCACAGCCTCCTGAGAAGCCATGAAAGTGATCGTCGGCCTCGGAAATCCCGGCTCAAAATATGCGGGAACCCGGCACAACGTCGGCTTCGAGGTGCTCGATTACCTGGCCGCCGCACCCGGCGTCGGCCCGTTTCGCAGCAAGTTCCAGGCCCTGGTCGCCGAGGCCAAGGAAGGGGACGAGCAACTGCTGCTGCTGAAACCCGAGACGTTCATGAACCTGAGCGGCCGGGCGGTCCGGCAGGTGGTCGACTTCTACAAGCTCGACCCCAACCGGATTCTGGTGATCTCGGACGACTTCAACCTGCCGCTCGGAAAACTCCGAGTCCGGGCGAAGGGAAGTCACGGCGGCCAGAACGGGCTGCGGAACATCCAGGAATGCCTCGGCACTGACGAGTACCCGAGGCTGCGAGTCGGGGTCGGGCAGCCGGCGGACGGCGAGGCAGTCGACTTCGTCCTCTCCCGCTTCAAACCGGGCGAGCGTACCGCCGTGGAAGATGCAGTCGCGAAGGCCGCCGAGGCCGTCATGGTCTGGGTTCGCCAGGGAATCGAAGCTTGCATGAACCGGGCCAACGGCCCCGCCGAAGAGAAGCCGAAGAAGCCGAAACCGGAGAAGATTCCGGATAAACGCGAGAAGGAGAAGGACGCTCCAAAATCGTCCGACGAAACCAAGCCGGGAAACTGAGGTTTCCCCGGTTGCTCCCCTCCCCCGTGGGAGGGGTCGGCGGCGGAAGTTCCGCCCCGAACCACGGTAACCCGACCCGAGTGAGAACGAAATGCCTTCGCGAATCTACGAAACGCTCTTTATCCTCGACTCGACCAAGGTCTCCGCCGACGTCGACGCCGCCCGGACGTCTCTTCACACCGCCATCGAGAAGCACGGCGGCGAGATCGTCGTCTCCCGACCCTGGGACGAGAACCGCAAACTCGCGTACCCGATCAAGAAGCAGAAGAAGGGCTACTTCCACATCGTCTACTACAAGTTTGAGAGCACCAAGCAGGCCGAACTCGAACGCGACTTCCGCCTGATGGAAATCATCCTCCGGCAGATGACCAACGCCATCGAAGCGAAGTGGGAAGACATCATGCTCGACATCGCCAAGAACGACACGAGTATGTCCTTCGCCCACCGCGGAATGCAGGACGAAACCGCCCCCACCGATATCACCCCGAACCTCGGCCTGCCCGGCGAAGGGGGCTACGACATGGACATGGGCGGCCCTCCAGCTCGTGGCGGCGGCCGCGGTCGACGCGAAAGTGCGATCGCCGACAAGGACTAACCCACAACGAAGCTTGCGTCCGCCCATTGGGCCCGCCTACGCTGACAAAACGGTACCCGCTCAAACCCATGACTTCCTGAGTGTCCCAGAACTTCCCTCGAGCGGGGCCGAACCGGAGGCGATGACGTGGCCAACCTCAACAAGGTGATTCTGATCGGCCGGCTGACCCGCGACCCCGAAACCCGGGCCTTCGCAAGCGGCGGAATGGTGGCGAAGTTCGGATTCGCCGTCACCAACCGACGGAAAAACACCCAGACCGGCCAGTGGGAAGACGAGCCGATGTTTATCGATGTCGAGGTCTACAATCGCGGCGATTCCGGCAAACTCGCCGACCTCGTCCGCGACCGCTGCCACAAGGGCAGCCAGATCATGCTCGAGGGGAAACTTCACCTCGACCAGTGGGACGACAAAACGACCGGGCAGAAACGCTCGAAGCACAAGATCGTCGCCGACAACATCCAGCTTCTCGACCCCCGCCAGGACGGGGGTATGCGAGGCGGACAAAACGCCGGCATGGACGACGAGATGGGGATGGACGCACCACCGCCTCCCCCTCGCGGAAACTACGGCGGCAATCGCAACGGCGGCGGTGCACCCGCCCGAGGACCCGCTCGACCCCCGGCCAACACCGGCTACGGTGGGCACGACGAAGACATGGATTCCGGAGACGGCGGCGAGATTCCGTTCTGACTTTCGCGAAACCCCGGGCCGATCGACCACGGTCGGCCCGACCTGATGCAAGGTGACTTCCGATGGCCAAAACTGCCACAAAATCCAAGGCCAAGCCCGAGAAAAAGGGCCCGCCCAAGCCGAAGGTCAAGGTCCGCCAGCAGGTCAAGAAGGGACCCCACGGCGGAATGCTCCTCGTCCTTGTCGACGACGTCACCCACGTCGGCAAGATCGGCGATCTCGTCGAGGTCAAGCCGGGGTACGGCCGCAACTACCTCGTCCCCAACGGCCTCGCGGTCGTGCCGACTGCCCACAACCTCAAACAACTCGAACTCCACAAGATCAAGGTCCAGAAGGCCAAGGAAGCCAAGATCGCGGACCTCAAGGTCCTCGCCGAGCAACTGAGCCGCCTCCCGACCGTCACCATCGAGGCCAACGCCAACGAGGAAGGCCACCTCTACGGCTCGATCGGCCCCGTCGAGATCAGCAAGACCCTCAAGGGCAAGAACCTCATGGTCGAGCCCGACATGGTCAACCTCGAGCACCACATCAAGGAAGCGAACACGCTCTCCGAGGTGCCGCTATCGCTCGGGTTCGGAATCGAGGCGAAGATCCAGGTCCTCGTCATCGCCCTCCAGCAAGCCGCCCCGGCGAAGAAGTAACCAACCTGTCAGGACACTGAGACGCTCCCGGAAACCACCGAGTTTCCGGGGGCGTTTCCGTTTCCGCCTGCGGTTCCGAACCAATTCCCGGGATCGATTGTCCCTCCGGCATGAGCACGATTTCGCGAAGCAAAGCAGCAGAAATGGGCCGGGAGGCGGTCCACATCCTCGCGGAGGGACGCTACCTCGCCGCGAATGGAACCGTCGTTTCCCTGGCAGAACCACTTCGGGAGGCGGTCGCGGGAACCGTCGATTTCCCGCCGGGGTCACCGCTCCCGCACGTCGTTCCGAGCGGACGGGAGACGGTCTTCGAAGTCACGAACGAGACGACCCTCGCGGCGGCGGCCCGGCTGGTGGCGGCGGGGCACCGTCCGGTCGCGCTCAACTTCGCCTCCGCCCGGCACCCGGGGGGCGGATTCCAGAATGGAGCCCGGGCCCAGGAGGAGTCGCTCTGCCGATCGAGCGGGTTGTTCGCGTGCATCCGCTCGAGCGAGATGTACAGCTACCACGCCGCCGAGCGGGGCGGGTGGTACTCCGACTATGCGATCTATTCGCCGGCGGTTCCGGTGTTCCGGGACGACGCGGGCGACCTGCTTGCGGAGCCGTACCTGTGCGGGTTCGTGACGGCACCCGCCGTCAACGCCGGTGCCGTCAGCCGACCCGAACTTCGCGACATCCCGGCAGAAATGGAACGTCGGGTGGAAAAGGTGCTTGCCATCATGGCGGGCCAGGGGCACGACGCCGCCATCCTCGGGGCGTGGGGGTGCGGTGTCTTCAAGAACGACCCCGCAGTTCTCGCCGACCTTTTCCGGAAGGCGTTCTCGTCGAACTTTTCCGGCATTTTCGCCCGCGTCGTCTTCGCAGTCCTTGACTGGTCGGACGACGAGTCAACCATCGGCCCGTTCCGGAAGCGGTTCGGGTCGGTGGCCTGATCCGATCTCGGATCCCGCCTACTTCCCGCCGACGAGTTTCGCCCGGGCCGGGGAATCGGGGAGTTCGGCGAGTTCCACACGAAGCGGGGCTTTCCGGGTGTCGACATCGACGGCGATGGTGACGGTCCGTAGGCCGGGTTGGAGGTCGAGGATGACCTCCTTCCCGAGATCGGCGGGGATCCCATCGACCCAGATCGCGAGGCCATTGGGGTCGGGAATCGCGAGCTTCACTTTCCCCCCGACGCTGACCTCGAGCTGGAATCGGACGACGGAGAAGGTCGGTCCGGCCTTGTGGGGTCGGAACTGCGGGAGTTCCTCGAGCGGAAGATCGCCAGAAACCCGGGAATAGACGGGCAGCCAGGCGAGGGTGGCCTTGGGGTTGGCGACGGCGGCGATGCGGTCGCGGTTCGCGAGGGTGTGGAGTTCCTTGGTCGGCTGCACCACCTGCCAGCGGCGGACCACCTTCCCGGCGGCGGCTGCGTACTTCCCCTTCCCGAGTTCCGACAGGAATCGCACGAGATCGACGAGTTCCTGCCGGGTCAGCGGATCGGTGGTGCCGTCGGGCATCAGGGTCCGGCCGTCTTTTCGCGAGTCGATGTCCGCCACGGGCACGACGATTTCCTTGTCCTCCGCGTCACGGAGGACCAGTTCCGTCTTGGTTTCCCGAAGTTTGATCCCGGTGACGACCTTTCCGTCGATCGTGTTGACGACCAGTGAGTTGTACCCCTCCTTGATCTTCGCGTTCGGGGCGAGAAGGCTCTCGATCAGGTAGTCGACCTGGGCACTGGCTCCGATGCTCGTGAAGTCGGGGCCGACGAGGCCGCCGGCGCCGGCGATGGCGTGGCACTTCTGGCAGGCGGCGTCGGTGCGGCGGTAGATTCGCTCGCCCCGGGCGGGGTCGCCGAGTTTCGCGACGTCCACGAGGAACGCTTCGAGGTCCTTTCCTGCGGGCATTTTCCGGCCCTCGCCAAGGCCACCGGACTTCGTGAGGGCGTCGATCAGGACGGAGTCGGGTTGGCCCGCCGCCTTGGCGACACGGACGCCGATCTTGGCCACATCCGCGGGAAGTTTCCGGTCCCGCAACGCGAGTGCGAGATCACGCCCCGCCCCCTTCCGGTTCGTGAACGCCGAGAAAATCGCGACGGTTTCCTCCGAGGGTTCCGCCTTCGCGAGGTCCGAAACCGCTTTCTCGGCAGCGGTTTTGGGGTCGATCCCCGCGAGTGCGGCGATGGCCTGCCGGCGGATCGCAGGGGTTTCGGAGTCGGCCGTCTTCTGGAGGAAGCTCAGGCTCGCGGGGCCCCCGAGGAGAGGGATGGCTTCGAAGGCGGCGGGGTCGCCGGCGAGGGCGGCGGATTCCGCGGTCGAGCGGAGTTTCTCGACCTTCCACAACCCGATCAGGCGGACGGCCGGGGTGCGGGCCGGCGTGATCGGACCCGCGATGAGCTTGGCCAGGTCGGCGGCGTTTCCGGGGGCACCGACTTTCCGCGTCCGGACGGATGACTCGATAGCGGCGAGGATCTTGCCCTCCGGGTCGCCGGTGGCGGCTGCCTTCGCGAGGGCCTGCCCGATCTCCGGGGAACCGCCCGTTTTCGCGATGAGTTCCCACACCTCCGCCTCGCGGTCTTTCGCCAGTTTCCCGGATTTGAGGAGGGTTGTCAGCGGGCCGACGACGTCACCGGAACCGGAAGCCTGGAGGGCAAAGACGATCTTCCGCGGGTCGCCGCCGAAGTCGATGGTTCCAGCCCGGAGTTCGGGGAGCCACTTCGGCGTGAGTTCCCGCAGCGTCAGCCAGATCGCGTAATCGAGCCAGCGATCGACGGGCTTTTCCAGAGCTCGGGCCGCGATTTCCGCGGATTTCGCCGACGGAAGTTTCGCGATCGCCCGCACCGCTTCGAGGCGGACAAGTGGGTTCTCGTCGATGACTCGGGATGACAGCATCGCGGCCGCGTTACCGCTCGGGTCCGCCTCAACCGCCGCGACCATTCCGAGCGTGACATCGCGATCGTTCTTCCGCTGGATCACGAGATCGAGGAGTTGCTTCGGAGCAATCGCCCCACCACGTCGATGGAATCGGATCGAAAGATCGTCGGACTTGTGGAGGAACAGGTCGCGGTCGTTGTTTTGGAGTGCACGAACGACATCGGTGGCGGTCACGCTCAGAGCCTGGAGCTTGTTCGGGTCAAGGTTTACCCGGACCATGTTCGCCATCCGAGGTGCCCAGTCCCCGGCGATGCGGCAGGCGGCGGCGCGCACCCGGGAATCCTTCGCGGAAAGCACCTTTTCCAGCAGGTTCGGCTCCGGAACATCGAGCGTCTGGTACACCCACAGGGCTTCGAGCCGGGCGTGCTCGTCTGCCTCGGGAAGTTTCTCCACCCACGCCGCGAGACCCGGGAGGACCGCCCTCGCCCCGAGGTCCTTGAGGACGCGCTTCGCCTGGAGCCGGGTGTAGTCCTCGGGGTCCTTCAACCGTTCGAGAAGTTCCGGGACCGTCGCGCCGACGAGTTTCGGCCGCTCGACGAGATCGCGTTTCTTCGCGGTGATCCGCCAGATTCGGCCGTGGGTCTTGTCTCGGCGGGGGTCGCGGAAGTCGACCTCCCCGTGCTGGATGATCGGGTTGTACCAGTCGGCGACGTAGATCGCCCCGTCGGGTCCCATGGCGACGTCGATCGGCCGAAACGCGGGGTGGCTGCTCTTGATCAGTTCCTGTTTTTCCCGGGATGCGAAGCCGGATCCGTCGTCCTTCAACTCGAACCGGCAGACACGGTGGCCGCGAAAGTCGTTGGTGACGAGGTCGCCGCGGAAATCGTCGGGGACGTGTCGGCCGCTCAGGATGGTGAGTCCGCAGTGCTTCGGGCTGCCGGGGTTGAGCCCGTGGAGGATCTGGCCGTCCCACTTCGCGGAGGGGTAGGCGGCACCGGGGACGACGTAGTTGATCCCTTCCCCGTTGGCGCCGTCGGTGGCGAAGGTGGTGCCGAAGCGGTCGAAGGCGGTGCCCCAGGGGTTGTACCAGCCGCGGGCGAAGACATCGAGTTCGACGGTGTCGGTACGGAACCGCCAGATTCCGCCGGCGTTCAGGCGTCGCACCCCGTGCGGCGTTTCGATGTGGCTGTGGATGTAGATCGACTGGTTCATGTAGAGGCAACCGTCCGGCCCCCACCGCAGCGTGTGCAGGATGTGGTGCGTGTCCTCGGTGCCGAACCCGCTCAGGACGATCCGTTTTTTCCGGGCTTTCCCGGTCTTTGGGTCAGGGTCGGAGAAGTGGACGAGGTCGGTGCTATCCGCAACGTAGACACCGCCATCGCCGGGGGCGAGTCCGGTCGGGATCAGCAAGCCATCGGCGAAGACCGTGGTTTTGTCGGCTTTCCCGTCACCGTCGGTGTCTTCGAGGACGAGGACCTTGTCGTTGGCAACCTGCCCGGGTTTGATCTGCGGGTAGACCTCGCTGCTCGAAACCCACAGCCGACCGGCGGGGTCGAAGTTCATCTGCAGCGGCTTCGCCAGCATCGGGTCGGCGGCCCAGAGATTGACCTCGAACCCATCGGGAACGACGAATGTCTTCCGCTCCAGTTCCGGATCGGGGTCCGGAATCTTGGCGTCCCGCTGGGCTTGCGCTTCAGAGGAAGAAAGGAAAAAGGAAAAAATAAAAAGGAAAAAAGATGTCCGACGCATCGTTCGCTCCGAGAGATGATTTGTGTGGTGGCCCGTTCTCTGCTGTTTTTAAATTTTTCCTTTTTACTTTTTACTTTGCTTCAGCGACTTCTTCAGTTCCGCGATTTCCTTTTCCTTCTCCGCGACGAGCGGGTCGAACTCGGCGATTTCGACAGCGTTTTTGCCCTGTTCATGCTTGCGGAACCCGAGCAGGTAGGTTTCGTTCTGCGGCCGCCAGCGGTGGAAGAAGAGGCGGTTCTTGGCGATGATTTTCTGGCGAAGTTGGTTCAGGTCGGAGTCCGGTTTGAAGATCGTCGCGGGCCATGTTTCGCTGAAAGTGGCGGTTTGGGGTTCGGAGAGATGGCCCGCGAGGTAGCGATAGCCCTCGCCGCTCCAGTGCAATCCGTTGTCCGTGAACTGGGACAATTTGTCCGTGAGATCGGCTGCGAAAACGCTCTCGAACATCGGGTGGTAATCGAGGTTTCGAGCCGCCGCGACCTCCTTGATCGCCTTGGCGTATTTGCCAAGGGTCAGGCTCTGTCCGAGTGGTTTTGGCAGAGCGTCGCTTTTCACGAACGGCGTCGGGCTCATCAGCACGATTCGCGCTTTCGTCACCGCGATCGCATCGAGAAGCTTTTCCAGTTGCTTCGTGAACTTATCGACACCCGCCTCGCCCTCGAAGCTTTCGTTGTGCCCGTAGCAGACGACGATGACCGTCGGCTTCAGTTCCTTCGTCAGGGCGACGAGGCGCTCGAAGCCCCTGGGGTTGCTGTCGAAGCCATTTCGGGCTTCGCCCCAGACGGTGTCGCCGCTCCAGCCGAGGTTGCGGAAGGTGACGTTTTTGTCGCGGTTTTTCAGGGTCAGGGCGAGTTCCCAGTAGCCGTACTTCTGTTCGCGTTCGATCAGCGTGCTGCCGATGAGGACAACGCGGTCGCCGTCCTTGAACTCAAACGGGTCGGCGGCTCGGGCGGTGGATGGGGCAAAGAGAAGGGCGATGGCGACGGTGGCGAGGAGGGGCCGAATCACGGCGGAGCACCTGGGGAAGAAGGTGGGTCTGGAGACTGTATTGACGCGGTTCCGGGGGTCCGGTTCAAGCGGAAAATCCCGGGGAATTCGGGGTTCACGGTTTGTCCAGGTACCGCCAGTCCTTCAGGAAGCGGATCAGGTCGGCCATTTGCTGGACGGTGACGTTCTTCTCAAGGCCGTCGGGCATCAGCGACAGCCCGGTGGATTTGAGTTCGTCGATGTCGGCGCGGAGGATGGTTTCCGTGGTGTTGCCGTCGCGTTTGAGGGTGATGCCGGCGGCGGACTCGGCGGTGATCACGCCGGCGAAGGATTTGCCGTCCTTCGTGATGACCGAGTACGTGATAAAGTTCGCGTCGATGGCGGCGTTGGGGGTGAGGATGTCCGTCAGGAGCATTTCCGGGGTCTTGGTGCGGGTGTCGCTAATGTCCGGGCCGACGGCGACACCGATGCCGGCGACGATGTGGCACGCGGAGCAGTTGGTCTTGAAAACCTCCCGGCCGCGAGTCGCGTCGCCGGTGAGTTTGAGGGATTCCTGGTACTTCGCGAGCACCTCTTTGCGGTCGGCGGGCAGGCTTCCCTTGAGGAGTTTTGCCGCCCGCTCGGCGAGTTTCGGGTCCTTCGATGCGATCAGTCGGCGGGCCCGGAGCGGGTCGATGTCGGCGGGGCGAAGCTGGCCGTTCTCGACGGCGTGGAGGAGGGCGGCAACGCGGTCGGGGCGGGCGATCATCGCTTCCAGGACATCCGAGCGGAGGGCGGGGGTGTAGCCGCGCCAGCCGCGAAGGAGCAGGGCGGGGACGTCCTTTTCCGGGTGGGCGGCGATCGCGCGGATGGCGGCGGCTCGCAGAGCGGGGGAAGTTTCCTCGGCGTCGAGCAGGTTCGCGAGCGGCTTCCCGGACGTTGGCCAGGGCGTGTGGGCGAGGAGTTTCACGGCGGCGACGCGGTTGGCTTCCGGAGCCCTGGCGTCGGTCGCGGGGAGCGTGGCAGCGGCGAGGAGTGCCTGCAGGGGCTTCGCGTCCGGGAGGGTGGTGAGGTACGCGGGGAAGGTGGTGCCGCGCCGGGAAACGCCGTCGGCGAGACCGGCGAGACCCGCCCGCTGCCAGGTTTCCCCGTGTTTCCCGAGTGTGGCGGCCAGAGCGGCGACCTCTGCGGAATCCCGACGGGAACCCACCAGCTCGGCCAGTTCCCGCACCAACGCGAGCCGGGGCTCCGTCGGTTCCCGGGTCTCGGCGAGGATTTCTGCGAGGACGGCACCCGCACGATCCGCGGAAGAACCGGCAATCGCGAGGCGCGTCCACGGGTCGGCGTCGTCCCGGGTGGCGATCGCTGCGAGGAGTGACACCGCTCTGTCACCGGACACCCGACCCAGGGCCGTCGCGGTCTGGAAGCGGACGCGGGCATCGTCGTCGTGCGCGAATTTCTGGAGCTTTTCCGCCGTAGGCTGACCCTCGGCGAGCAACCGGATCGCATGCTCGCGGACCCGGGGATCCTTGTGGGTTCCGAGACGGTCGAGGATGGGTTGCGGGATCGGAGCCGAGCGGGCGAGCAACCACGCGGCGCGGATCAGGCCGTCCAGGGAATCTGTTTCTTTCGCGAATTTCTCGAGGATTTCCGGGGTCTTGGCGTCGTTCCGGGTCAGGAGGAGTCGCTCCGCGGTGGTACGGTGCCAGCCGTTAGCGTGACCCAGAAGTTTGACGAGTTCCGCGGTTTGGAGCTTGCCCAGGTTCGGGGCGAGTTTCCCCGGCTTGCTCCCTTCTGGGGCGATCCGCCAGATCCGCCCCCGGTCCCGGCCGAGCGTCAAATCGGGTCGGTTCTTCAACTCGGGCGGCATAAATTCGGGGTGCTCGATGACCGCCCGGTACATGTCGACGAGGATCAGCGAGCCGTCCGGCGCCTGGGTCAGCGACACGGGGCGGAACCACTCGTCGGTGGTGGCGAGGAACTCGACTCCTTCTTTCCACGGGCGTGATCGGAAGGTGGCGCCGTCCGGGGTGAGGATCTCGGCGTGGACGAGGTTGCCGGTCGGTTCGCAGGTGTAGACAGCGCCGGCAAACGGTTCCGGAAGAAGCCCGCCCCCCTGGTCCACGAAGACGCCGCAAGATGCGGTGAATCGGCCTGCGTGGAGGTTGGATGTCGTCCAGTTTCGGCTCAGGGGGAAGACCTTCGTGCCGCTCGAAAGCGGGCCATCCGACGGGCCGGCCGTGTCGTGCAGCAGCGGTTTCGCCGGCAGGTGCGGATTCCGCAAGCTCGGATCCGCCGGGAAGACGACGTGCCGGAGGTGGTTGCGGTTGTCGCACACGAAGCGGTTTCCCCAGCGGTCGAACGTGTTCCCGAACTGGCCCATGCCGGGGATCGCCTCCGCCCGGTCGCGGAGGAGCTCGAAGCGGAAATCCTTCCCGCCGATCGCGATGGTGGTTGCGTCGGGTTGGCCCGCCCGGCGGATGCTTCCCCCACGCAGGCCGTTGGCAGCGTACACCCATCCGTCAATTCCCAGGATCGGATGGCTGACGCGAAGCTGAGGGTTGCCCGCGACAAAACCTTCGTACAGCACTTCCCGCGTGTCGCACTTCCCGTCTCCGTCTGTGTCGTGGAGGAAGAGAATCTGCGGGGCCGCGGTCACGATCGCCCCGTATTTCCAGGGGAGCACACCGTTGGCGAAGAGAAGCTCGTCGGCGAAAATGGTCGCGGTTTCGAAGGTGCCATCGCCGTCGGTGTCGGTGAGAATCTTGATCCGCCCGCCGGGTTTCTCCCCTTTCCCGGGGCCGTTGGGGTAGTCGCGCATCTCGACGACCCAGAGTCGGCCGTGCTCGTCGAAGTTGGCGGCGACCGGGCTCTCGACCTGCGGTTCCACGGCCACCAGATCGATCCGCAACCCCGGGGCGAGACGGAAGGATTCGCGTTCTTTTTCCGGTGTCTGCGCGGAGGCCGGCGATTTCGAGGGCGGTTCTGCTGCCGGGGGAAGCGAGGTCAGGAACAGGCACAGCGCGAAGGTCACGACCAGGCGGCGGGGCATGACGGCCTCGGATCACGGAGGTGCGGTCGGCGAGATGGAGTGATTGTCGCCGCCCGGCCCTCGCGGAGCAAGCAGCAGATTGGGAGCGTCGATCGTGGAAGCATCTCTGGCCGATCCGGTAGAATCACTGAGAACTCCACGATTCTGCGGAACCGATCCATGCCTGTCATTCTCTTCGACATCGATGGCACCCTCGTCCGCACCGGCGGGGCGGGGAAAGCGGCGATGGAATTGGCCCTGGCTGAGGAATTCTCGGTCGCGTTGCAAGCGGAGGAGATTCCGTACAGCGGCCGCACCGACCGGGCCATCTCCGCGGATTTGCTCCGAGCCCACGGCATCGCGGTCACAGCGGAGAATGTCACCCGGTTGATCGACGGCTATCTCGCCCGGTTGCCGACGGCACTGGGGCAGTACGCCGGCGTAGTGTGTCCGGGAATCGCGGATCTGGTTCTGGCACTGCACTCCCGGTCGGACGTCACCCTCGGGTTGCTGACCGGGAACGTCCGGCGGGGGGCGGCCCACAAGCTCGGGCACTACGGGCTCTGGGACTTCTTCCCGCTCGGCGGCTTCGGGGATGACCATGCCGAGCGCGACGACGTGGCCCGCACGGCACTCGCGGAGGTTCGGCGACACACCGGGCGGGAAACCGATCCCTCCGAGGTCTGGGTCATCGGCGATACGCCGCTCGACGTCAAGTGTGCCCGCGCGATCGGGGCCAAGGCCATCGCCGTCGCCACCGGCTGGCACCCGATCGAGGATCTCGCCTGCACCGGGGCCGACGTCGTCCTCGCGGACCTGTCCGACCCGAGCCAGCTGCTGGCGATGTGGGCGTGACCCGGGGATTCGCGGCCCTTACAGAAACTGCGTCCAGCCGTCCTTCTTCAATCTCTCGACGATCAGCTTCACGTTGGATTCGTCGCGGCGGTCGGCGACCAGGGTGGCGTCGCCGTCCTGCACGATGAGCAGGTTGCTGACGCCGAGCGTGGCGATCAACTTTCCGGGGTCGGACACGATCACGCAGTTGGATGTGTTGATGCCACAGTGGGTGCCCTGGACGGTGTTGCCGTCGGCGTCTTGCGGATTGCGGCGTTCGAGGGCGAGCCAGCTGCCGACGTCGTCCCACTGGTACGGGGCCTGGATCACGAGCACCTCGGCGGCATGCTCCATGACCGCGTAGTCGATGCTGACCTTCTCGATGGTCTCGAATTCCCGGCGAAAGACGGCATCGCGGTCGGGCGTGGGCCAGGCCTCGGCGATCCGGGCGATCGACGCGAAGAGCTTGGGCCGATGTTTGCGGAGTTCCCCGAGAATGGTCGCGGCTTTCCACACGAAAATCCCGCTGTTCCAGAAGAAATCCCCGGATGCGAGAAACTTCTCCGCAAGGTCGGCGTTGGGTTTCTCGCGGAAGGCGGCCACCTTCGAGGCGGCCACGTTCTGCCGTTGACCGATCGCCGGGCCACGCTGGATGTATCCGTAACCGGTGGACGGAAACGTCGGTGGGATGCCGAACGTGAGCAGGGCATTCGGGAATTCCTCGGCAAATTGCTCGGCGGCGTGGACCGCACGCTGGAACTCGCGGGCCGGTTCGATGACGTGGTCCGCTGGCATGACGATCATCGTCGCATTCGGATCCGTGCTCGCGATGAGTGCCGCCCCGAGCCCGATCGCCGCCGCCGTATCCCGACCCATCGGCTCGCCGACAAACCGATCCGCAGGCAACTCCGGAAGCTGGTTCTTCGCTTCCGGTACGTGCGGTTCGCCGGTGATGACCCAGGTCCGTTCCGACGGCACCTGCGCCGCGATCCGATCGAGCGTGCCCTGCAGCAGCGACCGATCCCCGGCGAAGGTGAGGAATTGTTTCGGCCTCTTGACCCGGCTCCGCGGCCAAAACCGCGTCCCACCACCGCCGGCCATGATCATCGCGTGGAGCATTGGAGGAATCCTTTCGATATCTGATCGTATCGCAGGTTACCCGTCTACGAGCAGATCGCCAACTTGTCGCTCATAGTCGCGTAGGGCCGTTAGAAGCATAGGGGATTTCGCAAATTTCTCGCGGGCTAGACGCAGATACTCACGCATGTCATCCGGGTAATCTTGTGATGCTTCCTCGGCTGGCTTCCAAGAAATCGCGTTTGCACGTAAGAACTCTGCGACAGTCGCAAACTCGACGACGTGCTCGCTCAAATTGGAGTCTCCACGCGAATAGAGTTGTGGCTTCTTCTGGCTTCGAAAATCACTGGTTCTTGACCAGGCCAGTTCGACAGGAAGCGGTGATGAGTTGGCAATTTCGTCCCAAATCGGCCTTGCAATCATTGCAAAGCTGACAGGGGTTCCATGTAGTAACGCGGCCCGAGAATTGTCGCGGATGTTTCGTTCGAAAGCCTGTAGGAGTTGTTCCAAAGTTTCGAACGGATATGTTCCATGTGTGCGAAGATATTCTTCATGAACAACGAAGTCGCTGTTCTTTTCCGCTTCGAGAAAAAACCGGACCAAACCTTGCGTATGTTCGTCCTCTTCAATGCAATCAATGGACCCAAGGCGGTTATAGGCACCTTTGACTGCAAATGATATGGGAGACGATTCTCCATCGCGATGCTGGAGCAACACGGTTGCTGCATCTGCCCCTTTGAGGCTTACACCGGTTATCATGCACTTGCAGTCGTAAAATCCCATGAGATTCCTTCAAATCATCTCTCTTGCCCGAATCTTGACTATTACCCTCTCCGCGGTCAACTCGAACTTCCTTCACCACCCCATGCAGCAACCGACGCCGGGGCCGCCGACGACGAGGGGGAGGATCCGACGCTCGAAGGGGAGTTTGAGGTAGTCGGCCCGGTCGTAGACCAGCTTCCCGCCCATCAACGTGTGGGTGACGTGGGTGGCGTGCTCGAACGGGTCGCCGTCGTAGAGGACGAGATCCGCGACCTTGCCGACTTCCAGACTGCCATGGGTCTTGTCGATGCCCAGGAGTTTCGCGGGCTCGATGGTGATCGCTTGCAGAGCGGCGTTGAAGCCGAGCCCGTTGGCGGCGGCCATCGCGGCTTCGGAGCGGAGATTCCGCGTCTTCGGGACGTACCCCTCGAAGGAGGTACCGATCGAGACGGGAATCCCTTTTTCCCGGAGAATCGCGGCGGTTCCGAGAAGGGTGTTGAGCGTCTCCATGCTGCCGCCGGCCCGTTGCATCGTCGGGTGGACGATCACCGGAACCTTGCGCTTTGCGAGTTCGTCGAGGAGAAGATACCCCTCGGTTCCGAGCGCGATCACCGGTTTGAGGTGGAACTCGTCGGCGATTCGCAGGGCGGTGCGGATGTCGTCGGCGCGGTGGGCGGCGAAGATCACCGGGGCTTTCCCTTCGAGGGCCGGGAGAAGGGCGTCGTGTTTCGCGTTTTTCGGTGTTTTCTCGGGCTCCGCCTTCCGTTTCGCGGCGTAACTCTGGGCTTCCGCGAAGGCTTTCCGCACCAGGCCCGCCACGCCCATCCGCGTTTTCGGGTTCTTGTCGTGCCCCTTCGCGGATTCCCCGAGGTTGACGAGGACGGCGAAGGTCGGGGCGAGGGCGGCGGACTCGGCGGTGATGCCGCGGGTGCGGAAGACGCCGGTCTTCGCACCGATCACGTTGACCCGGCCCGGGCACGCGTGGACCACCGTCACCCCGATGGAACGCAGGAATTCCAGGAACGGTTCGTGGGGGTTGAACCCGTCGAGGACGCGCAAATCCGCCTGGTTCGGGTCGCTCGGCTCGTCCTGGTCCTGGTCGGCGGGGATGTTCCAGGAGCCGCTGATGCCGACGGATCCGTGGGCGTCGATGAGTCCGGGGGTGACCTCGGCCACGGTCAGGACGGTCTCGGCGACGAGGGGTTCCCTGCGGTCCGCGAGCTTGCCGACGGCGGCGATCTTGCCGTCTTCGATGAGGATGTACCCGCCGGTGATCGATTCCCCGACCGCCGTGTGGATTCGCCCGGCCCGGACGGCCACGCTGCCCGGCTTCGGCTTCGCGTCCTTGAGTGGTGGTTGCGGTGGCGGGGCAACGGCGGTCGGCTGCGGTTTGATGTCCGGAACCAGCGGAACGTTGGTGCCCCGGGGCAACGCGAAGCCGCCGTCACGGTACGGGCGGTCGGTCTCGGATTTCGCATCGAAGCATTTCTTGCCGTCAATCCACGTCTGGAGAACCTTCGTGTAGACGGAGAATGGCGGGCCGGACAGGACCACGAAGTCGGCGTCTTTCCCGTTTTCCAGGGAACCAACGCGGTGGTCGAGGTGCAGCAGTTTCGCCGGGGAAAGCGTGATCGCCCGCAGAGCCGCGGCCTCGGACATGCCACCGCGGACGGCAATGGCCCCGGTTCGCAGGAAGAATCGGCTCTCCGTCACGGAATCGTCGGTGTTGATCGTCACGACGACGCCCGCTTTTTCGAGAATCGCGGCGTTCTCCTCCAGCAACCCGGTTGCCTCCGCCTTCCCCCCGGGGGAATCGAGGATCGTCAGGGAAACGGGGATCTTCTTCTTCGCCAGCACCTCGGCGATGCGGTATCCCTCGGTGGCGTGTTGCAACACGAGTTCGAAGCCAAATTCCTCGGCAATCCGGATCGCCGAGACGAGGTCGTCGGCCCGGTGGCAGTGGAAGTGGACAGTGCGTTTCTTTTCCAGAACCTCGACGAGCGGTTCGAGGGAGAGATCGCGATCGACGGGTTTCTTCGCGTCGAGCTTGGCCTTGTACTCGGCAGCCTTCACGAACTGCTCGCGCTGGAGGGCGGCGATCTTCATGCGGGTAAACGGTGCTGATCCGCGCCGGCCGTACCCCTTGGGGTTCTCGCCATTGGCCATTTTGAGTCCACCAAGGACCTCGGTTCCGTCGGCGAGTTTGCCGGTGATCCGCATCTCTTCGATGGTGTTGCCGCGATACTTGACGTAGACGGTTTGGCCGCCGATGACATTGCCGGACCCAGGCATGATGTTCGCAGTGGTGACCCCGCCGGCGACGGCCATGCGGACGCCGGGATCGTCGGGCCAGACGGCGTCGAGCGCGCGAATCCCGGTCTGCACGGGGCCGGACATCTCGTTGCCGTCCGAGTGGGCAGCGATTCCGGGCTTGGGATAGATTCCAACGTGCGAGTGAGCATCGACAAGGCCGGGGATGACCATGGCACCTTGCAGGTCGACCACCTCCTTGGGGAGCTTCGTCATCGCCTCCTCGGCCCCCTTCCGGTCCAGGACGGCGACGATTTTCCCGTTCTTGACCCGCAATCCGCCCTTCTCGATCGGCTGGTCGTCGATGCCAGTGTAGATCGTGGCGTTGACGAAGAACCGGTCAGCTTCGGGTGCATTTGCCGCCGGGCCGGGAATCAGTGACAGTGCGATGACACCGAGAGAAACCGCCGTGCCAACGCCGAGATATCGCATGGTTTGTCCTGTTTCCGACGGAGAGGTCCGGATTCGCTGAGGCTATCGGATTGCCACCGTCCCCGCCAGGGGTATGATCCACGTGTGGCGATTGAACCGCCGACCAGCCCCGTGTCGCGATCTCCCTCGGAGGGCATTCCGATGAGCTTCAAAATGCAACGTGTGCATGTGTTCCACACCGAGGTCAAGGATGAGCCGGGCGGGATCGCGGCGAAGCTCAAGCTCCTGGCGGATGCGGGAGCTCACCTGGAATACGTCTACAGCCAGCGATCGGATCGCCGACCGGGGTACGGGGATCTGTATGTCGCCCCGGTGACGGGCAACGGCGTGCTCGCGGCGGCGAAATCCGCGGGTCTGCACGAGACCAATGAGCCGATCGTGATGCGGGTCGAGGGGGACGACAAGACCGGGCTCGGCGGTCGGCTGACGGTCGCCTGGGAATCGGCCGGCATCAACCTCCACGGCATGGTCATGGCCGTCGTCAACGGGAAATTCGTTGGCTACGTCACCTTCGACAGCGTCGCCGACGCCAACAAGGCGGCCACCATCCTCGCGGAACTCGGCACCGCGTAATCACCGTGTAGCCGCGACGCGAAGCGGAGCGCGAAGGTGGGTGTCCCGCGCTTCGCGTCGCGGCTACACCTCTTCTCTGATTGCCCATGACACTTTTCGCACTGACGCTGTACCACCACGAGGCCGGGCGGGTCGTCGTCCACGCGATGCCGGTGATGCTCACCGTGCTCGTCGTGTACGCGATCGCGTACCGCTACTACTCCGCTTTCCTGGCGGCGAAGGTGGCGGCGCTCGACGATTCCCGGCCGACGCCGGCGGTGCGGCTGAACGACGGCCAGAACTACCACCCGACCAACAAGTGGGTCGCGTTCGGCCACCACTTCGCGGCCATTTCCGGGGCCGGCCCGCTGATCGGCCCGGTGCTCGCGATCCAGTACGGCTACCTGCCGGGACTGATCTGGCTCGTCATCGGCGTATGCCTGGCCGGGGCGGTGCAGGACATGCTCGTCCTCGCCGCGAGCGTCCGCCGGGACGGGAAATCGCTGGCGGAGATCGCCCGCGCGGAACTCGGCAAGCCGGCGTCGATCGTGGCGTCGGTGGCGATTCTGTTCATCGTGGTGATCGCGCTCGCGGGGTTGGGGTTCGTCGTGGTGAAGGCGCTCGGCGGCGAAGAGGCGAAGCTGCCGGAAGGGACGGTGATCGTTGTGCCAGCCGGGGCAGCGTTGGAATCGACACAATCGAGCCCGACCGGAGGGTTTCACTCGCCGAGGATCCTGACATTTCCGCCCGGCTGCAAACTGACTTACCCGAAGAGTACGGCTGGAAGCGTGCGTTCCGAATCGTTCGTCGTTCGCACGCAGCTTCACGGCGAAATCGTTTCCACTATCAAGCCGCACTCGGAGCGTAACAACTGGTGGATGGGTGCACCCGCGTACCCTGAACCGTGGTCATTGACCTTGCCCGCGAACTGCGTCCAAGTCATCCCCGGCTCCTCGTGGGGCACGTTCACCATCGCCGCGACGATACCGATCGCGTTGCTCGTCGGGCTCTGGATGTACCGCCTGCGACCCGGCAAAGTCGTCGAAGCGTCGCTCATCGGCGGGTTCCTCACGCTCGGGGCGGTGTTCGTCGGGGCGTATATTCCGGGCTCGGCGCTCGAACCGTTCTTCTCGCTGAGCCGGGAAGGGACGATCATCGCACTCGTCGTGTACGGCTTCATCGCCGCAGTGCTGCCGGTCTGGTTGCTGCTCGGCCCGCGGGATTACCTGTCGAGCTTCCTCAAGATTGGCACCGTCGCGTTGCTCATTGCGAGTGTGATGGTCGCGAACCCGCCGCTGCGGGCCCCCGCCTTCAACGAGGTCTTCGTCAACGGCGGGCCGACCTTCGAGGGGTACATCTTCCCGTTCGTGTTCATCTGCGTCATGTGCGGGGCCGTTTCCGGGTTCCACGCGCTCGTGTCGTCTGGGACGACGCCGAAGATGGTCGAGAAGGAATCGCAAGTTCGGGCGATCGGCTACGGGGCGATGCTGATCGAAAGCGTCGTCGGCGTGACAGCCCTGATCGCGGCGGCGAGTTTGCCGAACGACCTGTATTACGACATCAACGTAGCGATCGATACGGCTCCGCGGTGGCAGCAATCCGTGAGCGAGGTCAATGCGAAGTACGGGGCCGACCCGATGCACCAGGCGGGTGTCGGCAGCGTCGGGCACCTCGACCTCGGCAGCGTGGAGGAGAAAGTCGGCGGGGAATCGCTTCGCGGCCGGACCGGCGGGGCGGTCACGCTCGCGGTCGGCATGTCGGTCATTTTCGAGGACGCCTTCCGCTGGGTCGGCGTCACGGGCGACTGGCTGCTGAAGTACTGGTACCACTTCGCGATCATGTTCGAGGCGCTGTTCATCCTCACAACGATCGACGCCGGCACCCGAATCGGACGGTTCCTTCTCCAGGAGACGATGGGCCGCGTCTACGCCCCGTTCGCGCGACCCGACTGGTTGCCGGGGTCGATCCTGGCGAGTGCTCTCATCACCGGCGGGTGGGGCTGGCTGATTCACACGGGCAGCATCGGCACGATCTGGCCCATGTTCGGGATCGCGAACCAACTTCTTGCGGCACTCGCCCTTGGCCTCGTCACGACCTGGCTCGTCAACACCGGCCGGGCGAGGTACATGTGGGTCACCGTTCCGCCGATGATTTTTGTCGTCGCCACCACGGTCACCGCCGGCACGATCCTGCTCACGCAGCGATTCCCGGCGATGATCGCGAAGGGGCAGCAACTCGTGGAAAACGGCGATGCGAGCGGCCAGAAACTGATCCTGACGGGGTACCTCAACAGTGCCCTGACGCTGTTCGTGATGTGCACCGTCGGGGCGGTCCTGGCGTGGTGCGCGGCCCGCTGGCTAGGTTACTCGATGGGCGCGATCCCCGCCCGATCGGACAACCCAGAATCACCAGCGAATCCTTCTGCGGAGGCATGACAATGTCGACGCGGCTTTCCCTGGAAGAATTCGAGATCGCGACCCCCTGCCCGGCGAACTGGGCCGCGATGGAAGGGGATGACCGCGTTCGATTCTGTCGGGAATGCTCCAAATTCGTCTACGACATCTCCACCATGTCGCGAAGTGAAGCGGAGTCGTTGATCGTGGAGAACAGCGGTGGGGAAATCTGTGTCAAGCTTTTCCGCCGATGGGACGGTCGTGTCATCACGTCGGATTGTCCCGTGGGCGTCGCAATCAAACAACGCTCTCGAATTCAAACGTATTCCCTGGTCGCTTTTGGGTTGCCGATGTTCTGGCTTTTGGTCTCACTTCCCGGGCTGCTCTCTGGCCGACGGGACCCGTTCAGTCTCACGAGTTACGAGCCGTTTCGTTTTCTCGACTACATCACGACTCGCCCTCAACCTCCCCAGTTGATGGGGATGATCAGTGTCCCCAAAAATCCGACACCGCCCTCTGGGAAAGCAGATCTTCCACCTTCCAGATTCGAAGCCAAGTGACACCCACGCGTTTGGTCGTTCGCTGGGTGCAGATTGGTAGAAGATTCACGTCGTGTAATCGGCGTTGAGTTTGACGTACTCGTGGGTGAGATCGCAGGTGTAGAAGGTGCAGCGGCCGGTGCCGAGTTTGAAGCGGAGCCGGAAGCTGACGTCGCGGTTGGATTTGAGGTACGCACTGGCAGCCGAGTCGTCGAACGGGATCGGTTGGCCGTCCCGGTAGAGGAGCATGTCCCCCATCCAAAGGGAAAGATCCGCCTCGTCAAAGGGGACTCCCGCGTAGCCGGCGGCGGAGACGATGCGGCCCCAGTTGGGGTCGGCCCCGAAGATTGCGGTTTTGACCAGCGCACTTTCGGCCACTGCCTTGGCAATTGTCCGGGCTTCCGCGTCGGATCGGCACCCTTCCACATCGAGCGTCACCAGGTGGTTCGCCCCCTCCGCGTCGGCCGCGATCTGCTTCGCCAGATCCTGACAGACGGCATGGACGGCGGCGTCGAACCGGGCGGCGTCGTCACCGGAAAGATGCGGACCCGTCCCGTTGGCGAGCAGGAAGACCGTGTCGTTGGTGCTTGTGTGCCCCTCCACAGATACGCAGTTGAAGCTGCTTGCGGCTGACCGCCGGAGCACGTCCTGCGCGAACGGGTGTGCCACCGACGCATCCGTCAGCACGAATCCGAGCATGGTGGCGAGATTCGGCCCGATCATCGCCGCCCCCTTCGCGAACCCTGTGACGTGCACGATTCCCGTGGAAACCGCGAGTTCCTGGGTGCTCACCTTGATGCAGGTGTCGGTGGTCAGAATCGCGTGGGCGGCGTCGTTGAAGGATTCTGCACCCGATTTCGCGGCGGCGACGGCCCTGGGAATTCCCGCCTCCAGGATCGGCATCGGGAGGGGTCGACCGATCACGCCGGTGCTAGCCACCAGAACCTGCTCCGGGGAGCACCCCAGATCCGCGGCCACGAGTTCCGCCATCCGCTCCGCATCGCGAATTCCCTGGTCCCCGGTACAGGCGTTGGCGTTGCCGGAACAAATCACGATCGCGCGGGCGTCCGGGCGGGAAGTCCGTTTCCGGCTCACCTGCACGGGGGCGGCACAGACGCGGTTCTGGGTGTAGACCCCCGCCGCCGCCGCGGGCGAATCCGAGATGACGACGGCGACATCGCGCCGGTTCGGCTCGGAACGGAGCCCGGAAACGATGCCGGCGAAGCGGAATCCACGCGCGAGGTGCCAGTTGTTCATGCGAAGTTCGACAGTGAGGAATCACCCGGAATCTGCGACATCCCCAGTTTAGGAAGGTGCGTCTCGGGCGGGGATAGCCCGGCGTTTCCGGTCGCCGGGAATTGCCGAAGCTCGAAGAGGTTCTATACCGAGTTTCCTCACCCGTTTCTTCCGTAGGCGTTTCCGTCTACACTGATCTCACCATCGGCCCTTTTCCCGCCCCGCCCGGAGCGTCTCCATGCCCCGCTGGTTCCTCGCTCTTCTCCTCGCCGGTCTCGCAGCCTCCACCGCATCGGCCCAGCTTCCGCCGGACAAGGGGCTCGCGTCCCTCAAGGTGGCGGATGGTTTACAGGTGGAACTCTTCGCCGCCGAGCCGATGCTGATCAACCCGACGTCGATCGATGTCGACCAGAAGGGGCGGGTTTGGGTCGCGGAGGCGGTGAACTATCGCCGGAAGAACTTCCGCCGACCGATCCTCCGTGAGGAAGGGGACCGGATCGTCGTGCTGACGGACAAGAACGGCGACGGGAAAGCGGACGAGGCGACGACCTTCTACCAGGGAAAGGATTTGTACGGGCCGCTCGGGGTCTGCGTCGCACCCTCGCCTGACGGCAAGGGGCAACGCGTCTTCGTGTGCCAGTCGCCGGACATCCTCGTCTTCGATGACGCCGACGGCGACCTCAAGGCGGACGGCCCACCGAAAAAATTCCTCACCGGAATCAACGGCTTCGACCACGACCACGGCGTCCACGGCATCAACATCGGGCCCGATGGCAAGCTCTACTTCACGATCGGCGACGCCGGTGTCAACGGACTCCAATCTGCAGACGGTAAGGGCCCCAAGTGGAAGTCCAACTCCACCGACTGCCGGGCCGGTACCGTCTGGAAGTGCGACATCGACGGGAAAAACCTCGAACTCATCGCCCACAACTTCCGCAACAATTACGAGTGCTGTGTCAACAGCTTCGGCGAAGTCTGGCTCTCCGACAACGACGACGACGGCAACCAGCAGACTCGCATCTGCTTCGTCCTTCCCGGCGGGAACTACGGCTACCACCCCCGTGGCAAAGGCGAATCTCACTGGCACGAGGAGCAACCGGGGATCGTCCACAAGACGCTCCGCACCGGCTTCGGATCGCCGACCGGAATCTGCTTCTACGAGGGAACCCTGCTTCCCCAGAAATACCAGGGTCAGATCTTCCACTGCGACGCGGGCCCGCGGGAACTCCGCTGCTTCCACCGGACGGCGAAGGGGGCGGGGTACGAACTCGAGAAGGAAAACATCCTCACGAGCACCGACAACTGGTTCCGGCTCAGCGACGTCTGCGTCGCCCCGGACGGCAGCCTCTTCGCGAGTGACTGGTACGACCCCGGCGTCGGCGGCCACGGCATGGGCGACTGGACCCGCGGCCGGATCTACCGGATCACCCCCGCTGGCCACAAAGGCTACACCGTTCCGGAGGTCAACCTCGAAGGGAAAGACGCGATCCTCGCCGCCCTCCGATCCCCCTGCCTCGCCACCCGCGAGATGGCCATCGCGAAACTCGCCGCCCGGGACAAGGACAGCAACCTCGCCAACGCCCTCGCCGCCGCTCGCGACCAGAACGGGGACATGGTCCTCAAGGCCCGCGCGATCCAGCTTCAAGACCTCCTTCCGGACGAGATGCTCTGGCTCGGGAAGGCCCTCGAAGACGAGGCGGTTTCCACCCGGCTTCCGCTCGAAATCAAGGCGGAGGTGGTGCGGAAAATCGCCGCCCAGATCCGGGACGGGAAGCGCGGCCCCGTCCGCTTCAACCCCGCGATGACGAAGGAATGGACGTCGATGCCCGTCGCTGTCCGCCGGGAACTGCTGCTGCTCGTTCCGACACTCGACCTGCCAGAGGCGATCAAGCTCTTCTACATGCTGGCCCGCAAGTACGACGGGAAAGACATCTTCTACCGGGCCGCGATCAACATCGCCGCCGGGTCGGATGCGAAACGCCGGGAGGAAATCCTCGCCGATTTCGACAACCGATTCTCCACATGGGACGACAAGACCGCGGATCTGGTGTGGGAACTGCGGCCGAAATCGGTCCTTCCCCGGCTGGAGAAACTCCTCGCCGACCCGAAACTGACCGGCGACCAGCGTGGCCGCGTCGTCGACATCCTCGCGTCGAGTGACGACATCTCCGCAGGAAAGACCTTGCTTGCGGTCCTGGCGGGCGACGCTCCCCCGGAGGTCAAAACCCGGGCCCTCGAAAACATCCGACTCTTCCTGCCGACCAAGTGGAAAGCCCTGATCGGCGACGAGTCGCTCGCCTCGACCATCACGAAACTCCTCGGCGACCCCAAGACTCGGGTGACCGGCCTGCAACTCGCGTCGGCGGCCCAGTTCGCGAAAGTCCTCGACGAGGTGCACAAGATCGCCGCCGACGAGAAAGCCGAGCTTCCGGTCCGACTGGAAGCCGTGCGAACCCTCGGCAGCCTCAAGGACGTCAAGGCCGTCGACGCCCTGATCGCGGTCGGCCACCCGCAGAACGACCTCACCCTCGAGGTCATCAAGGCTCTCGGGAATCACCTGCCGACCTCGAACAAACCGACCGCCGCCAACACGCGAGCCCTCGAAGCCCTGCAGATGGCGATCGACCTTGAGAAGGCGAGCCGGGATACAAAAATCGCCGCCCTGACCGCCCTCGCCGGGAACCGGGCCGGCACGAACTGGCTCCTCGCCCAGAAAGCGAAGAGCGCCCTCCCCGAGGCGATCCTCGCCGACGCGGGCCGACTCATCCGCAACACCCCGTTCCAGGATCTCCGGGCCAAGGCTCTCCTCGCCTTCCCGCCCTCGGGCAAGCTCGATCCGAAGAAACTTCCGTCCAACGCGGAACTCGCCAAGCGGATCGGGAACGTCGAGAACGGCCGCAAAATCTTCCTCGCGAGTGCCAACTCCGAGGTGCAGTGCATGAAGTGCCACATGGTTCGCGGCACCGGCGGCCAGATCGGCCCCGACCTCAGCATGGTCGGCAAGAAAGGCTCGAAAGAAAACCTCTTCGAGTCCATCCTCCAGCCCTCCAAGGCGATCGCCGACCAGTACCTGAGCTGGAAGCTCGACACCGCCGATGGTCAGAGCATCACCGGGCTCATCGTCGCGGAAAACGAAACCTCGCTGACCATCCGCGACGCCAACGGGAAGGACTACACCTTCGACGTCAAGGACATCGACAAGCGATCCAAGAGCCTGGTCTCGCTGATGCCGGACAACCTCGTCGTCGCCCTGACCGAGGACGAACTCATCGACCTCGTCGCGTATCTGACCACGCTCCAAACCCCGGCCCTGACTCCGGATTCCTGGCTGATGGCCGGCCCGTTCCCCGCGGACAGCATGGCCGCCGCACTCGACAAGGAATACGGCCCCGAAAAGGCACCGTTCGACATCAAGGCGAAGTTCCCCGCAAACGGGAAAGGCGAAGTCGGCTGGCGTTCCGTCCGCTCCGTGGGCAACGGCTACTTCGACCTCCAGGCCCTCCACGGCACCGCGGCCGGCACCTCCGCCACCTATGCCTACCGCACAATCGAATCCCCGGAAGACCAGGATGCGACGATCCTCCTCGGCAGCGACGACGGGGCCAAACTCTGGCTCAACGGCAAGGAAGTCTTCAAGGTTGCCGACACCCGTGCCGCCGCCCCCGCCCAGGATTCCGTGAAGGTGAAGTTGAAGAAAGGCACCAACTCCTTCCTTCTCAAGGTCGCCAACGGCGACGGCGGGCATGGCTTCTACCTGACGCTTCTCACGACTCAGGAACTGAAACTGGCGAAGTAAACCCCACCGCAGGGCCGGGGTGACCCACACGCCACCCCGGCCCGGCTCCGAACCTGGATTTCTTTCCCCACCCCGAGAAGAAAACGATGCGTCCGAATCCGGTCAAGCGATTGCTGCGCGAGGGCAAACCTGCCGTCGGAACCTGGCTCTCCCTGGGAAATATCACGGCGGCCCGGTTCCTGGCCCGGATCGGCTTCGACTGGCTGACCACCGACATCGAGCACTCGCTGGTCGGCATCGAGACGGCTGTCCACATGTGGGGCTCGATCGCCGACGCAGGGTGCGTCCCCCTCGCCCGGGTCCCTTCCAACCGGCACGACCACATCAAGCGGGTCCTGGACAACGGCGGGTACGGCGTCGTCGTCCCGATGGTCAACACCCGGCAGGAAGCGCTAGACGCGGTGTCGGCGTGCCTGTACCCCCCGCACGGAACCCGCAGCGTCGGCGGCAGCGTCCACGCCCTGAACTTCGGCGCGACCGCCGCCGAATACTACGCCAAGGCCAACGACGAAATTCTGATCGTCCTCCAGTGCGAGCACATCGACGCGGTTCGAAACTTCGACCAGGTTTACTCTGTCCCCGGTGTCGACGCCATTTTCGTCGGCCCCAACGACCTCGCCGCCAGCATGCGATCCCCCGACGGGAAGCCACCCTCGCCGGGGGCGTTCCAGGAAGCGCTGGCGACGATCCTCGCCGGGTGCAAGCGGCTCAAGATCGCCGCCGGAATCCACGCCTTTTCCGGGGAAGAAGCGAAACAACGAATCGAGGAAGGCTGGCAGCTCATCGCCATCAACAGCGAGTTGAAATTCATGACCGACGCGGCCAAGCAGGTCGTCGACGCCCTCGGAATGGGCAAGGGCGGCGACCTCGCCAAGTACTGACCGGGGTCACGCGACGAGCCGAGAGGGGAAGCGATCACGCCGATCGGAGGGCGTCGACCGCTTCCTGCTTCGACGGGTAGATGTGGAACAGGCTCGTGAGCTTCGTGATCTCGAAGAGTTCCCGCACGGCCGGCCGCATCCCGTACAACCGTACGTCACCGTTTCCCTTGACCTTGTTCGCGAGCCGGATAAAGACACGCAGCCCGACGCTGCCGACATATTCGAGGTGATTCAGGTCCAGGATGAAGTGCCGTTCCCCGTTCCGGTAAAGCTCGTCGAGTTCCTTTTCCAGCGTTTCCGTCGCCAGCGGGTCGAGCTTCCCGGCCATCGTGAAGACGCAGATCCGTCCGGGTGGTTCGATGGTGTAGCTCGTGCGGAATGGTTCTGAGGTATGCATTTCGACCCCGCCTGTGCTCGAGTTCGCCCGGTTGCGAAATCACGGTGCGACCGGTCTGAGTTAGGATATATCCCAAACTGCTCGGCGAAATCCCCAATTGCAGGCAGAGAGAAATTCCTCACCTCCCGTCTGCTCCCGTGGAAACCAAAGGGAACGGACAGGTGGTGAGGACGGAATTTGTCAAGCGTCTCGGATTTCGGATCAAGTCAGGCTCAGCGGGCCGGCCTTGCAGAAGTCGGGGTTCCCGAAGGTCGAGATGCGGTGTCCGAAGGAGTGGGCGATCGCCATCAGGAGGCGGTTGTGGGGCACGCCTCCCTTCCCTTGTTTCAGGGAGCGACCCATCTTCCAGTCGAGCCCGCCGCCGACGCACACGAAGGGTGTGTTGTCGAGCGTGTGGGAGTTCCCCTTGCCGAGCTCGTTGGTCCAGATGACGGTGGTGTTGTCGAGCAGGCTTCCCTTCCCGCCGGGTTCGGGGGTTTCCGCGAGCCGCTTGGCGAGGTAGGCGAGTTGCTCGGCGAACCACTTGTTGATCTTCGTGAGTTTCTCGACGGCCTTCGCGTTGTTGTCGGGTTCGTGGCTGAGCTCGTGGTGCCCCTCGTCGATACCGAGCCACCGCATCTTCGCCTGGCCGACGGAGTTGGTGTACTGCAGCGTCGCGATGCGGGAGAAGTCGGCCTGGAAGCTGGTGACCATCAGGTCGATTTGCAGCTTGCTGATCTTCGGAATGTTGTCGTTGTCGCGGCGAACTCCGGGTTCGAGTTCGGGCACGGGGTGCATGTTCTTGTCGTTTTTCGCGGCTTTGAGTTCCGCTTCCATCTCCCGCACAAAAGTGGCGTGCTCGTCGAGCAGTCGGCGATCCTCGGTGGAGACGGACGCCCCGACCTTTTTGAGATCGTCTTTGATGGCGTCGAGAATGCTGCGAAGGTGCTCTTGATCCTTGGCCCGGCCGTAAAGCTTGGTGAACATCTGATATGGGTCATCAATCGGGGCGACGGGTTTGTTCCCGGCTTCGTAGACCATTCGCGTCCAGGTGTCAGCGTGCTGTGGCACCATGACGCCGAACTCGAGCGAGCCGAAGCGGGTGCGAGTGGAGGAATCCTTCTGCAGGAAATTCTTGATCTCCTGGTCGATCGAGATCCCCTTCGCCCAGCCCGCGGGGGTGTGGGAGCCGCCCTGGATGTTGCCGGGGAAGAGTTCGATCCCGGTGAGCAGGCAGCCGATCCCCCGCATGTGGTTGTCGCCATCGCCACGAACCTTGTCGCAAACGCCGTTGAGGATCAAGGTTTTGGATTTGAACGGTTCGAGCGGCGTGAGGGATTCCTTGAACTTGAACTTTTCCCCTTCCTCATCGGGCCAGAACGCCCCGGGAATGACGCCGTTCGGCGAGAACATCACCACGAGCCGTTGTTTTCGCTTTCCCTGGTTGGCGAAGGCAAGGCTCGGAAGATTTGTGATAAACGGCAAGGTCGCGCCAGCCAGGCCCAGATCGCGAACGAATTCACGGCGAGTACGGAAAGACGACATGCGGAGGAACTCCGTGGCAGGGTGGGTAGGAGGATTTTACCTCAACCCGAAACCGTGTGCCAGCGCCGCCAACTTTTTCTTTCCGAGTTCCACTTCTTTCGGGAGTAACCAAATTCTGTTGGGGAACGCACTGGCGGTCGTCAGTTCCTGAGCATTCGGTGGCAAAAGCAAAGGTGCTACTGGGAAACGCCAAGTCCTTCGACGATCAGTCTCTTCTTGGTGTGACGCCCACCAGTTCCTGATGAATCGTCGCGGATGCCATCTGCCCCGATCGTCGTCTCTGATTTCTTGTCGCCCACGCTGATCTGGCAAAAACCACATTCTGAAGGAAGCTGCAACGCCTGCAGGCATTGTTTCGTCTTCCCCTGGTCTGGCGGGTGGGAGTTGGCCTTGTCTCTTCCCTATCTTGCCAGCCGGGGAATTCTCGGGGAATCCTGGGAATTTCGGGTGCTCGGCGGTGGTCCGGGGTTTCCTGCGCATCTAGACTGTTGCGGACGAGTTCGAGCTTCGCCGGCCGACCCAACCGCTGCACCATCGAGCGCAGGATGATTGACCGCCCATGAGTTTGCCGCAACAGTCGGTGGCCCTTCTCCAGTCGGCCCGGGACCTTTACAGAGGCCTGCCGGCGGATGCCATCCTTGTGCTCACGGAAACCGCCCTGGACTGGGAAGAAGTCGGGCGGATTCTCTCCGGATGTCGCCGGTTCGTCGCCGCGGAGAACCCGAACCAGACCCGCGGGCTTCGCGACAAGGCCGACTGGACGGTCATCGACCTGGACCCGGAACCCCTACCGACGCAGGAGCGGATGAGCAATGCGCTCCTGAAGGCGGTGACAACGGGTCAGCTCCAGCCGGGGGCGCACGTGGTCGTGGTGTACAACGGGATCGCGACCCTCGAAGATGCCCCGGAACCAATCGACAGCCTGAGCGTGCTTCACCTCGGAGAGCACCTGGAACGGATGACGGCCCAGGATCTGCGGGTGCTCGGAAATGTGGTGCCACTCGAAGTTCTGCGCGCCGCCGTCGACCTTGCCGCCGAGATTGGTCGGGAGGGCCGGGAGGGGCAGCCGATCGGCACGATTCTCGTAGTCGGCGACACCAAGCGGGTGCAGGCCGTCTCGGAATTCCTCAATTTCAACCCGTTTCGAGGGTACACCAAGGACGAGCGGGACATCCGCAAGAAAGACGTTCGGGAGCAGATCAAGGAAATCGCGAAGCTTGACGGGGCGATTCTGATCTCGAAGGACGGCATCGCCGAGGCGGCGTGCGTGCACCTCGGTGGGCCGGGAGATGGGGTCGCCCTCAGCAAGGGGTTTGGGAGCCGGCACCGGGCGGCAGCGGGAATCACCCGGCACACCAAGGCGATCGCTTTCTGCGTCAGCCAGTCGTCCGGCACGGTCCGCGTCTTCCAGGATGGGGACGTCAAACTCCACATCGAACCGCTGGCCCGGCCGCACGTCTGGCAGCCTCTGCGGCTCGAAACACACGAGGATGATGACGACGAGGAAGAAACCGCCGACCTGCTGGGCGAGTAATGACTGGACGGGCCGGTAGCCCGGGTCGTCTCGTCAGGCTAACATGAGGATGTGCGACGCCCATTTCCCCGGAGATTTTCCATGTCCCGGTTTCTTCCCGCGTTCGCCCTGAGCGCGATCCTGCTCGCGAACAACCCAACCCTGGCGCTGGCCCCGATCGGGAAGCCCGACCCGGCGAAGGTCGAACTGCCGGTTCCCGCAAAGGCGATGGTTGTGGCTCAGGTGCAGGGCGTCGAGCGGACCCGCGGCCGATTGTTGAAGCTCGTGCAGGCCGCCGATCCCAAGTCCGCCGAGCAGGTCGGAAAACGCTTCGATCAGTTCGTCACCGACCAACTTGCCGGCCGGGACCTCAAGGGGCTCGACCCCAACGGGAGGATCTTCCTCGCCATCCACTCCTTCGACAACTTCAACAGCCCGGAGGAATCCGAGGTTGCCGTCCTGTTCCCGTCCACGGACTACAAGGGTTTCCGCGAGAAGCTCCTGACGGCGGCGGAACGCAAGGAATTCCGGCCCGGCAAGCGTGCGGTCGACCGCATCGAACTCGATGGAGAGACGACATATCTCATCGATCTGACGGCCAAGGGGTACGTGGTGGTGACGAAACACGCGGACACCGCGGACCTCTATGCCGGGAAGTATGTTGCACTCGCGCCAAAGGACATGGGCGAGGCGGTCGCCGAGGCATTTTTGGGCGCGGATGTGTCCCTGTTCGTGAACATGGACCGGATCCTCGACGAGTACGGCGACAAGATCAAGCAGTTCCGCGGGCTCTTCCAGCTTCTGCTGCAACAAGGCGGTGCCGGTGCGATTCCGGGGTTGGACCAGAAGCAACTCGAACTCGTGAAATTGCTGTACGAGGGGCTTTTCCAGGGAATCGAAGACTCCAAGGGGCTGGCTCTCGGGTTCTCCTTCCAGCCCGAGGGTCTCGCCCTCCGCATCGAGACGGCGTTTGCCCCGGACACCAAGACGAGCAAGGCACTGGGTGCGGAAAAGCCGGGAAAAATCGAGATGCTCTCCGAGCTTCCCGCCGGCCGGCTCTCGTACACCGCCGGGATGCTCAGCAAAAAAATGATGTCGTCGTTCGCCAGCCTCGGCTCGGAATTCGCCCCGGAAGACGGCAACGACAAGTCCGCGAAACTCGTGGAAGCCTACCGCGAGGCACTTTCGAATGCGTCCGTCAATGGTTTTGCCGAACTGACCGGCGGCAACAACTCGGGTCTCGCGGTGCTGGCGCCGAACGATCCGGACACGCTGGTGACGGCGAAACTGGCGGCGCTCAAGTCCCTGACCAGCGGCGGGACTTACCGCAATGTCGTGCTCAAGGAAAAGCCGGTCGTGAAGGAAGCGACCCAGAAGCTCGCCGGCTACACCCTCCACGAGGCCCGGTTTGTCCTCGATTTCGAGGCGACGGTGCAGAACGTCGGTGACCAGAACGTCCGCGAAGCGATGCTCGCCGGCCTCAAGCGATCCGTGCCCGAGAAACCGACCGTCTGGTTCGGGACCGACGGCAAGAAAGTCGTGCAGATCTCCGCGAAGGACTGGGACGCCGCCAAGAAATTGCTCGACGACCTGACTTCCGGAAAGTCGGCGGTCGGGAACAACGAGTCATTCAAAACCACGCGAAGCCAGCTTCCCGGCGAGGTCTCCGTGATCGCCATCTTCGACCTGGCCGAGGCGATGGTCGCACTGAGCGAGCAGGCCGGCGACATGACCGCGAACCTGCCCGGACTTCCCGTGGGTGAGATTCCGAAGTTGAAGAAACCCGACGGCCCGCCGGTGTACGTCGGTGTTTCTGTGGTGGTCAAATCCAATGGGTTCCGCATCGACGCCTTCGTACCCGCGAAATCCGTCGACCTCGGCAAGACGATCCTCGCGCCGCTCTTCGAGAAGAAGGACGACTGACGCAACCTGCCCCCTCGCCCACCCCGAGTCATCTCCCGAGCACGAATCGCAGTGCGAAGGTGAGATCGGGGTGGTCGAAGGCGAAGCCGGTCTGGGTCAACTTCCCTGGCCGGACCCGGTTGCTCGCGAGCAACGCCTCGTCCGCCAACTCCCCGAATCCGAGCCGCAACGCGGCCGACGGAACCGACAGCAGGTAGGGCCGACGCAGAACCTTCGCCAGAATCCGGCCGAACTCGCGGTTCGTCACCGGGTTCGGCGACACCATGTTGACCGGCCCCGACACGTCCGGCCGCATCAGGGCGTGGTGCAGAACCCCAACTGTGTCGCCGATCGAGATCCAGCTCACCCACTGGTTTCCGCCGCCGAGAACCGCACCGCCCCCAGCGCGAAACGCGGGAAGTTGCTTCGCGAGTGCGCCACTTTTCGGGGAGAGCACGACGCCCGTCCGCAGGTTGACGACCCGCACCCCCGCCTTGCGGGCCGGTTCGCACGCCCCTTCCCAGCCCTTGCAGACATCGGCCAGGAAGCCAGACCCGGCGGGGGAATCCTCGTCGACTTCGCGGTCGCCGGTGTCGCCGTAGAAGCTCACACCGGAGGAAACCAGGAAGGTGTGGGGTTTGCCCGTGGCCGCGAAACTGGCAGCGATTCCCTCGGCGAGTCGGTGAGTCGGGCCGACCCGGGATTCCCGGATGCGAGCCTTCTTCGCCTCCGTCCAGCTTCCCTCGGCAATGGACTCGCCGGCCAGGTGCACGACCGCGTCCAGCCCGGCGAGCAGGTGCGGATCGACCGGTCCGGCCGGGTCCCAGGACCGCTGGGTGGTGCCGTCGAAACTCGCGTCCCGTTTCGCGGTGCCACGCACAAATCGAACCACCGAGTGTCCGCCGGCCCCGAGGAAATACGCCAGATCCGACCCCACCAGCCCGTGCGATCCCGTCACGCCGACGGTCAATCGGGGGCGATCGCGGAACAACGCGTGCCGGCGGAGGTCGCTGGCCGTCACCGCATGTCGATAGGCAAACATCCCGGCCAGCCGGTCGCGCACCATCCCGCCTCCGAGCAGCCGCCCGGCCAGCCCGAGCGGAAGTCGGTAGGCGATGCGATCCTCGAGAATGGATCCGGAATCTCCGATCGGTTCGAAGCGGTGTGAATGCTCCCATTCCGCGAACGGGCCGGAAATCTGGCGATCGCGGAAGCCCCGGCCCGACTGGACGTCGTATACCTCGGCCACCCAGGTTTTCCCGATCGGCCCAAGCATCTGGGTGCGGATGCTGACCCGCTGCCCGTCCGCGAAGGGCCCGGAAACATCCCGAATATCCACGTTTTCCCAGGGCGGCTGCAACCGGGAGAAGGCGGCCGGCCGGGCATGCCAGGCAAAGACCTCTTCCGCCGACGCCGGCATCGGGGAACGGAGCAAGAACTCGGATGGCGGCATGGTCGAACCTCGGCTTCCCTGGTCTCTCTGAGGATAGACCGAGAAGCCCTACCCGGGGCAACCACCGTGCCGGCTCGGACAGGATGGGGGAAATCGCGTCAGCCGAGGATTCCGGTGGCGACGGAGCCGCCGGTGCCGGTGATGATCTCGTCCCGGCCATTGTGGAGGAACGTCAGCTTCTCA
Organism: uncultured Alcaligenaceae bacterium; assembly: GCA_964552815.1. Lineage (GTDB taxonomy): Bacteria > Planctomycetota > Planctomycetia > Gemmatales > Gemmataceae > CAYUHJ01. Next base: position 138,961 of record CAZKIQ010000004.1, on the reverse strand, counting down.
TGGTCGAGGCCGAGCAGGTGCAGGATGGTGGCGTGGACATCGCGGACGTGGGTGGGATTCTCGACCGCGTGGAGTCCGATCTCGTCGGTGGCTCCGTAGGTGGTGCCGGCTTTGACACCGCCGCCGGCCATCCACATCGTGAAGCCGGTCGGGTTGTGGTCTCGGCCGTTGCCGCTCTCGGACATCGGTGTCCGCCCGAATTCGCCGCCCCAGATCACAAGGGTATCCTGCAGCAACCCGCGTCGTTTGAGGTCCGTCAGGAGAGCGGCGATGGGGCGGTCGCTGGCCTGGCAGAGTTTCCCGTGGTTCGTGTCGAGGTCAGCGTGGGCGTCCCACTTGCTGCCGGCCCCCATGTAGATCTGCACGAAGCGGACGCCGCGCTCGACAAGTCGGCGGGCGAGCAGGCAGTTTCGGGCGTTGGCTTCCGTCTCGGGCTTGTCGAGGCCGTACAGCGTGCGGGTTTCCGCGGTTTCCTTGGCGAAATCGACCACTTCCGGGGCGGAGGTCTGCATCCGGAAGGCGAGTTCCCCGGCGGCAATCTGGGCGTCGGCTTGCTTGCACCCCGGCCGCTCGTCCGCGTATCGGTGGTTGAGTTTCTGGATGTAGGCGAACTTCCCGCGTTGCCGGGCGTCCGAGATTCCCGGCGGCGGCTCGGCGTTGAGGATCGGCACCGGGCCGGGCGAGAACCGCGCGGCTCGATACGGATTCGGCAGGAAGCCGTTGCCCCAGACGTTGGTTCCCCCGGGCGGTTCGGTCGTCGTGTCGGTGAGGACGACATACCCGGGCAGGTTGTCGCACTCGGACCCGATGCCATACACCGCCCAGGAACCGACGGACGGTCGGCCGGGGAGCTGGTGGCACGTCGTCATCTGCAAGACCGCCGCGACGTGGGTCAGGCCGTCGGCCGTGCAACTGCGGAGCACGCACAACTCGTCCGCCACCCGGGCGATTTCCGGGTACAGATCGGAGACCCACAGTCCGGATTTTCCGTGCTGGCGGAACTTCCGCTTCGATGCGAGCAGCGGGTTATTCGCCGTCACCCCCATCGCGGTGACGGGCTTTCGGAATGTGCTCGGCAGCGGTTTGCCGTCGAGTTTCGCGAGTGCGGGCTTGGGGTCGAAGAGATCGATATGGCTCGGCCCGCCGTCGAGGAAGCACCAGATGACCGACTTCGCCCGGGGTTTGTGGTGCGTCGGTTTCGGAGCGAGCGGATCGGTTCGCCCGGCGGCGGTCGCTTGCAGGGCCGCGAACGCGACCGCCCCGAAGCCCGCACCGGCGGTGGCAAGAAACTCCCGACGGGATGCCGGGAATGCGGAGTGCGGGAACCGGGACACGGGATCACTCCACATACAGGAACTCGGCCGCGTTCATGAGGGCGTGGACGAGATCGACCACGGCCGCGGATTCGACAGCGGAAACGGCGGTGGGTTTCGGGATTGGCAAGGTTCCCTCGCCCGGCGATTTATCGGTCGCCAGGAGCCGCGATTGCTCGGCGAGGAAGGCGGTTCCTTCGGCGAGTTCACTGCGGTTCGGGTCGCGGCCGTAGATCTGCCGGTAGGCCGAGGTCACGATCGCCGGGCGATTCGCCGCGGTTCGCAGAACCACGCCGGCCGCGCGACGGGCCTGTTCCATCGCGAACTCGCTGTTGAGCATGGCCAGACCCTGCTCGGCGGTCACGGTCGTGACGCGGGCCGGGCAACTTTCGTTGCGGCTTGGGGCGTCGAACGCCTTGAACAACGGGGGAATCAGGTTCCGCCGGTGGTAGGTGTAGATCGACCGGCGGTTCCGCTCGGCGGGGTCGGCGTCCGGAGTCCATGCGTACCGGCTCTCCGCGACGGCTTTGGGAAGTTCCGGCTTCGCGCTGGGCCCCCCTTCCCGCAGGTTGAGGACGCCGGCAACTTGGAGGGAGACGTCGCGGACCGCCTCGCCGCCCCGACGTTTGACCGTGGCGTGCCACAGGAGATGGTTGTTGGGGTCGACGGTGGCCGCCAGTTTCGCCGACGGATTCCGGGCGGGAATCGAGCCCTGCCGGTACGCCGCCGAGGTCACGATCAGCCGGTGGATCGCCTTGAGACTCCACTTTCGGCGGACGAGTTCCACGGCCAGCCAGTCGAGCAGTTCCGGGTGGGTCGGTTCCTCGCCGTATTCGCCGAAATCGGAGGGAGTGGCGACGATTCCGCGGGAGAAGTAGTGCTGCCAGAGGCGGTTGACGATCACCCGGCTGGTGAGCGGATTCGACGGATCGGTGGCCCAGATGGCGAGGGCGGCCCGGCGACCGGTGCTTTCCGGGTGGTTCACCGGCGGGGCCACCACCGGGTCGGGATCGCCGAAGATCTTCGGGAACCGCAACACGGCCGCGTCCTTGGGTCGATCGAGATCCCCCCCCGCGAGGCGGAACGTCGGGGGCGGAGTCGGGCCCACATCCGTCACCGCCATCGCCATCGGAACCGGCGCCGGCTTGAGTTTGTCGAACTCCGTCAGTTTCGCGACCAGGTCGTCGTACTTCTTTCGCTGGTCCCCCTGGAGCCGGCGGTAGGCCCGGTCGAGTCGTCGAGAGACCTGCTTGCCGCCGAGTTTCGCGAGCTGCCGTTGCATCGCCGACCGCTGGGAATCCTGCATCCGCAGAGCTTTCTGCGTCTCCTTATCCAGGGCGTCGACAACCTCGGCGAACATCGCTTCCCGGTGGGGGCGGAGCAGAATGTCCATCTGGTCGTGGATCGGCCGGGTCGCGGTCTGCCAGGCTTCGAGCTTCTCCCGGTATGCCTTGGCTTCCGCGGCCGGCAGGAGAATCGCATCGTCCTGTTGCTGCATCGGGGCGAAGAACGCTTGGAGGTTGTAGTAGTCCTGCTGCGAAAGCGGGTCCGCCTTGTGGTTGTGGCAGCGGGCACACTGGAGGGTGATGCCGAGCACCACGGACGCGAACGTGTCGGTGACGTCGTTGAGAATGTCCTGCCGGATCTGCCGGTAGTTCGCCCCGTTGGACTCCTCCGGGTGGACGCGGAGGAACCCCGTGGCAACGATCGCCTGCGGATTCGTGGGTTCGAGCTCGTCACCCGCAAGCTGCTGGCGGAGGAACCGATCGTACGGAAGATCCTCGTTGAAACTTCGGATCACATAGTCGCGGTAACGCCAGGCGTCCGGGCGGAGGCGGTCGAGCTTGAAGCCTTCCGTCTCGGAGTAGCGGACAAGTTCCAGCCAGTGCTGGGCCCAGCGTTCCCCGAACCGCGGGCTGGCGAGGAGGCGATTGACGACCTTCTCGAAGGCATCCGGGGAACGGTCGGCCAGGAATGCCGCGGTCTCCTCCGCGGTCGGTGCGAGACCGGTGAGATCGTGCGTCACTCGCTTGAGCAGGGTCAGCCGGTCGGGTTCCGGGGTCGGCCGCAGATTGGCCGCTTCGAGTTTCGCGAGAACGAAGCGGTCGATCGGATTCCGGACCCAGTTGCTTTCGCGAACACGGGGCGGGGTCACAGATTCCGGGCGGGAGAAGGCCCAGGGAACGTCACGGTCGGCGGCCACCGTCGTTCCGACGAAAATCAGCAAGATCGGCAGGACAAGGAACCGGGTGCCGGTTCCTGGGCAGCGGAACATGGCGTACGTCGCGGAGAGGGTTCTTGGGGAATGCTATTTCACCATACATCGCGGTTCCCGGTGTCGGCAACTCAACCGGAGCGGTCGATCCGATTTTTCCATCGGTTTTTTCGAACTTCCCGCAACCCCATACCCTCGATCAGTTCCCCGCCAGAAAGACGGAAGCCCCGCGACGCCCGCACTGCCGGCCGAACCAAAGTCCAGAAGTTCGCGCAAGAGGACCGGACCCGCGGTGTTCCACTGGTGGAGAGCAAGACGCTCTCCAACTCCAGCAAGGATCGCTGCCATGCGACTCAATAGTTTTTGCCCGTCACTCACGGAACTCGGCGACCGGATTGTTCCCAGTGTGACCGTTTCCAAACCGGTTTCGCTCGCCCCGGCGATTGTTGCCCCGCCGGTGACCACGGTTCCCGCGCACCCCTTGATCGGGACCGGAACCGGTTCCTACCACATCGCCCAGACCCCGATTTCGGGCCTCGGCCAGCGGCGGGACTTTTTCGGCAAGATGAGCCTCGGCTCGCTGGGAACCTTTGATGTCACCGGCTCGGTTCGCGGGAACGCTGACGCGGGTGGCCGGGCGACCGGGACCCTCACACTCACCAACGCCCAGGGCTCGATCACGATCTCCCTCCGCGGCCCGATCCAGTCCCCGAACGCTGCCGTCCCGTCCGAATTCGTCTACACGGTGACGAAGGCAACCGGAGCGTACCAGAACCTGCACGGCGGATATGGCCTGATGCAGGTCAACTACGGCGTCGCGGTCCGCCAACCTGCCGGGGCAGTCGTGGGAAGCTACCAGTTCAAACTGACGTGATTGCCCCCGAATCTGTGACCAAATTCGAATAGCAGCCGGCAGTCGTGCCGGCTGCATCCATGTCCGGCACTTCGCAGGCAAACCGCGATCCCACAGTTCCCGATTACCTGGCCTGCGTCACGTCCCCGATTCTCGCTCGCCCTCGGGAAATCCCCGGGTGGGATGGCTGTGGAATCCGTCGATTCCCACAATTTCCAAAAATCTCGCGACGCGCCGACCGCCTGCGTCCCACTCTGTTCCCGAACCTCCAGGGACGCCGCCGATGCACCGTCCACGACCCGCCGAGTTGCTGGCCCGCTTACCGGATCCCTCGGAGTCGACGGATTCGGCACTCGTGCGCGAATTTCTTGCCGACCCCCGGGGACCCGCCTTTTCCGGGGTCGTCGCGCGACATGGTCCGATGGTCCTCGCGGTTTGCCGACGTGTGCTTGGGAATCGAGCCGACGCCGAGGATGCGTTCCAGGCCACATTTCTGGTGCTGGCTCGGAAAGCGGGGTCGATCGGGAACCCGGCCGCGCTCCCCGGTTGGTTGCACGCGGTCGCCGTCCGGGCCGCCACGGAGGTCCGCCGAATGCGCTCGCGAAACCGGGCCCAGCAGCTTCCCTGCGAACCGGCCGACACCACACCGGATTCGCCCGAACCGGACCTTGCCGAGATTCTGGATGCGGAACTCGCAAATCTGCCGGAACACTACCGCACCGCGGTGGTTCTGTGCGAACTGGAAGGCCTTTCCCGGGCGGATGCCGCCAGCCGGCTCGGCATCCCGGAAGGCACGCTGTCGAGTCGGTTGGCCAAGGCGAAGAAACTTCTCGAAGCCCGGCTGACCAAGCGAGGCATCGCCGCCGGCGTTGCAACAACCGCCTTGACCCAGACCACCGGAGCGGCATTGCCACCCGCTCTCGTCAACGCCCTGATCCAACAAGTCGCCGGGAATGGGTCCGGGCTCGTGTCCGAGACCGCATTCGCGGCCGCAACGGGGGTGCTCAAAACCATGTACCTGCAGAAATTGAAGTGGGCCACTGTCGTTCTCACCGTCATCCTCACCGGCGTCGGAGGAGGGATCGCCGGTGTCGGAGTCGGTTCCGGTTCCCCCTCGGATCCACCGGTGGCCGGGGCGAAACCCGCGCCCGTCTCCGATCCGCCGAAACCCGATCCCATCGCGCTGGTCCAAAAGCTGGGAAGCCCCGATTTCCGGACTCGGGAGCAAGCCCAGAAGTCACTCGAAAATCTCGGTTCCGGAGCCCTCGCTGCGGTGAAGGCAGGCCGATCCGACCCGGACCCCGAGATCGCCCGGCGGTGCGAGAACCTTTACCCGAAACTCGTACAGGCTGCCGCCATCCCTCCGGGACAGAACTGGACCGAGGCGGATAAAACGGCACTCCTCCAACTGACCGACACCAGTTCGAACCGTCAGAAGATTCGAACTCTGGGGTTGCGTCACATCCTCGAACGGTGCCTCCCCTCTGGCGATGACGGACCGATCGGTGACAGACTCCCTCGCCACCCTCGACCAACCGACTTCTTGCCGGCCCTGATCACACTCTTCGACGACACGGATACGGTCTTCGCGTTCCATGACGAGGGCCCACACGATCTGGATATCGGCACCTCCCAACGCGTCGCCGCTGCCGCAAGGCGTCTGGAAGAACTGGTTCGGCGATTCCAGATTCGGGACCTCGCCCTGCTAGTCGCTCTGGTCGCCTCGGGTCAGAACCCTGCCGACTACGGGTTCCTGGAACCAGGGGACAACGGAATCGCCGGTGCGAAAGGATCCAGTGTGATCACGAAAAAAGGCCAGGCGATTGCGTTAAAGCAACGCGAAAGATATCACCAGCGAACCGAAATCTACCGCCTGAGTTTCGGAAAACTTCCGCCAAACCCACGCCCCCTGGAGTTCCGGCAACCGAGGCCGCCGACCGCCGAGGAGGAGAAAGCGATCACCGCCATTCGGGAAGCCGCGTTCAAGAAGTGGGCAGAATGGTCTCGCCGAAACGCGAAGTAGAACGCGTTACGATTCGCTCGGGGCGCCCATGAGGTAGGCCCGGAGTTCGATGAAGATGCGACCGACGCGGTTCCGCCAGGCCTCGTCGGCCAGCTGGCTGACGTGAGCCGGGCGGAACAGGACGTGGATGGTCAGGCGGTTCTCGTTTCGCGGATCGATCCGGTGCAGGTGCAGTTCCACCTCGATCGCACTGCGTCGGCCGAAACCGAGCCAGGGAATCCGACCCCCCTTCCCGAGCCGAACCCGGATCAGGCCGGGCACCGATTCCAGCACCTCCCCGCCGCAATCGTGCACGAAACCGCGGAGTTTCATGATCGCGATCGTTTCCGGCATCCACGCGTCCATGTGGAACGGAAGCGAGGTCTCGTCCCGGACCGACGGGTGCGGCCGGTTCGGCGTCGTCCGAGCCGAGGAGACCGCCGTCGAGGCTGCCTGGGGTTTCTCCAGCTCCAGCGAAACGATGTCGTTCGGGGAGTCCGCCGAGCGGTCGGAACCACCTGCCTGCACCCGCTGGGCGAGCGCCGTTCCCGATCGGCTGCCAACTTCCGCAGAAATCTGAGCGTGGGAAAGAGCCGATTCCAGGCGGTCCGACAGTTCCTTCGCCGACTGCGGGCGATCGTCCGGATCTTTTGCCAGGCACTGGAAGAGCAGTTCCTCGATCTGGGTGGGCACCCAGGCGGAGAGCCCGAGCTCGGCCATGGACGGTGGGGTTTCCGTGGCGTGGGCGAGAAGCACATCCATGCTGGTGGCTCCGATGAACGGGAGCCGACCCGTCAGGAGCTCGTACATCATCACGCCGACGGAGTAGAGGTCGCCGCGGTGGTCGAGGGCCTCGCCGCGAACCTGTTCCGGGGCGATGTAGCCCGGGGTTCCGACGGCAAAATCAACGTTGGTATCTGTAACCCGGCGACCCCGCCCGTTATCCTCCATCAACTTCGCCAGCCCGAAGTCCATGACCTTGATGCGTTCTTTGGGCGTGTCCGCGTCAATGACCATCAGGTTGGCCGGCTTCAGGTCGCGGTGGATGATCCCCTCGTCGTGGGCGGCCTGCAAAACCTCGCACAGCGGTTGGACAATTCGACCCACCCGCGGGGCGGTGAAGCGGCCCTGCTTCGCCAGCAAGCTCTCGAGATTCACCCCCTTGACGTACTCCATGACGATGCAGGGGCCGAGCGGATCGTTGAGGCTGGCGTCGTAAAGTGTGACGGCGTGAGGGTGTTGGAAGCGGGCCATCAACAGCGTTTCACGCTGGAATCGCTCCCGAAACCGCGGGTCGGCGGCGACGTGATCGTGCATCACCTTGACCACGACCGTCCGGCCGAGGTCGACCTGCCGGGCGAGGTAAACCTTGCCCATGCCGCCTTCGCCGAGCAGTCGCTGAATCTCATACCGTCCGAGAAACACCCGTCCGATCATACCGCTTCCCGCTACGGGGCCGATCCGGGGCGGAACGGCTAGGAGCAAGTCTAGTGCGAAAATGCTCCACTTGCCAAAGGGAACCGTCAGGAACTCTCCGGAAGTCACACTCCCCAAATTTTGGTACGAGCAGAACCGCTTTTCTCCGCCCCGAGTATCCCGTAGCTGGATGGTCCGCCGCCGGCGAGTATCCTGATCTGACCGTCCTGATCGCCGTTCCCTGAGATCGATCCGCATGTCCGCCGTGATTTCGATCCAGAATCTCCGCGTGCTCTACGGCGATTTCGTTGCCGTGGACGGGCTGTCGCTCGACATCCGGCCCGGCGAACTCTTTGGCCTCCTCGGCCCGAACGGGGCGGGGAAATCGACCACGATTCGCGTCCTGATCGGGCAGCGAGTCCCTAGCTCCGGAGAAGTCCGCGTCCTCGGGCTCGATGTCGTCCGCGAATGGGCGGCGGTCAAACCCAAGTTCGGGTATGTCCCCGACCGCGAGAATCACTTCGACGAATTCACCGGAAAGCGGAACCTCGAATTCTTCGCCGACCTCTATTCGGTCCCCCGATCGCGGGTGATCGAGTGCCTGCGGATGGTCGAGCTCGACGAAGCGGCCAACGTCCGGGTCAGCGGCTATTCCCTGGGAATGCGGCGAAAATTGCTCCTTGCCCGGGCCCTCTTGCACGATCCGCCGGTCATGTACCTCGACGAGCCGACCGCCAACCTCGATGTCCACTCCGCTGAGGTCGTCCGCCGGATCCTGCGAAAACGCGTCGAATCGGGAGCGACCGTCGTCCTGACCACCCACGACATGGAGGAAGTCGAGCAGATCTGCGATCGGGTCGGAATCGTGTGCCGGGGAAAGCTCGTGGCCCTCGATTCGCCGTTGGCACTCAAGCAGGAGCACACGGAGCGGAAGGCGGACGTCGTGACATCCGCGGGGGAACGGCTGACGTTCGATCTCGACAGTGAGGATGCCCGGCAGCACTTCGCGGAGGTGATCCGCTCCGGGCAGGCGGCAACCATCCGCACCCGCGAATTCGACTTCCACGCGACTTTCCTGAAGCTGACGGGGCAGAAATTCGATTGATCGCCCCGCGATTTCGCACCTTTTCCGATGTCGAGGGTATCCCAAACATCGGGCATGGGTTACCCCGACGCGGAAGCGAGTGAAGAAGCTGATCCCTCGCTCACGCGTCGGGCTAACGAAGCGGCCTCTCCTTGCAGTCCCGGCTCCTGATACGCCCGAATCACGAAGATTTCGCGGGGCATTCCGGTAACGCACATCGCATCGCCGTGAACCTTGGGGGATACTGCGACCTCTTCTCCGGTAGCACTATTCCCTCCAACGGTGTGAAGTCATGCACGACACGGTTGCGGCCACGACGTCGAAACGCACCCTGCTCGGAACGGAACCCGAGGTGGCGGCCCTTGCGGAGAAGCTCGGCGTCTCCGGACCCCGGTTGTCCGCCGTCCACGCGGTCATGACCTGGGCTGTCTTTCTCCGGGATTCGACGGAAAAGCGCGACCGGGAGAACCTCCGGCACTTCCTCGACGTGATGGGCTTCCTGCCCGCGGATCGGAAGGTGGTTGCGAACGCGGAACGGTCGCGGGAAACGATCGACGAAGCGGTTCCGAAGCTCCTCGAAGGTTTCGCCAGCGGCAGCCTGGACCCGGACGCGTTTCCGGGCAGCAAGCGATTTGCCGGCCTGACCGACTCGCAGGTCGAGTTGCTCGCCGCGATTCTCCGCCACCGTCTGGCCCTCGACGAGGCCGACCTCCGCGACCTGGTGGCTCAGTTCCCGTTTCCGGTGACGCGCTTCAACTTTTTCGGACGATTCGTGGCCGGCGGATGCGATGATCCGCGGAAAGCGATCCGCTACCTCCGCCTGTGCACCCCCTTCTTCGTCCGGCTCCGATCGGTGCTGGAAGGGCTCTCGAACGAGCGGTTCCGGTTCCTGGTTCTCCAGGGAATCTCTGCTTCGAAGGAGTACGACGAGGACGGTGCGGAACCGGCGGCAGCCAATGTCGCCCCGGCCAACACCACCGCGACCCCGGCGAACCTGGACAAGGACGTCGCCGAGCTGCTCCACGCCGCCATCAACCACACCGACGATTTCCTCGGCGGCTCCGACCCAACCATCCCGACGCCGCTGGCGTGCGTGAAGGTGCCGGACCTGCCCACCTTCGTCAACGACCACGTCGCGAAACACGAGCAAACCAAGCTCGCTGGCGAGTTCTTCGACTGGCTCCTGACCGGGCAGTCCGACGGCCCACTGCTGCGGCGGAAAGCCCTCTCCGTCGAGGCGGAACGCGATTACCGCAAGGCGAAACGGGAACTCGGCCCCGCCAAGGCGAAACGTGCGAAGCACCTCGCCGCCACCCCGGATGACGCCAGCAAGAAGGCGATGTCCGTCTGGGAACGGGAAGACGCCAAGCTCGCGAAGCAGATCGAAGATTTCGAAACCAAGATCAAGAACGCCGACCGGGAACGGGCGAAGCGGAAGACGATTCTCCAGCAACTCGACGCTGCCGAGAACGGGAAGTCGCGTATCCGCAAGTTCCGCGACGAGGTCAACAAGGCTCGCCGGGCCGGGAAACGGATCGTCTTTAGCATCCTCGGGGAATCCAACGGCGGCGTCTTCTGCTGCTACCTCGACCGGGCCTTCTCCACCGGGCCGGAACGCGCCAAGCCGGGCGTCAAAATCCTCCGGGAGGCGGCGTTCCTGCTCTCCCCGCTGGCGGCCCAGCACGTCCGCAACCACCGTGTCGCCGGCTTCGGAAGCGTCGCGGACCAGCAACTCCGCGACTTCCCGATCGTGCCCGCCCAGATGGGGCCGGCCCTCCGGTTCGTCCTCCAGCGGATCCTGCCGGAGAAGCTCGACCCGAAGATTGGTCTGCTCATCGACGCGCTGCTCAAGCACGTCCGCATCCCCGGTGCGGGCGACCGCAAGCACTTCCTCTACCTCGTGAAGAAGTGGAGCGCGAAGAAGGAACCGGCGGCCGACGATTTCCTCCGCTACGCATTCGAGCACGCCGCCTTCCTCGGCGAGCCGGACCTGCAGTCGGTTCTGGCCGTGCTTCGCGAACTTGGCTTCGCCGACGTCCCCGCCCGGTGCAAGGAACTTTCCACCGAGCGCTTCAACCACGCGCCGGCGATCCTGAACCAGTTCCAGGTCTATGCTGGCTCGTATCGACCCAACAAACTCGGGGCGTTGCCGGCCGTCTTCACCGACATCGCCACCCTCAACGACTACCGCGGACTCCGACTCGACGCCTTCGGGATGACCGGTGAGGTCCAGCAACTCGAACACCATCTCCTCGACCGCGGGATCGTCTGCGTCGTCGACACGACCAACTTCCACCCGGAGCTCGGCTCCGTGATCATGGAGGAGAAAATCAAGGATGACGTCGAGAAGACCCGCGAGGTGTGGGGCGACTACGTCCGCCCGCACGAGCGGCTCGTCCGGTCCTTCGCCCGCCGACTCATGGAAGGGAGCGTCCACGAACGGCTCGCGAACCACTCCCTGGTGTGCGTCCGCAAGCCGGGGAAGCTCGACAAGGTCTGGGAAACGCTGATCCGCAAGTTCCTCGGCATCGACCTCAACCTCACCCCGGACCTCGGGCTCGTGAACAAGGTCCTGTCCGACCTGACGCTCCACGATGAGAACGTGATCCTCGTGGTCGACGCGGAATCGGTGAAGGATCTGGAGCAGTATCGGCAGTTCGTGGGGCTGCTGCAGCGGTACCACATCAAGGTGATCCTGCGGATGCGGGAGCCACTGCCGGGGTTGCCGCAGGTTCTGATCCAGCCGTTCCTGGACGACGACATCCCGGTCCGGTTGCGAGCGGAGGAACCGGCTCTCCGGCGGACGCTGGCCCTCGAGGAGCCGATTCCCCGGGACATCTTCGAGTTCGCAGCGACGCTCGTGAAGCGGTCCCGTCGGCCGGACCAGGACAACCTCAACCTCGTGCTCCACACGCTCAACGGGGCGGCGCAGCACGCCCGAATGGAGGGGTTCCGTTCCCTGACGGAGCAGGACATCGCCGCCGCGGCCCCGTCGATCTTCCACCTCCCGGACGGAGAGCAGATCCGGCACCGGAAGACGGCCGTCGATGCGTTCGTGGCCCGCGCACCACTCGAAGTTCTCGGCCAGGAGAAAGCGATCCGCACCATCGCGGCCCGCATGAAATCGCACGTCCTCGGCGTCCGCGATTGCGACCGGCCGCTCGCGCTGCTGCTTCCGGGCCCGACCGGTGTCGGGAAGACGGAACTGATGATGAAGTTCGCCCTCGCGATGAACATGCCGTTCTTCCACGTCGAAGGATCGCAGTTCTCGGAACCGCACACCGTCGCCCGGTTGCTCGGCTCACCGAGCGGCTACGTCGGGCCGGACAAGGGCGTGCTCTACGTCTTCGCCGAGGAAAACGCGGCGGCGGTCGTCTTCTTCGACGAAATCGAGAAGATGCACCCGGACGTGTACACGGCCCTGATGAACTACTTCGACGCGGGGATCCTGACGGCCGGCGACGGCAAGACGGTCCGCCGACCCGGGCACGTCATCGTCGGTGCCGCCAACGCCGGGGCCGAGCGGCTCCACCGCCACATGACCGAACGCGAGGTCAAGGACATCCTCGCCGAGTCCTTCACCGACCGTCACGGCCACAAACGGCCCGAACTCGTCCGCCGATTCGAGGCGATCCCGATGCTCGCCCTCGAACACGCCGACTTCCTCGCGGTGCTGCGGGCGAGCCTGGAAACCCTCGGGAAACGCTTCGGATTCATCAACGCCAACCTCCGGCTTGTCGAGGTCGACGATTCCGCGGTCGGCCTGCTCTACGCCGCGTCCCGGGATGTCTGTGCGTTCGCCGAGGACGGTTTCCGCCGGATCGGATTCGGCGGCAGCACCCCGGGCGTCCGGATCCACACCGTCGCGGAACTCGGGAACGACGCTCTGTTCTTCGACGTCCGCCACGTCAGCCGGGCCTTCGAGCAACTCGGCGGCGAGTCGGTGCGGCATTTCGCGGAGGAACAGTACGAGACCGGCCGATACCGCTCACGCCTCGCCCCGCGGAAGGTCAAGCTCGTCGGCGATCTCGCCACCGGTCGGATCCTGCTCGCCGACGTGGAGGAGAAAGCGAAACTCGACGCCGACCCCGGCTCCGCGAACGGGAAGATCGTCAACCGCATCGCCAAGCTCGACGGCGTCCTGATGCCCGCCGGGAAGTGACAGACCCGATTCTCCTGGGGAAACCGGAAGCGAGTTCCCCAGGAGTTTTCGATTTCCGACCGACTCAATCAGTCGAGCCGCATTCGCCACCAGGCGAGTAACGAGAACCCCAGCCCGAAACCGCTCAGAACCACGCACGATTTCCACACGAGGCCCACTTCCGGTCGGGAACTTCCCAAAATCTGCGAGTACGCCTCCAGGGCCCACGCGTGCGGCGTGACGAGGCTGATCTGCCGCATCTGCTCGGGCATCAGATCCCGCGGCATCAGCGACCCGCTCACCCCCGCAAGCAGCAGCACCAGCATCGTCCCGTACACCGCCACCTGGGTTTCCGTCCGGGCGATTCCCGCGACGAGCGTCGCCAGCCCGACCGCCGCGAACGACGTGCTCGCCACCACCGGCACGAGCAGCCACGGTTCCGGGCCCCAACTCATCCCGAAGACGATCTTCCCGCACAGGAGCAAGAAAAAGCCCTGGAAAAGCGATACCGCCAGGCACGGGATCATCTTCCCGAGCAGAATCTGCCAGCGGTCGAGCGGGGCGGCCCGCAGTCGGACCAGCGTCCCGTGCCGACGTTCCGCCACGAACAGCCAGCCGACCGTGAGCACGAGGAAGAATGCGAACGTCACCGTGTACGATGGCACCAGAATTTGGTACCGGGCCGCCCCCCGGTTGAGCCCGAACATGCTGTCCGGCGAACCCTCGAACCGCGACCGGTTCCCCTCCCGCGTCGGCGGCGGCTCCGACTTCGTCAAACCCGCCCACGTCTTGGCCCGGAACGAGTACTCGCTGAAGAACGCCCCGATTCCCTTCTGGATCCCATCCCCGAGCTTCCGCTTCGAGATGAACGGATACGCGAGTTTCAACTGCGGAATGTGGTTCTCCATCCGATCCATGAACGGATCCGTGCCGATCATGTCAAACGCCTGCCCGATCATCCACGGAATCACGACGCGAAGCAATGTCACCTGCACCACCTGCTGAATCACCGACGCCGCGACCGGTTGCGTCTCGTTGACGATGAACCGCACCCCGATTTCCCGCGTCCGCATCCCGTCGCGGTAGAGCGGATTGATCGGGTTCTTCTTGAACGGCTCGCCGACGAAGGAACAGCGGTGAACGCGGTCGCTGAACTCCGGCTCGAAAACGACCACCGCCGAGCGATCGCCGCGAGCCACCAGCCGCTCCGCTTCCTCCACCGTCGGGATGACCTCGACCCGAATATCCGCGGTGTCGGTGAGATCCGCGAGAACCTGATCCGACCACTTCCCCGGCGGGAACTCGCGCTGGAAATCCGCCGGCAAACCCGCGTCGAGGTTGACGATCGAGATGCGAATCCGGTCATCCGGCTTCGCCCCGAACCCTTCCCCGAGCGCCAGCCCCAGCACGATAATCAGCAGTAACGGCATGACGAGAAGAATCACCGCCGACCGCGGATCGCGGAGAAGCAAGCGGAGGTCCTTGAGGGCGATCGTGAGGGTGGGAATCATGGGTCAATCCCGGAGGGCGTGCCCCGTCAGGTGGAGGAACACCCGCTCCAGCGTGGGCGGGTCCGGGTCGAGAGCCAGCAGCGATTCCCCGGCGATTCCCGCGATTTTCGCACAGGCGGTGGGAATGTCGTCGACCGTCACCTCAAAGCCATCCGCGGCCGGTGACACCGCATTGACACCGGGAATCGCGGAGAGCCGGTCCGCCCAGTCGGAACCCGTCGAGAAGCGAACTCGCAACTTCGCCGGCCGAAGCGTGAGGAGGTTCGCAAGCGTGTCGCAGGCAAGGATCTTCCCCTCATCGAGCACGGCCAGCCGGGGGCAGAGCATCTGCACTTCTTCCATGTAGTGGCTGGTGTAGATCACGGTCATCCCGGCCGCGTTGAGGGCGCGAACCCGCTCGAAGATGTGGTTGCGCGATTGCGGGTCGACGCCGGTGGTCGGCTCGTCGAGCAGCAGCAATTCCGGGCCGTGCACGACGGCGACGGCCAGGTTGAGGCGGCGCTTCATACCCCCGGAAAAGGTGCCAGCCCGGTCGTCGGCCCGCTCCGTCAGTTCCACCGCCGCCAGCATCTCGGCCACCCGCGAACGCAGCGAATCCCCGCGGAAACCGTACATCCGCCCGAAAAATTCGAGGTTTTCCCGGGCCGTCAGTTCCGGGTAGATCGCCAGATCCTGCGTGGCAAGGCCCACCTTCCGCCGCAAATCGCGGTCGCGTGAAGTGGACCCGACCCCGAACAACTTCACCGACCCCTCCGTCGGCTCCGCCAGGCCGGCGAGGATCGACATGAACGTCGTCTTCCCCGCACCGTTGGGGCCGAGCAAACCAAAAAGTTCGCCCCGATGCACGACCAGATCGACGCCCGCCAGTGCGAGGGTCGAGCCGAACCGTTTGCGAACTCCGGAGGCGACGAGAACCGGGTCAGTCATGTCGCCTATGATACGGCGGGTTTCGAGTTTGGAATCGGCCCCGGGATGGGTGGGGAATGGCAAGCTTCAACGACGCCCGCGTCCGGCACGCAAACGATCGCCCGGCCAACCCGGACGGGAAGTACGTCCTGTACTGGTGCCAGATGGTCCGCCGGTTGCGGCAGAACCACGCCCTCAACCACGCCGCGGATCTCGCCCGGAAGTGGAAGAAGCCGCTGGTCGTGTACGAGGGGTTGAAGCTCAACTACCCGTGGGCGTCGGCCCGATTCCACCAGTTTCTGCTCGAAGGAATGCTCGACAACGCCGGCGACGCGGAATCGCTGGGGATCACCTACTGGCCGTTCGTGGAAACGCCGAAGCATCCGGGCCACGGGTTGGTGCAGAAACTCGCCCAGGATGCGTGCGTCCTCGTCACGGACGACTACCCTCAGTACATCGTCCCCGCTCAGATACGGGCCATTTCCCAGAAGGCGGACGTTGCGGTCCACGCGGTTGACGGGAACTGCCTCGTCCCGCTGAGCCGACTCGGGCCGGCGGTGTCGGCGGCGGCGCACCTGCGACCGCGAATCCACAAACTCTTCGCGGAAGCGTGGGGAAACCGGGCGGCGACGGAACCGCACCTGACCCCGGCCACGAAGGTCCGCGTCGATCCGCCATTCCCAACATGGTCGATCCCCGCCGACCTCACCGATTTCGTGCGGGGACTTCCGATCGATCAGACTGTCCCGCCGGTTCCGGGTGCCGTCGGTGGCCGGGCCGAGGGGGAGCGGCTACTCGCGGAATTCGTGGCGGAGAAACTTCCCCGGTATGGCGAGACCCGGAACCTTCCCGACGACCCCACGCGAAGTTCCGCGAGCGGCCTGAGCTGGCACCTCCACTACGGCCATCTCGGAATCCAGCAGGTGTGCGAGGCGGTGCTCGGGAAAAAGTGGACCGTCGATCAGATCAATCCGTCAAGCCGGAGCAAGGCCGATTTCTTCGGCGATGACCCCAACGTCAACTCGTTCCTCGACGAGGCGATCACCTGGCGGGATGTCGGATACCAGTGGAATTTCGCCCGGCTCGCCGCAAAGCGAGCCGCCAACGCCGAACTCGGCACCCGAAGCTGGCAGGATCCCGACGAAATTCCGAGCTTCAACTTCGAAACCGCGGATTTTTCTCCGCCCGGGAAGACCAGCACCCTCGATCTCGTCCTCCCCGAGTGGGCCAAGGCGACGCTCCGCAAGCACGCGAAGGATCACCGGGAACACACCTATTCCCCGGAGGAATTCGAGCTTGCCAAAACCCACGACGAGCTTTGGAACGCGGCCCAGCGGGAACTCGTCGCGACCGGACGCATCCACAACTACCTGCGAATGCTCTGGGCGAAGAAAGTCCTGGAGTGGTCGCCGACGGCGGACGATGCGTACCGGACCCTCGAGCACCTCAACAACAAATACGGAATCGACGGCCGGGACCCCAACTCGTACACGGGAATCCTGTGGTGTTTCGGCCTCTTCGACCGCCCGTGGGCCCCGGAACGTCCGATCTTCGGCAGTGTCCGCTACATGTCGAGCGAGAACACCGGGAAGAAATTCAAACTCGCGGGCTACTTCGACTACATCCGTCGACTGCCGACCATCGAGGAAGTGCGTGCCGGGAAGCCCCCCGAGGTGCGGAAGGGAAGCCTGTTTTGATCGGAACTCGCGAATCGCTCACAGCCCGTGGCCGAGGATTTCGCCGAGGTTGCGGGCGATCAGCCGACGGCGGAGGATTTTTTGCGACTGATCGTACACCGGGGCGCCGGGGTTGAGGTGCCCCTCCGCGGTGTAGATCGCGTCGGGTCGCGATTGGGTTTCTTGCAGCTCGAACTTCGCCGATGCCGTGTCGCCCGTCAGCGTCGGCCGTCGCACCGCGAGGGAACGGATCGCCTTGGAATCGTGGTCGATGACCAGTTCCGCCCACGAAAGTCGGAGGGGAACCGGTTGCCCCCGGCGGGTGGCGGTGATGACGTAGCCCCCCTTCCGCGACGGTGCCTCCAAGTAGACGAGGTCGAAGTTTCCGAGCACGTCGTCGAGGATGGATTGCAGTTCGAGGCCATGCAATTTCACGGAATTCGCAAGCTTCTCCGATAGTTCGCTTTCCTGGAAGCGGGCGGCGGCGTCTGGGGTGGGAGCGAGCCAGACCCGGCCCTCGGCGTCCCGGCCCCAGGCGCCTTTTCCACCGAAACCGGGCTCGACCACGAAGCGATCGCCGCGGGTCCAGAGCATCCGGGGGTTGGATTCACTCGGCGCGTCGGGGAAGAAGCGGCGGGCGGCGGGCGGAAGTTCGGCGGTGACGCGGTAGCGACGGTCGAGACCGGTCGCGTGCTCCTGCCGGGCGGCGGCGACGACCTCGGCGGGGCTCGCCACCACTTCCCGGGTCGCGGTCGGGGTGAGGACGATCGCCAGCAGGATCCCGGCGGCGATCCCCACCGCGGCCGCCACGGTTGCAACCCGTCGCAGCCAGCCACGTCGCGGTGTCGGGGCGTCCGCGTCCAGGCGATGCTGCAATCGCTTCCACATCGCAGCGGCGTCCGGGCGGGCCGACTCCGCGTCCGCGTCGAGCGACGACCGCACGAGGGAATCGAGGCCAGGTTCCGGTTTCGGGAAGAGGTCGTCGGGTGCCATGGCAAGTCCGGAAACGGGGGCGGATCGCGAGTCGGAGCCGCCGTGAGGGTACAACCCCGGGGAATCGTGCGGGTTACGCGGAATCTTCGATCACCTTCCCGAGAGCGGCCGCCAGGGCCTTCCGACCCCGGAAAACCAGGACCCCGGCGTTGGTCGCTGACACCTGCAGAACCTCGGCAATCTCCTCCTTCGACATCCCGAGTGCCCGCAACTCGACGGCAGCTCGCTGCATCTCCGGGAGAGACTGCATCGCCTCGCGGACGCGGGATTCCAGTTCCCGCCCCTCCGCCAGCTGGTCCGGGGATGCGGCCTGGTGGTCGATCACCGGCACGGCACCATCGTCGGGGTCGGTTGTGGTGTCGAGGCTGGCGAGGGCCCGTTCCCGGGTGCGCTGGTTGATGCTGAGGTTGGAGATGGCCTTGAAGAGGAGCTTGACGCCGTCGCGTTCGAGGTCGTAGTCGTCGGCCTTGCGGAGGAGTCGGAAGAGGCATTCCTGGACGAGATCGTCGGCCTGGGCGTGATCGCGGGCGAGGGACCGGGCAAACGCGAGGGCTCGGGGGGTGACGGCCATCACCCAGGCCCCGAGCCGATCGCGTTGCTCGTCGGTCATGCTTTTCCGTTGAGCAATTCCTCGGCAACGGCGGCCGCCGAGGTCTGGGGTTTGACTTCCTTGGCGGCTTCCTGTTCCTTCCAGAAACACCGCAGGGCGATCTGGGCACACCGTTCCTGGAACTGGGCCGGCGTTTCCGCAAGGTCCGGGAACCGGTCGACGAATTCGAGCATGGCGAGGTATTCCGCCTCGTACGCCCCGAGGATCCGCCGGGCCATTTTCTTCTTGTCCGCGGGTTCCATCGCCCCGAGTTCGACCGCCTTGTCGACGCGGCCGGGCCGGGTGCTGATGAATTCGACGCCGCCGTCCGGGGTTCTCCGCGGTTGGCCGAGTGCCGGGTCCACCTTGCCAATGTCGTTGGTCGTGATGATCGTGAAGATCCCATCCGACCGCTCGACGCCGTCGAGGCAGTTGAGCAGGCAGTCGAACGTCAGGGGCGGAGAGAGCATGCCCCGGTCGCGGTCGTTGTCGCCGTCGTCCTTCTTAGGCGGCGGACCCATCAACATCGAGAACCCGGCATTCTTCCGCGACACGTTTTCCCGCCCGTGGAAGACGTTGTCGATGTCCTCGATCAGGGCGATACACGGGACATTCATCTGCATCTCGGACCAGGTCCGCATCAGCTCGTGGTTCCCCATTTCCGCGAGGTTGTAGACGTAGATCGGCATGTTGAGGTCTTCGGCGAAGGCGCGGGCAAGGGCGGTTTTGCCGGTGCCCGGGGGGCCGTAGAGCATCCAGCCGCGTTTCCAGGGGATGCCCTTTTCGCGGTACCAATCGCGGGATTTTCGCCACAGGCCGATCTCGTGGATCAGGTCCTTGATCCGCTGGGGGAAGATCAGGTTGTCGAGTGCCTTCCCGTTGGCGGTGGGCCGTTTCCCGAGATCGCCGGGCGAGTGGGCGATCAGTCGGTAGGTTCCCTGCTGGTACCAGGCCAGGCCGTTGCTGCCGTAGTCGTTGTCGTTTTCTGAGTCGTTCCGCTTCGGAACGTGGTGGATGACGAAGCGGGTCTTCGATTCCTCCTGCTGGTCCTCGGCGGCCCAGGAGATGGCGTTCCGCTCGTCGCAGGACGCGGCAAGGATCTTTTCCACATCCAGCGTCCCGCGGACGAACGTGAGCGTGGAGTAGATCTTCATCGCGGAGTGGTTGTGGGATTCCCCGGCTTTCTGGGTGGACTTCGCCTCTTGCTGGTTGGCGAAGAAGAAGGGGAACCAGCCGTTCCAGAAGATGAGGTTGCGGTGGCCGAACTGCTCGTAGGGGATGAGCCCGTACCGGCCGTCGCGCTGGAATTCCCAGGCGGCACCGTACATCCGGTCGTAGTTCCGGGATCGGCGGTACTTCGAGATGAGGTACGCCGTCACCGCATCGTGGGCGGCTTGGTTTGGAATCTCGATCCGCTGCACGAACAGATTCGCGACCCGCCAGGCGAACGCCTTGATCTTGTCCCACAGGCTTGCCACCACCCCGAGGATGGCCCCGCCGGCCACGAAATTCCACGCGTTGTCGAACACTGTCGGCATCCTTTCGGGAACGGGAGACATCGAGCAATTCGAGTGGCGATTCCCGCTCTGCGGTGCTCGGGCTCGCCAATCGGACACGCCCCCAGATCGCAGGTTCGCCGGCGCCGGGACAAAATTGCGATCCGGGAGGAACGGAATTATTCCCTGAAGCCGATTCCGAGGCGAGGTCGGTAGGGGAACGAGCTTCTTGCGAAAGCATTGGCAGATGCGATCCGCCGATGGCAAAATACGTCTGCCCCGCCTCCAACTTCCCCTTCTCCCCGGAGCCCTCCATGGCTGGTTCGCGTTCGATTGCGGTCGTCGTTTTGCTCGCCATCGCAGCGGTCAGCGTGGATGCGGCACCTCGGGAAATCCCGGTGCAGATTCGCAAATCCGACCACGTCGCCCACCAGCAGAAGCAGCAAATCGACCCGGCAAAGTGTGCGGTCGTCATCTGTGACATGTGGGACGACCACTGGTGCACCTCGGCGGCGAAACGGTGCGATGCCCTTTCCAGGAAAGCCGGGCCGGTGGTGGATGCACTCCGCAAACAGGGGATGACGGTCGTCCACGCTCCGTCCGACTGCATGGCGTACTACAAGGACCATCCCGCCCGGAAGCGGACTGTTGCCGTCAAACCCGTGGAATTGCCGAAATCGAAGGATCTTCCCGATCCGCCGCTGCCGATCGACGACAAGGACGGTGGCTGCGACGACGACCCGCCGGCCAAGTTCCGCAAGGCCTGGACGAAACAGCACGACGCCATCTCCATCGACGGCGAGAAGGACTACATCACCGACAAGGGTGCGGAACTGTACGCGATCTTGAAGGACCGTGGGCTCGACACGGTGATCGTGATGGGGGTCCACACGAACATGTGCGTGCTGCACCGGACCTTCGCGATCAAGCAACTCCGCCGCTGGGGTGTGCCGTGCTTCCTTGTGCGGGACCTAACGGACGCGATGTACAACCCCAAGAGCAAGCCGATGGTTTCGCACGACGCGGGGACGCAACTTGTGATCGAATTCATCGAAGAGAACTGGTGCCCCACGGTGCTGAGCCAGGACCTGCTCGGGAAGTGATGCGGGGTTCCAGACCAGAGTCGACTGTCCGTTGAGAGGAGTCCGGGCTAGATTTTCCAGGGCAGCCTGCAGTTCCCTCGAGACTTGCGATGACGTCCCGGACACGGATCACGGTGGTGGTTAGCCTTGCTGCCTGGGGCGTGACGGCGGTCATTGGCCAACCGAAGGCGCGTCTGGCGACGGCTGCTTCTGCTCCGGTCGAGCGACCACCGGCGATGGGGCTGTCCGGGTGCGCGGCTCGCGGATGCCACGGCGGCCCCACCACCGACCGCGACGGCAAGCCGCTCCGCCCCAGCACCGCGAATTCCTGCACTGTCTGGCTCCGGCACGACCGCCATGCCAACGCGTACCGGACGCTTCTGTCGGCGCGATCCAAGGCGATGATCCGCCATCTCGGGGGGACGTCGGCCGAGACGGATATCCGTTGCCTGGCGTGCCATGTCACTCCGTCGATCGCAGAAGGTCCCGCGACTGCGGAGGTCGCCCGACTTCGCGCGGATGGCGTCGGGTGCGACGCCTGCCACACCGCCCCCGGCCACTCGACCTCGGAATGGGTCGATGCGCACAAATCCGGAGCCGAGGCCGACCTCGCCCGCTGCTACCGCGACCTCGGGCTGCTTCCGCTGACCGCGACCCGACAACGTGCGGAAGTCTGTGCCGGCTGCCATATCGGGGCACCCGCGTCGCCCGGGATCCCAGTCCGGGAAGTGACGCACGACCTGATCGCGGCGGGGCATCCCCGGTTGAACTTCGACTATGCGACGTTCCTGGCGCTGATGCCGCCGCACTGGTCGGAGCCGCATCCGATCGACCCGGTGGCGGAATGGTTCGAGGGAAAGGTGACGGCTTCGCGGGCGGGCCTCCGACTCGTGGCGGACCAGGCAAGCCGGGGGCAAACCTGGCCGGAACTCGCTGCCTTCAACTGCGCCGCCTGCCATCACGCCCTTCCCGGAACCCCTGGCGGAACGGACTGGCGGCAGCAACGATTCGCCAACGGCGATGCCGGGAAACTCCCCTGGTCCGGAATCCCGTACCCGCTCCACAAGCTGCTCCCGCCCGGAACCGACACCGAGTTTGCGAAACTCCTGGCCCGACTGTCGAGCGACCCGGGAAAGATCCGCACCGAGGCGGAATCTCTGTCGCAGAAACTCGCCAACCTCCCGGCTCCGACCGCCGAGAAACTCCTGACTTCCCTGCACCTGGAATCGGCGAAACTCGACTGGGATGACGCATCGCAGGTGTACTACGCGCTGGCCGCCGTCAACCGGGGCCGGGCTTCTCGGAAAGTCGGCGACGTGCCCGACACCAACCTCCGCAAGGTCCGTGACGAGCTTCGGAAAGGGCCGACTTCTTACGATCCCACGACGGTTCTGCCCCTGCTTCAAACCGCGGCGAAATCGTTGACCCCTCCGCGTTGACTGTCTGCCGGGGTCCGGATATTTCCCCGTTCCGGCCGGCCTCCGCGACGCTTGGCAACCTGGCGGGCCGGGCGATTTCGAAACTGGACTCGTCGCGGTGCGGATTCGGTGGTAGATTGCGCCGGTCGCGACCTTCTGAGTCGGGGCACTACGACGTCCATCCGACGGACCATCTCCTCTCCACCGCTCTGGGGGAGCCGTTCCGGAACGCGAAGTTTGCGTTTCCGTTGTGTACCTCCATCTCGAACTTCCCGGTTTCCCGGAAGTGCGGGCGAGAGAAGGTTCAGGTCATGTGGTTAGTTCTGCTCTCGTTGCGTCGACCCTACACCATCTGGGTGGGGATGCTCCTCGTCGCGATCCTGGGGTCGGTAAGCTACACGCGGACCCCGACCGACATCCTCCCGTCGATGCGGCAGCCCGTGGTGGTGGTCTTCGCGTCGTACCGGGGGATGCCAGCCCCGGAGATGGAATCGAGTGTCGTTGCGGTGCTGGAACGGGCTCTAACCAAGAGTGACCGGCTCGACCACATCGAATCGCGATCGCTTCTGGGTATCGGGATGATCCGCGTCTACTTCCGCCCGGAAGTGGACCCGGATGTGGCGTCGAGCCAGGTTTCGACGCTGGTTTCCGCGGAAATGCAGAACATGCCGCCGGGCATGCAGATGCCGACGATCTTCAAGTACGACGCGTCGGCGGTTCCCGTCGGGCAACTCGTCGTCCGCAGCGATCGGGCCGACGACAAGGAACTGCTCGACCTCACAGACACCCGCATTCGCGACGAGTTGGCCGGCATCGAGGGGCTCGCCTCCGCCCCCGTCTTCGGGGGTACCTACCGCCAGGTGCAGATTTACGTCGAGCCGCGAGCCCTTGAAGCGTACCGTCTGACGCCGGCTGACGTCGCCCGCATCGTCAACGCCCAGAGCCAGGTCCTTCCCACCGGGGAAATCCGGATCGACGCCCGGACCTTCTACATCAGTTCCAACAGCGTCGCGCGGACGACCGAGGAATTCGAGCAAATCCCGCTCTGGACCGACGGCCGTAAGGTGGTGCGGTTGCGGGATGTCGCCCGGGTCGTCGATGGCCAACGCTGGCGGACCAACGTCGTCCGGGCGGATGGCCGGCGGGCGGTGCACATGCCGCTCCTTCGCCAGGGCGGGGCGAGTGCGGTCACCGTCGTCGACAACGTCCGGGAGTTCCTCCCCAAGCTTCACGAACGCGGGGCGATTCCGGACGACGTCGAGGTCGAGCTGGTCTTCGATCAGTCGCAATACGTGCGGGATGCGATCGGCAACCTCCGCTACGAGGCGGTCGCCGGGGCCGCCCTTGCCGCTCTGGTCGTGCTCCTGTTTCTGGGCACGCTCCGGGGGACGGGGATTGTCGCGCTCTCGATTCCACTCTCTGTACTTGCGGCCCTGACGGGGTTGTACGTGACCGGGCACACGCTCAACATCATGACGCTCGGCGGGCTTGCGCTCGTGCTTGGCCGGGTGATCGACGACTGCATCGTCGACATCGAGAACACCAGCCGACACCTGGGGATGGGCAAGTCGAATGTGACCGCAGTCACCGATAGTGCCGCGGAAATCTCCGTCCCAGTCCTGATGGCGACCGCCTCGATGATGATCGTCTTCGCGCCGGTGGCGATGATGGAGGGGATGGGCAAGTACCTCTTCACCCCCCTCGCGGTGGCGGCGTGTCTGGCGATGGCCGCGAGCTACATTGTCGCCCGCACAGTCTCGCCGCTGTGCTGCTCGCTGTTCCTCAAACCGCACGGTCAGGAACGCCCCCTGCCCGGTTGGCTGGTGGTCCTGGGCGGAATCGTCGGGTGTGTCGGCGGAGCCGGGCTGTTCCTCGCGTCGCAGCGGCCAGAGATGCTTGCCACCCTGCCGCGCTGGGCGCTCGGCGCTCTGCCGGCACTCGCAGGAGTCGGGGGAATCACGGTGGCAGTCGGAGTCATTTCCCGGTTTGCCCCGAGATTCGACCGCTGGTACGAGCACCAGGCGGACCGCTTCGCCGCCATCCTCGGCTGGACCATGCGTCGGCGGTGGATGATCGGAGCCGTCACGATCGCCTCGCTTTTCCCCGCCATCTTTGCAGTCCAACACACCGGGCAGGAACTTTTCCCGGAAGTGGATTCCAGCGAATTCACGATCCACCTCCGGGCGGTTGGTGGGCCGCGGGTCGAGGAAACGGAGCGGATGGCCGCGGAGATCGAAAAAATCGTCCAGGAAGAAATCCCGGACGAGGATCTGGACATGGTTCTGGCGAACGTCGGACTTTCCTCGCGGTGGTCGGCCATCTACACGCCCAACAACGGGCCCCACGCGGCGTTTGTGCGAGTGCAGCTCCGCAGCGGGTTCGCTGGAAGGCACACGCCCACCAAGGCATACGTGGAGAAGATCCGCGCCCGACTCGTCGACCGGTTCCCGGATCATTCCTTCTTCTTCGAAACGGGCGGGATGATCCGTCAGATCCTCAACGGCGGTGCGACGGCCCCGATCGAGATCCAAGTCTACGGCCGCGACAGCGCCACCCGCCGGGCTTTTGCCGAGTCCCTGACCCGGAAAGTGGCAGCCCTGCCGCAGGTGCAAGACACCTACCGCCCGCAGGCGATCGACCTTCCCCAGGTGAAGATCAACGTCGACCGGGCGAAGGCGGCACTGGTCGGGCTCACCGAAACGGATGTGATCCGCAACGTCGTGATGGCCCTGATGTCGAGCGCCCAGTTGGCTCCGAACATCTGGCTCGACCCGCTGAGCGGGAACCCGTATGTGATCGGCGTCCAATATCCGGAACATGTGGTCCGGGATTTGCGTACGCTCGAAGATATTCCGATCTCCCCGGAACGCGGATTTGGTCCCGGAAGAGGAACCGGTCCGCCACCACGGACGCTCAAAGATGTCGCGACGCTGGAACCGACGCAGGGTCCCGTCGAGGTGTTCCACTGCAAGCTAACGCGGGTAAGCCAGATCTACGTCAGCGTTTCTGGCGACGACCTGGCCGGTGCGGCATCCGATGTGGAGAGAATCGTCAAGGATTCCGAGGTCCCGAAGGGGGTTCGAGTGGAAGTGCGAGGCGAAGTCCCGAGCATGCGATCTTCCTTCGGGGAGATGGCGTTCGCGCTCGTGCTCGCCGTCGTCTTCGTGTACCTCCTGCTGACGGCGCAGTTCTCCTCCTGGATCGACCCGCTGATCGTCGTCGCCTCTGCACCACTCGGGCTTGTCGGAGTGGCACTGGCCCTCTGGATCACCGGATCCTCGATCAACGTGCAATCTTGCATGGGGGTGCTGATGCTCGTCGGGATCAGCGTCTCGAACGGAGTCCTCCTGGTGCAGTTTGCGAATGAGCAACGGGAGGCGGGGGTGCCGACGCGGGATGCGATCCTGCTGGCATCCCGAACCCGGTTGCGGCCGATCCTGATGACCACCCTCGCCACCGTGGGCGGCCTCCTCCCGCTTGCGATTCACCTCCACCCCGGGGACGAGATGAACCTCCCCCTCGCCCGGGCGGTGATTGGCGGCCTGATCAGCTCGATGGTTCTGACGCTCTTCGTGATACCCGCCCTGTACACGCTGCTGAAACCGGTCGGGCCACTGCGGCCTGCCGGTGAGATTTCCCCCGTGGCCCCGACCTCTCCGTCTGGAGTGCACTGATGCGCGGAGCGTGTCTTCTGGTGATTTTCGCGGCGGTGGGATGCGGTGCGACCGCGTCGACCACGCCGCCACGCGAGCGACTGACTCGCGTGGAGACGACCACGCCCACGACGGAATCGCTGCCGATCCGGATCGAGCTGACCGCCACCGTGGAACCGCTGTACAAGGTCGACGTCTGCTCCCGGGTCACCGGGGTCGTCTCCGAATTCTTCCCCGCGAATCTGGACATCGGGCATCGCGTCCTGGCGGGGGCTCCGCTGGTTCGCCTGGATGTTCCGGAACTCCTGTCCCAGCGAGAGCAGCGGCAGGCGGCGCTGACCCTGGCGCGGAATCAGGTCGAGCAAGCGGTGGAAACGGAGCGGGTTGCCGAGCGGGAAGTTGCGGAGGCGGAGTTCCAGCTCAAGCGGTTCACGGCCGAGGTCAAATTCCGTCGGCTCGAAACGAAGCGAATCACCGATCTGGCGGCGAAAGGGGCAACCCAGCCGGAACGCGTCGAGGAAGCGACCCGGCAGCTCGAAGCCGCCGAGGCCGCTGTCGAGGCCGCCGCTGCCGCCGTCGACACGAAGAAAGCAAGACGGGTCGCCATCAAGGCGGACCACCGCACCGCCGAGGCTCGTGTCGCCGTCGCCGCCGCCGACCTCAAGACTACCGAGGAAATGATCACCCTCGCCACGGTCAAGGCACCGCCGCCCCCGGAACGGTTTTCCCTGCCCGGCAACGAACCCTTCGAGTACGTCGTCAGCCGACGGCTGGTCGACCGCGGTGCGACCGTCAGAGATGCCGCCCAGCCGTTGCTGACACTGGTCCACACCGATCATGTCCGCATTCTGGTCGACATTCCCGAGCGGGATGTGCCCATGTTGCAGGCTCTGCTGCAAGAATCGAAGGCAACGCCATCGCGAACCCCGGTGGTGCTGACCGTCCCCTCGTTGCGGGAATCGGCCAGTCGAGGCGAGTATCGCGGCCGGATCACGCGGACTTCCGGAGTGCTTGATTCCGCCACCCGCTCCATGCGGGCCGAGGTCGAGTTCGAGAACCGCAGCGGTGAGCTACGCCCGGGGATGTACGGCACCATGGTCATCACCCTCGGAACGCGGGAAAACGCCCTGATGCTCCCGTCGTCCGCTTTCGTACGGCGAGACGGTCGCACGGAGGTCCTGGTTGTAGACTCCGCCGCCGACGCGACTCGGGGCGTCGTTCGCGTCGTTCCGGTCGAGGTCGGGTACGATGACGGCAAGCGGATCCAGGTCACGGCGGGTCTGACCGGCCGGGAAAAGATTGTCCTCCGTGGCAACTCACCGGTAAGCGCTGGCGACCCCGTCATTCCCGTTGCCGTCCGATCGAAGTAGACCAAGCCCCACGCTTTCCCTTCGCCGGGTCGCACCATCTCCAAGCGAGGGGAACCATCGCTGCAGGATTTCGATCCTGTCCGTCCACAACCGATCGGCAGCGCAATTTCCGTCAACCGGCACCGATCGGGTTGGTAACTTCCCGGATGTTCCCCCTTTTGTTGCGTTCCGAAGCTATACTGAGCAGAAACCTCCATTGTGTTCCCGGACCGGTCGCCCACTGCCGGACCCCGACCCATGATCCGCTGCCGAAGCTGCAAGACCGAAAACCCCGATCTCGCCTCCACGTGTCACTCGTGCGGCCAGGCCATCTACCCACCGATCAACGAGCCGCCGACGGAAACGATCCAGATCACGGAATTCCCGTCCACGGTTGGCGACGATGGAAACATCTTCGGGAAAACCGTGCCAGCAGCCCCCGGGCTGGATCTGGAACCGCCCACCGATCCGCTCCGCCCGAATCGGGATTCAGTCCTGGCGCGAGCCGTTCCCGATTCCGACCCGAAGCCGCCACCGGGCGTGGTGACGATGGTCGAGCGGGGGCCGGCCCCAAAGACGATCCCCGCGGTGAGCAAGTCGGGTACTCGACTCGGGCCGTCGGCGATTGCTTCGCCCCAGCCGGAATCTGGCTCCAAGTCCGGCGTGATCGTCACCCCCGGTGCCCAACCCCGGCTGCGGGTTCTTCGCGGGGAGCGGCTGGATGTGCCGCCGTTTGCACTCCTGGACGGAAAGAACTACATCGGCCGATTCGTGGACAAGCCCGTCGACATCGACCTGACCGGCCAGGAACCGACCGACCAGGTGTGGGCGTCCCGCCAGCACGCGGTCATCACGGTTTCCAACGGCGTCATCACCATCGAGGACCTCAACAGCCTCAACGGGACTTTCCTGAACCGATCGCGAATCCACCCCGGCCAGGGCCGCAAACTCGCCGCTGGTGACATCATCCAGATCGGCATGGTCCAGCTCCGGATCGAGATGTGACCGGATTCGGGGAAAGACGGGAACCGGAGTTGCGGTAAACTTTCTCGAGAGTTCTGCTCGAAAATCACGACCTTCTCGAGGATCACCGATGGCGACGACGTTCTCCTCCCGCAACGACCTTCCCGCCGGTACCCGCGAAAAAATTGTCGGCCTCCTCAACCAACACCTTGCCGACACCTTCGACCTCCGGTCGCAAACCAAGTACTGCCACTGGAACGTGAAGGGCCCCAATTTCATCGCCCTCCACAAACTGCTCGACGAACTCACCGAGGGTCTCGACGAGTTTGTCGACGAGATCGCCGAGCGGGCGACAGCCCTGGGTGGAGTCGCGACCGGCACGACCCGGCAGGCAGCCGGAGCCTCCCGCATTCCCGAGTTTCCCGCCGGGGTCTTCAAGGGAACCGACCTCGTCGCCGCCCTCTCCGACCGCTACGCCGCCCTCGCCAAGACGAGCCGGGCCGCCATTGACGAGTCGGACAAGTTCGGCGACAAGGACACCGCCGACCTCTTCACCGGCGTTTCGCGGTTCCTCGACAAGTCGCTGTGGTTCCTCGAAGCCCACATCCAGGCATAGGCGTGATGGATCCGGACCCGCGACCGATCGAAACCGCACCTCCCTCCGCCGGGCCGCACGTGACCCGGCGGATTGTGCTTTACGTTCTCGCCTTCCTCCTCGTCCCCGTGGTGCTCGCGGTCGGGCTGTTCCCCTACCTTCTCGACGAGCCCTTTTCTTCCGTCGACGACCTTGACCCCGCAAAAATCCGCTCGCTTCGCGTCTACCTGCTCAACCGCGGGGAACTCGACGGCGGCGAGGACATCGGGCCGTATTACGCGGCGGAATCGGACTTTCCCAGTTTGCTGAAACCGCTTCGGGAAGTGCCCGAAGTTCAAGAGTTCCCCAACGCCCGTGGGCCCTGGCTGGGCGAGTACCGCATCCTGACCCAGGACGGCCGGCGGGGTCGCATCCGCTTCTACTACGTCCGCCCGGGTGGGAATCGCGAAGCTCCGGCCCGACTTCGATTCCAGATCGGCGACAAGAAATTCGAGGGGGGCCGGGCAGACACTATCGTCCAGGCTGCGGAAGCCGCCCGGGAACACCGGATTCGCTGACGCATTCGCGCAAGTTCTCGCATCTCAAAATCGGGCTTGCTATACTCCATTCCTGCCTGTGCTTCGACGATCCCGCCCTGCGGATTGGCCCAAATTCCCCGGGCAATTTCCCGATTCCTCCCCCCACGCGAATTCCGCCACCATGCGACATTCCCGATTGCTCGCGGTTCTGCTTTTCCCCAGTGTCATCGCGGTGTCACTGGCGGTCGACCCGGATGGCCCGAAGTCGACGAGTAACGATCCCGTGCTACCGGACGGAACCGCGAAGGCGAAGAAGCACATGGCGACCTTCCGCGTGCCGGCGGGCTTGAAGGTCGACCTGTTCGCGGCGGAGCCGAAGCT
This sequence comes from uncultured Alcaligenaceae bacterium, assembly GCA_964552815.1. Classification (GTDB taxonomy): domain Bacteria; phylum Planctomycetota; class Planctomycetia; order Gemmatales; family Gemmataceae; genus CAYUHJ01. The sequence continues at coordinate 108,807 of CAZKIQ010000004.1, read as the reverse complement.
GGCGAGCCCGGTCGCGATCAGCGTCGACGATAAGGGCCGAGTTTTCGTCGCCGAGGAGCACCGCCTCGGTCGCGGGGCGGCGGAAAACCGCAACAACCAGGCGTTCGCGTTCAGCTTCTTCCTCGACGACGATCTCCAAATCAACACCCTCGCCGACCGCCTGGTGGCGTACCGGAAGTGGGCCCACAAGATGCCCGGCGGGATGGCTTGGTTCTCCAAATACTCCGACCAGGTTCGGCTCATCGTCGACGAGGACGGCGACGGGAAAGCGGACAAGAGCACCGTCTTCGCGGGCGGATTCAACGACCCGCTCGACGGTCTCGCCGCCGGTGTGCTCGCCCACAACGGGGACGTCTACTTCACCTGCATCCCCAACCTGTGGAAGTTGACCGACACCACGGGCAACGGCGTCGCCGACAAGCGCGAGAAACTTCTTACCGGGTTCGGGCCCAACATCGCCTTTTTCGGCCACGACCTGCACGGACTCATCGTCGGGCCGGACGGCAAACTCTACTTCTCGATCGGCGACCGCGGGTTCGATGTGACATCCCGGGAAGGCAAGCACTTCGCCGGCCCCCGCCGCGGTGCCGTCTTCCGATGTGATATGGATGGAAGCAACTTCGAGGTTGTGATGCAAGGATTGCGGAACCCGCAAGAACTTGTATTCGACCAGTATGGGAACCTGTTCGCGGATGACAATAACTGCGACAAGGGGGATCACGGCCGGCTCGTGTATGTATTGGAGGACGGCGACGCGGGTTGGAACATGGCCTATCAGACGATCCCCGCACCATACATGGCCGGCCCCTGGTTCGCAGAACGGATGTGGCACCTCCCGAACCCCGGGCAACCCGCCTGGATTCTGCCGCCGATCGGGAAAATCGGCACCGGACCCGCCGGCTTCCTCTTCACCAGCGGAACCACCCTGCCGACCCGTTACAAAAATTCGTTCATCATGTGCAACTATACCGGCGGCGGCGGACTCGAAGCCTGGAGGTTGAAGGCCAAGGGGGCCGCGTATGAGATCGACGACTATCACGACTTCCTCAAGCCTATCATGGCCACCGATGTCACCGAGGGACCGGATGGGAAGTTATACATCTCGGATTTCATCAACCTCGACTGGTCCGGCAAATCGCTCGGCGGGCGGATCTACACCGTATTCGATGAGCAAAAACAAAAGTCCGCCGATGTGACGGAGATTAAGCAACTTTTCGCCGAGGGTTTCGCGAAACGGAAACCCGAGGAACTCGCAAAACTTCTGGCTCACCCGGAGATGCGTGTTCGGCAACGGGCCCAGTTTGTGCTCGCCGACAAGGCCGCGGTCGACACGCTCGCCGCCGTCGCTGCCAAGGACGCCGACCAACTCGCCCGCCTCCACGCGATCTGGGGGCTCGGCCAGATCGCACGAAAGAATTCGGATGCGTTGAAGTCTGTCGCGCCGCTCCTCGACGACCCGGACGCCGAGGTCAAGTGCCAGGCGGCGAAGGTGATCGGCGACGCGAAAATCCCCGGTTCCGAGGCGAAATTGCTCGCCCTTCTCGGCGATTCCGCCCCGCGGGTGAAGCTCTTCGCGGCCACCGCCCTCGGGAAACTCCAGCACAAACCGGCGGTCGGGCCGCTCTTCGCGGTTCTCAAAACCAACAAGGACGCCGACCCGTTTCTCCGGCACGCCGTGGTGGCCGCCCTCACGCGAATTGGAGATGCGGAGGCCGTCAATGCGAAGGCAACCGACGAGTCCGCGCCCGTTCGCCTCGGCGTTGTCCTGGTGCAACGCCGACTCGGTGACAAGCGGGTGTCACAATTCCTCGCGGATGCGGATCTCTTCGTGAGGACCGAGGCTGCCCGGGCCGTCCACGACCTGCCAATGCGAGACGAGTACGCGAAGTTGGCCGCGGTTCTGGGGTCGCTCGGGGCGACGGCCGTGCCCGACATCGACCCGCTGGTTCGCCGGGGAATCGATGCGAATTTCGTCCTCGGCAAACCGGAAAACGCGAAGGCGGTGCTCGCCGTCGTGCTCAACCCGAACTTCTCCGAAGCGGTCCGGGCCGAGGCGCTGTATGCCCTCCGCGACTGGGCCGACCCGCCCCAACGCGATCGCGTCACCGGTTTCTGGCGGCCGATGGAGAAGCGAGATGCGGCAATCGCCCGCGGAGTGGTCGAGCCGGCGGTCGCCGAGCTCCTCGCAAAAACCAGCGGAAAATTGCAGTCCGAGGTGGTGGTTTTGATCGGGAAACTGGGGGTGAAAGCGGACGAGAAAACGTTCGCGGCCTGGGTCGCCGACGCGAAACGGGACCCCAACACGCGGGCGGCCGCCTTGCGGATCCTCGGCGATCGCAAGTCGAAACTTCTCGAAGACTCGCTTGCCATCGCCTTGAAAGATGCCGTTCCCATGGTCCGGGCCGAAGCTCGCGAGGTACTCGCCGATGCAGACCCGGCCCGCGGAGCGGTGTCGCTCGAATCGGTGCTGATGGATGCGAACTCCACGGTGTCCGAGAAACAACGGGCGATTCTGGCACTGCCGCGGGTGAAGGATGCGAAAGCATCGAAGCTCCTCGATGCGTGGGCGGTCAAGCTGGGGGATTCCCAGGTTCCCGCCGAGTTGCGGATCGACGTGCAAGATGCCCTGAAATCGGCCCCAACCGCCGAGCGTGACGGGCACCGGAAGAAGTACGAGGCCGGCGTTCCCCGCGACCCCGTCGGCAAGTTCCGCGATTCGCTCACCGGCGGCGATGCGGACCACGGGCGTGACATTTTCTTCGGCCACACCGCGGCTCAGTGTGTGCGGTGCCACATCGTCAACGGCGTCGGTGGCGTCGCGGGACCCGATCTGAGTAAGGTCGCGTCGAAGTACCCGGAGAAGGCCCGCGAGCACTTTGTGGAATCGCTGGCGCTGCCGAACGCGAAGATTGCGGAGGGTTACGCCGCCGTCACATTCACGCTCGCCGATGGAAGGATGATCGCCGGTCTGGTCTTCGCGGACGACAAAAAGAACGTGACCGTGCAAACTCCGGATGGGAAAAAGGTCACGTTCCCGGCAGAAGATATCGATTCGCGAACGACGCCGACCTCGCCGATGCCGCCGATGGATCGGACGCTGACGCCCCGGGAAGTGCGGGATCTCGTGGAATTTCTGACGACCCTGAAGTGAGGGAGATCACCGCGGTCGGGGCAGGGAATCGACCGTCGGCAGATCGGCGAGCGACTTCAACCCGAAGGATTGCAGAAACTTCTTCGTGGTGCCGTAGAGTTGCGGCCGGCCGAGGGACTGGTCCCGGCCGGCGACGCGGACAAGTCCCTTCTCCATCAGCACGCGGATGACGTCGCCGCACGCCACCCCGCGAACCGCTTCCACCTCCGCCTTCACGACCGGCTGCTTGTACGCGATCACCGCCAGTGTTTCGAGCGCGATCGGGGTCAGGCGGAGCTCGTGGCCCGTCCGGCGGAGGCGGAGCAGCCACGGGTGGAACATGGGGCGGGTGAAGAGTTGGAATCCCCCTGCGACTTCCTCGATCTGGAAGGCGGACTCGTCGGCATCAAGGAGTTCGCGGAGGCGATCGAGCAGTCGCCGGGCCTCCGCGGTGTCGGCGAGCCCGGCGACATCGGCGAGTTTCTTCGCGGCCAGCGGCTCGTCGGCGAGGAATAGAGCCGCTTCGAGGCGGGCAAGCTTGGCATCCCGGCCGTGCGGATCCGCAATTTCCGAAGTTGTGGGCGGCGGCAGACGCAAGAACGCGGGCGGCGTCGCGTCAGCGGGGCGGGTCGTCGTCGGCCGGCGAGCGGCGGGGCCGAGGTTGGTTCGTTGCTGGGATCGCATCGTGCGGTTTCCCGGAGGTGGTTCGCAAAAGAAAAACGGCCGCGAGAACGAATCCTCGCGGCCGCGGGAGATGGTGTCTGCTTCCCAATTTCACGGAAGTTCGACGTTTTCCTGCATCGCACGTTCGCGGAGTTGCTTCATCCCGCGGACGTTGATCTGACGGACACGCTCCTTTGTGATCCCGAAGTGCTGGCCGATCTGCTCCAGCGTCATTTCCTCGGAACCGTCCAGCCCGGTCCGCATCTTGATCACTTCCCGGGTTCGCGGATCCAGTTGCTCGAGGAGCACGTTGACCCGGTTCCGGGCTGCGTCGGCGGCGGCGAGCACCTCTTGCTCATCCGTGCGGACATCGGCCTTGCCATCGAAATAATCGTCGGCCCCGGTCATGTACCGCTGTTTGCGGGTGTTCTCGTCCGGGATGCTCCGGGCGAAATTCTTCATGATCGCCCACGTTGCGTAGGTGCTGAACTTGTTCCCGCGGCTGTAGTCGAACTTCTCGACGGCCCGCATCAGGGACAGGTTCGCGTCCGATTTCAACTCGTCGATCGACTGCCCGACGGACAACCGCTTCGAGGCCTGGGCATGCACAAGCCGTTGGTTGCACTCGATGAGCAGGTCGCGGACGAACTTGATCTGCTCCTGGAGGTCCTCGATGGTCTGGATATCCTGCACGCGAGCCCGGCCCGGGTCGATGGATTGCTTGTGCAGGTGAAGTTTGTGTTTGAGGAAATTCATTTTGCGGAACAGGTGTGCTTCCTGTTCGCGGTTGAGCAGCGGCCGGCCGTAGAGGTAGGCCATGTGGGCTTCGACGTCTTTGGGTGCCCGCATGGTTTGCATTTTTGCAAAGAATTCGGTTTCCCCGGGCATGGGGCCGAGGATGTCGGCTTCCTTGGCGGGGTCGTCGAACTCGGGATTATACATGTAATCGACCGGAGCTTCGATCAAACGCTCGGCCCGGACCTCGTTGATGACACGGTACATGGACGAGCGAGTTCTACCGAATCGTTTGGCGATGAGATCCACAGGCTTGCCCTCCTGGAATGCGCTGAATATTTGCTGTTTCGAGGCCGCATCCAACGGCCCCCCCAGCGTCGGGAACACCGCCGAATCGGGGTGGGCCCGGTCAAAGTTTTTGATCGTGTACCGGACCGCCTCAGCCGACCGGCCGAGTTGTTCCGCGATCCGCTTGCTGATTTCCGTCAGACTTCCGCCGGCGGCAGCAAGTTTCCGGGCCGAGAGGACGATCGCATCCTTCTCGGCGTCCGACAGGTGACTGAACCGCGAACCGCGTTCCACTTGGTCCCGGTGGGCGGCAGCAAATGCCTCCACCGCGGATTTGGGGAAACCCAGTTGCTTCCGCCCGCCGCGAATCACTCGCCGGGCGGTCAGACCCTGCATCCGCCACCGACTGACCGTCTTCGTTGAGACGTTGAACTGTTTGCCGACCTCTTCGAGCGTCAGCATTGGTTCCGCGGCCAACTCGACCGGCATCGGCGGCAGCGACCGGACCAACTTCTTGACGAAGAGAGCCAGGTCGTGTTTGACGTCCGCCCCGTCGATGAGCAAATCCGGGTGGGCGTCGGAGCGGTAGTCGGTGACCCGAAAGCAGACAAACTGGTACGGATAAACACGCTTCGGTTCGACTTCCGCCAGAAGTTTCTCGGCTTTTGCAACCTGCTCGGTCCGTTTCGCCGGGGGGGCAAAGCGGACCTGCTGGTCCGTCAGAGCTTTCAGGGCTGCAATTTTGAAGTCGCTCATGGCCGTGCTCCGAAGATCCGGGCCCTATCGTCGTCGTGGGCGAGGCCGGGATCTGTTGTCCTTCCTTGGTGGAGTTCGTTCGGCAACTCTCTCGATATTGGAGATACACTGCCGAAGTTGTCGCTCTAACCCGTCAACCGCGAAAGCATACCGAACTTGAACTTGAATCACCGCAGTCAGTTGGATACACCCACTGCCTGGATGGGTTCGCAGTAAAGGACTATTTGTCCTGATCCTGCGGACCGGACAGAATGCGGAAAAAATCTCGAAACAACTTTGGGAAACGCGATTCAGGTCAGGCGAAATTGCGATATGCAGGGTGTGTGCCAATTCCAGATCTCGCAGGATTTGGCTTCCTCGTTTCGCCGTAAACCCCTGGAATCATGGGGTTTGGCGCTTTTCCGATTTCCTGTCCCCCGGCCGAAGATTCCGCAATGATTGAGCGGCCGACCAAATCTTGGTCGGACTTACCGGTATCCTGTGCAATTTTGCAATCGCAAGCACCATTTTGATCCGCAGGCCGCGTCATCGGCAAATTCCGCGTAACCTCGCCAATCATCGCGACTTACTGCTCGAAATGGGACGCAAACTCGGTTCAAGATTGCGCCCAGAACCGCCGACAGCGGGGTAGAATTGAACGCCCACGCTCCGGGGCCCCACCTGCTTCTGGAATCAGCATATGTCACGATCTGCGTTCCGGTTGTGTCTTGTTTTTGTCACATTCACCGGAACCGCGTTCCGAGCAGTTGCTGACGATACGGTCCGCCTGGTGGAAAAGTTCTCTGCCTCGGAGCCTTATCGTGTCGAGTTGAAAGTTACGGCCAACGGAAAGTTGACTGTCCCGATCGGGAAGGAGAAGCAACCGACCACCATCGCCGTTCGCGGCACGGGGACAATGGTTTACGACGAGCGGGTGCTACCGGCGGACGAGTCCAAATCGGATCGCGTCATCCGTCAGTATCGGGATGTGGAATTCCGACGGACCCTGGGCGACCGGGATCAGATCGCCGAGATTCGCCCCAAAGTCCGGCGGATGGTGGTCTTACGCTCGGAGAAAGGGAAAAAAGCTCCGTTTTCTCCGGACGGTCCTCTTGCCTGGGCGGAAATTGACGTTGTCAGCAAAGACGTTTTCTCTCCGACGCTCGTTTCGGGGCTGCTTCCGGCCAATCCGCGAGTGCGGCCGGGCGATACCTGGCGAGTGTCCCCGGCAGCGGTGGCGGATCTCACCGACCTCGATCCGATCGAGGAGGGAGGCCTTTCCGTAAGTTTCGGATCCATCGTCACTTTGGACGGCCGGCGGTATGCGAAACTGAGCCTTTCGGGAACAGTCAAAGGGGCAAGCGAGGATGGGCCGACCCGGCAGAAACTCGAGGGAATCGCCTACTTCGACCTCGAAATCGATCGGCTGAGTTACCTCAACATCAAGGGAATTCAGGAGTTACTCGGCCCCGATGGCAGGGCGACGGGGCAGATTGACGGAACCTTCGTGATGGAAAGACGTTCCGCCGGCCGAGTTGCTGAGATTGGCGAGGAATCCCTCCGTGGGATCGACCTCAAGCCCAATTCCGACAACACCTTGCTGCTGTACGAGAACGCGGAACTCGGGGTCAATTTCCTCTATCCCCGACGATTTCGGGTCGGCATCGTGCAGGGTCGGCAGGTCACGCTCGAAGAGTCACAAGGAAGCGGAATTCTGCTCACGGTGGAACCCTCCGCTTCGCTGCCGACCGCGAAGCAGTTTCTGACGGAAACCTCGGAATTTCTGCAGAAGCAAAAGTGGAAAGTTTCCAGCTCGTCGGCTCCAAATCGGGTCGCGGAGCGACCGGGGTGGGTGGACCGGTTCGGGTTCGACGCAGAGCTCGGGAATCAAAAAGTTCGCATGGAATACGCCGTCGTCACCTTTGCCGAGGGGGGCATCACGGTGGCCGCCCGGCTACCGGCGGCTGTTGCGAAAGAAATCACCCCGGACGTGGAGCGGATCATCAAGAGCATCATGCTCACTCGGCGAATCGAGAAGTGACGCCGACCCCTATCCCTGGCCGATAATAGCCGAGACTGGCCCTTCGCCTCGAAGGTCCGGTCGGGTGCGCCTCCGCGTACAATTTTGCGGCAAGCCCGGGGAGATCTGACATGGCCGGCCTTCGCATCCTCCTGGCGGCGTCGGAAGTGGTGGGGTTCGCCAAGACGGGCGGGCTCGCGGATGTGGCCGGGTCCCTGCCGCGGGCGCTGGCGTCACGCGGGCACCAGGTTGCCGTCGTCATGCCGTACTACCGGGCGGTCCGGTTCGGGAAGAACCGCGTCGAATACTCGGGGAAGGTGATTCCCGTCCCGGTCGGCGATCGCACCCTGGCCTGCCGGGTCTACAAGGGGCATCTCCCGAACTCGGCGGTGCCGATCTACTTCATCGAAGCCCCCGAATACTTCGACCGAGACGACACCTACCACGGGCGAAGCCTGTATCAGCAGACGATGTCCGGGGGGTACAAGGCGGACTACCCGGACAACGCGGAGCGGTTCACGTTTTTTTGCCGTGCGGTTCTCGAATCGATCGCGGCTGTCGGGTTTATTCCGGACATCATCCACGCGAATGACTGGCAGACGGGGCTGGTGCCGGTGTATCTGTCGGAACTTTACCGACAGAAACCGGGGTACGGGCGGATGCGGTCCGTCTTCACGATCCACAACATCGCCTACCAGGGAATGTTCGGGCAGGACGTGCTTCGGCTGACCGGGTTGCCAGGGTGGGCGTTCAACCCGAAGCAGCTGGAATTCCACGGGATGCTCAACTTCCTCAAGGCGGGGGTCGTCTTTGCGGATGCGGTCAACACGGTGAGCCCGACCTACGCCCGGGAAATCCAGACTGCCGAGTACGGCTGCGGGCTGGAGGGGTTGCTGCAGGAGCACCACGCGAAGCTCAGCGGGATCGTCAACGGTGTCGATTACGGCGTGTGGGATCCGGCGGTTGATCCGCACATCCCTGCGATGTACGACATCGACACCTTCCGGGAATCGAAGCCCCACAACAAGGCGGAGTTGCAAAAGCGGTTCAACCTACCCGTCGATCCGGCCAAGCCGATCCTCGGGTTGATCGCCCGGCTGGTGTCGCAGAAGGGGATCGACCTGGTGCTCAGTGCCGCCCCGGGGTTCCTCGATTTGGGCTGCCAGATGGTGTTCCTCGGCGAGGGTGACCCGGAATTTCACAACGAACTCACGCAATTCCAGGCCCGCCATCCGCAATCGGTGGGCGTCTACCTCGGCTTCAACGAGACGCTGGCCCACGTCATCGAGGCGGGTTCCGATCTGTTCCTGATGCCCAGCCGCTACGAGCCAAGCGGGTTGAACCAGCTTTACAGCATGAAATACGGCACACCCCCCGTCGTCCGCGCGACCGGCGGCCTCGCCGACACCGTCACCAACGCGACGGAAGAGAACCTCGCCGCGGGAATCGCCACCGGATTTGCCTTCGAGGAGTACTCGGCGAAAGCCCTGTACGAGACGGTCAAGTGGGCTCTGACGCTCTACCGCGATCGGCCCGAGGATTTTGCCAAGGTCGTGCGAACCGCGATGAAACAGGACTGGTCCTGGGACCGCAGTGCCGTCGCGTACGAGGCGTTGTACCGGAAGCTTCTGTGACTTCGCGCTTCCGCAATTGGAGTTGGATCTGTCCGAGGATGACTTTGTTTTCCGGGGGAGGTTCCTGGTTTTCGAGCCTGACAGGCTCGTTTTGTCAGCCCAGGTCGAAGACCTGGGTCGGAAGGGAAGCCAAAGATTCGGCCCTGTAAGGGCCGGTCACCTGTCCGTGGAAGTGGCCGTTCCTTGGCAGCTTGGCAGTCGCGGCTCTTGATGCACCAGAGAACACGAACCGATCTCGCATCTTGTCCGCTATTGCAGCAACCCGCGGGAGCGGAGGTAGCCGAGCACCAGTTTCTCGAAGGGAACCGTGTTGGTCGTGAAGAGGTACGACATTCCCCGTCGGGTGCAGAAACTGTTGAGTGCCCCGCGGTAGGCAGCCAGGGTTCGACGGTAACGCTCCAGCAGCGGGGCGGAAATCGTCACCTCTGCCTCGTCCTCATCCTCCAGATCGGTCAGTTTCAGGTCGCCGGAATACGGTGGGTTGACCTCCTCGTCGGCGAGGATCTGGATCGCGTACACATCGAGATTCCGCGATGCGACGTATCGCAGTCCTTCCTCGTAGCCGTCCTTGTCGAGGAAATCGCTGAGGATGACGGCGACTCCGCGACCGCTGGCCCGCATGGAGAAGCTTCGCATGGCCCGGTTGAGGTCGCCAGTGGTTGCGGGTTCGAGTCCGTCGAGGAATTTCATCATCCGCCAGAGACTGGCCCGGCCGCGGTACACAGGAGAGTGCACCGGTTTCGCCCCGCCCATGGTGACGACATCGACGCGGTCCATGTTGACGAGCCCGACGAATCCGAGGGCGGCGGCAACCTGCTTCGCATACCGCAGTTTCGTCGGGGTGCCGTATTCCATCGACTTGGTCGTATCAATCAGCAGGTGGACGTGCAGGTCTTCTTCTTCGAGGAAGAGCCGGATAAAGAGCTTCTCGAGCCGGCCGTACAGGTTCCAGTCGAGGAAGCGAAGGTCGTCGCCCGGGGCGTAGGGGCGGAAGTCGGCGAACTCGGAGCCCCGGCCCTTCCGTTTCGAGAGGCGATCCCCCTTCATCCGCCCGGCCATCACGCGTTTCGAGACAATCTCGAGCTTCTCGAGTCGGCGGAGGAACTCGGAGCCGAGAAGCGGCGCGTCGGTGACGGGGGGTGCGGTGGGTGTCAAGGGATCTCCATCGAGAACCGGCGAACCGACGAGTGTGGACGGGCCTCGTCGACTCTCATCCTACAACTCGGCCCCGCAGGGAAGAACAGGGTCCGTTGGTGGGCGGTGGGTTACCCCGCGAGGATCAGGCTGCCGTGGACAAGCCGGCCGTCCTTCGCGAGGGCGGAGCCGTGCCACTGGCCGGTTTCCCACTCGGCCCGGTATTCCTCGCCAATCCCCGCAGGTGGAACCGACTGCCAGGGAGCACCCTGGAAGACGGTGAGCGCGGCGGAAACATCCGGTTCCCCCGCCGGCTTCTGGTCCTCGACCGCATCCATGATGACCCCGGTCAGCAGCCGATCCCACACCTTTCGGCAGATTTCCGGGGTGTCGAAGAGGTCCACGGCCACGACCTTGTCGCCGACCGCCACTGCAAGCCCGACCGCCTTTTCCGGGTAAACCAGGGCCGACTTTGCCGACTCCAGCTTGGCCTTGTGCGTCTCGTACGTGTCGGCCATCGCCATCGTTTCGGAACTCGCCCCCATCGATTTCATCTGTCGCGTCACTTCCGACCAGACGGCCCCCTGATCGGAGCCGTGGCCGGCACCCGCCATGGAAGAGCGCGTCACGGAAGGTTTGAGAACGCTCCGCATCTTCGGGGAAGCGTGCCGACCGGAACTGCCAAAATGCTTGGAGGTGTACCGCCACCGACCCTGCTCGACGCAACTGACCGGAATCACCGTCTTGGAACCCGCGGCGATCAACACGCTCGTGTTGAGCACCCGATTCTGCTTCGCCCCCCGAAGTTCCTCCCCTTCGAGAAACAGCACCGGGATCGGCCCGGTCACGGTCACGGACAGTTGCGGAACCGAGCCCCCTTCCGTGATTTCCTCCACCACCGTGGATCCATCCGCGAGGGTCTCTTCCGAGAGGGCGTAGTCCCCGCCAGGCGGGGGATCACCGCCGGGGAATAGCGGGAAGACCGCCAGCCCCTCGAATCGCACTGCATCGCCAACCCGCAGTTCTGGAATCGCGAACATGAGGCACCTCCGAGCAAGACGTGATGGGAGAAACCGACACCCTTCGGGCGGAAGAAGAGAACAAGCCGAGTCAACCGATCGACACGAGCCGCCGTCCCGGGGTTCACGGGCGAAATGAGACTGGACCCGGGTTGGCAAAAGGAGATTGGATTATCGCCGAGGGGTGATCGAAAAGCGAGACTCTGCTTCCGGCAGAAATCGCGGACGTTCTCCCCGGCGAACAGCACCGCCCGGGCCTTGTCGCCGAGCCGGTCCGGCAGGTGGAACCGCGCCCCGGTGGCCGCGACGTGGGTGCGCCCTGGGAGAGGGACCGGGTCGGTGCCCGGCAGGCTGTAGTCGCCCGGTGGGATGACGACCGTCCCGCCGCCGGCCTTCGCCACGTCTGCGAACAGCCGGCGGAACGCGGGTGTGGCGTCGGCCGCCGCATCCGTCCAAAGGCGGTTGATTCTCCGCCGGCGGGTCTTCCCTATTCCGGCCCTTGCTGGGTGCTTTGCCCTGACCGCGGTCGCAGGGCGACGTCAAATCGGGTCGAAAACAAGGTCATGGCGGGTCATGTCGTTTAAACCACCACGATGGTAGCCTGCGGCACGGCCCGGACGATCCGATCCAGTAGGGTCGGGCCGAACCACGCCCGCCACCCGGTTCGCTGGCTCCGCCCAACCACGATGTGGGTGATCGCATACTCCCGGGCGAACCCGGCCACCGCCGCCGCCACGTCCGACCCGCGGAACTGCATTGGCACCCCATTTGCCCGACGGGCCTGGTCGAGCGTCTCGGCCACCCGTCGCTCGGTGGCCGCGTCCACCTTCTCCGCCGCCTCGGCCGGGGTTTGGATGTAGACCGCATACCACGGGGCCCCGAGCCGGTCGGCCAGACGGGCGCCGGCCCGGAGCAACCGCGGGGCGTTCGGACTGCGGCTCGATACGCACACCATGACCCGCTCCGATCCCGAGGCCTCACCTGCGGCCCCGGCCTGACGCTCCTGCCGACGGCGGTCGAGCAAATGCGCCAGGTGTTCCAGGGCCAATTCCCGAAGCTGCTCCAGGTTGTCGCTGGTGAAGTACCCGTCGAGCGCCCGGGCGGCCCGGTCCGGCGGGTACACCTTGCCTTGTCGCAGCCGCTCCTGAAGGTCCTCGGCCGGCAGGTCCACGTTGACCACCTGGTCGGCCTGTTGGAGCACGGCGTCCGGCACCCGCTCCTTCTGCCGGGTGCCGGTGAACCGCTCGACCGTGTCGTACAGGCTCTCCAGGTGCTGCACGTTGAGCGTAGTTAGCACGTGGACGCCGGCCCGAAGCAGGTCCTCCACGTCCTCGTACCGCTTGGCGTGCTTGCCACCTGGGGCGTTGGTGTGGGCCAGCTCGTCCACCAGGGCCACCGTTGGCCGGCGGGCCAGAATCGCGGTCACGTCCATCTCGTCCAGGGTGATCCCGCGGTACTCGACCATCCGCTTCGGCACCTGCTCCAGGCCATCGACCAGGGCGGCGGTGTCGGCCCGGCCGTGCGTTTCGACGACGCCGACGACCACGTCCACCCCCTGCTTCTTGAGCCGGTGCGCCTCCTGAAGCATCTCGTAGGTCTTCCCCACCCCGGGCGCGAACCCCAGGTACACCTTCAGCCGGCCCCGTTGCTGGCGGCGGATCAGGGCCAGGAACTGCTCGGCGCGGCCGTTCGGGTCGTTCGCCGCGGTCATGTCGCCCCCTCGGTCGGCTTGGCGGCCCACGCCGGCAGGGTGATGCGGAATGTGGTCCCTTTCCCCGGTTCGCTCTCACACGTCACGGATCCGCCCTGGGCGGCGACGACTTCCTTGACGATCGCCAGCCCCAGCCCGGTGCCCTGCCCGCGGGTCTGCCCAGGGATGCGGAAGAACTTGTCGAACACGTGCGGCAGGTGCTCGGGCGGGATGCCGACCCCGGTGTCGGACAAGGCCAGCTCGACCCGGTCACCGGGGGCCGGGCGGGCGGACAGGGTGATCCGCCCGCCGGGATCGGTGTAGGTAGCCGCGTTCACCAGGAGGTTGTCCAGGGCGTGCCCGAGCCGGTCGGCGTCGGCCGCCACCGGCGGCAGCCCGTGGACGGGTTCCACGGCCAGCGTCTTCCCTGCCATCAGTGGGCCAACGCGCTCGGCGGCCGCCCGGAGCAGCGCGGCGGGGTCTTCGGGTCGGATGGCGACCGGCTCCCGGCCCGTCTCCAGCCGGGCCAGGGCGAGCAGGTGGTCCACGATCCGCACCAGGCGCTCGGTGTTCTCCCGTGCGTCGATCAGAAGTTCGGACTGCTTGTCGGTGAGCGGGCCGACGGCCTCATCGAGGAGGAGGTGGACGGCCAGCCGGAGACCGGCGAGCGGGGTCTTCAACTCGTGGCTGGCGGTCGCCACCAGGTCGCTCTTGAACTCGTCGAGCAGCCGGAAACGGGTGACGTCGTTGAGCACCACGGCCGCCCCCAGGGTGGCCCCGTGGGGGTCGTTGACCGGCAGCACCTGCGGCAGGTACACCCGGTCCTCGCCCCCTACCCGGTAGGCGACCGTCTGATCGAACCCTTGGGATAGGAACGGTTGGTGGTCCTGGAGAGCCGCGGCGAGCGGTTCCCGTAGCTTGTCCGGCGGCTGCCACGAGGGGGCGGCAGGGTCGTCGCTCGTCACCACCCCAAGCAGCCGGCGGGCGGCCGGGTTGGCCAGCTCCACTCGCCCGCCTGGGTCCACCAACAGTACCGGGTCGGGGAAGGCGTCGATGGCTGCCTGGCTGGCCTGCCGGGCGCGAAGCAGCCGGGCCGCCTCGGACTGCCGCAAGTCGCGGAGCTGGGCCGTCATCCGGTTGAACGCCGCCACCAGGTCGCCGACCTCGTCCTGGGTGTCGGCGGTCACGAGCTGGTCGAACAGCCCGTCCCCGACGGCCCGGGCCGAGCGGGTCAGGTCGTCGACCGGGCGGAGGACGGCACGCGTCGTCCGCCAGGCGAGGAGGGCGGTCGCGGCCAGGGCGGCCAGGGTTGCCCCGCCGAGCACCCAGGCTGACCGCCGGGCCGTCCCCCGGGCATCCCGGTCGGCATCCTCCATCGCTAGCTCATTCAGGACGCGGACCCGGTGCAGGTGCCGCCATGCGGCGGTAACGGCCGGCTGGAACCCGCGGTCCGGGTCCACGTACAGTGAGTTTCGGGCGGCGGGCGGGGCCGCCAGGAGCGCCTCCCCGCGGGCGGCCGCCAGTTCGACGGCGGTGGCCAGTCTTTCGGCTTCCTCCCGCTCGCCGGGGACCGTGATGTTGCCAAGTTCGACCCGGACCGCCGCCCTCGCCCCGTCCACCGATGTCCGGAACCCGGCAGGCACATCCGGGTGCAGCCCGTCCCCCTGGACGACGGCGAACAGGGTCAGCCGCTCGGCGTTGCTCAGGTGTTCTCGCAGGTCGGTCATGGCCTCGATGCTGCGGTAGTTGTCCCGCAGGATGGCCTCCGACCTCCGGCCGAGGTCGTCGAGCAGGTACAGCCCGGCCCCGCCGAGCCCGAGGATCAGGGCGGCGAGCGGGGCGACGGTCAGCCCGATCCGGCGGCGGAGTGTCACAGGCCGTACCTCTTACGCTTGCGGTACAGGGTGCTCGGGTCGATGCCGAGGGTCCGGGCGGCGTCCTCCAGGGTGGGGCTGGCCGCCAGCACCCGGCGGATGTGCTCGACCTCGACCGCGTCGATCGGCACCCCCTCGCCGACCGCCACTTTCGCGTTCGCCGGAGGCGGGGCGGTGACGGCCGGTGGCAGGTCCTTTACGTCGATCTCGGTGCCTTTGCCGAGCAGCACCGCCCGCTCGACTGCGTTCCGGAGCTCGCGGACGTTCCCCGGCCAGCGGTGCCGCTGAATGGCCTCCCGGGCCGCCGGGGTGAACCCGGCCACCGGCTTGTACGCCCGGCCCGCGAACTGGGCCAGCAGGTGGTCGGCCAGCGGCAGGACGTCGTCCCGCCGCTCCCGCAGCGGCGGCACCATCACCTCGATCACGTTCAACCGGTAGAGCAGGTCCTCGCGGAAGCGTCCGGCCGCCACCTCGCCCTCCAGGTCGCGGTTGGTGGCGGCGACGATCCGCACGTCGGCGGTCATCACCACCGCCTCGCCGACCCGCTCGTAGGTGCGGTCCTGGACCAGCCGCAGCAATTTGGGTTGCAAGGGGAGAGGCAGGTCGCCGACCTCGTCGAGGAACAGCGTCCCGCCGGCCGCCGCGGCTACTTTCCCGACGGTGTCCCGGACGGCCCCGGTGAACGCTCCCTTGGTGTGCCCGAACAGGTCGCTCTCCAGCAGTTCCGCGGAGAGGCTCGGGCAGTGGACGGTGACGAACGGCCCGGTCGCCCGGCGGCTGCGAGCGTGCACGGCCTTCGCCAGGACCCCTTTGCCGGTCCCGCTCTCCCCGCGAAGGAGCACGGTGGCGTCACTGGCCGCGACGGCGAACACCGTCTCCAGTGCCTGCCACATGGCCGGCTCGGAACTCGCGAGAACGGCCGCGTCGGCGTCCCTGTCGGCCCCGACTCCGCCGCCCCACTTCGCCAACAGGTCGGCGAGCTGCCTCGGGGTGAACGGCTTGGGAAGGTAGTCGAGCGCCCCCCGCCGTATCGCCTCGACGGCGGTGTCGATGCTGGCGTGGGCTGTGATGACCACGACCCCGAGGCCCGGGGAGGCCTTGTGCAGCTCGGCCAGCACGTCCAGCCCGTTCTCCCGGCCGAGCTTGAGGTCGAGCAGCACCAGGTGCGGCCGGGCCGACCGCACTCGCTCCACTGCCTGGATGCCCGTCGCGGCCTCGGCGACCGCATGCCCCTGGCTCTCCAGGGTCGTGCGGATGGTCCGCCGGAGCGTGTTCTCGTCATCCACCACCAGGATGTTCACGACCGCCCTCCTCCCCGCCGGGTCGTGCATCTTGCACGGACGTTGCGGTTTTCTGCACGACCTCCGCCGCCATCGCCTGCCACGGCGAGCCGCACTTTACCCTTGTTTTTCAGCGTTATCGCGATCGAATCCGGATGGCACCCCTGTTGCAATACTACGCGCACCGAGGACCAAACGCACGAAGGAGTTGGCCGTGGACCTGTCGCTCTGGATCCCGCTGACGCTCGGCCTGGGGCTTGGCGCACTGGGGCTGATGTACCTGTTCATTGAAGCCTGCGACCGCATTTGAGGAGGGGCTCCCGTGATCTGGCTGACCGTGCTCGTCACCCTGTTCCTGTTCGCCTACCTGCTCGCCGCCCTGCTGCGGCCCGAGCGGTTCTAACCGAGAGGCCCCACCCATGTGGTTCCTGCCACTGCTCATTGTCGGGCTGTCCGTCCTGCTGTCGATCCCCCTCGGCCGGTACATGGCCCGGGTGCTCGACCGGGACGGCCCCCGGAACGCCTTCGAGCGGCTGATCGACACCGGCCCTCAGACGTGGAAGCGATACTGCTTTGCCCTGCTCGGGTCGAACGCCGTGATCTTCCTGTTCGGCTACGCGGTGCTGGCCACCCAGCCGTACCACCCGGCGTTCCTCAACCCGGACGGGAAGGGGATGCTGTCCCCGACCACGATCTTTAACACGGCGTGCTCGTTCCTGACGAACACCAACCTCCAGCATTACTCGGGCGAGGTCCACCTGACCTACGGCAGCCAGGTCTTCGGCATCCTGCTGAAGCAGATGCTCACCCCGGCCGTCGGGCTCGCCGCCCTGCTGGCCCTCATCCGCGGGCTGCGGGGGGACACGCACCTCGGGAACTACAACCTCGACCTGTGGCGGGGGCTGGTGCACGTCGCCGTCCCGCTCAGCCTGATAGTCGGGGCGTTGCTCATCGCCGAGGGCGTCCCAATGACGTTCCAGGGGAACGCCAAGGTGACCACCGTGGAGGGGGCCGATCAGGTGATCGCCCGGGGGCCGGTGGCGGCCGTGGTCGCCATCAAACAGCTCGGGACGAACGGCGGCGGGTTCTTCGGGCCGAACTCGGCCCACCCGTTCGAGAACCCGACGGCGATCAGCAACGTGGTCGAGTGCGCCTCGATCATCCTGATCCCGATGGCGTGCGTGGTGCTGTTCGGCACCATGCTCCGCAACAACCGCCACGCGACCGTCGTGTACAGCGTGATGATGGTGTTCCTGGTCGGGCTGATCGCCTGGGGGATCGGCACCGACACGATCACTCCGAACCCGGCTTTGGCCGGGAAACCGGCCGTCACCGACGCCGGGGAGAAGCCTTACCAGGTCACCACCGCCGACGCGGGCGGCAATGCGGAGACGAAGGAACTGGCGGTGCCGGCGGTCGTCGGGCTGCCGGTGGACCAGTCCGGGTACGGCAACCTGGAGGGGCAGGAACTCCGGTTCGGTTACTCGGCCACCCCGACCTGGGCGGCCCTCACCACCTGCACGAGCAACGGGTCGGTGAACGGGATGCACGACAGCCTGAACCCCCTTGCCGGGCTGACCCCGCTCACCGGGATGTGGCTGAACTGCAACTTCGGCGGCATCGGCGTCGGGTTGATCAACTTCCTGATCTACCTGGTAATCGCCGTCTTCCTGGCAGGGCTGATGGTCGGACGGACGCCGGAGTACCTCAGCAAGAAGGTCGAGGCACGGGAGATGAAGCTCGCGGCCGTCGCCCTGCTCGTCCACCCGCTCCTGGTGCTCGGGCCAACCGGCCTGTTCGCCGCCCTGGACTGGGGGGCGGGAGCGACCAACAACCCCGGCCCGCACGGGTTCAGCGAGATCCTTTACGAGTTCACCTCGTCGAGCGCGAACAACGGGAGCGGGTTCGAGGGACTGGGGGACACATACGGATTCAACGACCCGAAGGCCAACCCGAGCCCCCCGGCGACCTACGCCCCGCACTACGACGTCGCCTGCGGGCTGGTTATGGTGCTCGGCCGGTTCATCCCGATCATCGCCCCGATCGCGTTCGCGGCCAGCCTGGCGGCCAAGCGGCCGACCCCGTTCACGGCCGGCACCCTGCGGACCGACACGGCCACGTTCGGCGTCCTGTTGTTCGGCACCATCGTCCTGCTCGGTGCGCTGATGTTTTTGCCGGTGGCGGCCCTGGGGCCGGTCGCCGAGCACCTGGGGCCGATCCCGTTCGGCGGGTGAGCCGCCACGTTCCCTGACACCCCACTGCCGGACTTCGGCCCGGCCGATTTGAACTGAGGACACCCGTGTCTGCGACCCTGAATACCCCCCGCCTACCTGCCGCCGTGGACGCCAAGCAGGCCCGCAAGCTGAGCCGCCGGCAGGGGCTGTTCGCCCCCGACCTGATGAAAACTGCCCTCTGGCAGGCCGTGGTCATGCTCCGCCCGGACGTCCTGTGGAAGAACCCGGTGATGTTCGTGGTCGAGGCCGGCACCGTCCTGTCGATCGCGTACACGGTCGCCAAGGTGGTGAGCCCCGGGATCACCAGCGCCCCGTTCGGGTACCTGGTAGTTCTGGACGTGTGGCTGGTGCTGACGCTGTTCTTCGCCAACTTCGCCGAGGCCTTGGCCGAGGCCCGGGGGAAGGCGCAGGCCGACGCCCTGCGGAAGACCCGGCAAGAGACACCGGCCTGGAGATTGCGGAACGTGGAACGCGGAACGCGGAACGGAAACCCGGCCTTCGATTCCGCACTCCGCATCCCGCGTTCCGCGCTCGAAGAGACCGTCTCGACCGCCCTCCGGGAGGGGGACGTGGTGGCCGTCGAGGCCGGGCAGGTGATCCCGGCCGACGGCGAGATCGTCGCCGGGGTGGCGTCGGTGGACGAGTCGGCCATCACCGGCGAGTCGGCCCCGGTGGTCCGCGAGGCCGGCGGCGACCGCAGCGGCGTCACCGGCGGCACCCGGGTGCTGTCCGACCGCATCCTGGTCCGCGTCACCGCCACCGCCGGGAAGTCGTTCCTCGACCGGATGATCGCGATCGTCGAAGGGGCGGCCCGGCAGCGGACCCCGAACGAGATCGCCCTGCAGCTCGTGCTGGCGGCGTTCACCCTGATCTTCCTCATTGTCACGGCGACCCTGTGGCCGATGGCCCTGCACGCCGAGACTTACATGGCCGGCTACCTGGGTGTGGCCCAGGTCAAGAGCCTCGGCACCGATGTCCCGACCCTGGTGGCCCTGCTCGTGTGCCTGATCCCGACCACCATCGGGGCGCTGCTGGCGGCCATCGGCATCGCCGGCATGGACCGGGCGCTGCGGGCGAACATCATCGCCAAGAGCGGCAAGGCCGTTGAGGTCGCCGGGGACGTGGACACCCTGCTGCTGGACAAGACCGGGACCATCACCCTGGGGAACCGGCAGGCCACCCGGTTCGTCCCGCTGGCCGACGTGTCCGCCCTGGAGGTCGGCCAGATCGCCGCCCTGGCCAGCGCGTCGGACCAGACGCCTGAGGGCAAGAGCATCGTCGAGCTGTACCGCCGGCAGCCCGGGGCCGGCGGGTGGAACACCCCGCCGGAGGCCCGGTTCGTGGCGTTCACCGCCCAGACCCGGATGAGCGGGGTGGACCTGCCGGACGGGCGGTCGATCCGCAAGGGGGCGGCTGACGCCGTGGTCAGGCACGTCCGGGCCAACGGCGGCACGACGCCGCTTCTTCTAGACGAGCAGGTGAACGCCGTCGCCGGCCAGGGTTCGACCCCGCTGCTGGTGGCCGAGGGGAACCGGGTCGTCGGGATGGTGGTGCTGGAAGACGTGCTGAAGCCGGGAATCAAGGAGCGGTTTGAGCGGCTGCGGAAGATGGGCATCCGCACAATCATGGTGACCGGTGACAACCCACTGACAGCGAAGGCCATCGCCGAGCAGGCCGGGGTGGACGACTACATCGCCGAGGCCACCCCGGAGGCGAAGCTGGCGTACATCCGCAAGGAGCAGCAGGGCGGCCGGCTGGTGGCCATGATGGGGGACGGGACGAACGACGCCCCGGCCCTGGCCCAGGCCGACGTCGGGGTGGCCATGAACAGCGGCACCCAGGCGGCCAAGGAGGCCGGGAACATGGTCGATCTGGACAGCGACCCGACCAAGCTGATCGAGGTCGTCGAGGTCGGCAAGCAGCTCCTCATGACCCGCGGGGCGCTGACCACGTTCTCGATCGCCAACGACGTGGCCAAGTACTTCGCCATCGTCCCGGCCCTGTTCGCCGGCACCCTGCCGTGGCTCAAGCGGCTCGACTTCATGAACCTGACCAGCCCGACGTCGGCCATTCTGAGCGCGGTGATCTTCAACGCGGTGGTCATCCCGTGCCTGATCCCGATCGCCCTGAAGGGGGTGACGTACCGGCCGGTCGGGGCCGACGCCCTCTTGCGGCGGAACCTGCTGATCTGGGGCCTCGGCGGGGTAATCGTGCCGTTCGCCGGGATCAAGCTGATCGACCTGGCGCTGTCCGTTATCCCCGGCATTTGACTCTGGGCCGGCCCGACCGCCACACCCACACAAGGAATCGCGATGAACGCCATCCGTGCCAACGTCGTCCTGTTCGCCAGCAGCATAGTCCTGTGTTGCGTCCTGTACCCGGCCGCCCTGTGGGCGTTCGGCCAGGGGCTGTTCCCGACCAAGGCGAACGGCAGCCTGGTGACGAACGCCGACGGTAGCCCCGTCGGCTCGACCCAGATCGCCCAGGCGTTCACCAAGGACGGGTACTTCTGGCCGCGGCCGTCCGCCGCCGGGTACAACGCGGCCGCCACCGGCGGCAGCAACTGGGGGGCGAACAACCCGAAGCTCCGCGACCGGGCCGCCCAGCTCCTCGGCCCGCTGGTACGCTACCGGTCGGGGAAGCCGGTCGGTCCCGATATCGAGGCGTGGTTCGCCGCCGAGCCGGACCGGGCGGCCAGGTGGGCGGCGGCGTACCCCACGTCGGCGGCCAACTGGGCCAGGGCGGACCTGTCCGGCGACGAGTACGGGCCGAACGGCAAGTACATCCAGGACTGGGCGAAGGCCCACCCGGAGGTGCTGGGGAACAAGCCGGACGCCAAGCCGGAGGAGGTACTGGTCGCCTTCTTCGAGAGCCACGCCAAGGTCCACCCTGGGATGTTCCCGGTGCAAGACACGGAGAAGTGGGTGGCCCCAGCGAAGGCCGGCGCGGTCATCCAGGCCCTGTTCTTCGACATGTGGCTGCAGGACCCGGCGAACAAGGCGAAGGTCACCGACATCGAGCCGGTGCCGGCCGACTTCGTGACCGCGTCCGGGGCCGGGATGGACCCGCACATCACCTTGCGGAACGCCCGGTGGCAGCTCCCTCGGGTGGCCGCCGCCCGGGCCGGATCGGGGGACGCAGGGGCCGCCCGCCTGCGGATCGAGGCAATCCTGAACGCGAACGCCTCATCGCCCCTCGCTGGACTAGCCGGCGAGCCGCTGGTAAACGTACTCGAAGTCAACTTGCGGCTCGATGTCGAGTTCGCAAACAAATAAGGCGACCCGGCGAATCACGGTACGGGCCGCCGCTCCCGGACAGCCGGTGCGGTGGCCCGATTTCCGTGAAGGTGGTCGATCGTGTTCGACCACCTGCTCATCGCAGGCCACGACCACACTGTCGTCCAATACTTGAGAAATTCTGCTGGCACTCGATTTCCACTTCTTCCTTTGAGCAGTGTTCGTTCAAAACCGGAACTTCCTTGCCTCGGTCGGTGAATCGGGTATTCTTAGGGTGCCTACCGGTCCGCTCCCCAGGACCACCCACCTGTTGACCTGCCTGCCGATTGCTCCGACCTGCCCCGCAAAACTGGGTTTCCCATGCGAAACTTCGCCTGGACCATCGCGGTCGTTGTTCTCGCCTCCTGGGCCGATGTCGTTGTTGCGGCCGACCCGGCGGGGAAGCCAACAGCCGCAGCGATCGAATTTTTCGAATCGAAGATCCGGCCCGTTCTGGTTGAGCAGTGTTACTCGTGTCACTCCGGGGAATCCCTGGAGAAGAAGAAACTCAAGGGTGGGCTCCGTCTCGATTCAGCTGCTGCCATCCGCACGGGCGGTGATTCCGGCCCTGCCGTCACCCCCGGCAAACCCGCGGAAAGCCTCCTCGTCAAGGCCCTCCACGGAACTGGTGATGTCTCCGTGATGCCGCCCAAAGGGAAGCTGCCGGCCAAAGTCATCGCCGACTTCGAGAAGTGGATTGCGGACGGTGCTGCCGACCCCCGAACCGAGACGGGCACCACCACGAAGGCCGGCGTCGACATCGAAAAAGGCCGGCAGCACTGGGCCTTCCAGCCACCGAAGAAATCGACCCCGCCCGCCAACGCCGGGAAAACCGACCTCGACAAGTTCGTCCTCGCGAAACTCGCCGAGAAAGGCCTGACCCCCGCGAAACCTGCCGACAAACGCACGATCCTCCGCCGGGTCTACTTCGACCTTATCGGCCTGCCGCCGACCCCGGAGGAAGTCGAGGCGTTCGAGAAAAACCATTCCCCGAACGCCCTGGAATCTGTGATTTCGGAGCTTCTCAAGTCCCCGCGGTACGGCGAACGCTGGGCCCGCCACTGGCTCGACGTCGCCCGCTACGCCGAGGACCAGGCCCACACGTTCGGCGTCAAACCTTACAGCAACGCCTGGCAGTACCGCGACTGGGTGATCGCCGCCCTGAATTCGGACATGCCCTACGACCAGTTCCTGAAACTGCAGCTGGCCGGCGACCTGTTCCCGGAATCTGCTGGTGATCGCTTCACCCGGTTCGCCGGGCTCGGCATCCTCGGCCTCGGTGCCCAGTATTACGGCGGCAATCCCACCGCCCGGGCCGACGAGCTCGACGACAAGCTCGACGTCGTCACCCGCGGGATGCTCGGCCTCACCGTCGCCTGTGCCCGCTGTCACGACCACAAGTTCGACCCCATCCCGACCCGCGATTACTATTCCCTTGCCGGCATCTTCAACGGCGGCCAGATGACTCAGGCCCCCCTTGCCACCCCAGACGTGGTGAAGACCTACGACGATGCGCAGAAACTCGTGAAGGAACAGGACGACAAGGTCAAGAATTGGCTCACGGAAAAGGCCCGCGCCGCCGGCGAAGCGGAGGTGAGCCGTACCGCGAAGTACCTCACCGCCGTCCGAAAGATGCGGGATTCCGGGGCGAAACCGGAAAAGCTCGTCGCCGAGGAAAAGCTCAATCGCCGGTTCCTCGACCGCTGGTCGCGCTACCTGGATTCGAAGAACGCATCCAAATTTCCCCCGATGATGAAGGCCTTCGCGGAAGCCCCGGCCGACGACGTATCCAAGAAAGCCGATGAGTTCCAGACCGCCCTCGCCTCTGCGATCGAGGCGGTGAAGAAACCGAAACCCGCGAAACAACACGTCGAACTCGTCAAAGCGATCCTCCAGGACCAGAACGGCCCGTACTTCCTGAAACCTGAGGAAGTCGAGAAAACCTTGCCGAAACCGGACGCGGAGACGCTCGCCGGCATGAAAAAGGAACTGGAAGCCCGCAAGAAGGCGTCCCCGCCGATGTACCCCACCGCCCACGTCATGAAGGGTGGCGGCAACGCGATGAAGGTCTACGTTCGCGGAAACCCCGCCAAGCACGGCGAACCCGCCCCCAAGCGGTTCCTCCAGGTCCTTTCCCCCGCGAATTCCCCGGAACCGAAGGACTTCTCCCGCCTCGACCTCGCCAATGCGATCGCCTCCCCGGACAACCCGCTGACCGCCCGAGTGATCGTGAACCGCATCTGGGCGCAGCATTTCGGCCGGGGCATCGTCAACACCCCCAGCAACTTCGGAACCCTCGGCGACAGGCCGACCCACCCGGAACTTCTGGACTTCCTCGCCGTCAAGTTCATGGAGAACGGCTGGTCCTTGAAGTGGCTCCACCGCGAGATTCTGCTCTCGGCGACGTACCAGCAGGCCAGCGCCGGCAACCCGGCCAACGCCGAGAAGGACGGCGACAACGCCTACCTCTGGCGGCAGAACCGTCGCCGGCTGGAAGTCGAACCCTGGCGGGATTCGCTGCTTGCAGTCTCCGGCAAACTCGACCTCACCACCGGTGGGCCGACGACCGACCTCCGCAACGCCGGCAACGCCCGCCGCACGGTCTACGGCAAGATCAGCCGACACGAACTCGACGGACTTCTTCGGCTGTTCGACTTCCCCGACGCGAACGTGACCGCCGACAAGCGGACGCTGACGACCGTCCCGCAGCAGCAACTCTTCGCGATGAACAGCGACTTCATGGTGACGCAAGCGAAGGCGTTCACCGTGCGGGTGGCGAAACTCGGCAAGACCGACGACGAGAAGATCGTCGCCGCGTACCGCCTCGCCTTCGGCCGCAAACCGACGGAGGAGGAAGCGTCGATCGGCCGGCAGTTCGTGGCGTTGCCGGCGGACGCGAAGGACAGGCTGACGCGGTGGGAGCAGTATTCGCAGGTGCTCCTTGCGGCGAACGAGTTCCTGTATGTGGATTGAGCCAATGAGTACAAGTTTCACTTACTAGCTGTTAATCATTAGTTCTTAGCTATTAGCTGGAAGTGTGATGGGTTGAAACTAACAGCTAAGAGCCAATAGCCAACACCTAATCAGTGTAAAATTCTGCCTGAACGTGGAGACCGCCGATGACCCCCGCTTTGCCGCTTGCTCTTGGCCCAAATGGGTTGCCGCTGAATCGTCGCGACATGTTCCGCCGCGTCGGGGCGGGGCTCGGCAGCGTTGGGCTGGCGGGCGTGCTCGCCCAGGAAAGCCGCGGGGCGGCGGTGATCGCGAACCCGCTCGCGGAGAAGCCGTCGCACTTCAAGCCGCGGGCCAAGCACGTCATTCACCTGTTCATGAACGGCGGGCCGTCACAGGTCGACACGTTCGACCCGAAGCCGGAACTCGACAAGCAGCACGGCACCCGGCCGGCGGCGGCGAACCTCAACACCGAACGCAAGACGGGGAATCTCTTTAAGTCGCCGTTCAAGTTCAAGAAGTACGGCCAGTCCGGGATCGAAGTTTCCGAACTTTTCTCCGAGGTCGGCAAACACATCGACGACATTTGCGTCATCCGTTCGATGCACGCCGACGTCCCGAACCACGAACCGTCGCTGTTGCTGATGACGTGCGGGAACAGCCAGCCGATCCGGCCGAGCGTGGGGTCGTGGCTGTGCTACGGCCTCGGCACGGAGAACCAATCGCTGCCCGGGTTCGTGGTGCTCTGCCCCGGCAAGCCCGTTGTCGGCCCGCAACTCTGGGCGAGTTCCTTCTTGCCCGGCATCTTCCAGGGCTGTCACATCCAGAACCTCGACCCGAAGCGCGTTGTCGAGCACATCAATAACATGTACGTGTCGAAGGACACGCAACGTCAGCAACTTGACCTGTTGCAGAAACTCAACGGCCTGCACCGAGACGCCCGTCCCGCGGACGCCAACCTCGACGCCCGGATCCAGTCCCTCGAAGTCGCGTTCCGGATGCAAACGGAAGCGACCGAGGCGTTCGACCTCAACCGCGAACCGAAGAAAATTCGCGAAGAATACGGCAAGGGGTACTTTGCCGATGCCTGCCTGTCCGCTCGCCGGCTCGTCGAACGCGGCGTCCGCACCGTGCAAGTCTTCTTCGGTTCGGGTCAGCCCTGGGACGACCACGGCAACATCGAGGCGGGGCACCGCAAGAAGGGGCAAGAGGCGGACAAGCCGATCGCGGCCCTTCTCGCAGATCTGAAGAGAACGGGTTTGCTCGACGAAACCCTCGTGATTTGGGGCGGCGAATTTGGGCGAACGCCCACCTCCGAGGGGGGCAACGGCCGCGACCACAACCACCTCGGGTTCACCGTCTGGATGGCCGGCGGCGGCGTGAAGGGGGGCATGGCCTACGGCAGCACGGACGACTTCGGGTTCGCCGCCGTCGACAAGAAGGTCCACGTCCACGACCTGCACGCCACCATCCTGCATCTCATGGGGCTCGACCACGAGAAGCTGACCTACCGCTACAGCGGCCGAGACTTCCGGCTGACCGACGTCCACGGCCGGGTTTTGAAGGAAATTCTGGCGTGAGTTTGCGGGTCGGGAAATCACTTCCCGCCTACGAGGTCGCGGAATGTCTCGCAGATCACCCGAGCAGCGTCGGGGCCGGTGCTGTTGACCTCGCCGTACTGCGGTTTCTTCCGACCGTAGCAGTACGGCTTCTTCTCGTCCCACTGCCGTTTCGGGATGAAGTAACCGAGCTCGTCGTTCGCGAGCCCCAGAATCATCCGGTTTTTCCCGCGAAGGTTGCGGTAAATCGCGGGTTCCGGCTTCGCGTCCGGGAAGTCGGCACCGGGGTCGACCGGGTCTTGCACCTTTCCCAGCACCAGTTCCGGGTAGATTTCCCCGGGAATCACGGCGATTTCGAGGTCGCCGAGCGCGACGTAGCCCACCTCCGAGCGGACGGCGCATGGCTTGGCGATGTCCCTGGTCTCGGTGAATTCCTTCGGGGCCGCGGTTCCGTTCCATTTGTAGATCGGCCGATTGAGGACGCCGAACTGCCAGGCCAGGCGGTAGAGGCCGTTGTCGACCGGGACCAGAATTTCCCGGGTTTTGACCGCGAAGGGCACGAGCTTCACCGGTTTCGCGGCAGCGAGTGCCCGGTCAGCGAGTTCCCCGACGAGGATGCCGTACCGCTCGGTTTTCGCGAAGGTGCCGTCCTGCAGGAGCTTCCCGGACTCGTCCTTGACCGGCACTTCGAGGGACGTCATCAACCCGCCGACGGCGCCGGTGAAGTAGGCGACGGGGCAGCGGTGCTTCGCCGCGAGGTGCCGGACCGTGGCGGCCACGAAGTCGGCGGAAACCTGCGTGTTCTTGGAATCGAGCGTTTCCGGGTGGCAGTTCCACTGCACGACGATTCCGAGCGGTTTCCGCGTCTCCGGGTCGGCAAAGTGGATCGCCACCAACTCGTCGAGCTTGACCTCGGGCAGGCGGTTGTCCACCAGCAATTCCGGCCCTTTGGCGGTGCCAAGCTTCGCGGTTGCGGGTTTGCGAGCGGCGTCGGCTTTCTGCACGGCCGCAACGATTTCTCCCTCGAGACGCTTGAGGTACTCCGCATCAAGCCCGGATTCGAACGGAGACTTCCCCCAAAGCCCGAGCGTGTCCGGGCCCTCGTGGTTGTGCGTCGCGGAGACGACCACCGTGCGGAATCCGGGGAGCTTCTTCCGCACCCGCTCCACCGTGGGGAGGAAGAGTCCGACGACATCGGCCGACACCAGCGCGATCTTGTCGGTGGCGTCGCCCAGAACGACGGCGCGGACCATGATCGGATCGTGGACCTTGGTGGCGAGTCGGTTGGTTCCGAAGCCGGCGAGGTAGACGGGCTTCTTCGAAAGGTCTGGGGAAACATCCACGTCCGCGAATCCGACGGAGAGCATCGGTTCCGCGGCGGAAGCGGTGGCAGAAACTGTCGCCGCCAGAATGACGAGTGCGAATCGCATGGTGGGTTCCTTCCCGGAAAGTTTGCGTCCGCCACCCCGTTATTCGAGCCCTGGCGGCGGTGAGTTGTCAACCGGGCGTTTTGGCTGCCGAGCGGCGACACGGTTCCACTTGAAGAACGAGAAGAACTTACCGAATCCCCCGAGGATCATCAGGATGCCGAGGATAATCGGCCCCTTCCAGACGGTGTATCTCGCACCCTCGGGGTTCTTGGCGGCTTCTTCCGCGGCCTTCTGGTAGTTGTCGAGGCTGATGTACCCCGCAATCCCGACGACTGCGAATCCCAGGATGAGCATCCCCAGCCCAAGGATCAGTGCGGTCGACGCTGCACTCGGGTTGGCGAGAATGTATCGGTCCTCGTGGTACTCGATCAGTTTCTTGCGAGACTTGTCGTACGCGAAAAACTGAAGGGGCTCGGATTTGTCCGAGGTGCGAACCATGAACAGGTTCCGGTCCCCCATGATTCCCGGAAGTTCGACCGCATCCACGAACTGTTTTGGCGACCACTCGGACACCAGTTGCTTTTGCTCGTCGAAAAGTTGGACGGAATCGTCGGTGATTTCGAGCTTCCAGTCCAGATCCGGGTCCTGTTTTTTGGCCATTTTCGCGGGAGTGAGCCAAATCCGCATGGGCGGACTCCTTGCATGTGGGGAGACGACGTTGTTTCGATATTCTGCCAGCTCCGCGGCTGCTGGCAAGGCTCGTTTCGGCATCGGAATACTCTCGGCCACCGTCGAGCTCGATTGCATTTCTGACCGCAAAAAACTCTCTCTACTTGACCATTGCACCATGCCCGTGGAAACAAAAAGGGATCGCCAGATTGGCGATCCCGGTGCGACTTTCCCATCTGGAAGCAGACTCAGCGCACTTTCGGCAGCTTGTCCTTGTACTGCATCGACCGATCTGGCTCACCGACGGCGGCGAAGACTTCGACGAGGTTCTTGACCGCGAGCATTTCCTCGTCCTTGTCCTGGTTGTTGACCACGTCCACCCACAGGAAGGCCCACATCGCGTCGCGGGTCAGGCCGTAGTCCCGGTAGATGTGGCCGAGAAGGCCGTAGCCGAGCGACCGGGCGTAGGGGTCGGTGATGGTCGTCTGGAGGGCCTGCTCGAGCTTGATTGCCTGGGCCGGCTTCGCCGTTCCTTCTTTCCCCTTGGGAATCTCGGCGGCCATGCGGAGAACCGTGGCCCGTTGCTTGACCGGACCGCTCGCCTGGGCTTCGAGATCCTTGGCCGCCCCGAGGATGACGGTCGGCTCGCTTCCGCCCCGAAGCTTGGCGGCCTCGGAAGCGATCTTGGCTTCGAGAATCAGGTCCTTCGTGAGGGCCTTGTTCGCGGAGAGGGAGGAGAGATTCTCCGCGGCTTTCTCGAACTGGCCGAGTTCCATCTGGTAGCGTGCGGCCTGACGGGTTGCCGCCC
Source organism: uncultured Alcaligenaceae bacterium (assembly GCA_964552815.1). Taxonomy (GTDB): domain Bacteria; phylum Planctomycetota; class Planctomycetia; order Gemmatales; family Gemmataceae; genus CAYUHJ01. The sequence goes on along the minus strand of CAZKIQ010000004.1, from coordinate 79,738 downwards.
ACGCCTCCCAGGAGTCGTTCTTGGCGAAGTTGCTCAGGAGCTTGATGGCTTTCTCGGCCTCGGTCTTGAACTCTTCGCCGGTCTTCGCTTCTGCGACCTTGGAGAGGCTCACCGCTTCGCGATATTCGAGGTACCGTTTCCCTTTCGGCGACAAGCCGGGCATCTTCTGGAGATCGGCGTATCGCTTCGCGGCCTTCGCGGGGTCATCGGTTTCCTCTTTCATCCCCGCTGCGATCTGGTCGAAGGTGATCCCGGGAATCGTGTAATCGACCCGGAGGATGTCTGCGGAGGGAATGAATTTCGTTTCTTTGAGGATTTGCACCTCGAGGCCGGCGGCGGATTCCTTGACGAGGTCGTACTCGCGTTGCGAGTAGATCTTGCCGTCCTTGCGATCGACATACGTGACCTTGATCTTTTCCTTCCCCGCCCCCTGGCCGCGGACGGGAGCGTGGACCGACACGACGGTCAGGGCGACGAGCAAAGTCAGACGGGCTACCCAACGGGAAGGCATGACAGATTCTCCGGTTGAGGGTGAATTTCGAGGTTGTGTTGGGGGAAACGGGTGGGATCGGGAATCGACCCCACCCGGAGATGTTGGACTAGTTTCCGCCACCGGAGACGGTGGGTTGCGGCCGGGGTTGGAGGAACATTTTCCCGCCGGCGTCGGCGTAGGGCTTCTTCAAGGCGGGGTAGTCGTCGATCAGGTCGGTGAACTTGGTCCGGACATCCGGAGACAGGTCCGGGTTCTGGGTTTCCAGGTCCTTCAGCGTGTTCGCGATCTTCCCGAACTGTTCGTTCAGCTTGGCCGGATTCGACTTCAGCAGCGAGGAGTTTGCCCGGCACAGGCAGCGGTTGTACTCGTAGAACGCGTCGTAGTACAGCGGCTTGACCTGCGTTTCGAGACGGGTGATGACGGCCTGCAATTCCTGCCAGTACGGATTCGGAACTTCGACGGCATCGCCCGTGTCGGGGTCGACCTGGGTCACCTTCTCCTTGAGCATTTCGACAACCCAGGGGGCTTTGCCGTCCCGGATCACGTCCGCGTTGATTTCGCTGGCGTTTTTCGGGAGCAGTTCGTGGGGCGGAAGCTGTTGTTTGATTTTGACGAGGGCCATCAGGGCTTCCTTGGGCCCCTTCTTGCCGCCGCCGAGGGCTGCGATCATGGGGCGGTATTTGCCGGCGAACTTGGCCCAGCCGTCGAGTGCCTCTTTCCAGAGCTTGACGGCATTTTTCGGGTTCGAATCGGCTTCTGCCATGTCCTCTTTGAGGAAGAGGAGCTCTTTTTCGAAGTCCGGGGAACCCTTGGCCCAGCCGGTGCCGGGAACGGGCTTGGGCAGTTTGTCGTCACCGAGAGCATCCTTGAGGACCTTCTCGGCTTCCCCGAATTTCTTGTCGAGCCGGAGTGCCCGGGCGTATTCGATCTGCGCTCCGCGGTAGAAGATCACCGCGAGGTAGCGATCCTGGCCGGCCTCCTTGACCTTGGGGATGGGCATGTCGAGGTCGGTGGCCGGGGTCGGCTTCGGAACCAGGGCCAGGATTCGGGCACCCTTGTCGTAGGCACCGAGGTCCTTCAGAGAGCGACCGAGGAAGACGCGGACGCGAGGGGTCAGTTCTTTCTCTTCGATGATCGCCAGCACCTGGGCTATGCCGTCGACGAGTTTCTTCGCCTCGTCGGCCTTCCCTTCGCGTCGGAGGCGTTCGATTTGAGGCCGGACGACTCTGACGAGTTGGGTCAGGGCATTGACGCTGGCCTCGGTGCTGCCCCCGAGCTGGCGGAGCATTCCGAAGAGAGCCTTGGCCTTGGGGATGTCGGCAAGCCGGATCGCGGTTTGAAGCGCGAGGACGATGATCGCTTCCCGGCGGTAATCGTCCAGTTTCTGGGCGTTGGGCCGGATCAGTTCCTTGATGTCGTCGGGGACGGTCATCGCGTTGACCATCTTGACGGACGACCCGTGGGCCCCGATCACCTGAGCGATGTCGCCCAGCGCGGGGGCGAGCCGTTCCATGACCTCGGCGTACTTGCCGTCCTTGTACATTCCCGCGACCTGGCCGTAGATCGCCCGGAGGCGGTTTTCCTCCGCGGAGAACTGCAAGGAGCTTCGCTCTCCCTCGGACAGATTCGGGTACTTCCTCGGGTCCAGCAGGGCGGCAGCATTGGCGGCGGTTTGCTCCGCCTTCGCGTATTCCTGCGGCGTGTCGCCGTTGATGATCTCCAGTTGCGACAGCAGCAACCGCAGGCGGATGTACATCGCCGCGTCCTCTGCGGTAGCGGTCGTCACCGGCGGGGGAACGGCGTTGATGTCGTTGATGATCCGGCGGAGGACGGCGTCTTTTTCCTTTTCCGTGAAACGGTCCTTGTCGCGGAGAATCGAGAACGCCGCCAGACCCTGGTGGAACCGGGCGGTGCTGAGCTGCGGCGAGCCAGGGCTGACCCGCGAGAGGACATCAAACGCTTCCTTGTTCTTCCCCTCGGCGTTGATCATCTGGCCCAGAACGATCCGGGCGGAGTCGGTGGCGGGGTCGGACGGGAACTCGCGGTCGAGGTAGGAGGACAGCGTCATGACCCGATCCTTGTCGGGTTTCGTGGAACGCTGCGGGTCGCCCTTGAGGTACTTGTTCATGGCCGAGAGGTAGGCCCGGATGGCGTACAGGCCGGCCTTCGCGCCACTGGAACCACGGGTGGAGCGGGCCAGGTTCTCGCCATAGACGGCAGCGAGCGTCTCGTTGCCGCTGACGAGGTAAGCAAAGACGAGGCGAAGTTTCGTATCGAGAACTTCCTTGGCGAACTCGGCACCCGTCGAGTTATTCGGGGCCGGCAGGGTCAGGGCGTGCTCGAAGAGGGCGATGACGCGGTTGATGGAGGCTTTCTTTGCCGCATCGTCCGGGGCTTTCATGAACTTGTCGAACTGGACGAGCCCGGTCATGACGGCCTCGTCGAACTGCTTGATGTTCGAGATTTTCTGATCGCCGTCGCCGACGATCATCCGGATGCACTCGGTGCGTTTCTTGGCGGCCCGTTCAGAGTAGTCGTTGTCGGTGGAGGTGACACGGGCGAAGGCTCGTTCGGCCTGTCGGAAGTAATCGCGGGCCTGGTCGGTGACAATCGGAGTCTTGGGCCCATCCTTGGGGAGCTTGCAGGCTCGGATGGCCTGCATTTGTTTGAGGGTTCCGTAGGAGTATCGGAGGTTGAAGTGTTCGTTGGTCTGGAATCCGCCGCCGTACTCGTTGAGCCAGCCCGAGATGGCGGAAAAGGCCTCTCCGAGTGCCTTGTCGCTCCAGCCGCCGAGAACGGACTCGAATTTCTGGCGGGCTTCGAAGAAGCGGACCATCCGGACCCCGGCGGCGGCGTTGGGGTTGCTCCGGTTCTTCTTGACGGCTTCGAACGCTTCCTTGGCCTTGAGCGGGTCGTCGAGCTGGAGGTAGCACTGGCCGATCCAGGCCTGGGAAATCGCGGCCGCCGACGAGGTGGGATAAGCTTTGACGATCCCCTCGAAGAGTTTGATCGCCGCCTGGATGGCTTCACCGCGTTTGCCGATCTCCTGGATCGTCGGTTTGACGTAGGTGCGGAAGATCTGGTACTGGGCGATTGCGGTTTCGAGCTCGGCAGAAATCTTTTCGCGTTCGAGTTGTTTCTTGAGTTGCGGGTTGGCGTTGGCGATCAGTCCGTCGAGGGCCTTGACGGCGGAGTTGTACTGCTTCACCGCGTTCTCGAATTCCGGGCGGGTGGCGGCGGAGGCGGCCTTCCACTTGTCTTCTTCCTGGATGTTGGCGGCGCGGGATAGCGCAGCCCGGGCGCTGAGCGAGGTCAGCCGCCCCATCGAGATGGCGGCTTCGGGGCGGCGGGGGTGGTCCTTGGTCTGAGGATCGTTCAGGAATGCCGTGAACCCTTTCCGGGCGAGGTTCATCAGGCCTTCCCGTTTCCCTTCGTCGGTTTCCACTTCCGCGAGTTCGAGTTGGGTGCGGGCCAGTTCCAGCGGCAGTTGGGACTTGATCGTCGGATCGTCTTTCTTGTCTTTATTCTTCGCGAGATCTTCGAGGTAACTGAGGGCGAGATCGGGCATGCCGTTCTCGCGGAGCCCGCGAACCAGTTCAAACTCACCAGACCACCCGCCGGGTGTCGGGCTCTGGCCGGATGAGTTGGAGACGGTGACTGCAAGCAATGTAACGGCGACGACGAACGTCGTCCGGGCAGAACGCCGGGACATGGCGACGGCTCCTGAGATAGGCCGACGGGGAAAGACGGGACACACCCTTCGGACGTTGCGAAGTCGTTTGGGGTTCCCTGGTCCGCTTTTTAGATTCTCGCCAGCAACCGGAGCGAGTCAAGGCGGGATCTGCCAAGCTCCGAGAAAACCCCGAGAATTCCGAAGTTCAGCCGAAACCTTCCGACGATTTTCCCGGTTGCGAATGTAAACTCGCCCCCGGGCAGGGGTACACCTTACAATGTCTCCACTCGCACCCCGATTTCCTCCCACCCGGGCGTTCGCGGCTTGAAGTGAGGATGTTTCGTGATCCAGATTCCTGCCCTCCGGTTCGGCAAACCGTACACCAGTCTCGACAAGGCCACCCTGGTCCACCACGCCAGCGGGGAACCGATCGCCGAGGTTTCGCAGGTCACCGGCAGCCAGATTGCCCGCGACATTTCCGGAACCGCAAAAGCGCACAAAGAACTCGCCGCCATCCCGGTCCGCGACATCATCGCGATGTATGCCAAGGCCGCGGACTACTTCCTCAACGCATCTCTTCCGTGCGGGAACGTTGAACTCACCTTCGACCAGTACGTCCGGAACCTGTCGAGCACGACCGGCTCGCCGATGGTCTTCTGCGACCGCAACGCCCGGAAGGTGCACTACGTCCTGGCCAACATCGAGGAAGTGATCGGCGGCCTGACCCGCGGACTGGATGTTGACGCACTCGACCGGGGTTACACGACGAAGAACGGCCGGATGCAGGCGTTTTACCCGACAACGGACGTGTTCGGAGCAGTGCTGCCTTCGAACTCGCCGGGGGTGCACTCGCTGTGGGTTCCGACGCTGGCCTTCAAGATTCCGCTGCTGTTGAAGCCGGGCCGGGAGGAACCGTGGACGCCGTTCCGGGTTCTGCAAGCGTTCTTGAAGGCGGGGATTCCCTCGTCGGTCCTCGGGTTCCTGCCGACGGACCACGCCGGTGCCGCCGACATCCTCCGACTCTGCGGCCGGAGCATGGCCTTCGGAGACGACCGCACGATGGCACCGTACAAGAACGATCACCGCGTCGAGATTCACGGCACCGGATACTCGAAGTTTATCCTCGGCGAGGATCAAGCCGACTCCTGGCAGAAACACCTCGATGTGATGGTCGAGGGGATCGCTGCCAACGGGGGCCGGGCCTGCGTCAACGCGTCGGCCGTGTGGACGCCCCGCAATGCGGATGCGATTGCGGAGGCTCTGGCGAAGAAGGTCGCCGGCATGAAACCGCGAGCCTGGGACGATCCTGCCTGCGAAATCTCCGGCTTCGCCAACCCCGCCGTCGCCGAGGGAATCAACGCCCTGATCGACGAGGGGCTCAAAACGCCAGGTGCCGTCGATGTCACGGAAAAGGTGCGGGGCGGAACCCCGCGACTGGTGAAAGAAGGGCGAGTGTCGTACCTCCTGCCGACGATCATCCGCTGCGATTCCCCGGAACACCCGCTTGCGAACAAGGAGTTCCTGTTCCCATACGCGGCCGTGATAGAATGCCCGCAGGAGGAAGTCCTGAAGCGGATCGGTTACACTCTTGCCGCCACCGGACTGACGGAAGATCCTGGATTTATCGCCGAACTGATGGCCTGCCCGAGCATCGAGCGGCTGAACATCGGCCCGGTGCCGACCAACCGACTGACCTGGGACCAGCCGCATGAAGGGAACCTCTTTACCCACCTCTACCGCCAGCGGGCCCTCCAGCTCGGCGGGGGTATCCGTGCCGCCGCCGTATGATTTCCGCCCCCTGGGTCGCGTCGTGTACGGCCCCGGAACCCTCGACCAGCTCGGCACTCTGACCGCGGAACTCGGGATCACCCGGGTTCTGCTCGTCACCGATCCGGGTTTGAATTCCGTCGGCCACCCCGACCGCGCCGCAAAATCCCTCCGCGATGCCGGCCTCGCCGTCGCCACATTCCTCGGCGTGAAAGAGAACCCCACCGAGAAGGAAGTCGACGCCGGCGTCGCCGTTGCCCGGATGCACAACATCAACGGAATCGTTGCCGTCGGCGGCGGGTCCTCCATGGATTGTGCCAAGGGTGTCAACTTCATCCTCACCAACGGCGGGCGGATGATCGACTACAAGGGGCACGGCAAGGCAACGAAGCCGATGCTCCCTTGCGTCGGTGTGCCGACCACCGCGGGGACCGGATCCGAGGCCCAAAGCTACGCCCTGATCACCGACGCGTCGAGTCACATGAAGATGGCGTGCGGCGACAAGAAAGCCGCATTTCGTGTCTCGATTCTCGACCCGGAACTGACCGTTTCCCAGCCCCGGATGATCGGGGCCGTCACCGGCATCGACGCCGTCGCCCACGCCGTCGAATCCTACGTCTGCACCAAGCGGAACTCGATGTCCGCCACCTTCTCCCTGGCGGCGTGGCGGCACCTCGAACCAAACTTCGAGCGGGTGATGGAAGTTCCGACCGACCTCGCAGCCCGGTCGGCGATGCAACTCGGGGCCCACTTCGCGGGGATGGCGATCGAGAACGCGATGCTCGGGGTCTGCCATAGTTGCGCGAACCCGCTGACGGCCCACTACGGCATCACCCACGGCACCGCGATCGGCCTGATGCTGCCGCACGTCATCCGCTTCAACGCCCCCGCCGTCGGCGACCTCTACGCCGACCTCGTCGGGGAATGCGGCTCGCTTGCCAACGGGGAACCCGCTGCCGAGATGCTCGCCCGCCGGATCACCGCGATGGTGAAATCCGCCGGCCTGCCCACCTGCCTCCGCGAGTGCGGCGTCTCCGAGACGATCCTCCCCCTCCTCTCCGAGGAAGCGAACCAGCAGTGGACCGCCCGCTTCAACCCTCGCCCGGTGACGGAAACGGAAATCCTCCAGCTCTACCGGGCCGCGTGGTGATTTTCTCCGACTGACGAGTCTTTCCCCCTCGCGGGCGAAATCGCGTGAGTACCGACGCCCCGCCGCGACCGCCGGAACCGCCCTGGCGGGAGTTTGCGCGGGCGCCGCTCGTACCTGTCGCGGTCGCCGTCACGCTGGGGTTGGTCGTCGATCGGTATCTGGCCCCGTCCCTGGACTCGGAACTTTTTCTCGCGGTCGCGGGGATTGTGGGCTGGGTCGCGGCCCGGGTGCGACAACCGACCGCGGCCCCCGTGTTTCTGTGGGTCGCGTTCGCGGCCCTCGCGGCTGCCCACCACCACGATCACCGTCAGAACTTCCCGGCGGACGACATCGGTTCCCTCGCGGGGGAGAAACTTCACCTTGCCCGGATCCGCGGGGTCATCCTCGAAGAACCGACCACGAAACTCGCCCCGAAACAGGATCCCCTCGCCGGCCCCAACACCCACGACCGCGACACCACCGTCCTTCGCGTCACCGAGATCACCTCCGGGGACGTGTGGATCCCCGCTTCCGGGAAGCTGCTGGTGCGGGTCGACCGGGAAACGTGGAACCGCACCGGGCCGGCCCTCGCGGGGCTGCATGCCGGCGACGCGATCGAGGTGGTCGGTTCCCTGTCGCGGCCGAGAACTCCGGGGAATCCGGGGGAATCGGACTATGCCAGCTACCTCCTCGACCAGCGGATCCGGGCGGAACTTTGGGTTTCCGACTCGTCCGCGACGGTGACCCGTCTCGACTCACAGGCGGATCCGTGGCACGCGGGCATCGCCACGATCCGGGGGTATGCGGCGGGGGTGCTGACGGAGCGGCTTCCCGCGAAGGATGCGGTCGTCGCCCGCGCCCTGCTGCTCGGGGATACGGGAGCGATGGACCGTGCGGAGTGGGACGCCTACGTCCGCACCGGGGTGGTGCATGTGCTCGCGATTTCGGGGCAGCACCTCGTTGTGCTCGGAAGCTTCGTGTGGCTGGTGCTGCGAATCGCGGGGGTGCGGCGGGGTCGCGGGGCGTGGGTAGTCGTGCTGCTGCTCGGGGGCTACGCGATCGTGACGGGCTTGAAGCCGAGCGGGGTGCGGGCGGCGGTGATGGTGGCGGCGGTGTGTGGCGGCCTGATTTTGCGGCGGCGGGCGATCCCGGCCAACACGTTCGCGGCAGCGTGGATCGTCGTGGTCGCATTGAACCCGGCCGATGCGTTCTCGCTCGGCTGCCGACTTTCCTTCCTCGCCGTCTTCTTCCTTGTCTGGGGTGCCGGCCGGTGGTTGACCCCGCAACCGCTCACGCCCACAGAAGAACTCATCGAAGAATCCCGATCCGTTCCCGCGAAGCTGCTCCGTTCCGCGGCCCGGATCGTGTTGCTGGCGTACGCCGTCACGCTCCTGATTTCCACGGTGCTCGCACCGCTGGTGGCCGCCGACCAGAATCTCGTCGCGCCGGTGGGTGTGCTCGTCGGACCGCCGCTGATCGTGCTGACGTCGATTGCCCTGGTGGCCGGGTTCCTCGTGATCCTTCTCCATCCGCTCGGGCCGGTTGCGACTCCGTTTGCGTGGGCGACGGAGGGAAGCCTGGAGGCGGCGGGGGAAATTGTGCGGTGGGCGGACGCGATCCCGGGTGGGTCGATCTACGTGGTCGCCCCGCCGGGGTGGTGGGTCGTCGGCTTCTACGCCGGGTTCGTCGCGATGGTCCTGGTCGGAACCGATTTCCGCGGTCGGGCGGTCCAGATTCTCGGCGGCTGGCTGGTTCTGCTGCTGCTCGTGATTCCCCGGCCGGCGAAGTCGGACGAGCTTCGATTGACATTTCTTTCCGTCGGTTTCGGCGGTTGCACGGTCATCGAGACCCCGGACGGCCGGTGCCTGCTCTACGACGCGGGCACAACCAGTGGCCCCCCCGCCATCCGGCGGATCGTGGCACCGTACCTGTGGTCGCGGGGGATCTCGCGGATCGACGAACTCTTTCTCTCCCACGCAGATTCGGACCACTTCAACGGAGTCGCAGAACTGTTGCGGCGGTTCCAGGTCGGCCGGGTGACGCTGACGCCGTCGTTTGCAGAGAAGCCGACACGGGAAGTGGCGGCAGCGTTGCTCGCGTTTGAGAAGTACCAAATTCCGATGCGAACCGCGGTGGCCGGCGATCGCTTCACGGCCGGCGAGGTGCGGCTTGATGTGCTTCACCCGCCGATTTCGGAGCTTGCCGGAAGCGAGAACGAGCGGAGCCTTGTGCTCGCGCTCCGGTTCGCGGGGCACACGCTGCTTCTCACTGGGGATCTGGAGAAAGCGGGGACGACGCGGGTACTGGAACTTCCCCCGGAACCCGCGTGCGTCTTGATGGGCCCGCACCACGGCAGCCGGGCTGCGTTGCCGGAGGGGTTGGTCCGCTGGAGTAGTCCCCGACTCGTTGTCGTCAGCCGGGGACCCGCCCGGGGAAACAGCGTCCGGGCGGGCGATGCCGGGCCCGCCGTGATGATCTGGGATACGTGGGATCGCGGTGCCGTGACGCTCCGCTGTCACTCGAGCGGGGTCGTTGCCGAGTCGTACCGCAACGTCGAGCGGGTGGTCGTCGGCCGGCCGGGACGGTGATTTTCCGGGGGATTCCGGGTACTTGAGGGAAACTTCGATTCCTCTCGGATTTTCTGCTCCGAAGTGGGAATCTGTGCCGGTCGCACGGATTCTGGCCGTCGTGTCGGTTGTGATCGGGGTGGTTCGAGACTTCCTCCGGAGGAACCGGATGTAACGTTCGCTCCGGGGGGTTGGACGGACGAAATAGACAGTGCAACGCGAACAATCCGACGCGGTGCCTCAAGAACGAGGTTCAAGGAGGAATCCCGTGAACGTCCGAAAGATCCGCCCCCTGGCGGTCGCCCTCGGTATGTGGGTCGGGGGGGAATCCCTCGCCATGGAACCCGCCGCCGGGACCGCAGTCCCCGCGTCGGCTAACCAAAAGCTCGCCGACTCCGTCGCCGAGAAGTTGACCGGCATCGCCGAAGCTCAGGGAGCCGACGTGAGCATCCAGTGCTCCGGCGGCGTTGTGATCCTGACCGGCACGACCAAGGATGCGGGCCAGAAGTCCGCGATCCTGCAAGCCGTCCGGGTCGTCCCGGGCGTGAAGATGGTCAAGGACGGCCTGACCGCCTCGGCGGACAAGGTGGTCCCGGTTCAAGCCCAGGCTCCGGCGAGCCTGCCCGCGTTCGGGCCGGTGGCGGCTCCGATCACGATGGCGGCTCCCCCGGCCGCTGGCGGTGCTGGCGCGGGTCCGGTGATCGAACCGGTTCCCCTCGGTCCGGTGGGTCCGCAAGGCTCGGACCTCAACGCTCCGCCGCTGCCTCCGAACGCCTGGCCGACCTACGCTCCGCACAACAACTTCTCCCGGGTCGGCTACCCGACCGCGTACCCGTACAACGCCTTCCCGTTCATCGGGCCGTACTACCCGTTCCCGAAGGTTCCGCCGGGCTGGCGGTCGGTGAAGCTGGAATGGGAAGACGGCCACTGGTGGTTCGGCCGAACCTCGACGCCGCACGACTACTGGCGAGTCCGGTTCTGGTAAGCCAACCTGGCGAACACAGAGGAATCTCTCCTCGCTCGATCGGCCCGCGGGGGCGTACCCCGCGGGTCCGGTCGTTTTCCCCATTTGCAAGTCGTCATGTTCTGATCCAAATCGCTGATGCCGACCTGAAATTTCCCGCAAAGCAAGAAGTGGCGAGGTTGGTCCCTCCTGCAATTTCCGCAAGGGTTGACAGAGTTCATTTTTTGTCGCAACGTAGAGGATACCCTCCTCTCTCCGGGGTTGACATGATTCGTCGTGCGGCATTCACACTGATCGAACTCTTGGTTGTCATCGCGATCATCGCAATTCTGATTGGCCTTCTTCTGCCGGCCGTTCAAAAGGTCCGCGAGTCGGCCGCCAGGGCCAAGTGTTCCAACAATCTCAAACAAATTGGCCTTGCGATCCACGGATTCCATGACATGCAAAATGGAATCCCCCCGTCTGGCACGGGGGTGACCGGAATGACCACCTGGGCGTTGATCCTGCCCTATCTCGAGCAGGCACCCGCGGCGGATGGTCTCAACTATGATGTGGCGTCTTACGGCTCGGATACGGTGACCGCCGCCAAGCAATCGCCCAGTTTCCAGGCGGCCTCGGCGGCAAACTGGACCATTCTCCAACCATTACGCGTCCCCGTCTATGTGTGCCCAAGCCGACGGAATCCCAATGCCCAGAATGATCGCAACGATCCCGTCTGTGATTATGCCGTGCTTCGGGTCCAGACGAACGGAGCCGCCAGCTGGAGAATTGCCCAGGACTGGGCTTTCCAACGGCAATCGATCCGCATTGCGATCACACCCTCCAACATGAACCTGTACGAGGTGGAACCCAACACCATACCCGCATCCCCGCCGCCGCTGGTGATCAATGGAGTATCAACTCCGGTCACCTATCCCCTGGGCAATCCGAATCAGGGATGGAAACCGCGGGATCGGTTCATCAACGTCACCGATGGCACCAGCAACACGGCCATGATTGGCGAAAAACACCTCACACCCGGAAGCCTTGGATATTGCTGTGGCGACTCCTTCACATCCGACAAAGGCAAGGATGGCTCGCCGTATTACACCTCCTATTATCATGGACCCGGGCACTGGGGCGAGCACTGGTTGTTCGGCCTCGTCGCCAGGGGAATCGCCCGTTCCCCGAGCGAACACGAGGGGCTCGAACACCGAAACTCCGGACCTTCGATCGGAAGCTGGCACCCCGGCGTCTCCCATTTTCTGTTCGTGGATGGCTCCGTGAAAGCCATCACCAATGGCCTCGATTCCACCACATTGATCCGACTTGCAGATATGCAAGATGGGAATGCATTGACTCTCCCCTGACACGCGGGTGCTCTGTGTATCGCATCGGACTTTCACTCCCCTTCATCGCCCTCTTGGGCTGTGGCGGGCCTGACTACTATCCCGTGTCCGGGAAGGTGCAATTCTCGGATGGAACACCACTCCCGTCAGGGCGGGTGGTTGTGAACTATGGCAACGGGCTCGGGGCAACCGGCTGGCTTCGTGAGGATGGCACCTTCACTTTGGGAACGAATAAACCCGGTGATGGCGTGCCGGCCGGCACACACAAGGTCGCCATCGACAATGCGGTCACCCCCACACCCGCGGGGTATGACCCCACATTCGTGGCCAAGCCGCTCATCCATGCGAAATTCAACGACCCCGAAACCTCGGGGCTCGTCTTCGAAGTGCCCGCCCAGCGTGAATGGTTGATCGTTGTCGAAAAGCCCTGAATTCCGCACCAACCGGATCACTCCAGAATGCCCGATGGGGGCACCGCGAACCCGGCGGGGAGTTTCACCGCGAGTTCACCAGCGGTGAGGGCGAAGGTCGGGCGGATTTCGAGTGCCGCACCGGCCGGAACTGACACGCCCGCCGACGTCAGCCACCGAACCGCACGAGCGATCTGCATTTCCCTGCACGTTGCGGGGGAATCGGCCCCCTCGGCATTCTTGACCGGGGCGAACTCATCTTCCCGCCGGACACTCACCGCGAGCCATTTCTCCGCCAGCGGTAACGCATCGAAGACGAACAACTCGAATTTCAGGGCATTTTCCGTGCTCGGGGAGACCGTCTCGCCCGTGGCCGGGTTCCAGTGAGGAACCTTTTTCTTCGCGATGTGGAAGCCCAGCCGGCCCGCTCCGGTCGTGACCCGTTCGAGGAACGCGACGGAAAAGACGTGAATCGCGGGGTTTCCGGCGCGGTATCGCAACTCGCCGGTCGGCTCCCGCTCGGCCGCCAGCTCCTTCGGAAGGTCGGAATACTCGACGATGCCGCACTTCCCATCGACGAGTGCGAGGATTCCGACCTTCTCCTCGGGCCGTTCCTTGAAGACAACCTTGGACGACGCCTCGGACCCGGTCTCAATGTGCCGGCCGACGAAGGCAGGGTCGGCGACGAAGACGAGGGGATTATCGACCTGGAAGTAGAAGATGTGGCGGACGCCGCGGGATCGGAGATCTTCGAGCAGCCCGGTGTCCGCGAGTGCGGTCAGGGTGCCCCCGTGTCCGTTGGGGCTCAGGAAAAGTTTCCCCGGCGAATCCAGCAATAGCTTCCCCGTTTCGCGGTCGAGTGCGGGCATCGTGCCTTGCTGGAAGAAGATCACCTGCCCGTCGGCGAGTCCGAAGTTGCGGTGCTCGGCAAAGAACGCCACCGTGTCGGCGTGCGTCGCCGGGCTCGTCATCACGAGGAACGGGACCGGCCGACCGTACTTCCGGCTCAGGGCCAGCACCTTTTCCGCGTGGATCTGGAACAGGCTGGCCCCACTCACCGGGCCGACCGGGAACATCCCCTTGGGCTTGTCGAACCCCAGCCGGGACCCCTGCCCCCCCGCGACGAGCAGCACCGCGACCTCGCCGGCTCGGAGGGCCGCTTCCCCGCGCTCGACCGCCGACTTCCCGAGGGAATCGCCGTCTTCCACCGGAATCGGGGCCAGTTTCTCCACCGCCGGCATCGCCGACTGCGTCTCGTTCTTCCGCCGATAAAGCAATTCCAACTCGGGAAAATCGATCGCTGCCAGGTCCGCAACCAGCGATTCCCGTATGGAAACAGGAAGTTCCTCCCACCCGTGAAGGACGTGATCCTGGCCGTGGGCTCGAAGCCGGGCGACGAGGTCCGGCGGGGCGTGTTGCATGGTGGATCCTGGGGGTCAGAAGTCGAACCGCATCCCGTCGTAAGCAAGTCCCACGCCGGCCGGCAGCTTCGCCGACCACTCGTCAAACTCGATCTCGTGGGAGGTGTGCGTCAGGAACGCCTGCCGGGGCCGAACCCGGGCGATGACCTCCAGCGATTGCTCGATCGTGAAGTGCGTCGGATGCGGTTTCTCCGGCCGAAGTGCGTCGAGAATCAACACCTCCAGCCCTTCCAGAAGCGGGAAACTCGTCTCGGGAATCTGGCTGACATCGGTGCAGTAGGCGACATTGCCGACCCGGAACCCGAGGCAGTTGAAACGCCCGTGAATCAGCGGAATCGGGGTCAGCCGTTCCCCAAGAATCTCGAACGGTTCCGTCGGCCAAATCCGGCGAAACTTCAGTTGCGGCAGGTGACCCGGCGGAAGATTCGCATTGACGGGGTCGAATGCGTAGCTGAAGACATCCCGGATGACCTTCTCCACCTCGTCCGTGCAGTAGACCGGCACGGCGGCTCCGAGGATCTTCGGAAACAGCCGGGCATCGTCGAGGCCGAAGAGATGGTCGACGTGGTAGTGCGTGTACAGGATCGCGTGGGCAACAGGGATCCGCTCCCGGACCATCTGCAGTCGCAATTCCGGTGTTGTGTCGATGAGCAGATTTCCGCCGGGCAATTGCAGCAGGACGGAAGACCGGGTCCGCTTGTTTTTCGGATCCGGGGATTGGCAAACCCGGCAATCACAGCCGATCATCGGCACCCCAAGGGAGGTGCCGCACCCAAGCACAACGAATTGACGGGCGGCGGTCATGCCAGAATTCTACACCCCCCACCCGCCATCGCCGAGACACCGATGGTCAGTACTCGCCCATCGGCGGTTCCTCGTCGAGGTGAACCTGCTTGTACCCTCCCGTGAGGAGGAAGTAGATGATCAATAGGAGGAAACCCACCGCGAGGATGGCCGGCACCGCTGCGGTGTACAACAGAGCCTGCTTCGCTCCATAGAGCCTCGCCACTGTGATGGGTTGCTGGTCTTCTTCGAAGTGCGGTTTGCCCTCGGTTTTCCACCACTCCATCCGGGACGACAGTTCTTTCTCGAGTTTTTCTTCCACCGGTTTCCCGGCGGTTTTCTCTTTCTCCAGGGTGGCGAGATCGGACTCGAGAGTGGTTGCGGGGCCAGATGGCGGTTCTTTCCCGGCCTCCTTGGCTGCCTTCACCTTCGCGGCGTACCCCGAGTAATCGTCGAAAACCTTGAGCTTCGCGTTATCGAGCCCGGCGATTGGCGGCACATCCTTTGGATCAACCTGGGTGGCGATGGGGTAGCCGGTCGTTTCGAGCGAGCCGTCCGCCTTGCGAGCGACGTAACGCTGATAGGTCGGCTCGGAAAGTTCGCGAATCTTCTGGACCGCGAAGTAGTCTTGCTTGTATCCGATCCCCGGCCCCCCGAGCAAGCCGGCGGAAATCATGCCGATCCCGCCGCTGATTCCGAGCGCCAGTGCGCCCCCTTTCGGGAACCGCTCGGAAATCACGCCGAGCAGTGTCGGCCAGTAGAACGTCTTCCCGATCCCGTACACCGTGACCGCCCCCACCCACAACCACAGTGTCGACGTCCCCGGCATCCCGAGCATGTAAAGCCCCGCGGTTCCGAGAATCGCACTGCCGAACAGCAACCCCACGGGGTTGATCTTGTGCACAATCGGGCCGGCGAAAAACCGCAAGGTGAACATCAACGCATTCGTCCAGATGAATGCGAGCAAGGCGTAGGTTTCGTTCGAAAGAACCCGCTCGGTGATGTTCGTGATCCAGGAATCGGTGCCGAGCTCGACGTATCCGACCAGAGCGTGCAGCAGGAACAGGAAAAGCAAAATCGGCGTGAGGAGCGAGATGAATTGCGTGCCGAGCGAGATCCCGGAAGCGCTCGCCTCGGATTTCGGGAATTCCCGGTTGAACATCAGGAATCCGTAAGCGAGCACGGGGATCATGAAGACGCCGAGCTTGAATTCCCAGCGAATCGGGCCACCGACCAGTCCGAATCCGAGAACGATGACCGCTCCGAGAATCAAACCGAGGGGCCAGCCGGCGTGGAGAATGTTCAACCAGTGCGTCTTGTTTTTCTTGAACAGCGTCGCCGTCAGCGGATTGATCACCGCCTCGCAGGTCCCGTTGCCGAGGGCAAACAACAGCATCCCCCACCACAGGCACTCGAAGGCCGCGGGTTTGCCATACATCCCATAGACCGGAGTTGCAGCGAATGTCAGCACCGCACTCGCACTGTGCAGCAGGAATGCGACCAACATCAGCTTCCCGTACCCGAACAGGTCAGCGCAGAAGCTGAAGAAGATGATCGCGAGCCCGAACCCGAACAAACCCCCGCCGGTGATCGTGCCAAGCTCGGCCTGGGTAAAACCGAACTGTTGGCCCCAGTCTTTGAGAATCGCAGCCCGGACGGAGAAGCCGATCCCAGCGGCAATCAAAGTCAGGAAGCTCGCCCAGAAAAGTCGCATCTCACGAGGCTGATCCTGGCCCATGACGTCACAACTCCGTCGGAGAGAAGGGGAAAGGTGGGGCGAGTGGTGGGGGACTTCGCAGTGTCAGACGTTGTACGAAAATTCCGCCGCCGGGGGAGATTCCCTTTTCCGGATGCGATTTTCTTTGGCAGGGCTCACCGGCTCGAGGTGGCCAATCCGAAAACGAAACCAGTCAGAAACGCGATTCCCACGCACGCCGTGAAGATCCCGGCCAGCAGAAGAAGCTGCAACGGCTGGAAAAAATACCCCACTCGAACCGGGAACTCTGGGTCCGCATCCGGGTTTGGCAGCAATCCCTTCTCGTCCGTCGGGGATGCGGCTGCATCGGTCGGCTCGGCGTCGGGTTTGGCGGGGGGAAGGGCCAAGGCTGTCGGCAGGCTTGGTGTCGGTTCCGTGTCGTCCAGGAAGATCGGCCCATCCTCTTCCTCCGCGACTTCTTGGTTCGAGCCGCGTTTCGAAAGCCACTTTGCTTCCACCCTGCGGATGAGTTCCAGGTCCGGGGGGGCACCGCCGATCGGCCGCGGAGGCGGGGGGTCGGCCCACTGCTGCAGTTCCCGGGCGACGACATCCGCCGACGGCGGGCGTTTCCGCGGTTCCTTCGCCATCAACGCATCGAGAAGACGCACCAGACCCGGGGGAACCGACGAGTTGAAGGTCGTGACGCCGGGGGGCGCGTCGGTGCGGTGCCAGCGGATCTTGTCCTTCGCGGTGCCGCCCGGAAACGGTGGGCAGCCGGCGAGGGCGAAGTAGAGCGTGCAGCCGAGGGAATACAGGTCCGCCGCCCGGGTCACCTTCCCCGCGTCCGCCGCCTGTTCCGGGGCGAGATAGTCCATCGTGCCGAGCGTGTAACCTGGCCCGCCGAGAATCGCCTGGTCGTCGACCGCGTTCTCGCCAAGCTTCAGGGCGAACCCGAAATCGAGGAGTTTCGCGGGGCCGAACGGGCTCACGATGACGTTGGAAGGTTTGACATCGCGGTGGACGAAACCCGCTTCGTGGGCGGCGTGGAGCCCCGCGGATGCCTCCGCGAAGATCCGGCAGGCGACGCCGACGGCGAGCTGACCGCTCTCGGCGATGGTTTGCCGCAATGTCGGGCCGGGGACATACTCCATCGCCAGAAAGTGGACCCGCGATTCTTCCCCGGCATCGAGGACGTGCGTCAGACTGGGGTGGGCGGGAAGTTCCCGGCCGATCTGCATTTCCCGGAGAAATCGGGCGAGGGTTCGCGGTTCCCGCTTGGCCCGCGACGGCGGCAGCACCTTCAAGGCGGCCAGGCTGCTTCGAGCGTACAGCGAGCCCGGGTGCGGAGCTTGCTCGTCCTTCGCCAGGTAGACGATCCCCATCCCGCCCCGGCCGAGGGGAAGCAAAACTCGGAAGTGGCCGATCACCAGGCCCTGCCAGACGCCGGCGAGGAGCTTTTCCGCCTGGAATCGCGTCAATTCCCCGGCCTTGACCAGGTAATCCGCGACCACCCCGGCCCGTCGGACATCTCCTGAGGTGGTCGCCGCCACCACCTCTTCCAGGCGCGACGCCGCCACCAACCGGCTCAGGGAAGCGGTTCGAAGAAAGTCGACGACCGGCGGGTCGGGTGCCTCGGTCACTGGCATCGCGCGATCCGTGAAGTTTTTTCTCCTGCTCGGATCATAAGACGGGTTCCGGGTGGAGTCCAGCAACCCGGAAACACGCGACCTGGGAGCTACGAAAAAGGAACGGGAGGAGACACACTTTCGATCGGATCGAGCAGAATCGAGCGGAAATCGTGGGGATTTCCGGAGAAGGGAAGATTTTTGGAATTTTCGCGAGTCGATTGTTGACAGGAGTCGAAACGTGACTTATTCTCACCCCCACTGTTTCAACACAGGCGACTCGCAACGCCTGTTTTTCCGACACCGAGTTTTGAATTTCGTCTCGGGAAGCGGAACTTTCGATTTCGGGCCGCGTCGAAACCTCGCCCTTTCGCTCGTCGCCCAGACTCGCAATCTCGTTCTTCGCCCATCGCCCGGTCCCGGTCGAGGTTGACTGATGTTTCGGTTCGCCCGCGTCAGGCGAGCCGTGACTCTTCTACTCCGTTCCACGGTGGCTCGATGCGCACACACTTCTTCCGTCGAAGGTCAGCCTTCTCGCTGATCGAACTTCTGGTGGTGATCGCCATCATCGCAATCCTGATTGGATTGCTCCTCCCCGCGGTCCAGCGGGTTCGCGAGGCGGCCAGCCGGGCTCGCTGCTTGAACAACCTCCGCCAGCTGGCGATCGGGGTGCACTCGTTCCACGAGGCAAACGGAATCATGCCCCCGTACTGGGCGAGCTACCCGCAGGTGCACTCGAAGTCGCCGAAGGGAAGCTACCTCGTCCACATCCTGCCGTACGTCGAGCAACAATCCTTCCACCAGCAGCTCGTGGATCGGGTGCAGGTGACCTGGGTGACGACCAAGAGCGTGTACGTTCCGGGCACGGGTGTCAAGACGCCCGCCCAGCCGGAACGCTGGGAGCCGCCGAGAACTAAGGTCATCGACACGCCGGGCAAATGGCAGCAGGTTCTGGTCAAGACCGGCAACGGGCACGTCGAGCACCAGTGGAAATTCGTGGGGGAGGTTTCGCACTGGGAAGAAGCGCCGGGAACGGTGTACTACCCCGCCGTACCGGAAACCTGGGATCCCCCTGGTTCCGGGCCCAAGTGGATCACTGTCCCCCGCACGCCGGAGGAAATCTATTCCACCACCGCGATCAACTGGACCGACGATCTCGCCAAGACCCCGCTGAGCGTCCTCCAGTGCCGCTCCGACCCCAGCGTCGGCACCTACGGCGAATCCGGCGGTGGGCTGGTCTATCTCAAATCGACCCGCCCCTGGACCAGCACCAACTACCTGGCCAACTGGTACGTCCTCGGGGACGGCAAGAAAGAAAGCGGGTACCAATCGCTCGGTCAGCGGTTCGCCAGCGTCACCGACGGCCTCTCGAACACCGTCCTCCTCGCCGAGGGGTACGTGTGGTGCGACGGCCGGGGCCGCAACGCCTTCATGTCCTGGGAAAACCACAACTTCTCCCTGACCTGGAAGGTCGAAAACTCCTACGTCGATACCGGCGATGGCCCCGTCTGGGCCGGCACCGATTACAAAAACGGGTTCCCGAACCACCTCATGTTCCAGGTTCAACCCAAGCCTCTCGCCTTCGAAGACTGCCCGATCGGCGAGGATTGCTGCAACAACTGGACGACGCAAACCGGCCACGAGGCGATGCCCATCGCCCTGGCCGACGGCTCCTGCCGGATGGTGACCCGCGGAATCAGCATGGATACCTGGGAAGCCGTCCTCTCCTCCCGCGCGGGCGACAACGTCCCCAGCGAGTGGTGATTTCACCGACTCGCCCCGCTGCTTCGACTCGCCTCCGGGCTCGCAGGCCACTGCAGCCCGGAGGCGATATCTTTTCCCGAGGTGCACAACCGTGAAACGCGTCGATCTCGGCGAGAACGACAGCCTCACCATCGTCGCGGTCGCGCTGGCAATCGAGGAACTGGGTGGGGAAACGAACTTCGACGGGGAGCCGTACCTGGGGGTCGGGCTGCACCGATTTCGGTTTCCCACTGGCGAAGTGACCGTGTTTGTCGACGCCTGGTCCGTAGACTTGGCTGGGCCAGACGAGTTGGTGGACGCGATCCTGGCCGCGATGGCTGATCGACGCTGACCCGCAAACGGAGGACCGACAATGGCCGTGCCCACGATGATTTCCGCCGTCCTGCTCATCGTGATCGGGGTGATCGGATATGCGAACGCGGAACCGAACCTGGAGACGGGAAAGGTCAGCCCGACGGCCCTGATCCCGGCGATGGTGGGAGTCGTGATCGGTTTGCTCGGGGCACTCGCGCTCCAGGATTCCTTGCGGAAACACGCGATGCACCTCGCGGCGATGGTCGGCCTGATCGGGTTCCTCGGGGGGTTCATGCCCTTGATTCGGCAGAATTCCAAGGGTCTCCCGTTTGACCCCACCGCGCCGGCGGCCCTTTCCGGGTTGCTGATGTCGCTGATTTGTGCCGTCTTCGTGGGGCTCTGCGTCAAATCCTTCATCGACGCCCGGAAAGCCCGGCAGGCGAAGGAATCTGCACCGTCCCAGTGATCAGGCTCACTTTCCCCGGACGAGCTCGAGCTTCGACTCTGCGGTGACCGGGCCGGCGGGGGTGTCGACAGTTGCTCGCACCAGCAGCGGTGCCGGGAAAACGCGGGCGATTTCGGGCCCGAACTTCACCACCAGTTGCCCCCGGCCGTCGGTTTCCTTGACCTCGACGGGCTCCACAGCGACCCCCTTGACCATCGCCGGAACGATCACTTCCACCCGGGCCGGGCCGGTGATTCCCTTGGCCCGCGTCACCGCGAACCCGACTGTTACCGACGTTCCGGGAATCACAGCCGCCGACGGGGATTCCAGTTCCAGCCCGAGTTTCCCCGGCTCCACCACTGCGATCATCTGGTCGTTCTGCTCCCGGGAGGAGTACGTCACCACGTGCTCGCTGCCGTCGGAATCCTTGATTGTCGCGGTGCCCATCACGCAGACCCGGCAGGTGCGGGCGGTTTCCATCCAGGGGGGAAGTTCGACGGTGTACTCGAATTCCGTCGCGCCGGCGGGGACGGTGATGGCGGGGCCGGTGACGCCTTGCAGGTGTCGGCTCTGGTTCTCCGCGAGCTCGACAACGATCGGGCCGTCGTACCCGGTGCGTTCGATGCGGTACTTCTTGGTGTACCGGCTACCCCGCGGGTGCAGTGACAGCGAGTAGTCACCGGCGATCTTGAAGGGGGTCGGAATCGCGACCGCCACCCGGATGTCGGCGATCGCGGCTTCCCCGAGTTGAGTCGGAATCTCGGTCCGTCCGGGGATCGGAGCAGCAGGTCCGGGAAGCAGTGAGTTGGCCCAGCCGGTGCCGACGATGCGGACGCGGGAACTTGCAATCTTCGCGGCCGCATCCGCCTTCAATTGGACTGTGAGGTCTTTCTGACCCGGCTGGAACATCACCGGGGTGGCGGGGTCGACGCCTTCCGGCAGGCCCTCGAATCGCACGGTGATCGGCCCCGCGTAGCCCCCGAGCCGAGTCGCTTCGAGTTTGACCGGCACCTGCCCACCGCGAACCACCGTAACCGATGGGATCGCCAGAGCGAGTTCGAACCCTGGTTGCGGTCGGTGGATCTTCAAGCGATACGCGAAGTCGAGCCCGCCGCGGGACCGGAACTTGTCGCGGACCCGGACGCGGTACCGGCCGTCGGCGGGGGCGGCGAATCGAAGCTCCGGATCCGGGTTGGCCTGGTCCCGTGGCTCCGCGGTGGCGAGTTCCTTCCCCGTCGGGTCGAGGACGGTGAGGACACCGAGCAACCGGGAACCGAGCCGGGCCGCGCGAAGTTCGATCTCGAAATTCTGGCCTTTCTTCGCGTCGAAGTACCAGAAATCCGCGTCTGCGGGGCGGGAGATCCGTCCGTTCCCGATCGCCGGCACGGGCAGTTGCTGGCCCGCCTCCGAGCCCGCGGCATCGGTTTCGAGCACCTCGGGAAGATCGTCCGCGTCAAGCCAGACCGGATTGGTGGCGAGCTTCACGGGGAACGGCCCCCGGGCAGTGGCGGGAATCGCGATGTCGATCGGTTTCGCGGAAGCGCCGGGTCCGGTTGCGGAAACCGACACCGTCGTGCCGCGTCGGCCGCCGAGCGGGAAGACGGTGTCGGCCCAGGAATCGGTGGTCATCGTGAGGCGGTAGACGTACCCCGGCCCGCCCTTGTAGGCGGCATCGCGGATCTGGACGTGGTAGATCCCGTCGGCCGGTGCCTCGAAGCGGAGTCGATCCCCGCCGGCCCGCGGTTCCGCCTCCGCAAGTTGCAGCCCGTCCGGCGTCCGCAGCGTGATGTGCGGTTCCATCGGCGTCTTGATCCGGTCATTTTCCGACGCCACCGTCAGGCTCTGCCCCTTCTTCAACGTCACCGCCCACACATCGACATCTTCCGATGGGAACGACCGGCCGTTGACCGTGACCGGCAGCGACACCGGCACCGGAATTGGTTTGCCATCGACTTCCTCCTCGACGATTTCCGGCAGGTCGCCGACCACGAATTTGAGCGGGTGTGTTGCTCCCTGCGATGTCCACATCTGCAGGTGCCGTACACCCGGCTCCGCATCGGCCGCGAGTTTGAGGTCAGCGGCCATCGCTCGGGGGTAATCCTCCTGACGTTGCGATTCCGGCAGCGGCAGGACGGGGCCGTCGAACCACTTCGACTTCGTGCGGTGGATCCGGGCGGGCGCGTCGATTCCGGTGCCCATCACTTCGAGGGGGCACGTCTGGTTCAGGTGCAACCCGCCGACGTGGGCCTTGACGGTCGTCCCCTTCTGCCCCCCCGCGGGGAAGACGTACACCGCAACGGGCGGATCCGCGAAGACGGGTGCGGCGACGAGGAGAGCGAAGCAGGCAAGGATTTCGCGAGTCATGGGGGCCATCCCGAGGAGTTTAGCCGCGACGCGAAGCGGAGCGTGGGACCACACGCCGCCCCGCGCTCCGCTGCGCGTCGCGGCGACACGGGGAAATCAAAACGGGGGAAATCAAAAGAGTTCCTGGATCACCTTCCCGTTGTTGACCATCGCCATCGGCCGACCGTCAGGGGAGATGAACTCCTCCTTGGAGTCGATGCCCAGCCGGGAATAGACGGTCGCTGCCAGGTCCTCGGGGCCGATCGGGTCGGTGGCGGGACGCTCGGCCCGGGCGTCGGATTTGCCGATGGCCCGACCCCCTTTCACTCCGCCGCCGCCCAGCAGAACCGTGAAGGAAGGGCCCCAGTGGTCCCGCCCGGCGTTCTTGTTGATCCGCGGCGTCCGCCCGAATTCCCCGGTGATCACGACCAGCGTCGACTCCAGCAACCCCCGCTCCGCCAGGTCCGCGAACAGTGCCGGGATCGCGGCGTCGAATTGCGGCAGAAGTTGCTTCTTCAACGTCACGAAGTTCCCGTCGTGCGTGTCCCAGTTGGAGTGGTTGACCGTCACGCACCGGACCCCCGCCTCGACGAGTCGCCGGGCGAGGAGGCACGATTGCCCCAGCGAGTGCCGGCCGTACCCGTCGCGGAGTTTGTCCGGTTCCGATGCGAGGTCGAAGGCTTTCTTCGTTTCGGGGGATGTCATCAAATCGAAGGCTTTCGCCTGGAAGGTGCCGACGGTTTCGGCGGTGCGGTTGGCCGCTTCCTCGCTCGATTTCTGGAACCGGTCCAGGTCCGCGAGCAGTTTCCGGCGGTCGGCGAGGCGGTCGGCGGGGACGCTAACCGGCGGGACGAGGTCGCGGACCGAGAAATTGGGGGAATTCGGGTCCGTCTCGATTCCAAACGCGGCGTGGGCAGCACCGAGAAACGACGCTCCGGCGCTCGGGTGCACTTTCGGAACGCAAACATACGCTGGCACCGCCCCGCGTGGCCCCAGTTTCTTCGCGATCACCGAACCGAAGGACGGCCGCTGGTTGTTCGGCGAGGCGGTGGGGTTGAAGCCGGGCGTCGGGAAGTAGCCGGTCAGCATGTAGTGGTCGGCGAATCCGTGGTCCGAGTTGTGGTGCCGGAACGATCGGAGCAGCGAGATTTTATCCATCACCTTCGCCGTCTTCGGAAGGTGCTCGCAGACGCGGATGCCGGAGACGTTGGTGTCGATCTGCCCGAAATCGCCGCGGAACTCGGCGGGTGCGTCGGGTTTCTGATCGAACGTGTCGATGGTGCTGAGCCCGCCCTGCAGGAAGATGTAGATCAGCGACACGTCTTTTTTCGGCGCCGCCGCGAGGAGGTGCGGCAGTGCGATCGGAGCGCCGAAGACGCTTGCCGCCCCCACGCGGAGGAAATCCCGACGAGTGCGGCCATCACAGAACGGACGTGTCATGGGAAGCTCCGAATCTTTCTCCCCTCTCTTTTCGAGAGAAGGGTCGGGGGCGAAGGGTTACCTCCGCCGATTGAGTGCTCGCGATTGGGTGAAGATTTCCCCTCACCCCTAACCCCTCTCCCCAGCGGGGAGAGGGGAACCAGAACTCACCACCTCACCACCCCACTCCCCCACCACCTCACCACCTCACCACCTCACCACCCCGAGGTCAGTGGTTCTGTTGAAACTCCCGCGTGTTGAGCACCGCCCAGAGAAGGTCCTCGATCGCCCGGCGGCGGTCGCTGCTGTGCTTCCGCAAGTGGGCGGACATCGTTTCGATTTCCTTCGCGGTCGGTGGGCGGGAATAGAGCGTCAGCGTCAGTTCCTCGATGAGCTTGCGGTCATCGTGGATCGACTTGGCCCACTTCGCGGCGGTGCCGGCGTCGTGGCGGAGTTTGTCCGAGAGTTCCTCGGAATTGAGGGTGTGCAGCACTCCCGTCAGCGTCGGTTCCGAGACGCGTTCGCATTCGCACGCCGACATCCGCATCGGTCGCCCGAAGACGCGGAGGATGTAGCTCGGGACCCGGCTATCCCAGAGTTGGATCGCCCGCACCCCCGCCGAGACGCCGTCGAATTTTTCCGGCACGCCCGTCGATTGCGAGAGCATGTCGCAGAAAACCTCGGCCGGCACGGGGCGGAAGAGGGCCCGCGAGAAGTTGCGGTCGTCCTTCGCGTTGGATTCCGTCGGGTGCGCGGTCGTCTGATAGGTCCGGCTCAGAGCGATCGTGCGGATGAGCTTCTTCACGTCGAACTTGTTCTCGACGAGGTGCTTGGCCAGGGCGTCGAGCAGTTCCGGGTTCGTGGGCGGGTTGGTGCTGCGGACATCGTCGATGGGTTCGACGATGCCGGTGCCGAACATCTGGGCCCAGACGCGGTTGGCGAGGTTGCGGGCGAAGTATGGATTCTCCGGGGCGGTGATCCAGTCGGCGAGTTTCTCGCGGGCATCGCCGCCGCTCGGAACCTCGACGGCTTTCCCGGAGAGGAGGGTCGCGGGGACCTGGGCCCTAGTTCGCGGGTGCGTGGAGACGAAGTTCCCGCTGGTGATGGTCGCTTCCACGCCACCGATTTTCTTCACGGAAACGGGGGTGAAGAAGGCGGCCATGCCGGCGTAGTCGTCCTGGCTCCAGCGGTCGAACGGGTGGTGGTGGCACTCCGCGCAGGTGATCCGCACCCCGAGAAAGACCTGCGAAATCGCACTCGCAACCTCGCCGGGCTTCTTGACGGCCTGGTAGAAGTTCGCCGGACCGACCTCTTCGAGCGGTCCCTCGGCGGAAATCAGTTCCCGGGCGAAGGTGTCGAAGGGCTTGTTTTCCGCGACGCTTTTGCGGATCCAGCGGAAGTAGGTGTAGGCCCGCTTGTGGCCGAGCACGCCGCGGTCGACGCGGAGGACGTCGGCCCATTTCTGGGTCCAGACGTCGGCAAATTCCGGCCGGGCGAGCAGGGAATCGACCAGTTTCGCCCGCTTCTCCGGGTCCTTGGAGGCGAGGAAAGTCCGGGATTCCTCGGCGGTCGGCAGCGTGCCGATGATGTCGAGGGAAACGCGCCGCAGGAACTCGGAATCGTCGGCCGGGCCGGACGCCTCGATGTTCAACTTCGCGAGTTTCGCATCCACGAGGGGGTCGATGAAGTTCGCCGCCGGCCGTTTGATTGCGACGGTCGCACCGGGTCGGGGCACGAGGACGCGGAAGATCGCCACCTCGTTCATGAAGGCGGCCATGATCGCCGCCTCGCCGGGGACCACGTCCGATCGCACAAACCCATCGGGATCCACGGATGCGACCGCTTCGCGATTCGACTGGAACCGGGCGAGCCGGGTCACATCCGCTTCCCGGCCGTCGGAATAGGTCGCGATCACCCGAAGTTGCTGGGGGTCCCGGAAAGTCAGCGTCCGCTCGGACGGTTCCACGCGAAGGCCGGTGACCCGGGGGGCGGTGCCGTCACCGAAAGGGGTGCCGGCCGCGATCCAGGCAGCCAGGGTGCGGTACGCCTCCGAACCGACCGGCATCTTGGTTCCACCGCCGTGGGGAGCCCGGCCCGACGCCTTCGTGAGCAGCAGGCTGTTCTCCGGCGACGCAGGGAAGATCCGCCGACCCCGCCCTTCCCGGACGATCGCCGCGTGATCCGCCGCCGGGTCGAACCCGAAAACGGAAAGCTTGAAGCCGTTCTGACCCTCCGCCTTGCCGTGGCAGCCGGACATGTTGCAGCCGAACCGGCCAAGAAGCGGGGCGATGTCGGTTTCGAAATCGAAGGGTCGGGATTTCGCGGTATTGCGAGTGGTGACGGGGACGGTGATCGATTTTCCCCCGGCTTCGACGGTGATTGTCGCGGAGCCGTCCGACCTGGCCAGAACCTCGCCGGTGGCGGAAACGCTGGCGATGGCGGGGTTCGAGAGGGAAAACTTCGCGGTGCGGGTCAGATCCACCACCCGCCCCGCCGCCGTTTTCCCCCCAATGAGCAAGGTGTACCGCGCTTCCGGCCCGTCGAGGGTCACTCGCGGCGGGTTGGCGGTGACCTCCACCATCGGTTCCGCCCGGGCGGTCGCAAGGGTTGTGAAGACGCACGAGATCGCGAAAATGGGCCGAAACATGGCGATTCCGCGGTGAGCGGGGTGGGGCAGTCGAACGAATCAGGCAAAAGCAGGCAGGGAGGCTTCAGGCAGGTACTCTCCTTTTACCACACCCCACACCCGTTTCCCAATCAGAAATTGGCACAAGTCGCGGACTTCCGCCACCTCTGCGAGCTCCCGAGGGATCCGGTTCTGTTCCGACCCCCGGAGGTTATTCCGAGAATCACCAGACGGATGGTGCAGCAATGCCGGCGAACGTCGCAGAACGATACATCGCTGTCTGAGTTCGCGGCATCGAAACGGGCGTTGCGAAGAAATCTACATACGAGTCCAGGCGATGTCGCATCGCAAGTCGTTGTTGGGAGGCAACTTGCGAAACTCCCTCGAAAGTTTACCCGTTCCGGTCCAGAGTTTGCGTAAGTTTTCACAACGTCGAAGGGAGGGTTTCGTGCCCCAAGACGTCTCCCGCCTTGTGCAGAGCATTGCCTCTGCTTCCGAACGGTGCCTCCCGCCGTTCCGTGGGATCTCGCCCTTCCGGGATATCTTCCCGAGGGAGCGAACCTGCTGAACCCTGAGGACCGGATGCCCACCCGACTCGGAGTCGGGACCTCAACCCAGGCATCCGCTGATCCCGCGATGGGTGTGCTTCGGCACGCCCCACGGGAAGCCCGCGCCCATATGAGGTTCGATTCGTGTCCCCGATCCGCCGTCTGATTCGCAACCTGACGATTCCTGCGACTGCCTTCCTGACCGCCTTCGGCATCCTGCTGACCTACCCCGGGGGGATCTCGGCCGCGTACAGCGACATCTGCAATTTCGACTCCACCAGCCACCAGCTTGCCGAGGACCAGGCAACCGGTTCCAACCTCAGCATCCGAACCCAGGCCATCGCCGAGCGAATCAACCTCAAGGAAGCCCTGATTTCCGAACTCATCGACGGCCGAACGAATCTCCGCGAGGTGAGCGGACGCTTCCTCGAACTGAATCAGGACGTGCCGGCGTGCATGAACGCCATCCGCGCAAAATACCCCGAACTCTCCGATGACGAGCGGATCACCATGAACGTGATCGATTTCGTCCGGGTCCGCGACCTGTCGCCGGAAAAACAGACGGAAGTTCGAACCCGAATCGCCGAGGAATACCAGCAGATGTACGGGCACCGCCACCAGATTCTGCAGTGAGCGGAGGGTCTGAATTTACTTTCGAAATTGGACACGACCATCCGGGGAAACCTCGAAGGTGACCCCGGCGAGAAACTGGGGATACCGCCAATCCCGGGCCGCGTCCGCCTCCGACATCTGCCCTGCCAGGTAGTTCCAATCCCACGCCGACGCCTCGTTCGCACCCCGCCAGTGAACCCAGCCTGACCAGCCCACCGTCACCACCAACAAACCCATCGCCAACACTTTCCGCCGTCGCCCGACCGGTGCTTCCCGCATCGCCCGGATCGCGATTGCCGTCAGGATCACGAACCAGGGAAAGACGTCGCAGAAGTGCCGGGGTCCGAAGCTCGCCCCTCCGTGCCAGCCGTCGTAGCCCGCGAAGACCGCCCCCTGCCCCAGCACAACCGCGACCGCCAACCCGACCAGGTCCCAGTCGCGGATCGCGTGTCGAAATCCCGCCAACATTCCGGCGACAACCGCAATATACGGGCAGAAGACGAGCAACCCCCGCGACGGCGAAAGCAGCAACGCATCGATCCGCGAGAATGCGTTGTTCCAATCCAGACGTGTCCCCGCCTCCTCACCCGCGAAAGTCGGAGGCATCCACGATTCGAAGTACACCTGCGAAAACGCCGCCAGCCCGAGGAGCCACATCGCCCCGGTACCCACCGCCATCCCCAGCAATCGCCGGTCGAACCAGAGCAGGTACACGCCGATCCCGAGAACGGAAACACCCCCTTGCGGCCGGGAAAAGAGAACCCAGAAGAGGCACGTCCCGAGGATCGCACCGGAGATCGCATCCGAACTTCCCGATGCATTTCCTTCCCCGCTCTGACGTCTCTTCCGGGCCACAAGCAGCGTCAGGATCGCGGCCGTCAGCCAGACGGCCAGCCACGTGTGCGACCACATCGCCCGCGACAGCGTACTCCAAACCGGCGACGACACCGCGAATCCCAGAGCAATCCCGACGCTGACCCACCGCGGCCCGAAGTATCTCGCCACCAGGTAGAACATCCCCACAAGGATCGCCGAGAGCGTGGCCGCGATCCGCTGCTGCAAACGCCCCTCGCACCCGACATCCGGCGAACCGTCCGGCCGACGCGTGTGCATCCGCCCCAGCGCGATCTGCACCGCCATCACCGGCACAGACAGGACCACCGACCCGTGCGGATACCCGTAGAAGATTCGCGATTCCCCGGATCTTCCAACGCGAATCGTCGTGTGGTACGGCCGATCGATCTCCGGTCGGTATCCCGGCATGGCCCGCCGTCGCACCGGATCCGCCGGCACGACCGCTTCCAGACTCAGCGAGTTGGTTTCGAGCCAGGATTCCGCAAGAAAGAGCGTGTAGTGCGAATCCGCGAGTTGGATCGCCCCGTGGGAGGTGCGGTAGAGCATCTGCACTGTGAGGACCAGCCCCACGACCAAGACCGCATCCCTCCACCGGGACGATCGCATCACCGATCCTCGAAGCTGCCATCGGAGTGCACGCGGTAAGTCAGCCCGGCGAGGAACTGGGGATGTCGCCAGTCGATCGCGTGCCGGACGTGCTCCGGTCCCGTCTGGCAGCGGTAGTTCCACATCCACGTCTGCTGCGAGATCGCCCCGCGACCGTGAACGAAACCCGCCCAGGCGAAGCACCCGGCCAGGACTACCGCCTCCGCCACTTTCCGCCACGCCGGCACCGGTGCCTCCCGCAGCCCGGCAATCGCGATCGCCCCGACCAGCACAAACCACGGTAGAAGATCCGTGAGGTGTCGGGGACCGTAGCAGTACCCGCCGTGCCAGCCGCTGTACCCGGAGAACACCACTCCGTACCCCGCGATCGCCAGGCCCGCCGGGAGCAGAAGCTGCGGGCTCGGCAGCCACCGACGGTACGCCACCCCCAGGTACGCGAATCCCACCAGATAGGGGCAGAACACGAGCAACCCCCGCGACGGCGACACCAGCATCGCCTCGGCCCGGAACATCATCGCCTGCAGGTCGAGCGTTTCCCCGGCGTAGGTGCTCGGCGGGGTCGGCGACCCGAACGTATTCCACGACCACGCGACGAACAGACCCACCCACATCCCGCCGGAAAGGCACGTCGTCACCGCCGCCCGCCAGTGCCAGATGCCCAGGAACGCCACCACCGCCAGCCCCGAAATCGCCGTCTGTGGTCGGACCATCACCATCCAGAAGAGAAGCGTCCCGATCCCGACCCCGGTCAGCCACTGCGACCGCGAACTTCGCGGTTCCCGCGTCATCCACGTCATCCCGGCAATCGCCATCGCCAGCAGCAGCACCGCCCACGTGTGGGACCACAACGCGCGAGCCATCGTGCTCCACGCCATCGAACCGAGCCCGAACCCAGCCGCGAGAAGGAAGGAGAGCCCGGAAGGAAGCACCAGCCGTCCGACCAGAAAGAAGATCCCGACCGCCGCCGCCGTCACCGCCGCCGCCACCTTGGCCTGCAGCACCCGCTCGCCTTCTGCGTCATACCGTTCCCCGACCCCGAGGGCGGAAGTACCCCGAACCAGCGAGTAGTACGCCACCGCCGGCACGGAAAGGACCGAGCTTCCGATTGGATACGCATAGACGTATCCCGATTCGATTCCGCGAGCCGCGTTCCCCGGCAGGATCCGCAGGTGGTACGGATACCCCAGGTCCGGGTTGTACCCCGGCAGTCGCGCCCGTTCCGCAAGTTCCGGGGAAACCAGCGTGTCGAGCCGCACCGTCCCGTGACGCAGCAGCTTCTCCGATACCGCCAGCGAGTAGCACGAGTCGCACATCTGCACCGTCCCCGGCGACCACCGGTAGACGCGGAAACACCCCACGACCAGCACCAAAACCAGCACTACGTCGACCCAGCGTGACCGCGTCATCGCATCTCCCCCCGCTTGGCACGGATCGCGTCGAGCCGGTCACGCATCCGCTTCCCGGCCGCGGACAGCGACAATCGCGAGGCCAGATCCTCCCGTGCCCGCTCCCCGATTTCCCGACCCATCCCCGGATTCTCGAAGACGCGACGCATCAGCGCCGCCGCATGCGTCACCGACGGCTCCGCCCACACAAACCCCCGGCGATACGGCGGATCGTCGACCTCGATCGGCACCCGACGGTAGTCGACAAGGAAACTCGTCCGCGGGGTCATGAAGTCGAGATTCCCCGAGTAACCCGTCGCAATCACCGGTTTCCCCAGGAGCATCGCCTCCGCGAGCGGCAGCCCAAATCCCTCGGAACGGTGCAAGGAGACGAGCGCATCCGCCGCCTGCAGAAACGCCAGCGTCTCCTCACGGGAGAAGACAGCCTCGACCATCCGCACCCCGGCCGACGCACACGCCTGCCGCAACCGCAGAATCTCCGCCGATGGAGCGGCTCCGGGGGGCGACATCTTCAAGACCAGTTCCACCGGCTCTCCGGCCCGGAACGCCGACCGGAACGCATCCACCACCGCGAATGGATTCTTCCGACCCAGCCGGCTGTTGGCATCGAACAATCCCACGAACGTGAACTTCCGGGGATCCATCCCGAACGCCGACTTCCCACGGGCCGGAAACGCCGGCAGTGCCAGACCCGGAAGCATTGGAAACACCGGCTTTCCCAGCGTCTCCAGTGCCCCCGCCACGAACCGCGTCGGGGCCCAGATCTCGTCGACCTCCCGCCCGCGATCCCGCCACTCCTCGGGAATCTCCTCGAGTTCCCACCACCAGTTCGCGACGCGATACACACCCGGCCGACGGTGCAACCCCGCCCGCCAGTACGCCTGCGTCACCGACGTATCGAGCCCCACGTTCGCGATGGCAATCTCCGCCGAGTCGAGCGCGTCGAGCGGCCGACCAGCGGGAAACTCGCGAATCGCGGGCCCCGGCACGTCCCGCAAACCCGCCCGCACTCCGACCGCACCGAGTGCCGCCACCATCCCGTTGGCCGCCTGCTGCAGCCCGGACGTGTAGCGAAACATCCCGAGGACCGTGACGTCCGCTGCCGGCTCGCGTCGCCGGGGCAACCTCGCCCGACGGAACCACCGCGAACCGAGCCCGTATTCCGCCGCCAGCCAGGCCTGCAATCGTGGCCAACCCGACCGTGTCAGCCCGTCCGGAACCGCCTCCTGCCACCGCGGCTGCAGGCGATACGTGTCCGCCAGTCCGCACGAAGCGTCGGAATCCCGGGCGAACACAGACGCGATCGCATCGGCGACCGTGAATCCGAGTTCGCGTGATCCGTGCTCGACCATCCACGCCAGAAACAACCCACGATCCCGCGGCGTCAGCCCGAGCGGCAACGCCTCCCGCATGTCCGGTCGGGCTTGATACGCCAGGCATGCTCGTGCGAAGCCCGCGTCCGAATTCGCCCGGGGAAACGCAACGGGCACCGCCAACCCGTGCCGTCGCAGCAGTTCGCCGAGTTCCCGCGGGTTGTGGATGTCGAAGAACGTCGAGCCGGTCTCCCCTCGCCACCAGTCGCGAAGGCGGACCCGATACCCGGCAACCCGGCCCCGGAGAGATCTCAGTGACACCACGATGTCACCCCGCCTTTCTCAACCGTACCCCGGCCCGAGCGGGAACCGGTGCCACCCACCGCAACTTCGCCCGCGGTCCCGTCCGGGCCGCTCCCAGAATCACCGCCTGATACCGATCCAGCATCTCGGCGTAGTCGAGGTGGTTGTCGAATGCCGCCCGCGATTGCCGACCCATCTCCGCGCGAAGCGCGTCGTTTTCCAGCAGAACCTCGAGCTGCTTCGCCAACCCCGCGGCGTCCCCGAACTCGAACCGGAGCGCGTTGAAGCCCCAGAAAACCTGCTCCGGCACTCCGAAAACCGGCGTCGACACGATCGGCAAACCAAACGCTTCCGCTTCCAACACCGCCCGGCTAAACGTCTCGACGTGCGACGTGCACACGAACACATCCGCACCCCGGAAGAACGGCCGGGCGTCGTCGACCTCCGTCACCGGGAACACCACCTCTTCCAGGGAATGCCTGCGGATCAATTCCCGCACGTGGTTCGCGTACGGCACCCCGTCCCGCATCCCGACAAGTTGCACCGCGAAGTCCGAGCGCTTCCACGAAAGAATCGCCGCCGCCTCGACCAGCGTATGCTGCCCCTTCCGCTCGCAGACCGTCCCGACCGCGATGATATGCTTCCGGGTGGAATCCCCGAATCCGCACCGGCTTTGCGCCTCGGATTTCGAGACCTGCCGGAGGTACGCATCGAACGGCGCGGATTCGAGACCGTTGTGCAGGACCCGAAAATTCCCGCGGACGTTCCAGTGCTCGAAGAGCCGGGCCGTGTCGTGCGACGCCGGCACCACCCGACTCGCCATCGCGAAAGCGGCCTCGAGCCGACCCCGGGCCAGCGGCGGGAAAACGCGAGCCAGCACGTCCGTCGAGTAACTCTCGTGGATCACCCACACCGGCGGGATCCCGGCCCGGGCGGCCGCTTCCACCACCGGAAACGTCAGCAACGTGTTGGCCAGCACCGCCTCCGCCCGCGATTCCCGCAGCACCCGGCGGATCGCCCCCTGTGCCGCCTCCCACTCCCGCGGCGTCCACCGACCATCCACGAATCGCTGACTCCACTCCGCCCCCGCGACCACCACCGCCACACCGACCGACTCGTACACCTTCGCTCCCGGCCCACCCAGCGGGGACCACACCACCGGGTCGAGGACGCCCCGATCGCGAAGCCCGAGCACGATCTCCGAGAGATACCGCGGCGCACCCTCCGGGGAATTCAAGTTGTGCGCCGCCACCAGGCACCGCACCGCCGGCGACCTCGCCTCCGCCGGCAGTGACAGCGGGATGTCACCGGATGGCCGGAAAGAATCCCGTTCCGAGAACTGCGGGTTGGAAAACCGATCGCGAACCCGGCCATGCCCATGCTTCAACGCCAGCAACTCGACCGGGTCGTCGTGCCGAGGTCGACTTCCCCGCATCTCCGCCCCGGCGACGTGTACACACCGCTGCCCGATTCCCGCGAGCCGCAGGGCAAAATCGACATCCCACGTCGTCCTCGGGAAACGGTCCGCATCGAAACCGCCGACGCGCTCGAAGGAATCTCGCCGGACCGCGAGCATCCCCCGCCCCGGTGCGGCCACGTTCCGTGCCACCTCGGCGTAGAAGTAGTAGCTCACCGCGTCCGGTCGCAGGCCCCGGAACGCGTCGTCCGGTGCGATCCCGTCCCGCATCCCGAGCACCGTCCCCGCGGAGACCACACCTCCGTCGGAATCGCGAGCCAGCCCTCCTGCCGCACCGACTCCCGGAATCTGCAGGTACGCCACCATTCGCGACAGCCACCGCCGGTCCGTCGGCTCGACGCCCGCCTCCAGAAAGACCAGGATTTCCTCGCCCCGGCCGGCCGCGATCCGGTTGAGCGCTTCCGCCGGGCATGCGTCGTCGACCACCAGATACGGCGTGAAATTTCGGTAGCTCGTGGTAGCCCGGACCGCTCGCACCGTCACCGCCGCTGCCGATGCTTCTCCGCGAATCACCACCGCCACCTGCGGTCCGTCGTCGGGTCCGTCGAGTCCGAGGATGGGGAGTCCGAGGCGATCCGCGAACGCCGGGGTGTACAGGGACGCGCGAATTCCCCGCCGGGCGAGGGCATCCCCGACCGCTTTCCGCCCCGAGGTGTGGACGTACCGCTTCACCCCCGCCGTGGAAGCCGTCGAGGTTTCGAGCGACCGCCAGTGGTACAGGATCTCGGGGATGTGGTAGACGCGGTCGGTCCGCTCCGTCACCCGCAGTAGCAGGTCGTGGTCTTGCGACCCCTCGTAGCCCGGCCGGAACCGCCCCGCACGCTCGAATTGCGAGCGGCGGATCACCGTGAAGTGGTTGATGTAGTTGTAGCTCAGCAGCAGTTCCGGCGACCAGTCCGGCTTGAACTGAGGGTCGTACCGCACGCCGTCCGCCCGCACCTTGTCCTCGTCCGAGTAAATCAGGTCCGCGTCCGGGTGATCCTGCAACAAGTGGGCAACCGCGAAAAGGGCATGCGGGGCCAGGGCGTCGTCGTTGTCGAGCAACGCCACGAATTCCCCGGTGGCGACATCGGCGGCGGAGTTGGTGGCGTGGCAGATGTGCCCGTTCTTTTCCCGGCGAACCAACTTGATCCGCGGGTCGCAGGGAAGCCTGTCGAGGTACCGCAACAAATCCAGATTCGTCGATGCGTCGTCAGCCAGGCACAGTTCCCAGTGCGGGTACACCTGCGATCGCACCGAGTCGATGGCGGCCGACAACCACCGCGGTTCCACGTTGTAGACCGGGACCATTATCGAGAACGTCGGTCGGATCCGGAATCGCGAGATCTCGTCCGCCATCGCGGAGCGAAGCCGCGGAGTCAGCGTCGAATTCGCGACGTACGTCAGGTGCGGGTCGCATGGCCGGAATCGCCGGGCCATCAACTTGTGGCGAATCTTCTGGCGAACCCGCAACAGCATCTCGGAAACCCGACCAAGCCTGGCCTTCCACCGCCAGATCGAGAACGCCTCGCCAGTGACAACGGAGTGACACCCGCGGGCCAGAAATGCCCGCAGTTTCCCCACCGATCCCGGAGTCGGGGTCGAGCGAGCAGGTTCCACCCGTGCACCGATCTCCGCCAGGGGGGAATCGTGGAGCAGAATCTCCTTCCCACCCGAGACCGCGAGAACCTGCAACCGCGTCGCCGACGGATCGTGCGGAAGTTGCGTCGAGAAATGGAGTCGCTGAGAACCGTCCGCCTCGGCTTGGATCTGTGGAATCGCGAAGGAAGCCGGTTGGCCGTCGTACCGGACCTCGATGCGGAGGTCGGAGAAAATCGCAGGCCCGGTTCCGCCAACGCCGACGAGCGGCATCCCCGAGTAAGGCTCGGAAAGCCGCTCGACGAAGAGTTGCAGGTCGCCGAGGCCAGGAAGTCGGGTCGCGGAGCGGTCGGCGTCCATGCCGGGATCCTTCGCGTCGAGATTGCGGGGGCGGGAAGTTTACCCCCCGCCCGAAAATTGCCGCAACCCCGATTCTCGAATCACTCCAGCGAGAACGTTTCCCCCTTGTCCCGGGTCACGAAGGCGGCGAAAGTTTGGACACTGACGGAATCCCGCACAAACCGCACCGATCCGTCACCCACCAGCACGTTGGCCCCACCCGCGTGGAAAGAGTAGACCTGCCCGGTCCCGTCGGTTCCGAAGTTGGGAGCACCGCCGTACCCTGCCCCAAGCCCTGACGCTCCGTAATCGCTGACGGTGAACGTCCAGCCGTTGGCGACGTTCATGGCCCGCGACCCGCCGAACCCAGTCCCAGTGGTGTCGGTCCCACGGAACAGGTTGAGTTCGCTCGCCGGCCGGCACCATCCCCCGCCGTTGATCGCCTGACCGGACGGGATGGTCGTCTGTTTTCCGTTGACGTACAGGTTGGGTCGGCCGGCCGATTCCGTGATGTGGAGGGTGTTCGACAAGCCGTCGGTGACGCCCGCGATTCGCAATTTCGCTCCGGAGGTGTCGTCGACCTTGTAGCAGAGGCCTGCATTTCCCCCGGTCGTTCCCGACGGTACGCCCTGGGCGACCGCATCCGGGTGGACGTAGAAGCCGCCGTAGTCACCGACGGCGACTAGGTTGGGGTTGAAGCCGTTCTCCGGCGAGCCGTCCTGACGGGCCGCATTGGGGGTCGAAGGGCACTGATACATTTTGATCGGCTTGGAGGTCACGTTGGCAACGTTGGCCGACGTGCTCCAGTTCTGGGTTTGATCGTACAGGCGGAAGAGGGGATCTTGCTCGATGTAAGGCAACAGGTAGGTCGCCCACCGGATGCGGATCCCGCCGGCCGCCACCTGCCGCTGGTTTGGCGGGAAGAACTCGTTCGCACTGTAGAAGTTGTGCGAGGCGAGCCCGATCTGCTTCAGGTTGTTCGAGCATGTCGCCCGGGCCGCCGCCTCGCGAACCTTCTGCACCGCGGGGAGCAAGAGTCCGATCAGAACCGCAATGATCGCGATGACCACCAGCAATTCGATCAGGGTAAAGCCGCGTTTGGGAAAACGTCGAATCGACATATTGCACCTGTGTAAGGATGATTCTTTGGTCAATTTTTCGCGAGCTCGAACGCTTCGAGTTCGGTCGGTCCTTCTATCACGGTTGCCCGGATTGGCGTTTGAGCCGGGTTGTTGAATTTTTCCGGTAACACATTCTGGGTCCGGCCGTCGTCAGGATTCCCGACGGAAACTCGCCAGACCACCAGAACCTTGTACTCGCCCGCCGGGGCACCATCATCGCGGGCCCGGGTTGTGAGCGTGAAAGTTCCGTCCGGTTTCACGATTGCGTTGGGTCGGGTTCCCTCCGCCGACCCATTGACCGGCTCGAATACGACCTGAGCCCCGACAGCCGGTTTCCCCTTGTGCGTCACCTTCCCGGAAACGGGGTACACCGGCACTTCCTTGGTCCCGCTACACCCCATCGTCGGACACATCAGAGCGAGCAGACAGATCACCGCCGCCCCGCGAGACGGTGCCGCTTGAAGCCAGAAATCGCGTCTCATTCCCGGGCCTCCCTGAAACATCACTTTCCCAGCCGCTGCGAATGCACAACATCCAGTCGATCGTACGGGTGATAGTGATATGTCGCAGCCAATATCGAGAGTTGCACCGCGGATCCGGGTCAACCGGTTGACACCATGCCGGGCTCGCACTAACGTAACGTTTTCCCGAAACTCG
Organism: uncultured Alcaligenaceae bacterium; assembly: GCA_964552815.1. Classification (GTDB taxonomy): domain Bacteria; phylum Planctomycetota; class Planctomycetia; order Gemmatales; family Gemmataceae; genus CAYUHJ01. The sequence goes on along the minus strand of CAZKIQ010000004.1, from coordinate 42,176 downwards.
ATAATCAGGTCAGAGAGTTGGCGACATGATCTCGAAGAAGGATTTGCGGAGCCGGAAAACGCGTTGCCGGTTCTGCACAAAGGAGGGTTGCCCCCGGCCGGCGTTCGTCGATTACAAGGACGTTCCGAGCATGAAGAAACTCGTGACGAGCCAGGGGAAGCTGTTCAGCCGCAAACGGAGCGGCCTCTGCGCCGCCTACCAGCGAGCCGTCTCCCAGGCCGTCAAACGCGCCCGGTTCATGGCCTTGCTGCCCTACGTCGGCGAGTGAATTTCTATCGAACTGACTGTTCCTGCGGTCGCCCCACCCGGCGACCGCAGTCGTTTCGAGACGCTTCGGTTTACTTCAACAACCCCGACGCCAGTTCCGCCGCCTTCTTCAACGCATCGGGAAGTTTCGACACGTCTTTTCCGCCAGCCTGGGCCATTTCCGGTTTGCCGCCCCCTTTTCCACCGACGATCTCGGCGAGCGGTTTGATGATCTCCCCTGCTTTGAGACCCTTCGCCACGAGATCCGTGGTCAGGGCCACCAGAAGCGGAGCCTTGTCCTCTTCCGGCCAGCCGAAGACGACGAGTGCCGACTTCGCTTTCTGACGGATGCGGTCGACCTGGCCGCGAACCGCCTCGGAAACCCCGGCGGGAAGCTGGCCGATGATCAGTTTCGTCCCGGCAATGTCCGGTGCGTCGACGAGCAACTGGTCGACGACCCCCGCCAGGTTGGCGGCCGCCGCCTTCGCGATCTGCTGCCGCAACGCCTTGACCTCATCCTGCAGTGCGGCGACGCGGGCGGGAATTTCCTCCGGTTTGCAGACGAATTTCGCGGCGAGCTCGTCCACCGTGGCCGAGAGCTGCTGGATCGTCTCCGTCGCCACCCGACCGGTCACGGCCGTCAGTCGGCGAACACCCTTCGCGACCGGCCCCTGCTCGACGATCTTGAAGTAACCCACCAGCCCGGTTCGGGGCATGTGCGTGCCGCCGCAGAATTCCACGGAATCGTCCGGCGTCGCCTTCTCCGGCGTTTCCGGGCCGATGAGCACAACGCGAACCGGGTCCGGATACTTTTCCCCAAACACCGCCCGCACCCCGGGAATCTTTTTCGCTTCCGCGAGCGGCATCGTCATCGCGGTGACGGGCAAGTCGCGGTTGATGCGTGTGTTCACAAACTCCTCGATTTTCCGCAGTTCCTCCGGTGACACCGACTTGTCATGGGAGAAGTCGAACCGCGTCTTCTCATCGTCGACGAGCGACCCCTTCTGTTCGACGTGGTGCCCCAAAATCTGCCGCAACCCGAGGTTTAGCAGGTGCGTGGCGGTGTGGTTCCGCATGATGTCGATTCGGCGGAAGGTGCTCTGCATCAGGTTGACGGAGTCGCCGACCGCGAGTTCGCCGCCGAGGAGGGTGCCGAAGTGTAGGACCGTGTCGCCGAGGCGTTGCGTGTCCTCGACCTGGAATTCGGCATCGCCGGGGCCGTGGACTGACCCGACATCGCCGACTTGGCCCCCCTGTTCGCCGTAAAACGTGGTGCGATCAAGGAGCAAAGCCGCGGTGTCGCCAGCGACCAGTTTGCCCGCGGAAACAACCTCGTTGTCGAGGACCCAGCCCAGGACCTTCGCCGTGATCGGCGACGTGCCATACTTGGGGGAATCATCCGTTCTGGGCAACTCGCCGGTGACGGCGGTGACGATGTGTTTCTTGCCCCCCTTCGAACTCAATTCGTGGGCCTGCTTCATTGCATCTTCGAAGCCTTGCATATCCAATGTTAGACCGGTCTCGTCGGCCATCTGCTGTGTGATGTCGATCAATAACCCGAAGGTATCATGCAGCTTGAATGCATCTTTGCCACTGATGATGGTGCTGCCGCGTTTACGGGTCTCGGCGGCAACCTTTTCGAAGAGTTTGATTCCACGGTCGAGGGTTCGCAGGAAGCCCACTTCCTCATCGTAGACCGTACTGCGGACCTTTGCGGGGTCGCGTTTGAGTTCGGGGAACGCCGCCCCCATTTGCTCGACGACGACGCCGACGAGTGAGTGCAGGAACGGTTCCTTGGTGCCGAGCACCTGTCGGCCGTAGCGTTCCGCACGCCGCAGAATTCGCCGCAAAACGTAGTCCCGGCCGACGTTGCCGATCTTCGCACCGTCGGTGAGAGCGAAGGTCAGGGTGCGGATGTGGTCGCCGATGACGCGGTAGGCGGTGTCGGTGAGATCGTCGAGTTTGCCGCTGTACGGCCTTGCTTTGGTGACATCACAGATGGCGGCGAAGATGGGGGCAAATACATCCGTGTCGTAGTTGCTATTCTTGCCTTGCAATACCTTCGTGATGCGCTCGAACCCCATCCCCGTATCTACGTGCTTCGCCGGCAATGGGGTTAGAGATTGATCCTCGTTGCGGTTGAACTGGATGAAGACGTTATTCCAGATTTCGATGACTTTATCGGTGCCGGCATTGACGAGCTTGCCGCCGGACTTATCCGGGGTCGCATCATAGTGGATCTCGGTGCAAGGTCCGCAAGGTCCGGTGTTGCCCATCTCCCAGAAATTGTCTTTTTTGTTGCCGAGGTGGATGTGGGAATCCGGCACGCCGACGGCCCGCCAGAAGCCGGCGGCCTCGTCGTCGCGGGGGATGCCGGCGTCTTTATCCCCCTCGAAAACCGTGACGTGGAGCCGGGATTTATCGAGTTTCCACACGTCCGTGAGCAGTTCCCAGGCCCAGGTGATCGCTTCCTTCTTGAAGTAATCGCCAAAGCTCCAGTTGCCGAGCATCTCGAAGAATGTGTGGTGGTATGTATCCTTACCGACATCATCGAGGTCGTTATGCTTGCCGCCTGCACGGATGCATTTCTGGGTGTTGGCCACCCGTGTATATTTCGGCTTCTCAGTGCCGAGGAAGTAGGGTTTGAATTGATTCATCCCGGCGTTGGCGAAAAGCAGCGTGGGGTCGTCGAGCGGAACGACGGGGCTGGATGGGACGTTGACGTGCCCGTGCTTCTTGCAGAAGAAGTCGATAAATTGGTCGCGGATCTCGCTCGACGTGGGCATTTGGTCCTCAGAAAAGAATCGCGAAAAAACCGACCCCGTCCGCCATGGTAGGCGGACGGGGTCGGTTGGTCTACGCGGGGTTTCCGTTCGAACTCAGTCGTCGCCACCGCCGCTGGCCTTGCCGATGGCGTCAGCGGAGAGCTTGAGGAAGAGGGTTACATCGGAGCCCTTGGCCTTGCTCTTGAGGGACTTGTTGATTTCGTCCACGAGCGGCTTGAGGTTTTCCTTCTGACCCGCGACGAACGGGAGGAACTGCTTGGCGGTGTTGATGAGGCCATCGAGGGTGTTGTTAAACTCGGTGGCGGAATCGGCGTCTTTCATGCCCATCGCGACTTCGAGGTTGACGTCGGAGGTCAGCTTGAAGGTGAGGGCGACGGACTTCATGTTGCCGAGTTGCTTGGCGAGTTCCTTGGGGTCGAGGCCGGGGATCTTGTCGAGGCCGTTGGGAAGCTCGGTGATTTTGCCTTCGACGAGGCCGCAGGCGAACATCGAGGCCTTCTCATCCATGCGGAGGAGGAGGGCGGCGAGGTCCTTTTTGAGTTCGGCCTTCGGGTTGGCACCCTGGGACTTGTCGAGGGCGGAAGTGACGATCTTCTTGTCGGTCCCGCCGATGATGGTCTTGCCATCAGCGACGGCGGCGTACATCGGCTTCTTTTGGTTCTCGTCGCCGACGATCTTCACGAGCTTGTACTTGCCTTCCTCGACGATCGAGAGCTTGGCGTCGTCTTTTTTGGACTCTTCCTTGGCGGCGGCGAAGAGTTTTTGTGCGTCGAATTTCCCGCGGACGACGAAGATGACGTTCATGTCATCCTTGTCTTTGCCCCAGGATCCGGCGGTGACGCGTTCGACGTCCTTGAGGGGGTCGAGGCCGAGCTTGTTGAGGGTTTGTTGGGCGTCGGCCCCCTGGAGGGCCTGTTTGAGCTGGCCGAGGGCGTACTTTTTGACGATGTCGGAATCGAGGATCTGCCGAACGTTGACGAAGACGACGGAGTCGGTTTCGGCCGGCAGGAGCGCATCAACTTCCGCCGCGCGGGAGGGGGCGGCGGTCAGGCCGGCGATGGCGACGGCACAAAAAAGCGCACGGGACACGCGAGTCATTCTGGTGGGTCCTTTCGCGAACGGGGAGCCGGCACGCGGGTTCCGCCCCGCGCTCGTTCCGACCTGGTTTACCTCGACTGGGTCGGAAGAGTTTCACGATTTCTGATCTTCCGCGGACGCCCCGCGGAGAGCCATTCTACGGGGGAAAACGCCGGGTCAAGTCGAGGCCCGGCAGTGGACGTAGGCATTTCTCGGATCATCCGGACGCGACCTGGGTGCGGAAATACTCGAGGGTCCGTCGAAGTCCTTCTTCCCGGCCGACCTTCGGTTCCCACCCCAGCAGTTTGCTCGCGAGGGTGATGTCGGGTTTGCGCTGCTTGGGGTCGTCCGGGGGCAGGGGTTCGTAGACGATTTTCGAGCCGCTGCCGGTGAGTCGGAGGATTTCGTCGGCAAACTGTTTGATCGTGATCTCGGCAGGGTTCCCGATGTTCACGGGCATGTGATAGTCGGCGAAGAGCAGGCGAAAAATTCCATCGACGAGGTCGGATACGTAGCAGAAACTGCGGGTTTGCTGGCCTTCCCCGTAGACGGTCAGTGGTTCGCCGCGAAGGGCTTGGCCGACGAAGTTTGGCAAAACCCGGCCATCGTCGAGCCGCATCCGCTCGCCGTAGGTGTTGAAGATCCGCACGATGTGGGTGTTGACGCCGTGCTCGCGGTGGTACGCCATCGTCATCGCTTCCGCGAACCGCTTCGATTCGTCGTACATGCTTCGCTTCCCGACCGGGTTGACGTTCCCCCAGTAATCTTCGGTCTGCGGGTGGACGTGCGGATCGCCGTAGACCTCGCTGGTGGAGGCAAGGAGGAAGCGAGCCCGGTGCGCTTTCGCGATTCCGAGGGCAACGTGGGTGCCGAGGGAGCCGATCTTGAGGGTCTGGATCGGGGTGTTGACGTAGTCGACGGGGCTGGCGGGGCTGGCAAAGTGGAGAACGTTGTCGATGAGCCCGTCAAGGTAGAGCGGGGTGCTGGCGTCGTGGACGATCACCCGGAACCTGGAATTCGCGAGGAGATGGCGGACGTTTTCCGGCCGGCCGGTCAGGAAATTGTCGACGCAGATGACTTCGTGCCCCTCTGCGAGGAACCGCTCGCAAAGGTGCGATCCCACGAACCCGGCCCCGCCAGTGATGAGCGTACGCATGGACTCTCCGTGTCGTCAGGAAGACACGGATTGGCATACGGACGTGGCGGTCGGATGCAAGCTAGGCGGGTCGGGAAGTCGCCTCCGACCTGAGTCCTGCGAGGATCCGCTCGATCTGTGCGCGGTGGATTCGCATGTGCACGGCGGAGATGACCAGCCAGCGGTACGCGTTGAGGGGGCCGAACCACGGATGGCGGAAACGGATCTGCGTGTTGAGGTCCGCCGACTGCGCGACCACACGGCGGAGGACATCGCACGATTCCTCGTACGCCGTCAGGATGTCGGCGGTGACCGTTTCGCTGGGCTTCACCGCCGCCGTGCTCGCGGTTCCTTCCGGCATCGCACCCTTCACGAGCGCCCGGATCACTTCTGCGATCGAATGGTTGACGATCCGAAGATGGTCGAGGGTCATCCAGACAGACCAGTTTCGACTGCTGTCTTCCAGCCCCGCGATTCGGCGGATGAGGACCCGCCGGGCCCCCAGTTCCGGGTCGCAATTTTGGATCAGTTCCCGGATCCGCTCGCGTTCCTGGCCGAAACGCTTCTCGAACGAGCGTCGACTTCCGGTCCAGACCTGGACCCTGAACAGCGCCCGGGCCACCAGCAACTCCACCCGGGGAAGCCCCGCACCGGGGGGTGCCAATTTCGGTTCCGGCTGAGTCGTCAGCATGGCGATAGAACCTCAAGCCTGGAAAAGCATTCGTTCTGAAGTTCCGGGAATCGCAGCAGGGGCTTACACAAAAATCCGCACCCACCCTCCAGGACCGCGATCACTTCCCGATGACTTTGCGGATCTCCTCGTCGGAGAGCGTGATGTTGCAGGCTCTGCCGTTGTCTTGCAAAATTTTCTGGGCGAGCAATCGGTTCAGGGGTACGAGAATGTTGAAGTGATTGCCGCCTTTCACTTCGAAGAACTGAACCTTGGGATTGGAATTGCTGGTCGCCATCTGCTTCGGCGAGTCGATGTTCCCCTGCACGGTTCCCTCGAAGACAAACGGGCGAGACACGGACCCGGGAAAGGACAACTTAACTTGCCCCCTCTCCCCGTTGGGGAAAGGTGCTGGAGGTGAGGGGGGTTCGACAACCCGAAGGTAAAGCGATTCCACCCGGGAAGCCGCCCCTCACCCGGCGTTCGGCCACGCTCTCCCCAACGGGGCGAGGGTCAGAATCTCCCGGCAATGTCCCGAAAGGGTCTCGAACTCTCCAGGTCTCAGGTGGAATAGCTCCATCTCCCCAGCCAGGCCGCCGGCAGGAGCAGCAGGAGAATCGCCAGCCCGGGAAGCCCCACGAACGCCGTCGCCAGCACCGCGTCGAGCAGAACCAGGCTCAGAATCGATCGCTTCACCGCCGCCTGGACGTGCTTCGGACCCGGCCGGGAAATCGCTCGGACGACGGGAACCCCCACCCGGAACCCGAAGAAAACCAACAGAAACGAGAAGTACCACGGCGAAGTGCCGGGCGGAAAATGCCCCGGGATCGCCACCGCCAACCCGACCGCCAACAGCATCACGCCCGCCGCCAGCATCAACTGTCGCCGATTGCTCGCGGCTTCTTCCGTGCGGGCGAACCACGTCACGCCGATGATGTACAGCCCCGTGACTGCGGCGAGATGGTACGCGACCGCGTCCGGAATTCCCGGGAATCCCGCCGCTGAGATGCCCAGAATCACGTTGAGGAATCGGCACGCCCCCATTCCGATCGGCCCGATCGGCGTCCGCTTCAACCACCGGTCGTAGAGAAGAATCGCGAGCGTCAGCACCACGGAAACCGTCAGCGGATCGTGGCGACCGAAACGCGGGACATCCGCACTCGTGGGAAGGGTCAGCGAGGCCGCCCATGCCAACGCGATCCCCACCGCCGTCAGGCCGACCGCCAGGAAACCCGCCGATCGGACGCGGATCCGGCCAGACGGGATCGGCCGGAACGGTCTCGCCTGCGAGTCTTCTTCGCGGTCGAAGATGTCGTTCCAGACCATCCCCGCGAGGTACAGGCACCCGGAAGCGAGGAGCACGAGCACGAACCCGCCGGGGTTTCCGGAGATCGCCCCGGTCGCGGCGCCGGCCATCACGATGTCCGCGAAGGCCGTGAAGACGTTGGGAATCCGCAGCAACTGGGCGTAGGCGAGGAGGCGGGGGTAACGGGTGTCGCGCATCGGGGTCACGCCAGGGTCGCGGAGATCTGGTACTCGGGGGGTGCAGCCCGGCCCCGCTCGCCGAGTGTCGCGAGTTCCTGCTCGCTGCCGAGAAACCGCACGTCGCGGATCCCCTCCGCCGCGAGTCGGCCGGCAGCCACCGCACGTTCTTCCTCGTCCGTCAGGCCGACCAGCAGGGCTGTGATCGCGAACCCCTGCCGACGCAACTGCCCGAGGGCCACCGCCGAGTCCACCGGAACCCGCGGCAGCAGGCACAGCACCGTCGCATCCCGGGGAAGCCGCGGTCCGACTTCCAGAATCAGGCTCGAGAACGTCATCCCGTCCGTGAGTTCGAGCCGGGCGAGGGCCTCGCGAATCTGCTGGAACTGGTCGATTCCCCGCCGCGTTTCCACCGTCACTGGGCGAAGGCGATCCGATTTCTCCCGCAACTCGAAGCGTTCCCGCGTCGCCGCCCGGGTGGCGTGCTCGGCTCCGGGTTCCTCGGATTCCAGAGCTTCCTGGCGAATCCGCTCCGCCGCGTCCCGGCCGTTGCTCGCGAACCCGACCTGCTGGTTGAGAAGCACGACCGCATTCGCGATGCTACACGCCGCCGTGATCGCCAGATCGGAGCGGTACGGCTCGCCGCGCTTTGGATACCCGTCGAGGTGGAAGTCGACGAGGATCGTCGCCCCGGCGAGGGAAGTCGGCTCGTACACCCGGCTATGGAGCATCCCGGTACGGGCGGTCGCTCGCCAGTGGACGCGTTGGAGCGGATCGCCAAGCTGGTACGGTCGGACGCCGGCGGTTCGGGTCGGATCCTCGAAGAGCCGGTTCGCGAGCCGGACTTCGCCGATCGGCCGCTCCGACGCGAAATCGTACCCTCCCAGCGGCAGCACCTTCGGGTAGACCATGACATACACCGGCGCGGAAAGCAGGCGATGGCGACGGTGCAGCCCAAAGACGTCCCCCGTTTCCGCGACGCACGGGCCGATCGGGAAATAGCCGCGGGAATCGAACGTGATCCGGTACTTCACCGGCTTCGCCTTCCCCGCCGGCAGGAAGAGCACGCGAAGCCGGCTTCCCTTCGCCGTCAATTTCGGCGGCCGGACACGCAGTGCCGATTCCGGCAGCATGTCCTCGACGAGCACCCACGCGATCGGCCAGCGACCCGCGTTCCGGATCCGCATCACCACCTCGATCGACTCCCCGACTTCCCGCGGCGAGTGGTCCGTCTCCCGTTCCGCGTGCAGATTCGCGATCCATTCCCGGGCGAGAAACCGACTCAGGAGGAAGACGCCCAGCAGCACGTACCCCGCAAACGCAACGAGCCCCGCCTGCAAAACCAGGGCAAGCCCAAGAAGCGCGACGATGCCGACGATCCAACGCATGAGGAGAGCCTACTGGTTAACTAGGCAGAAGCTACCTTCCAGTCGAACTGCCCCGTTTACCAGGCAAAACGCACTCTTCTTCGCGGTTGTTTTCTGCCTCGAGGCGAAGTAAGCTCTCCAAAACGTGATTGCAAAGTATATTTGCGTTCTTGCCATTCTCTGGGAGCCCTTGGAGTGGATGACATGCGAAACAACCTGCCATTTGTCAGCGAGCCGGTAGTCCTACATTCTCTGATTTCCCTGCTGCTGCTGTTGATTGGAATGTTGTTGATGATGTGGGTTTTGTCTGTCTCCCCTCTCGCACCAGCCGTGGTATCCAATGCGTTTGCCGATAACTGTTCTCTTGCCTCGGCTATCGCCGCATGGGTCTCTGCACTTGTTGCGGGGGTAGCATTGGCAATGGCAGGTGGCACTTTATACTATTCGAAAAAACTGTACGACGAGACCGTCTTAGCGTTCAAAAATCAAGATCGACTCAACACATTGGCAGCCAGCACTGCCGCACATGCACAATTGGCAGCATTGTATGGCCAAACAGGAAGGGCTTTGGAATTTTGGAATATCACAGCGGAAGATCTTAAGTCGGCAGATCTGAAGCCAGAAGAAGTTGCCATCTTATTCGGCGACATCGAAGCGGGAGCGATTTGGTATGAATACCATGAGCCGGATTCAGATAAACCGTTCGAGCCCGGCTCCACAAGATACCTACTTTGTTCTTCACGCCGATTCCAAACGGCGTGGCCTGTAATACGCAAAGCATTCCCCGCTACGCCATATATCAAACGATATGACATTACTATTAGGAATCTCATCCCCAATCCCGGGGCGGAACACCGTGCATGAGGCGTGGTCGCACCAGGCAGGCGGCGTGGCCGAGGATGGTTGGGCCATCCTGCAACAGCGAGGGGGTCGGGGAGTAACCGTGATCGACGCGCCAGGCGAGAAGCTCGTCTGCGGTCAGTTTCCGGGGCCAGACGGCGACCGCCGTCAGTTCCCCGAATCAGGTCACGCCAAAGATCAGCCATCGCGAATCCGGCAGGGGGAGGTAGAGGTCGTAGCAGTACTCGTCCTGTTGAACCAGATCGACACCGCGAAGGTCGACCCCGGCCGACGGTGCCCACTGCAGAATCCCCTCAAGATTCCGGAGTTTCGAGACGCGATCCCCGAGAATCGGGTCGCACGCCACCAGCTTGGCGAGGAATGATGGATACTCGCATTGCATGGTTCTTCCCCCACGTCTCGTTCTGACAGAAGTTCCTGCCCGGCTCGGGAACCTTACACCGATTCTCGCCTTTCGTTGTCGCAGCAAGAATCGTTACCAACGCGGAACCTCGGTTCGCCGTTTTGTGCGTACTCCAGGAGGGCTGGCGATGCGACGTTTCCGGGGATTCACGCTCATCGAGTTGCTCGTCGTGATTGCGATCATCGCGATCCTGATCGGCCTGTTGCTGCCGGCGGTGCAGAAAGTTCGAGAGGCGGCGGCGCGAACGAAGTGTTCGAACAATCTCAAGCAACTCGGAATCGCGGCCCACTCGTTCCAGGACGCCCGGTTGAAACTGCCGCCGTCGGTGGTGTCGGTGGCCGGGGTCTATTCCCACACCTGGGCCCCTTTCCTGCTTCCGTACCTGGAACAGCAACCGCTCGCGGACATCTACCGGTGGGATGTCGCGTGGAATGATCCGGCGAACCAGCCGGCGGTTTCGAAGGTGGTGCCGGTCTTCCTGTGTGCCTCATCCCCGGCACCGCCCACCACGACTTCCGGCGGGCAGACCTACGCCGGCTGCGACTACTCGCCCATCAACGATCTCGACGTGACTCTGGTCGGTTCCGGGTTGCTCGGCAGTTGGACGGGGAATCCCTCCGGGCCGATGGCTTACGCAAACCCCGTCGCCCTCGTGCACATCACCGACGGCACTTCCAACACGATTCTGTTCGCCGAGGATGCGGGGCGACCGCTCGGATTCGTCAACGGCAAGCGGGCCGGCGACACCGACCCCGCCGGCTGGGCCTCCGCCAACGCCATCAATCCCATCAACCTCGATGGATGGAAAACTGACGGTTCCGGCCCGGTCGGCCCGTGTGCGATCAACTGCTCGAACTTCCACGAGGTTTACAGTTTCCACACGGGCGTCGCCAACACCGCGTTCGCGGATGGCTCGGTGCGGACCATCCGGGCGAGCATCACTATCACGACGATGTCGGCTCTCGTGACCCGGGCGGGCGGGGAGACCGTCAACCCGGACGATTTTTGATGGTTCCTCGGCTGCCGATCCTGACGGGTCTCGTGCTGGCGGCGGTTCTGCCGGCCGCATTTACCCTCGACCCCACCCCCGACCACGACACCTGGTGGCACCTTCGGGTCGGGCAGATCGTCCACGAGCCGGGAACACTGCCGGAAACCGAGCCATTTTCCCGAATCGGGCGGGAACAACCACGGCCGTGGGTTGCCTACTCCTGGCTCTTCGAGTGGGTGCTCTTCCGCGCCTACGCCCTCGGCGGACTGGCCGGGGTGATGGTTTTCCGCGTGATTCTCGGGGCAATCGCGACCGGTGCCGTCGTCGGTTTCGCGTTCCGCCGACTCGGTGCGACACCCTCCGCGTGCCTGGTGGCCGCGCTCGCGGCGGTGACCCTGATGCCGATGATGAAGGAGCGACCCTGGCACGTCACGATTACGCTGACGACGCTGACCCTCGCGGTGATGACGCGACTTCGCGAGGAGCCAACATTCCGGGCGTGGTGGTTGCCGATCGTGTTCGCGGTGTGGGCGAATCTGCACATCCAGTTCGTGCTCGGCGAGTTGGTGCTGGCCCTCGCGGTGGTCTTCCCGGGGCAAGCGGATCGGCGGCGGGTGGCGGGTCTGGCGGGGCTGTGTGCCCTCGCGACGCTGGCGAATCCGTACCATTTCCGGCTCTACGGCGTGATCTGGGAGTACGCGACTCAAACGGGCCCGTTGCGGACGGTCAACGAGTTGGCCCCGCCGGAATGGAACTCGATCTGGTTGTGGGCCGCCCTCGGGTTGCTCGGCTGGGCGGCGGTGCGGGCGATCGCATCACGGCCAGTGGATGCGTTCTCGATCGTGCTGCTCGCCGTGGGGCTCGCGTTTGCGCTGCGGATGCGGCGGGATGCGTGGTTCGCCGCCGTCACGGCCATCGCAGTGCTGGGGAATTCCGTCCCTCCCGCGATTCCACGAGTGCCCCTCGCGATTTCGACCGGGCTCGTCGCTGGATTGTTTGCCCTGGTCCGACTCGCGAACCTCGCCGGTTTCGGGCCAGCCCCGGATTTCGAAACCGCCACCCGGCGAGCCTATCCCGTCGAGGCGGCTGACTGGGTGCGGGAGAACCGCCCGCCCGGCCCGCTCGCCAACCCCTTCGACTGGGGCGGTTACCTCATCTGGGCGTTGCCAGAATATCCCGTCGCAATCGACGGGCGGACCAACGTCTATGGCAGCGATAGGATCACCCGAAGCATGTCGACCTGGCTCGCCGAGCCAGATTGGGACACCGACCCGGACCTCACCACCGCGAACGTCGTGATCGCCCCCCGCAACGGTCCCCTCGCCGAGGCGATGCGAAAGCAACCGACCCGGTGGCGGGTCGTTTTCGAGGACGAGACTGCAGTGGTGTTTCTGATCGTGACGGGAAAATGATGGAATCGGAAAAATGGCGAAACCGTTTTCTAGTCGACGGCAGTAATCAGACGTCACCGGTGGGAAATCACGATGGATCACTCACTTGGCGCTGTTGTCCGGCGATTGCGGACGTCGGAAGACTCGGAAGAACCGGATGCGAACCTTCTCCGTCGTTTTTCGGAACACCGGGACGGCGACGCATTCTCGGAATTGATCCGTCGACACGGCCCGGCCGTGTGGGGCGTCTGTTGTCGCAATCTTCCGGATCCGACCGCCGCTGAGGATGTGTTTCAAACCACGTTTCTGGTTCTCGCCCGGAAACCGACCGCACCCCAGGGATCGCTGGGAGGTTGGCTGTACGGTGTCGCGATCCGGGCGGCCGCACAGACCCGCAGGCTCGCCGCTCGCCGGCAGCGACGGGAAACAATCGCATTCCGGAACACGTCTTTGCCGACGGATTCACCGGAAACGGGATGGGCAGACGAGGAACTCGCACGCCTTCCCGCCCGCTATCGCGATGCGATTGTGCTCTGCCACATCGAGGGGCTCACGGTTGCGGAAGCGGGGAAACAACTCCAGTGTTCCGCAAACACGATCAAGACGCGACTTGTCCGGGGACGCGACCTGCTCCGCCGACGGCTCGAGCGCCGGGGAATTCTCGCATCGGCTCTGGGGGTCGGAATCGGGGTTCCACCGGCTCTCCTCGCGAAAACACTGGCTGCCGCCGAAACGGGAACCGTTCCACCCGAACTTCTCGAACTCGTTCAAGCACTCTCGCACGGAGGAATGGCAATGAGACGCAATCTTCTCCTGTTCGCCCTTGCACTGGCAACGTGTGGTCTCGGTGCATGGGTCACCGTGGGTGCGGGCATTGAGCAAACAGCCGGCAACCGCCCCGGGAATGCGGGTTCCCCACCAGCAGGAACCTCCGGCGAAAAATTGACCGTCGACGAGGCGAAGAAGTTGGTCACCCTCGCGGCCTCCAGCCCGACGAAAGAACTGCAGGACATGTCCCAAACCGGAAAGCTCCCGGATAATCGGACCTTGACGGTCTTCCTCTTCACGGTGGTGCCCGGCAAACCGGAGGGCTCCGAAAAAGACCTGAAGTTTCTCCAGGACCCAGTAAACCCAGCCCATCTGGCAGAAGCGATCACCGGTCGCTGGGGCAAACTGACCGGGTACGGCACCGTGATCTGGCCCGAGTACATCACCGACTGCACTTGCGATTCCACCGACAAGTCCGCCACCGGGACCATCTCCTTCCGATCCAAGGTCTACGAGGGGAACCTTCGCTACCGGGCGGAAAAGGTCGACGGAAAGTGGGCCGTGACGTCCTTCGAACTTCCCAATTTCCAGGTCCGGCTGGTTCGAGGGAAAGACGGAACCTGGAGTGAGGAACCCCTTCCACGACCCAAGAAGTGACAGCCGATTCGGAAGTTTGCCTCTACAAGCAGGGCTGGTCGAAACCGCGGAGATCCGCAAAATGCAGGGGATTTCCACCACCCCGAACTTTCCGAATTCCTGGAAGTTCGAGCGTGATCAGGTCCTCTCCGATTGGCCGGATACCCGGAATGGAACTGACTCGGAATCTGAGGATCGACAGTGTCACCCGTCTCGGGCCATCGCCTCCGCGGTACCTCGAGGAGGCGTGCCCGGTTGCGGACGCGGTCGAAATCATGCGCCGGGAAAGCGTCGGTTGCTTGCTCGTCACCCGGGCGGGGAAACTGGTCGGCGTCTTCACGGAGCGCGATCTGCTCTCCCGCGTTCTCGCCCCCGGCCGGCCGATGACCACCAAACTCGCCGACTGCCTCACCACCGACCCCGTCACCGTCGACCCCAAGGACACCGTCAAAACCGGCATCGACCGGATGCAGACCGGCGGATACCGGCACCTCCCGGTCGTCACCTCCGACGGAACGCCGGTCGGAATCCTCTCGGCGAAGCAGATCGTCCGCTACCTCGTCGAGCACTTCCCGGGCATCGTCTACAACCTCCCCCCCCGGCCGCACGACAATAACCCGAGCGAACCCGAAGGGGCGTGACGATGCTTCACGATTTCCTGGCAGCGAGAGCACGGTCGACGTAAGCCATGTATGCCGGGTCGACCCCTGTCTGCTGCTGCAAACTCGCGTCCGTTTCGTATCGCTGGCGAAGTTGGTCAGAAACGGACGGATTCCCACCCGTGAACATCGCAACGAGTTCCATCGATCGCGCCGCCCATGCCTGTACCTGCGGGTCCGACGGGTCAACGTTCGCGTTCATGGCCGACTTCAAGTTCGCGATCAAAACCGGCCACTCGTTCTGGACCGCCTCGATTTCCTCGGGCGTGAACTTGGCCCAGTGAGATGCGAGCGCCGCCGACTGGTCGGGCGGGAGGTTGAAGTGTTTCTCCGCGGTCATTGTTGCCTCCAGGGTGGAAAGAAAAAGTTCGGTCGAGACGGTTTCCGCACCTTCGAGGGCGGCCGTCAGCTTTTCCAGGCGTGTGCATAGTTCGTGCTGAGATTTCAAGAGATCCCGCGCCCGGGCGAGGTGCAACTGCAACACCGTGACAGGGTCGAAACGGATTTGAGCAAGACAGTCGCGGATCTCGTCGAGCGAGAAGCCAAGCTGCCGCAGCGAAAGGATCTGCTGCAGCCGAGCCAGATCCTCCCGCGTGTAGAGTCGATGCCCGGATTCCGCCCGGACGGTGGGGCAAAGCAGTCCCATCTCGTCGTAATGGTGGAGCGTCCGCACGGAGACGCCTGTACGCTGGGCGAGTTGCCCGACCCGGAACAGGTCGCGGGGCTCGGATGGAGTCATGGCAGGGATCTCGGAGCAGTTGCCACCGGAAACGCCCCGGTGGTCTGGTCACGAGAATGCTACAACCTCACGCGACGGGAGGTTCAAGGGGAAATCGGTGCGATTTTCGAGGTGATCCCAAGTCTCCCGGCAGGCGGAGAGGGATCACACTTGCTTCGCGCGTTGCCGTTGGCGGTAGTACTTGATCCCCGGCACGAGGAACGAGATCGCCGAGACGACGCCGAAGATCAGGTGGCTGACCGAAGGGAGCATCGCCATCAGGACTGCCGTCACGAAGTATGCGAAGGTGATGATGTAGAACTGTCCGGAGAGCGTTCCCGCCTTGAAGAAAAAGACCATCCCCGCGAGAACCGCCAGCACCGGGGAAAGCGTCAGGGAAGGCAACCCCTGCACGACCTCGATCACGAAGAGGCCGACGCTCGCCATCGTGCCGGCGGCCCAGGCGTGGGCGATCTGCCGTTCCACGAACAGCACCGGCCCGCCGCGTCGCCGGAGCCGCCAGAAGATCGTCCCCCACGTCGCGAGCCCCGTCGCCCAGACGGCGAGGTACGCCCCGTGGGAATCGACCCCCTCCCACGCGAGCACCTGCGTCAGCAGACACAGGAGGAAGATCATGAGGCTGTGCCAGATCCAGAGCAGGCCCCAGTTCTCCAGCACCGCCGCGTGGTGGGTTTCCCGCAACAGGCGAGACACGAAGGAACCGAGACTCCCCGGCTGCACCGACATCGGCTCGCCGGCGAGGAACGCTTCCAGGTCCCCGGCCAGTCCGGCTGCGGACGAGTACCGCAATTCCGGCGGTTTCTGCAGGCACTTCACACACACCAGTTCCAGATCCCGCGGCACACTCGGATTCAAGTCTCGCGGCGGAACCGGTTCCTGCTCCAGGACCAGCAGCAGCGTGTCGACGGGGTTCGAGGCCCGGAATGGCGGTCGCCCGGTGAGCAGCTCGTAGAGGATCGCCCCGAGAGAGTACACGTCCGCCGCGGGAGTCAGATCTTTCCGGCCGGTTGCTTGCTCCGGGGACATGTAGCTCGGCGTGCCGACGATCGCACCCGTCCGCGTCAGCGATTCCCCCGGCCCCGTCTGCTTCGCGAGCCCGAAATCTGCGATTTTCGGGACGAGTTCCGGCCCACCCTGCGGTTCCGCCCGAAGCAGGACATTGGACGGCTTCAAGTCCCGGTGCAAAATGCGGTGGTCGTGGGCGTGCTGCACCGCCCGGGCGATGACGGCGACGAGTCGGGCGGCTTCGCGGGGCGGAAGCGGGCCGATCTCCGCGAGGTAGTGGGCGAGCGTTTCCCCCTCGATGTACTCCATGCAGAAGTACGCCTGGCCATCGTGGGAACCGACCTCGTGGACGGTGACGATGTTGGGGTGCTGCAGGCGGGCAGCGGACTCGGCCTCGGCCCGGAATCGGGCGCGATCCCCCTCGGAGGCGAGGTGCGCTTCCCGGACCATCTTGAGGGCGACGATCCGGTTGAGGGACCGCTGCCTGGCCTTGTAGACGACCCCCATCCCGCCGCGGCCGAGTTCCCCGAGAATCTCGAAATCGCCAAATTCTCGCGGTGGCGGCGGCGACGGGTCGGTGCTCGCCGGGGAAAGGGAGATCGCGATCGTCGAGGGTTGGGGCTTCCGCCGGGCGAGTTCCGCCACCTGCGCGACTGCCCAGAGTTCGCGAAGCTCCCCGGCCAGGTCCGGATTTCGCCCCGCCACCCCATCCACGTCTGGAGTCCGGCCGGAACGCACCTGGGATGCGAGATCCTCGATCAGAACCGCGAGCCGCTCGTCCCGGTCCGTCGGGGGCAGAGGTGGGACCACCGGATCGTCGGAAGAATCGGTGGAAGTCAGGGGAGCAGACATGGTCCAGTTTCGGAAGCGAGACGTTTCCCGTTTCCGTCAAGTTAGCCCATCGAGCAGATTTGTCTGCCAGCCGAGCCCGGCCGGTTCGAAATCCACCGGAAGGCTGGCCAATCTTGCCAGGGTGCGGAAGAATTCCTGGCGGGAGCGATTCCGAGTGCGAAAGTTGGTCGATTCTCCCGACAACCGTGATTGCTCCGGATCCGGGCGGGGCGGTACGGTGGAGCCATGGAAACGCTCACCCTTCCCCGGTCGGCTGACACTGCCGTGACCGCCCCGCCAAGCCTGTTCGCGGACATCGTTTTCGATCGGCCGCTCGACCACGCCTACACCTACGCCGTTCCGGAGCACCTCCACCAGCGGATCGGCGTCGGGAAGCGGGTCGAGGTTCCGTTTGGCCGCGGCGACAAGGGAACGCCAGGCTACTGCGTCCGCGTCTCCGACATCCCCCCGGAACGCGAGGTCAAGGAAGTTTCGCGCGTCCTCGACGACGACGCCCTGCTCGATGACCACCTTCTGACCCTGACGCGGTGGATGGCCGACTACTACCTGTGCGGGTGGGGGCAAGTTCTGCACGCCGTCGTCCCAGCCGGGGCTCGGGAACAGGCGGGTACGAAGGCGACCGTGTTTCTCGAAGCGGTCCCGAGTGCAGAGCTTCCCGACCCGTTGCCGACCGTTTCCCCGAAGCAGAAACGCGTTCTCGATCGGCTCCGCGAGGAGGGGAAGCCGATCGAGCGGGGAATTCTGGTGCGAGAACTCGGGTCGTCGCCGGTTTCCGGGCTCCTGGAAAAGGGGCTGGTTCGGAAATTCTCCGAGCGCGTCGAGCGGAACACCCTCGGTTCCGATCGGGATGCCTCGATTCCCAACGGCTTGCAGGAACTCCCAGGTTCGGAACCCCGGCTGGTCCTCAACCCCGCCCAGAAAACCGCCTGGGACACGATCGAGCGGCAGCTTCGCACCGGCGGATTCCACGCCTTCCTCCTCCACGGCGTCACCGGCAGCGGCAAGACGGAGATCTATCTCCGGGCAATCGAGGAGGTCGTCCGTCAGGGGAAGGAAGCGATCGTACTCGTGCCCGAAATTTCCCTGACACCGCAGACGCTGGAGCGGTTCCGTGGGCGGTCCGGATCGGTGGCAGTGCTGCACTCGAACCTCACCGACGCCGAGCGGGGAGCCCACTGGCGGCGGATCGCGGCGGGGATGGCGGCTGTCGTCGTCGGGGCTCGCAGTGCCGTCTTCGCACCGACCCGGAAGCTCGGGTTGATCGTGATCGACGAGGAGCACGAGTCGAGTTTCAAGCAGGAATCCACGCCGCGATACCACGCCCGGGACGTGGCGGTGATGCGGGCGAGCCTCGCCGGGGTGCCGGTGCTGCTGGGCTCGGCCACGCCGTCGCTGGAGAGTTTCCACAACGCGGAGAAAGGAACCTACTCACTTCTGGAACTTCCGGCACGTGTCGAGGATCGGCCACTTCCGCGGGTCCACCTCGTCGATTTGCGGACGGAGCCCAAGTCGCCGGGGAAACACTTTGCGGTCGGGCCGACGCTCGAACGCGGAATCCGGGAGGCACTCCGCGCCGGCGGGCAGGTGATGCTCCTCCTCAACCGGCGCGGATTCTCGACCCACGTTCACTGCCCCGGGTGCGGCCACGTCGCCCAGTGCCAGCACTGCGACCTGTCGCTGACTTTCCACCGGGCCAAGGCCGCGCTCGTGTGCCACTACTGCGGCTGGGAGACGCCGCCTGTCCTCAAGTGCCCCGGCTGCGACAAGCCCACCATCCGCTACCAGGGGCTCGGAACCGAGAAACTCCAGACCGAGATCGAGGAGAAGTTCCCCGACCGCGTCATCCGCCGGATGGACTCGGACACGACCGCCCGCCCCGGCAGCCACGAGCGGATTCTCTCGGCGTTCCGGGCCGGCGAGATCCACATCCTCCTCGGGACGCAGATGATCGCGAAGGGGCTGGATTTCCCGAACGTGACCCTGGTGGGCGTGATCAACGCGGACGTCGGGTTGCACTTGCCGGACTTCCGCGCCAGCGAGCGGACGTTCCAGCTCCTCGCCCAGGTCGCGGGGCGGACAGGCCGGGGGAACAAGGGGGGCGTCGTGATGGTGCAGACATTCACGCCCGACCACCCGTGCATCACCCTGGCGGCAAAGCACGACTACGCCGGCTTCGCGAAGCTGGAACTCGGCCACCGCAAGGAGCACGGCTACCCGCCCTACCACCGACTCGCCCGGTTGATCGTGCGAAGCGAGAAACCCGACGCCGCCTCTGCATTCGCCGACCAGCTTGCGGGGGCCTTCAAGCAGGCGACGGCCCGGCGTTCCCACCGAGCCGGCAACGTCCGCGTCCTCGGCCCCGCCGAGTGCCCCGTCTTCAAGCTCCACGATTTCTACCGCTTCCACTTCCAACTCCAGTCCGAACACAGCGGCCACCTCCACGCCGTTCTCCGGGAAGTTCTCACCGTCTCGAAACCTCCGCACGGCGTCGAATTCCAGGTCGACGTCGACCCCTACTCCATGTTGTGACGCCCCCGAATCCCCGCTCCCGGGCGATTGCACTTCACTGTTCCACGCGATACGCTAAGGCTCCATTTCCGACCGGAGAGCAAGCCATGCGAATCGTGATCCTTCTGTGCCTTGTGGGAACCTTCTTCCCCATGCGATCGACCCCGGCCGTTGAAGCCCCCGAAACGGGTCTTCCCGGCGAGGTCACGCGGATCGGCTCCGCTAAAGAACTGCAGAAGGCGAAGAAAGTCCTCGATCCAAAACTGCTCGATAAGCTCAACGCAAAGCTGGATTTCGAGAAGGAAGAACTCGTCATCGTCCGTTGGCAGGGGTCCGGGCAGGACATGCTCACCGCCGAGGTGAAGAAGGAACAGAATGGACCGGTCGTCCATTTTTCCTACAAAAAAGGTGCTACTGACGACCTCCGCAACCACCAAGCTCATTTCCTTCTCCCGAAAAAAGCCAAGTGGAAGGTCGAGACCCAGTGACCCCCGTTTCGAAGAAGGAAATCCGATGCGTACCCTGCTCGCGAGCCTGACCGCCGTCGTGATTCTGTCCAGTTCCGTTCGAGCGGACGACGAAAAGATCGTCAGCCCAGTCGAACTGCCACAACTCGAACTGAAGAGTCCCGGCCGCGGCAAGCCGATTCTGATCGGAACCGCCGACGAACTCGCGAAGCTCGTGCAGGACAAGGAAGCCCGGGAAACGATCGAGAAGGCCGTCGACCTGAAGCAATTCAACCTCGTGATTTTCTCGTGGGCGGGGTCCGGCCAGGATCGGCTCACCAGCGAAGTCGAGAAGGGGAAAAATGGCCCCATCGTGAAATTCACCCTCATCCCCGGCCGAACCCGGGACCTCCGCCAGCACCTGAAGGGCTTCGCCGTCTCGAAAAAGGCCACCATCCAGTAACTTCCCTCACCCGTCGACCCTCGCCGACCCCGGAGAATGGACATGCGAACGATTCTGTTCTCAACCGCCGCTTTGCTCCTGTCTGTCTCACTTCAGGCCCCGGCACAGGCACCGAAGGGGAAAGATCCCAAGGAGAAGACGCCGGAAAAACTCCCCGAAGTCCGCGCCCTCGAGGTGGGCGACAGCCCACAGACGAACTTGAAGGTGCCCTTCCTGGAAGAGGTCCGCACCGAGAAAGAACTCAAACGCATCATCCGCGATCCCGAGTGGTTCAAACTTCCGGCAAACAAAGTCAACTTCGACAAGGAGAGGGTCGTCTTCTTCAACTGGAACGGTTCCCGCAGCGATCGGATCGGATTCGAAGTCAAGAAAGACAAAATCCTTTTCATTTACACCCCCATGAACACGGACGATATTGGCAACAACTTCAGAATGTTTGTCGTTCCCGCATCGATGCAATTGCAATTCGAAAAGGCCAAGGGGGATTCGTAATCATCGGTCTCCGAAAAATCGCTGACACCTTTTCTGCCGACGCGGGTACAGAAGGCGTCCACGGTTCTTTCCCCGACTCGGAGACGCTTTCCATGCGGAAGTTGCTCGCAGCGGTCGCCCTGGTGGCGACCGCTCTGTTCGCCGGCCCCTCTCTCGCCACCGCTGCCGAGCCCACCGGCCCGGCCATCGAGATCCGCCTCCGCTCGGTCAACGATCTCCTCGACCATGCCGAGTATCTCGCCGACCTCGCCGGCCAGGCCGAGAACGCCAAGCAGGGCGTCGGTTTTATCCGGGCCATCTCCAACGCCAAAACCGGAATCGAGGGCGTCGACCCGACCCGACCCATCGCCGGCTATGCCATCGTCACCGCCGATGTGATCAATAGCCCCGTCGTGCTCGTCCTCCCGATTGCCGACGAGGAACTCTTCCGCGGTTTGCTGAAATCCAAGCTTTCCCTCGATGTCAAGGACCCCGTCGATGGGGTCTACGAGGTGAAGGTACCGAACTTCCCGCAGAAGGTCTTCTTCCGCTTTGCGAACAAGTCGGCGTACATCACGGTTCGGGACGCAAAGAATCTCGACCCGAAAACCCTCGTCGCACCGGAGACGCTGTTCGCGGAAAAAGACGACGCCCTCGCCTCGGTTCGCCTGCACATGGACCGCATCCCGGCAGACGTCCGCAAAACCGTCTTCGGCGAGATCGAGATGGCCGCCGGGCAGTTGAAGACCCGGAAACTCGACGGGGAAACGCCCGCCATCGGGAAGCTCAAGCCGGTCCTCCTCGATGCGGCGATCGATGCAATCCACGCGATTTTCCACGAGGGACAATCTCTGACCTTCCGGCTGGTGGTGGATCCGAAGTCGGACGAACTTACGGCAGAACTGTCGTTCGCGGGCAAGCCGGGATCAAACCTTGCGAAAACGCTCCAGAATGTGGGCAACAAACCGGGTGTGGCCGGGAAACTTCCCGCCGGCTCGAACCCCCTCGCGGCGTTCGGCCTCCGCCTCGCACTGACGGAAAACCTCCGCGACAAATTGAAACCCGGCATCGACGCCCTCATGGACGAACTTCTGGAAAAGGCCGACCCGAACGGCAAGGAGTTCGCCAAGATGATCCTCGAAGCCGTCGCCCCGACCCTGCTCGCCGGCGAACTCGATTTCGGAATCGCCGCCACCGGGCCGGACGACAAGGGAACCTACGGCCTCGCCGCCGGCCTGAAAATGAAGGATGGCAAGGCCCTCGAAAAGCTCCTGATCAAGTTCGCACCTTTCGTCCCCGAGGATCAGGCCAAGCTCGACCTCCTCGAAGACAAAATCAACGGCGTGAACTTGCACCGAATCACGCTGATGGATGAGGAACAAACCAAGAAGCTCGGCACCGACACCGTCTGGATCGGATTCTCCGAATCACTTCTCCTCGTGACCCTGGAAAAGAAGGACGGAAAGATCATCAAGGGAATCGTCGGCGGGGACGCCCGCAAGGTCCCGCTCGTCGGCGGAGAAGTGGCGATTTCCCGGCTTCTTCCGCTGATCGAGAAGTCGGTTCCGCCCGAGAAATTGCAGAAGCTCGTGGCGAACACCGTCGGAAAGGAAACCGCCGGGAAAGACACCTGGAAGCTCACCCTCGACGGCGGCGAAGCCCTGACGCTCCGGCTCACCGCAAAGGGAAAGACGGCCAAGTTGCTCGTCGGCCTCGACCGGGTGAAGAAAGAGTAGGTCACTCGCTCAGCGAGTGACGGGCTCACGACTCGGGGAACTGGCACCCGGTTCCGCGACTGGAAGCACCTCACTCGCGGAGCGAGTGAGCTACTTTCCGCGAGTGACGGGATCGGGACTCTGGAACAAACACCCGGTTCCGCGACTGGAAGCACCTCACTCGCGGAGCGAGTGAGCTACTTTCCGCGAGTGAGTTTCTTTCGCGGAGTCATCGAGGATAGGGCACTTCCACGGTGGTCCGGACAGTCGGTGATGCCAGTTTCACGGTCGCCCCGTCGGGCCAGGTGACGGTGACGGAATCAACGTGGGTTTCCGTGCCGAGCCCGAAGTGGGCGACGGGTTCCATCTGGCAGAGGTAGCCGCTTCCGCCGTCCACCACGCGAATCTGCCGTCGCCCGGCTGCCGAGAGCACCACCTTCGCCCCCCGGGCCGGTGCTCCAAATCGCGTCCGCGGTCGGACCCGGATCCACGCATTTCCCAGGGCATCCGCCTTGAAAAGGCTAAGCGGCTGGGCCGCGGTTTCCCCGTGGGAAACGAGCAATTCCAGCACCCCATCGCCATCCACGTCTGCGACCGCAGCCCCCGTTCCCAGCCCGTCCGGCTCCGCCAACGCTCCCGCATCGAGCAGGACGCAACCCGTCGGCGTCGCGCGGAAGACGCGGTTGGGCTCGCCAAGGTTGTTGAAGAAAATCTCCTCGAAACCGTCGTTGTCGAAGTCGGCGGCGATGACGGTGCGGACCCGGCTCGGAAGTGCGAGGGCGGGCGTCGCCCGGTCGCGGAAGGTGCCGTCGATCTGGCGGAGCATCAGGCGGTGCGGTCCTTCCCAGTTGCCGTACACGAGGTCGAGCCGGCCATCGCCATCCGCGTCGAGGACGGCCACCCCGCGGACATGCTCGCTCGCATCGAGGAGCTTGCAGGCTTCCGCGACATCCTCGAAGCCACCTTGGCCCGTGTTGCGGAAGAGAAAGTTGGGGCCATTCTCGTTCCCGAAAAACAGGTCCGGGTGGTCGGAAACGATCGGCCCGACCCACAACCCGCGAGCGGCCGGCTTGCGGTGGAGCCCGAGCGAGGGCGCGAGATCGACGAGCCCGCCGGCCGGGGAGAGCTCGTAGACCCGGGCGGGACGGTTGAAGTTCGCGACGACGAATCCGTAGCGTCCGGTTCCGCGGCGATCGATGGCGGCCACGCTGCGCCCGGAGGTGAGGTTCCGGACGGGCTCGTTGCCGGGCCGGGCGAAGAGATCCTCCCACCGGCCGTCCGGGCCGACGTCGAAGAGGCGATCCGCGAACTGTTTCGGACCCGCGAATGTGTCCGTGTTCAAGACGTAGATTTCCTCGCGTCCGTCGCCGTCGATGTCCCCTGCCGCGATGGCCAGTGCCTGACGACCGTCGTCGGCGATGGTGCGGGGGGCGACATCCCGGAGACTGGTGCCGGTCCAGCGCAGCACTCGGTTGGCTCCGCCGAAGCCGGCGACCACGAAGGCGATCTCGCCATCGCGATCGAACTCGACGGCGGCGACCCCGTAGTGCAAACCCGGGAAATTCTCGAGGATCAGGCTGGAAACGTCGGAGAACATGGAGCCAGGATAGCACGCGAGCTGGAACCGGCGAACCCTAGCCCCCGGCCGCCAGCCGCACCGCGGTGACCAGTGCCGATTCCTGCTCCGCAAAGACGGTCCGCAGATCGAGCAGCACCCGGCCGTCCTGGATCCGCCCCACCACCGCCGGAACTCCGACCCGGAGGCGATTCGCGAACTCGGTCTCGCCCCAATTTTCCGGGGAAATGGCAACAACCACCGTCGGGATGGAAATGTCCGGCAACGACCCGCCGCCGACGTACGCGATGTCCTCCCGCACCTCGACCGCAGTGATTCCCGGGATCTCGCGGAGTCGGGTCGCGATCGCTTCGCACCGCTGGCGAAGCTCGGAGATCGGAGTCGTGAGCATGCGCAAGGTCGGAATTTCCCGGATCGCCCGGGCGGGGTCGCGGTACAGCCGCAGGGTGGCTTCGAGGGCCGCGAGCGTCATCTTGTCGAGCCGGAACGCCCGCATGAGTGGGTCCTTCTCGATGCGCTCGATGAGGTGCTTCTTCCCGGCGATGATGCCCGCCTGCGGGCCGCCGAGGAGCTTGTCGCCGGAGAAGAGCACGAGATCCGCACCGGCCGCGATTCCCTCGGAAACGAGCGGTTCCCCCGGAAGCCCGAACGGTGCGAGATCGACGGCGGCCCCGCTCCCCGCGTCATCGACGACCGGGAGGTTGTGCTTCCGCCCGAGGGCGACGAGGTCGCCGATACCCACGGATTTCGTGAAGCCGCGAACCCGGAAGTTGCTGGTGTGGACCCGCATGAGCAACCCCGTGGCGGGGCCGATCGCCCGCTCGTAGTCCGCGATCCGGGTGATGTTGGTGGTTCCCACTTCCCGGAGGGTGGCACCGCTGACGGACATGATCTCGGGGATGCGGAAGCTCCCGCCGATCTCGATGAGTTGCCCCCGGGAAACGACGACTTCCCGCCCGGCGGCGAGGGTCCGCAACACGATGACGGTGGCGGCGGCACAGTTGTTGACCACCGTCGCGGACTCGGCCCCGGTGATGCGGCAGATCCCGTCGCGGACGTTGTTCTGCCGGGACGACCGCTTCCCGGAATCGAGATCGAGTTCGAGATTGAGGTATCCCCGAGCCGCCTCGTATGCCGCGGCCGCCGCGGATTCGTGCATCGGCGACCGGCCCAGGTTGGTGTGGAGCACCACCCCCGTCGCGTTGATGACCGCCCGAAATTGCGGGGATTCCACCGCTTCGAGATGGGCTGCGACTCGCTCCGCCACCGCCATCGGAACCGCGGACCCATCCACGGATTCCCCCGCGGTGATGCGTGTCCGGAGCGCTTCGAGTTCCGAGCGGATGGCGGTCGAGATGGACTCGATCGGGAAGCGGGTGCGGAATCCGGCGAGCACCGGCTCTTCCAGGACCCGCGAGACGGCCGGCAGTTGGCGGAACGGATTCTCGCTCACCGGTTCCCCCGTCACTTCCGAGCCGCGATCAGGCCGGCCAGGAACGTGATCGCATCCGAGCGTTGCCGGGCGACCTCCGCGAGGGTCTGGAAATCCTGGGATTTCTTCGCGAGCTCCGTGACGCTTGGGCAGGTCAGTTGCCCCTCGGGGAACTCGGAGAGGTACTTCTTCGCGACCAGCAGCGCCTCTGCGGGGCGGTCGATCTTGAGGAGAAGGTTGACGAGCACCTCGGCGGATGGGTTGGGGTCGCCGTCCGGGTCGACACCGGCTTCCGCCTTGGCTCGGAAATGGGCGATGCCGGTGTCCACATGCTCCCCACGGAGGACGTCGAAGTAGACCTTGTAGTCCGCGTACGTGTCCTGGAATGGCGGCTCGCCGTCGCCGCGGAGGCCGGGGGAAAGCTTCTCCCCGTAGACGCAAAGTTCCCGGGCGAGCCCGAGTTCCGGCCCGCTTTCGAGCAACAACGCGAGTTGCACCACGCTCGACAGGTGGGAAACGTCGATGTGGTAGACCTCTTCCCCGAAGAGGTCCGGGTGCCCCTCGACGATCTCGGTCACGGTCGCCGGCACGGGGAGATTCCGGGCAGCAAGCTCGTTCCCGAGGCGTTCCCGCAACTGGTCGTAGAGCGCCCGCACCAGTCGGCGGACGCAGTAGTCGCGGAGCGTCGGGTTGCCAGAAAGATCCGTCGAGTGGACCATCGTGATCGCCGAGCAGATCCCGCTGCGGTCGAGGATGATGTCGAAGCCTTTTTGCGGGTGGACGCCCGCCTGCCAGGCGACCTCCACGACCTGGTAGGTGTCGTCTTCCGGTCCGGGGGTGTAGTTGTCGATCGCGTTGCGGACGGGTTCCGGCTCGCCAAGCATGCGGAAGAGAACCCAGGCCCGCGCAATCTCCCCGCGATCGAGGTAGAGTTTCCCGACTGCCCGACCGGCCTGACGAATCGAGTCCTCGTACGCCTCGTGCGACTCCGCCGGAAGGTCGCTCGATGGTCCGTTGGGGAAGGGCGACACGCCGAGCTCGACTCGTTTCCGCATCAGGAGGGCGTAGAAAAGGGCCTGGAAATCTCCGGAGTTCCGCAATTCCTCGCAGAGGGCGTCGATCGCGGCGAGGGGTCCGGAGGATTCGAGAGCAACCCGGAGGCGGTCGAAGGCTGCCGGTTCGAGTTGCGGCGGAGATTCGAGCGTATCCATGACAAGCCAGTGAGGGTGGGGAATGTAGGAATATCGTACGCGGAACCGGGACCGGGTGTCACCGCATCTCTTGTCCGAACTTCCAGCTCGCCGGGAAGATCAGGCTCCTGACTTCTGCCCCGAACTTGGGGAAGGATGGAATCCTCGAGCCGGGAAACCTCGCCCAGTCTGTAGCATAACTTCGGAAATCGGAGGTGTTCCGGAGTTCGCTCATGCAAGATGGGTTGCGAGTTTCGCTGATCATCGCGATGTGCGGCATCGCGGTCGTATTCTGGCGGGTCGGGCTGGTCCTGAAGTTGCACCCATTCTACGCCTTGCTCGCGTGTGTGCTCATCATCATTGCCGCGTCGATCACCGCTGCGACCGCGGCGATCAGTCCGCGACGGAGTTCCCGCATCCGGAAACGGTGGACTTTCGGGTCGATCGTGTTACTGCTTGCCGGAATTTTCGGGGCGATGCAGCTTCCGGGCGCGTACCTTTCCCCGTGATTCGCCGGATCTGCTATCCTGAGCGGACGACGATTTTCCCCGAACCCCGTGTGGACCGCGATGTCCGCGTTGCCGACGATTTCCCACCGAACCGCGCTGCTCCGGACCGTCCCCGCCGGGGAACTGCTGATCCACGAAATTTACCGCAGTCTGCAAGGCGAGTCGACGTTCGCGGGGCTGCCCTGCGTTTTTGTGCGGCTCTCCGTCTGCGACAGCCGGTGTAGCTGGTGCGACACCCCCCACGCCTTCACGCAGGGGGAACGGCTTTCCCGCGGCACCGTTCTGGAACGAGCCCTCGCCTTCGACTGCCCGCTGGTCGAAATCACCGGGGGTGAGCCGTTGTTGCAACCGGATGTCTTCCCGCTTCTGACGGAACTTTGCGACGCGGGCAAGACCGTGCTGCTCGAAACGAGCGGAGCACACGACGTGTCCCGCGTCGATCCGCGTGTCCACATCATCGCCGACCTCAAGTGCCCGGACAGCGGCGAGTGCGATCGGAACTTCTGGCCCAACCTCGACCGCCTGAAGCCGACCGACGAGATCAAATTCGTGATCGCATCTCGACGGGACTGGGACTGGGCCGCGGAAACGATCCGCAGTCACGGGCTCGACCGCCGTTACCATGTCCTGGTCAGCGCCGCTTTCGGGCACATCACGACCCGCGACCTGGCCGAGTGGGTGCTGGCATCCGGATTGAACATGCGGATGCAACTGCAGATGCACAAATACATCTGGGACCCGACCGCCCGCGGGGTGTGAGCGAGACAATCTTCTCCAGAAATCGCTATGGTTTCTGGTTCAACGAGAGCCGCGACTGCCAAGGAGCGGCCGCTTCCAGGGAAGAATCACAGCCGTTCCACAAGACATTCTTGTAGGGTGGGTCAAGCCGCTTCGGCGAAGACCCACCGAAGGGTGGCTGATCCCCACATCCAACGGAACTTCCACACTCCCCAGTAAACTCCGATGTTCCAGAAGGAATTCCGGGGAAACCGGGAAGGTTCGTTGACCCATCAAAGATTCTTGCGCCTTCGGTGGGTCTTCGTCGCCGAGCCTCCTTGACCCACCCTACAAAATCCAGTGTCTCCAGCGATTCGCTGTGCGCCCAGGGAAGTTGGACGCACCACAAGGTGACGCCTGGCGTCGCTTACTTCCCGTCCCGCGGTTTGAGTCGCTGGAGGAAGTCGGTCGGCAGGACGAGCGGGCCGCCGGGGTTGACCTTGACGTTTCGCACGAGGTCTGGTGCCCGGACGCCGGAGGAGAGGAGGCTGGCTGCCACGCCGCCGGCGAATCCCGTCCCGATGCCGGTTCCCACCGAGCCCTTGCCGTCGATCACAAGGACGCCGGAGGTGAGCAGGTCGGGTTTGACGCGGAGGGTGACCCCCGGGCCGGCGCCGGTGTTGGAGGTCGGCACGTCGTAGGCGGGCGGTTTGCCACTGCCCACAGTGACGGCTTGCAGGCTTTCCCCGGGAATCCCGACTCCGACGTGCTGCGGGGCAAACGTTTCGAAGAGAACGAGACCCTTGGCCGCGGACGCGGCGTCGGCCGGTTCCACTACGATCCGCGGCCGAATCTCGGCAATCCGTCGGCGGGCCGGGATGCTTGCCTCAAACGCGGCCCGGGATTCCACTCGCAACGCGTACACCCCGGCGGGCACCACCACGTCGATCGTCTGCTCATACACGCCGGCCCCGGGTGTCGTCAGAATTCGGGCCGGGATCGTGTCCGACTTCGCCACCTCGACCATCCGGTCCGATGCGATCGTCTTCCCGTCCGGGTCGAGCTGCCGAAGCAACCGGAGCGTAAACGGGAATTGCGGTTCCGCGGCGAGGACCGTGTCCGGGTCATGGGGTTCCCGCCACTGGATCGAGAGCCGGATGCGGAAGTCGGCGGGGAGTGCTCCACCATCAGTTCCCCCGGCGGGGACGAACCGAAGGAAATTGAGTTCGCGCGTCCACCGCTTCGCGGGAATCGGCGTGCTCGGCGGGGCGAAATCAAGGATACCATTCCCGTCATCGTCGAGCAGCGGGCCGGCCCACACCTGCTTCACCGCATCGCTGCCCGCCTGGATCCACACCGGTACCGGCGGCTCCAGAGCTTGCTTGATCGCCGACCGCGTCCGCTGCAGGATGAAGCGGTTGTCGATGAGCTGGCTCAGTTCGCTGAGCCCGTCGTTGGGGTAGCCGTGCTCCCACACCAGCGTGTTGACGACAACTCCCGAGCCGCCGAGGGAATCGACGGCAGACTTGAGGTTCGCGAACCGTTCCACCCGCCGCTTGAACGCCGCCTCGTCCGCGAGGAACTTGTCCATTTCCAGTCGCGCTTTCTCACGCCGGAGTCGCGGCGTATCCTCGTCGCCGAGGTTCGAGAATGCCTGGCGATACTCTTCCGTCACGAGGGCTCGCCGGGTCGCGAGGGCGGATTGCTGGGCGACGTACTCCGCCGCCCACGCCTGCATCGCGATCGAATATTCCCGGTCGCCGAGGACGGCCCGGGCGATCGTGAGGAGTTGGTGGAAGGCGGTGGGGTCGACGCGGACGAGCAGAAGCTGGGCCGCCGGTGCCCCCGCGTGGACCGCCCGGGCGACCTGGGTTCCCCCCGCGAAGTGCCCCGGCGGCAGCGGAAGAGGCTGCAGTTCCGGGCTCAGTTCCGCCGTCATGTCGATGATCTTCGTCGATTTCGGAAGTTCCTTCCCGATCATCTCCGCGGCTCCGGAGAAGTCCGCACCGATGACGACGACGCTGACCCCCTCCCCGCGGTACCCGAGCTTGTGCAAGTCGGTGAGCCGGGAGAAGTCCGCCAGCTTCGAGAGAGTCGGCCCGTCGACGACGGAGTCGACCACGCGAGTGGTGGCGTGGCCGGGCGGGGGCAGACGCAGCGTCCGCACGATCGATTGGAGCAGAAGCTTGTCCGCATCTGTCGCCTTCGCCAATCGGATCGTCGCGACCGGGCCGATGACGCTCTCGAGGTGGGCGCCGTCGATAGTGGTGCGGATCCGGTACAGCAGATCCCGCGTGATTCGGCCCGGGTTGTGGTCGAGGATCGCCTCCACGCGAACCGGTTGGGTCGACTTCATCGGATCGTCGAGAATCGCCCGCAGCCCCTGGCTGTAGCGTTCGAGGTCGCGGCCACCGGGTGCGGGGGCGGGAGCAGGCATCGGGGCCGGTTGTTCCGGAGCATCCGGAAGCACCTCGATCAGCCGGACCGGAAGGACGTTGCGGAACGGGACGGGAAGTTGCTCGTACGGAACGACCGGCAGGAACCACCCCGACGGCTGCCAGCGGAGGTCCTTCAAGAGTGCCAGAAGTTTCCCGGCCGGCACGGTTCCCATCACCCGCGAGAAGTTCGCATGGTCGTAGCCGATATTCTCGCGGAACCCGAAACCCTGGAGCTTCTGCACCGTTTGCTCGTGGAAGATCCGCTGCTCTGTGCGGGCGAACCCGGTGGCGAGCGACAGCCGGACCGTCACCGGCTTCGCCGGATCCTCCGGAACCGCGTACCCCGTGGGCATCAGGAGCACGGTCTGGATCCGCGGATCCTCGAGTAGCCGGAGTGCGTTCCCGCCGGCGATGGACCCGACCATCATCTCGGCGCCGGGGTCGAGGATGTCGAGATCGGCATCCTCCTTCTCCACCGCCTCGAAGCCGACCTTTTTCAGGAACTCGGACATTGCGCGGAACTGCCGGATCCGCTCATCGCGGTCAGTCCGGATGCGGTAGCGGAACTGGACGTCGTACTTCTCCGGCCGCGGCGGCTCGACGACTTGCGCCGGTGCCACAGCCGCCACCACGCACACCGCCACCGCGGCGAGGAGGGATCGGGAACGATGACTCGTCATGGGTTTCCTCGTGAGATGGGGTTCCCATCCTCCATTCGAAGCCGCAGAGTACCCCTCTTCGGGAGGGCGAGGCTCCCGCCGAGCCGGATTCTAATCTTGTCCGACTCGGCTCGGCAGGAGCCTCGCCCTCCCGAAGATTCGAATTGCCGACCGCAGATTCGCTCGGGTACTTCCAGCATGACTCCGCAAGCGCACCTTGCCAACCCTCACCCGGGAAATATGCCTTGTCCGGATGACCTGGGTCGGGGACGGGCAGCGGGATCGTGCCGTGAAATTTCGACAATCGGTCCGGCTGGCGGGGTTGAGCGTCCGCTTCCGGTTCGGGAAGCCCGCGATGCGAGGGAAAACAGGATGACTTTCGCGAATCGGACGGCACTCGTCACCGGGGCTTCCACCGGAATCGGTCGGTCGCTCGCAAAAGTGCTGGCCGCGAAGGGGGCACGGGTCGGGGCGATTGCCCGGCGGGTGGACCTGCTCGACTCCCTCGTTTCCGAAATTCGGGCTCAAGGTGGAACGATCGAAGCCGCCGTCGCCGACGTGGGGGACCGCGAATCCCTCGGGAAAGCGGTGGTTTCCCTCGTGGACCGACTTGGACCCGCGGAGGTGATGATCGCCAACGCGGGGGTGGCGTTGCCGAGTTTCGTCGCGGAGCCGGAGAATCGTGCAAACGTCGAGCAGATGATCCGCATCAACCTGCTCGGAGTCGTGAACGCGTTCGATGCGGTGCTTCCCGGGATGCTGGCCCGCAAATCAGGGCACCTCGTCGCGGTGTCGAGCCTGGCAGCGTACAAGGGGCTGCCGGGTTCCGCGGGGTACTGTGCCTCCAAGTCCGCGGTCAACGCCTACTGCGAGGCGGCGCGGATCGAGTTGCGGCCCCGGGGAATTGCCGTCACCTGCGTCTGCCCCGGCTTCGTCGCCACCCCGATGACGGCCAGCGTCCCGCACCCGATGCCAATGACGCTCCAACCGGACGAGGCGGCCCGGCGGATCGTCCTCGCCCTCCGCCGACGCCCGGCCGTGTTGGATTTCCCCTGGCCGATGCGGTTCCTCATGTGGCTCGCGAAGTGGGCACCTGACCGCTCCATCGCGAAGCAGATGGCCAGGCCCGAACCGAAGAAGGAGACCACCCCGTGATGCGGACCCCCATCGGCCGGCTGCGACTCATCGGGCTCATCGAGGGAACCTCGTTCCTGCTTCTGCTCGGAATCGCGATGCCGCTGAAATACCTCGCCGGGATTCCCGAAGCCGTCTTCGCGATCGGTTCCGCCCACGGCGGGTTGTGGATCTTGTACTTGCTCGCTCTCGCCGAGGTGACCTGGCGTGTCCGCTGGAACTGGACCTGGGTCGTCGGCGGATTTTTCGCGTCCGTGCTTCCGTTCGGGCCATTCGTGTTCGACCACTGGTTGAAGCGGTACCTCACCGCGGAATCACCCACCGGGAGCCAGCCGTGACGCCGGCTCCGTTCGAGATTCTGTTCGAGGACCACCACCTGCTCGTGGTCAACAAGCCGGCCCCGCTTTTGACGCAGGCGCCAGAAGGGGTGCCTTCCCTGGAGTCGGCGGTCAAGGCGTACGTCAAGGAGAAGTACGCGAAGCCGGCCGGGGTGTACCTCGGGATCCCGCACAGGCTCGATCGACCGGTTTCGGGGGTCGTCGTTTTCGCCCGCAACACCAAGGCGGCCCAGCGGGTCCATGCCCAGTTCCAGGAACACCGCGTCCGCAAGGTTTACTGGGCGATCGTCGAGGGGAACGTCACCCCGGAATCGGGGGTGTGGGAAGATTGGCTTCGGAAACTGCCGGAAGAATCGCGAACCGTGCGGGCGGAGGCGAACACGGAGGGGGCGAAGCTGGCGACTCTGGAGTATCGGGTGTTGCAGGCCCGCGGGGACTCGACGGTTCTGGAGCTAGCCCCGCAAACCGGGCGGATGCACCAGCTCCGGGTGCAGACCTCGCTTCGTGGCCACCCGGTACTCGGCGACCCGGCGTACGGCAGTTCTCGCAGCTTCGGCCCAGCCGGGGAACTCCCCCGCGACCGCGTCATCGCCCTCCACGCCCGCCGGCTGACGCTGACGCACCCATTCTCGAAGGCGGAACTGACCCTCGAAGCCCCGCTGCCAGGGTACTGGCAGTCGGTCTGGTCTCCCCAGTAAAACTCACGCCTTTTCGAACAGGGCCGCGACGAAGGCGTCCGGGTCGAAGGGTTCGAGGTCGTCGATGGTTTCGCCGACGCCGATGTATTTCACCGGTAAGCCAACCTTGTTCTTGATCGCGAAAACGGCACCGCCTTTTGCCGTCCCGTCGAGTTTGGTCAGGATGATGCCGGTGCACTTGACGGTTTTCGTGAATTGCTCCGCCTGAGCGACGGCGTTTTGGCCCGTACTGGCGTCGAGGACGAGGAAGACTTCATGCGGGGCGCCGGGGATCTGCTTCCCGACGATGCGGTGGATCTTTTCGAGTTCCTTCATCAGGTGCGCCTGCGTGTGCAGTCGGCCGGCGGTGTCGACGATCAGGACGTCGAAGCCGCGGGCTTTTGCCTTTTCGCAGGCATCGTGGGCAACGGCGGCGGGGTCGGAACCTTGTTGCTGCTTGGTGATTTCGCAGCCGATCCGCTCGCACCAGACGGTGAGTTGTTCCACGGCGGCGGCCCGGAAGGTGTCGCAGGCGGCGACGAGGACTTTCTTGCCATCGGACTTGAGGCGGTTCGCAAGTTTCGCAATCGAGGTTGTTTTCCCGGACCCGTTGACGCCGGCGATCATCACGACCGTCGGGCCGGTCGGCTGCCAGCGGATTCCCTCGGAGGGGTCCGTCAGCAGGGTGCGAAGCTGGTCCCGCACGAAGAGTTTGACGTCCTCGCCGACCTCGCGGTCGAGGAAACCCTTCCGGACCCGCTCGACGATTTCCGCAGTGGCGTGGTAGCCGACGTCCGCGAGGAGAAGTTGTTCTTCCAGCTGGGCGAGGAACGCCTTGTCGACGCGGCGGTTGCCGGTGAAGAGGTCGACGACGCCGGAGAAGACGGAGCGGGTCTTGGCGAGGCCCTGCTTGATCTTCGTGAAAATCCGCCCAAAAACCATGACG
Source organism: uncultured Alcaligenaceae bacterium (assembly GCA_964552815.1). Taxonomy (GTDB): domain Bacteria; phylum Planctomycetota; class Planctomycetia; order Gemmatales; family Gemmataceae; genus CAYUHJ01. Next base: position 7,889 of record CAZKIQ010000004.1, on the reverse strand, counting down.
ATGTCCCTTCCGCGAGATTGCGATTCTCGCATTGTACCGAGCATGGGACGCCGATTCTGTCCCGGCTCGCGGCGGGTGGTTATCCCTCGTCCGGAGGAAAGCGCGAACCCCGGCGGGGCGACGGTCGGTCCTCCAGCGGGGAGATTTTGCATTTCGAGGTGTTGTCGCCATGCCGCAGACGCTTCGCGTCGGTGATGTGTTCGCCGCCGCGTGCCCGAGTTGCTCGCCGGAAAAGCCGGTCCGTCACGCGGTCCGTCAGGTCACGCGGAAGGGTCCGAAGTTCGCCGCCGACACGCTCTGCCTGGCGTCGCGGTGCTATCGATCGTCGATCGGTTCGCTCGATCCGTCGGAGGGGTTGTTCCACGTCACCTGGCTGGACTACCACGAGGATCGGAAGCCGGACCGCGTGAAGACGGAGTCGTTTCCGGAACTGACCCACGACCCTGCGGTGGCGGCGTCGCTGTTGCCCCCGGCGGAGTTCACGCGTGAGCGGCGGAAGGCCGTCGGCGATGCGATTGCCGTCGTCCTCCAGCGTCGGCAGTACACCCGGAAACGGCAGCTCGAAACGCAACTCGGCGAGATGTTCCCGGAGTTCGCGGCGGTCAACATGTCCGACCGCGGCGAGATTCGCCTGGCATTTCCCGAGGTTTCCGGCGTCCTCAAGGACCTCCGGCTCGCGGGGCGGATCCGGTTCGGGCTCGACCACGGTCGCCACATCTTCGGCAAGGGCCGGGTGGTGCGGGCGACGTCCGGCCACTCGGCGAAGCTGGCGATGCAGCGGCTGCGCGAGCACCGGGTCAAGCCAGGGCCGCTGCGGGTGACGCTCTGCTACTACGTCCCGGTCGCCGACCTGGTCGCGCTGGGCCACTTCTTCCAGGCCGTTTTCCCGGCCGCGGACGTGGCCACGCCGTTCCACCGGGTCCGATTGACCTGTGCGTACGGGGAACGCAAGGCGATGCGTGCGGGCTTCCGCACCGGCGACACCGACTGCGAACTCCGGCTGACCCCGAACCGGATGACGATCACTGCGTCGCTGCAGGAGGTCGGCTTCGCGCTCTCCGCCGTGAAGTTGCTGATGCTGGGGAACGTCCTGGCCCGGGAAGTGGTGTGTGCGGCTCACATGGATCACGCGGTTCTCTCGATCCGCGGTCGACCGGTCTTCCCGGCGACAGTGCTGATCCACAACCAGCTGCCACACTCCGATGCGCTCTGGCGGACGGAGTTCTCCAACATCCACCGGTCGTTCCACGGCTTTCCGGAGTTCGACCCCAAGGAAGATCGGAGCATCTCGAAGCGAGTGATCCTGAGTCACCGCAAGCACCGTCGGGCCGAGTTCCCGCCGGAGCTGGTGGAGGCTCACCTGGAGCAGTTCCGGCTTGCGTTCCTTCGGGAATACATCGGAGCGCTCGGGACCGCGGACGAGTACGTCCCGCCGTCGATCCTGCGGGCGTACGCCCCCAAGGGGGAGGAGGCGGATCGGCTCGTGGCGGAACTGACGGCGATCTACGAGGAGCGGCTCAAGAAGCTCGGCCTCGACCGCCAGAAGGGGGAGCAGCGGGTGAAGCTCTTCCTCGCTCGCATGAACTTCTGGCAGTCGCTGATCGTGATGCTCTTCGCGGTCGCCGCCGTCACGGAGGCGAAGGAGGTCATGTGGGGGATCGCCGGCCTGTCGGTGATCTTCGTCGCCTACCTCTTCTGGGAGACGGTCTGGCGGCAGCGGCTGCGAAGCGAGGAATCCCAGCGAGAACGGGGGTAACCGGCGGATCGGCACCGATGTTTCCGGTGCCGATCCGCTTTGGGTTCCTCACATCAGAATCACCCTCACCGGGGTTCGCGGCGATGTTCTCGCCAGGACTGGATCGCCAGAAATACCACCATCCCACCGATGACCGCGACCGCCGCCCCCACCGCATCGCCGAGCCAGTACCCGACCGCCCCAAGCAAGGCGACCGGGATCATCGCGAGCATCACGTACGGCACCATCACAAGAGCTTGCACAAGAGCCCCGATGCCGCCGGTAAATTCGGCAAAATCCTGGAGCGTGTCGCCGACTCTGTCGCGTTTTGGCGGAACGTCAGAGGTCCGGGGACTCGGTGCTGCATCCGCAGAAACACCGCACCCCGGGCAAGTCCGGACGGCGTTCTCCATCGGCAACCCGCACTGCGAACAGGGTCGCATTTTGGTCGGCGAGGTAGGTCACGATCGGGTGGCCGACGCGCTCCGCCAGTCGGCTCGCGACACCGGTGAGAATTTTCCCGTGTTCAACGTAGGCACCCGCCGAGCGAGTGCCTACTCGGGAGAAGTCCGACTTGGTACGGCTCGAACCCTTGTGTTGTTGTTCCTGAAATGGGGCTCGTCGCTCGGCGGCCCGTCTCTAACATCTGACTCCGTCCGATCTTCTTCGTCCCAGGTGCTGCTCCGATGCAAGTCTCTTGCCTCTTCGCGGAACTCGACGAGCCAACGCGTGACTACCTTCTCGGGGTGGTCAAGTCGCGGGGGCGGGGTGCACCGGGGATCTACCTCAGCGAGTCGAGCTGGGCGCCGTGGGTGGCGTTTTTCCTGGGCCCGGTGATCTTCCTGGTGAGTTTCTGTGCCGGGATCGGATCGGGAAAAGGGGCGTGGGCCATCGCGATGCTCCAGACCGCCGGTGTCGTGCTCGGCGGCTGGCTGATGATTTTTGCGATCCGCCGGTGGTTCGGGGCGGGCAGCGAAAAATACCCGGGGAAGTTTCTCTATTTCGACCCCCTGCACGTCTACCAGTGTGCCGGCGAAGGGATCACGATCACCTCGCTGCAATCGGTGCAGGCGGTGACGGCGGTGCCCGGAGATGGCGGATTCCGGATGGCATTCGACCTGGGTGACGATCGGGTGTTGTGGGTCCCGATGCCTTCCCCCGGGGCGGCGGCGCTCGTCGAGGATTACTACGCCGCCATGGCCGACGTCGAGCGGCAGGAGAACTCGCCGTTCGTGAGTGGCGGGCCGGCGATGATCGGGGCCGCATCCGTTTACGCCGCCCGGGAAGGCGAACTTCCCCGCGGGCTCGGCGACATCGCCCTCGAATCCGAGGAAATCGCTACCGCACCCGAGAAGTCCCGCAGCGCGGGCATGGGACTCGGGCCGCTCCTGATCCTCGCCAGCGGCGTCCTCGTCTTCTTCCTCTTCTGGACCGCCAACGCCACCGTCGGGGAATCCCTCAGCGACAACCAGGCCTTCCAACAGGCGAAGTTGGACGGAGCGCCGGGGTTGCGGGTCTACCTCCTCGACGAGTCCCACACCCGACACCGGGAAGAAGCCAAGAATCTTCTGGCAGCCCAGTATACTCCGGTGATCACGCGACTGAGTCAGCCGCCGGCCCCGAGCGGGCTACCGGACCACGTCCCGAGCAAGATCCGAAAAACCGGCATGGTTCCGTTGATGGAGATGCTCCAAACTGCGGATTCGCCCGCGGTCTCGATCGTCACCCGGTTCAAACAGGCCACCGGTCAGACGGTGGTGGACCCCAACCTCCAGCGAGACCTCGCCGACGGCCTGGCCCGATCTCTCGATCCGAAACTGATCGCGTTCGCTGCCCCGCCGGACGGAAAGGCGGCGCACATCGAGGTCGAGGTGTCCCGGGCCGCAGACAACTCGCATCTCGTCCGGGTGAGGATCCGAACGAAACTCGACCAGGCCCCGGTCGCAGACGAGACGTTCCCGATCACGATGGCGATGTACACCCGAGCGTCTCGGGGTCCGAATCCGCTGGCGATCGCGATTTGCGAGGAAATGACGGGGAGCTGGACGCCCGCACCACCGCCGCCACAGGATTTCTAGCGTCAACTTCACGAGTCCGCGGAAACGTCACGGTCGGCCTGGTTTCGCGAAGGAATTGGCGGAAACAATCCTTTTCCCGGGTGACCGAGACCCTGCTGGATCGGGTATACTGTCCCTGTCGGCAGACGAGTGCCCGGCCCACGCTTGTTTCCGCACAGGATCTCCTCATGCCTCCGAGCCCGATCAAGTTTGCCGCCGCCGAACTCGGCCAGCAGCTGGTCGAGATGAGCATTCTGACCGATTCGCAGTGGCAGACTGCCCTGACTCGGGCGGGTGGTCCGGAACAGATTGCGGTGGCCCTGGACATTCTCACGCGAACCCCGGCGTACTGGTCCGAGGCGGCCGCCGCCGCCACCGATACCGGCGTCATCGCACCCAACACCGCCAGTGCCACCCGCTCCACCGCCCTCACACCGTTCCAGGTCGCACAAATCCACAAAGCCGAGGGGGACCTCGCCCGACTCGGACGGCTCCTCCGCTGGAACGACTACCTCCTCATCGACACACTCGGGAAGGGGGGGATGGGTGTCGTCTACAAGGGCTGGGATCTGTCGAACAAACGCTACGTCGCAATCAAACGGACACACCGCGAAAGCGCCGAGGCCCGCAAACGCCTTCGCCGGGAAGCCTCCCTGCAGAAAACGCTCGACCACCACAACATCGCGAAGCTTTACAGCCGGGAAAAGCTTGGCAGTGCAGACCTGCTCGTTCTCGAGTATCTCCCCGGATCCCCGCTCAATGATCTCGTTGCCAAACGGAAGAAGGAAAACAAGCCGCTTCCCTGGGCATTCGTCGCCGAGATGGGGGCGGACCTGCTCGATGCCCTGGATCATGCCCACGGGAACAATCCCAAGGGCGTCGCCGTCATCCACCGCGACATCAAGCCCGCGAACATCATGCTGATGCGGACGAAGATCCAGGGCGGGGAAAAATACATTCCCAAGCTCCTCGACATGGGTCTGGCGAAGTGGGTCGGCGAAAAAGCCACCGCCAACCCGTCCCAGTCGATCGGCGAGCAACTGACGGCCGCCTTCCAGCTCCTCGGGACGCCCGAGTACATGCCCCCGGAACAGTGGAACGGCGGGGGCTCCGCGGTCCCCGAGTCGGACACCTACGCCCTCGGCGGGACCCTCTACTTCGCCCTCACCGGCGAGCTTCCCTTCCCGGCCAAGAATTCCGGGAACAAGATGCAATTTATCGCGGTGATGTCGCAACTCCACTCGACCGCACCCCGGCCCTCGGTCCTGCCGCTCCGTCCCGACGTTCCCGTCGAATTCGATCGGCTCATCCAGCAGATGCTCGCCGTCGCCCCCAGTTACCGCGGCAAGGCGGCCGACCTCCGTGACCAGCTCCGGGCGCTGCTCGCCGCCCCGCGGACGCGATCCGCTGCCCCCAAGTCCGGCGGGTCTTCCGCGCGAGCCAGTGCTTCCTGGGGATCCCCGTCCTCTTCCGGCCCGTCCCTTCTGGGTGGAGAACGGTCCGGCGGAAGCTGGAACACCCCCGCCAAGGAACCCGGCGGTTCGAGTCCATCCCTGGCCGGCGACCGCGCGAGCGGATCCTCCCCGAATCTGGGGAAACCCAAGTCGAAACCGCGGATTGCTGAGGAACCCCCAAAACTCACCCCCCGGGAAACCTCGATCTTCAACCTCTCCACCGAGGAACTGCCCAGCACCGACCGCACTCCCTCGCTTTCGAGCGCCGGCCCTTCCGGCTCAGCGTCCCGGAACCGGATGTCCTCCGACGGTTTGTCGATCAGCAATATGTCTGCGAAGTCCGTCAAGGCATCCGCGGAGCGGTTGTTCGAAGATTCCAACGCTGGCACCCGCGAGCGAAAAGCCGCCAAGGATCGCATCCTCGGCTTCGTCAAGGATACCGTCGCCCCGCACGTCAACCCGGCCCCGCTGCTCATCGCCCTCGCGATGGTCGCCCTCGCTGGCTGGCTCGGTGGCGTTGCCTTCGCCGTGTGGATCCTCGTCATGATCGCCTTCGCTGTCGGCTTCGCCTTCGTGCTCACCACCAAGCCGACCGAGTCCGAGTAATTTTCCCTGTCGCATGTGGGAACTCGCGTTCGAAAATTGATCGCGAATCTTTTCGCTGGGCCCGATTTTCGGGTACCGCGAGGGCCGATTCGTCCTACTCATGTAAGGATCACGCGTCTCTCCGTTCCGGGACCTGCCGGCCATGCGCGTCCTGATTATTGGTGGCGGAATTGGCGGGCTCTCCGCTGCGATCGCCCTGCGACAAGCCGGCCACGAGGCAGTCGTGTACGAACGCACCCCGGAAATGACCGAAATCGGTGCCGGGCTGACGCTCTGGACTAACGCCGTGCGCGCCCTCAACCGCATCGGCGTGGGGCAGTCGATCGAGAAACTTTCCACGCCAATTCGGCACAGCGAACTCCGCACCTGGCGGGGGAAACTCCTCGCGGAGATGGACCTCGCCCGGATTTCGCAGAAATTCGGTTACCCCTCGATTGGGATCCACCGGGCCGACTTGCTCCAGGCTCTCGCGGCCGCATGCGGCCCCGGCGTCATCCAACTCCGATCCGCCTGCGTCTCCTTTTCCCAGGATTCCCGAGGTGTCACCGTTCGATTCTCTGATGGCCGCACCGATACCGGCGATCTTCTCGTCGGCGCGGATGGCCTGCGATCGTGTGTGCGAACCCTGCTTCTGGGAAGTCAAAAACCCCGCTACGCCGGCTACACCGCCTGGCGAGCGATCGCCCGCATCGACCGACCCGAGGTTCCCGTCGGTTCCACATTGCTCGCGATTGGCCGGGGTTCACAGTTTGGCTACCTGCCGATCGGGAACGGCCGGACGTACTGGTTTTGCACCGCCAACGCCTCGGAAGGCGAACGGGACAGTTCCGGAACCGCGAAGGCGAAGCTTCTCACGCGGTTTCAGGATTGGTGCTGCTTGGTGCCGGCGGTCATCGAGGCGACGGAAGACTCGGCCATTGTTCGCCACGACATTCTCGACCGCCCCCCCGCCCGAAGTTGGGGGACCGGCCGGGTCACGCTGCTCGGCGACGCGGCGCACCCCACGACCCCAAATCTCGGTCAGGGTGCGTGTATGGCAATCGAGGATGCGGTGGTTCTGGCGCGAAATTTGGTTCTGACTCCTCACGATGCGATCGCGGGGCTCCGAGCGTACGAGCGGGAACGGATGCCTCGCACGGCGTTTGTGACAAATCAGTCCTGGCGGCTCGGAAAGTGGTTCGCAAAAGAAAGTCCGTTGATGTGTGGGATTCGCGACGCGATGTTGCGGTGGTCCCGGAACAAGATGGTGGCGGAGACGGAATCGTTGATCGGGGCGGAAGTGTGATCGAGATTCGAAGCAGTGAAGTTGGCGATGGGCGGAGGGAGGAATGGAAACGAAAAAACCCTGTTGGAATCCGAGGATTCCAACAGGGTTATGAGATCAAAAATGCCGGCAATGACCTACTCTCGCGCTGCAAGCACTACCATCGGCCCCAAGTGCTTAACGGCCGTGTTCGGAATGGGAACGGGTGTTGCCACTTGGGTCTGTTCACCGGCAAGTTCGCATGTGAACCAAGTTGATATAGGACAACTGGGATCGTGAGGTTGTTGCACGAGCAGAGAGAATGAACAATGTGGCCAAACAATCGGCTGTTAGTACCGGTTAGCTAAATGCATTGCTGCACTTACACACCCGGCCTATCGACCTCGTAGTCTTCGAGGAGCCTTAAGGAAACCTCATCTTTGGGGAAGTTTCACGCTTATATGCTTTCAGCGTTTATCCATTCCGCACGTGGCTACCCAGCGGTACCGCTAGCGCGATAACTGGCACACCAGAGGTGCGTCCCTCCCAGTCCTCTCGTACTAGGGAGAAAGCCCATCAAGTTTCCTACGCCCACAGCAGATAGGGACCGACCTGTCTCACGACGGTCTAAACCCAGCTCACGTACCGCTTTCATCGGCGAACAGCCGAACCCTTGGGAGCTTCTCCACCCCCAGGATGCGATGAGCCGACATCGAGGTGCCAAACCTCCTCGCCGCTGTGAACGCTCAGAGGAGATAAGCCTGTTATCCCCGGAGTACCTTTTATCTGTTGAG
>CAZKIQ010000003.1:0-220404 GCA_964552815.1 uncultured Alcaligenaceae bacterium | reverse complement strand
GAACCCGGGATCAGCGTAACATCGCACGCAAGATGCCCTTCACCGGTCGGGAAGGAAGATCTGTCGGGATTTTGGGAAGCTGTTCGCGCGAGAGTATGTGCCGTCCCATGCCCGAATCTCTGAGAATGGGCGACCGGAACTGGTGATTTCTGAGAGAGACTACTCCGCAATTCTTGAGCGATTTGTAAACCGGATGCCCGACGATATCGCAGACACCTTCTGGCTGATCAACGACGCCTATCCGGATGCGTTTGCCGACGCAATTCAAGATAAGATACTACGCTTGACAAAGGAGTATTTGGAGATTGTGTAGTCGCCATTCTTGATAAAATGAATGTTTGCACGAGCTGTGAGGCAAGTGGCGCGATCAGTGAACTCGCTGCACTTGCCGATCCCCTCGCTGGCGGCCAGCAGATCCTCAGGTTTCACTCCTGACCCTGTTCTTGAGCCAGTTAGGCTCGGCGGCCCCGACTTTCACAGCCGTGGGTCGACGGGTTCGCTTTCCAGGGCGAGCACGCCGAAGACGCACTCGTGGACGCGACGCAGCGGCTCCCGGCGCACGAAGCGTTCCAGTGCCTCGATTCCGAGGGCGAACTCGCCGAGGGCCAGGGACCGCTTCGCCCCGAGGCCGCGGCTCCGCAGTCGGGACAGGTTCGCGTCGGCGGAATAATCGGGGCCGTAGATGATGCGAAGGTACTCCGGCCCGCGGCACTTCACGGCCGGCTGGACGAGCCCCTTCTTGCCGCGGGCTATGAAGTCGAGCGGCTTCACGACCATCCCTTCGCCGCCGCGGGAAGTCAGGTCCTGCCACCACGCGGTGGCGTCCGCTTCGCTCGCGGGGTCGGTCAGGTCCACGATGCGGGAAGCCGTTGCCAGCAGCCACGCGGGGTCGGCCCGGCTCACGGCCGCGAGCGTGTCGAGGTGCCAGGTGTGCGGCTTGTCGGCGTGGACGGACCCTTCCGAGGCGAGCAGGTGGAACGGGGCAAGTTTCAGCCCGGCGACCGAAGTCACCGGCCAGCAGTAGTGCCGGTACGCGGACACGAACCGGTCGATGTTCCGCTCGCGGTCGAGCATGCCGGACGCGAGCAACTCGGCCTTCTCCCGCTCGTGACCCGCGAGACGCCCCAGCGCGGTTCGCAGCGATTCGACCGCCCGCGGCAGGGCCGCCCGCCCGGCGGAGCCGACCGCCGCGTACTGGGTCTTGAGTAGTTCCTGGGCCTTGGCCGACCACGGCATCAGTTCGCAATCGAGGCACACCCACGACGTGTTCAGCGACTCCCAGAGTCCCGCCCCGGTGACCGCGGTGCGGACGCGATCGAGAACTTGCCGTTCGACTTCCGGCTCGACGAAGAACCGCCGGCCGGTGCGGGTCAGGACGACGCCGAGTTCGCCCGCGGTGACGCCGAACCGCTCGCGGGCCGCTGATTCGTCCCGGCAGACGACCACAACCGCCCGGGAACCCATGTGCTTTTCTTCGCAGACGACCTTCTCGATGCCTTGCGTGCGGAAGTACGCGAACGCCTCGGCCGGGTGTTCGAGCAGGCCGGGTTCCCGGCTCGTCTCGCACGGCGACATCGTCGGCGGCAGGTAGATCAGCCACCGGGGGTCGGCCGCGAACCGGCTCATCACTTCGAGGGCGGCGGTCGCGTGGTCGGGGCGGATCGTCACGTTGCCGCGAAGTCGCGTTGCGATGATGCGTTTGCCGAGGACGTCCTCGGCGTCGAGCAGGTCGTCGAGCGTCTGCTGGGCCGAGAGTTTGGGCAGATTGGTGGGAAGGAACGGCCGCGCGGGCTCGCAGTAGGTCTTCGCCGCGGGCACCGAGACGAACTCGCGTTCCGGGTACCGCAGGGCGGTGAGATTGCCGCCGAAGACGCAGCCGGTGTCGATGTTCGCGGTCCGGTTGAGCCACTCGGCGTGCGGCACCGGCGTGTGGCCGTAGACGACCGTCGCCGGGCCGCGGTAGTCGGCCGCCCAGTCGAGCCGCACCGGCAGGCCGAACGCGTCAATCTCGCCGGTCGTGTCGCCGTAGAGGGCAAAGTCCCGCACCCGTGCCGACGCCCGGCCGTGCATCTCCTGCTTCAACCCGGCGTGGGCGACCACGAGATTGCCACCATCGAGCACGTAGTGGCCGACGAGGCCGTCGAGGAACGCGACGAGTTCCGGGATGAAACGGTCACGAATGTCGTTTGGGATCGCGTCGATTTCGGCGAGCGTCTCGGCGAGACCGTGGGTGATGGAAACATCCCGCCCGCGGAGTTTCTTGAGCAACTTCACGTCGTGGTTGCCGGGCACGCACAGCGCCGAGCCGGCCACGACCATGTTGCGGACGATGCGAACCGTGTCGAGGATCCGCGGCCCGCGATCGACGAGATCCCCGACAAAGACGGCTTTCCGATCCTCGGGGTGACACCACGTCGATTGACTCCAACCGCGTGAATAGTTCTCCAGGTCCATGCGATAGCCACACTGATACCCGAGCCGCTTGAGCAGTTCTTCGAGTTCGTCGGCACAGCCATGCACATCGCCGATCAGGTCGAACGGCCCGCGTTCGTGCGTTTTGTCGCTCCACAGCGGCACCCGGTCGATGACCGCTGCCGCGACCGCTTCCGGCGAATCGAGCACGTGAATCTGGCGGAACCCCTCGCGTTTCAGCCCCTTGAACGACCGCCGGAGTTGGTTCGCCTGGTTCCGGATGACGTGCGGCCCGAACGCCCGGTCCGCCCGGCCGCGGTTGCGCTCCTGGCACACCGCCTCCGGCAGGTTGAGCACGATCGCGACCGGCAGGCAGTGGTACTTCTTCGCGAGTGCGACCAGCGGGGCGCGGGCGTCCGGCTGGACGTTGGTCGCGTCGACGACCGTGAGCCGACCGCGGGCGAGCCGCTTCGCCGCCAGGAAGTGGACCACCGCGAACGCATCGGGCGTCGCCGATTGGTCGTTCGGGTCGTCCGCGACCAGCCCCCGGCACACGTCCGACGACACGACTTCCGTCGGGAGAAAGTGCCTCGCCGCGAACGTGCTTTTGCCCGACCCACTCGGCCCGAGCAACACGACGAGCGACAACTTGGGGATGGTGAGGGTCATCTCGGACCGTCCTCGCGTACGGAGGATACATCATTCAGCCCGGACGCCGCAGGTCGCGAACATCTTCGGATCGCTTCATCGTATCGGCCGTCCGTGTTTCCCGCGTTTAATCGCTCCAGTGTCGGGAGTAAGCGGGCGTCACCGAGTTCTTCGGCCGCTTCCACGGGCAGCCGACCGTGATCGGACGCGGCGGTAGCAACCAATTCTCGGATGAGCGGCCCGACGACGCGACCGTCCCGCCGCCGGGCGAGCCCCACGAGGGCTTCGCCGCGGACCATGTCTTCTGGGTCGGCCGTCCTGTTCAGCAGCGCGTCGCGGACCGCAGGGGTATCGACATCGGTCTGTGTGCCGAGGGCGAACGTCGCCCAGTCGCGGACATCCGCATCCGGGTCGGCGGTCAACCCGATCAGGGTTGCAATCGCCAGCGGGTCGGCGAACCCCTGGAGGGCCACCGCGACCCCGAACCGCACGTCTTCGTGGGGGTGGGTCGCCAGCCGTGCCACGTCGGGGATAGCCCGCCGGTCGTGTTGGTGGCCGATCGCAATACAGGTGGCTTGCAACACAGCGATGTCCGATTCCGTTTGGATCAGGTCGCGCAGGACCGCGACTGATTCGGCGGGGTACGTTCGATCCGGCACCCCCAACTGCCCCAGTATGTTTGCACCGAGCGTCCGTTCTACGGGACATGGACTTCGACAGAGACCCCGACCAACCTCGAACGCCTCGCGCGAGCCGCGGCGGTGCAAGATCGACACGGCTTCCCAGCCGGGGTCCTCGTCCGGCCTGCTCAGTGCGAGCGCGACAAGTTCATGGACAGTCCGCGGGTCGGCCTTCGCCTCTCGGACCATCGCGGCGACGGATTCTTCGAATAAGTTAGGCACGCTCGAACACCCCCATCTGCGTCGGCGGGCCGTACTCGGCGTGGTCCTCGCCGACCGGGACGAACCGCACCGTGTACCCGAACCGACCGGCGACGCCGTTCGCCCAGTCCTGGAACTCGCGGCGGGACCACTCGAAGCGGTGGTCGGCGTGGCGGAAGTGGCCGGCCGGGAGCGTTTCCCAGACGGCGTTGTACTCGCGGTTCGGGGTCGTCAGCACGACGGTCCGCGGCCGGGCGCACTCGAACACCACCCGCTCGAACGCGGCTAGCCGGGGCGGGTCAAGGTGCTCGACGACCTCCACCACCGCGGCGGCGTCGAATCCTTCGAGCCGCTTGTCGCGGTACATCAGGGAACCGTGGAGCAACTTCAACCGCTCCGTTTCGCGCTCGGAAACACGGTCGAGCCGCAACCGGCGATTGGCAATCTCCAGACTGCGGACGGACACATCCAGCCCGACGATTTCCGTGAACTGCCGTTCGGCCGCCAGCAGGCGGAGGAACTTCCCTTCGCCGCAGCCGAGGTCGAGAACCCGCTTCGCCCCGGAATCGCGGATCGCCGCGAGCACCGTCTGGTGCCGCTGGTCGTTCAGCCGGATCGGCGTTTCGAGCACGTCTTCGGCCTTCTCGCCGGTCTCGTCGTCCGCCTCCGGCGACTCTTCCGGCGTCAGCCGGCTCAGGGCTTCCCGGTAGAGTGTGCGTCGGTTGCCGAGGTACCGCCGGGCGATCTCGTCCCTCGCGGGGTGCTCGGCGAGCCAGCCCTCGCCCTTCGCGAGCAGTTTGTCGAGTTCGTCGTCCCCGATGTAGTAGTGCTTCCGCGCATCAAACACGGGGATCAGCACGTAGAGGTGGGCCAGCAACCGCGCGAGGGGGAGCGTCTGCCGGATCGTGACCGAAAAGTACGGGCTGTCGCCCCACTCCGGGAACTGCTCGTCCAGCGGTCGTCGGGTCGCTTCGACCGCGTACCCGAGCGGCTCGAAGATCGACCGCAGGAACGGCTCTCCGCCGCGGACCGGCAGCACGTCGAGCCGGGCTTCCAGCGGGATCGGCGTCCCGACGAGTTCGGGGCGATCCTTGCACCGCCCCTGAAGTGCGGAGCCGAATACCTGCGCGATCGCCACGCTGAGGAACGACGACGCCACATACGGCCGGTCGTTGACGTACTGGGCGAGCAGGAAGTTTTGCTCGGCCGACTTCCCGCGAACGAGCCCGACGGCATCCACTTCCAGCAGCAGGCACGCTGTGCAGCGGTCGGCGGTCACCTCGGGGTAGTAGGCGTGCGCCCGGCCAAAACTTAGATCAAACGACTGGATTTTGTCCGGGTGCTTGTGCAGCAGATACCCGAGATCGCTCGCCGGACGGTGGGTAGTTGTGATCGTGAGCAGCATGGCGGGCCGGGACAAAAATGTCGGAGGACGAACATGGGGTAGTGTACGCCCTCCGACGTGAGTGCGGGTCAGTCAAGGAACGCGACGTTGCGCATCGCCTTGGATTGGCCCTCGGCGTTCATCACGACGCGGTGCCAGCACGGCAGCAGGATCGTCGCGTGGTCCGCGTGGCGGACCCGGCCGCGGACGTACACGCCGGGGTTCCGCCGCATCGCCCGCCAGCCCCAGGTCCTGGCCCTCGGGTGGGTCGAGCAGATGGTGCGGTGCTGCGGACGAGCAGCAGCAGGTGTCGATCGGCCGGCCGAACATCCAGCACCGCCACGTCCGGCAACGCCTGAGGGTCACGGGCGATTTCGAAGAACTCGCCTTCGCGGTCGGCGTTCACGTCGAGCGAGATCGCCCCCGTGATACGCGATCTGCTGTCGCGGTCGCCGACCTTCAGGCGAGCCCCGATGCGGGCGAACTTCGTGTTGAGGAACGCGGTGTCCATGATGGGAGGACACATAACGCGGATCGGGGTTCGCGGACTTCAGCTTCGCAACACTTCCAGCGACTGTCCAAGGGACGACTCCGCCAGACGACGCAATCCCACATCGGTCACGGAAGTATCCCGCAAATCGAGTGACACGAGGTTCGTGAAGTTCGGGGCGGTGAGAAGCACCCCGATCGCTCGATCATCGACGGACGGGTTGCCTTGCAATCCCAATTCCTGAATCGCCGTGAGATGCGGTGAACTTCCCAGGGCATTCAACCCCTCGATCCCCACTCGATTGCTTTGCTCGACCGTGGGCGCTGCGTTCCAGCCGAAATCCAACGACTTCAATCGCGAAAGTCCTGGCGTCGAAGCCAGCAACCTGGCGACCTCGTCGTCAAGATCGCACGGGCCGAACGCGAGTTCTTCCAGGCCACTCAAGTACGAAGACTTCAGGACATGCTCCAATTCATTCGTCGTTACACGCGTGAACTCGAGTCGAGAGATGCGAGCCAAGCATCGACGGTGGGCCAGGATTTGAAACGCCCCCTCGCCGGTCATGTGACCGCGTTGAACCTCCACTGGCAACAGGGCGAGCGGCGGAAAACGGGCCAGACTTTCGGCCACCTCATCGGGGAGTGGGGTGTGGAAATGCACCTTGCGAAGGAAGCCGCGATCGAACGAATCCGCATCGTCGAACATCTCGACCCAGGGCAGCAGCGGAGCCAGCCACTCGTCTCGGCCCGCTTCAAACCAGCCACGCCAACGCTGCTCGACCTCGGCCGGTGCGGAGAACTCCGGATTTTGCAGGGAGATCACCACCCACCAGGGCGATCCGGCATTGTGAAGAAACGAACCATACATTTCGCGGGGCTTCATGTCGTTCGGAATGTCGAGAATCGCCTGGACCATCCGGTCTTCGACGGCGGCGTGCACGTCGGCATCCGTCCCACCAGCCGCCAAGCCCTCACGAACCGCGTCAAGGTGCTCGGAAGAGAGCAACCCCGCATCCGCACTGAGATATGCGAGTTCTGGAAACGCCGCGATGAGTTCTCGCCCAACCGCCCGAGTGATCTGGTTGTTGTCCAGAGACAGCCACCGCAGCGAGCGAAGGTGCGGTGCCCGTGCGATCGCCCGCGCACCCTCGTCGCCGATCGAGTTGCGATCCAGATGCAGTTTGCGAAGTTGCCGCAGGAATGGTGAGGACGCGATGGCCCGGGCACCGACTTCCGTGATCGCGTTGTCCGACAGATAGAGGGCTGTCAACTCTTTCAGTTGGTCGTTAGAAGCAATTGCTTCAACTGCGTCATCGCCGATCGTATCGCCGCGCAACCAGAGTGCCGTGAGTGGGCCCAGACGCGGCGACCGGACCAGCGCCGCAGCACCGGCAGGGCCGAGTTCCCCGCGCAGAATCTCCAGTCGGCGGACGGCTTTCAATCCCGGCCAACTCGCCAGTGCGATGCCGCCTGCTTCCGAAATCGGATCGAAGCCCAACTGGATTGCGGTGACCTTGGTAAGGTGGGTGGCAGTTGCCAGCACCTCGAACGCTCTGGCATCGAGGCCACAACGGCTCAACCAAATTCCAGAAAGTTGTGTGTGTGCCTTGGCGTTGGCGAACGCGGTCATTCCCGCGACCCCGAAGGCGTTGTGGCGCCCGATCACCTTTCGAAACGTCGCGGGGTTCAACGCCGGGACGATTTCGCCCCAGCACCTCGCTTCGAACACCGAATTGGACGACATTCCCAACGATTCGAGATAAGGAAATCGCGAAAGAAAGTCCGGTACGGTATCCCCTCGAAATTGGGCGGAACAGATGTGGAGATCGCGAATCGACGGCAACATTGAACCCTTGGTCAGCGACGCGATGTCCCGATCCCGCAAGGGGATGTCGCTCAGACACAAGCGTTCCAGCCCGGTCAGAAACGGAGATTCCAAAAAAGCCCGCAGGGAAGCAACCGAAATGGGTGGTGAACCGCTGAGTTCCAGATTGCGAACATTGGAAAGATGCGGGCACTGACTCAGCCTCCGGCCCACTTGCCGCACGTTGGTGAGTCGAAGGCTCTGAACGGGCGAATGGAGCCACAATTGCTCCCCGTGCGCGAGGAACGCCTCGGCGTCCATCGACAGGCCGTTCATGAACCCACGCCAGAACCCGCCTTGCACAATGCTCCTGACGCCGAGGTCACTCAGCGGCTTCGTCCAGCGTTCGCGATTTCGGCCTAGCAAGACGCGGTCTCGGGCTTCAATTCGGGCGACCTCGGAGCCGGGGAGGTCGCCCTTCCCGTCCGTCTCGTTCGCCCGTGCGATCTGGACGCGGATGAACTCGGCTCGGTCGGGGTCGCCCTGTTCTTCGAGCCAGTCAGCGTAGACGAGACGGGGCAAGTCATCTAACGGCCGGGCGCTGATGGCTCGCATCAAGGCTTCACGCTCTTCCACGGCTGCCCCTCGTAATCGTCTCTCGCATCTCGCCCTTGAGGAACTCGGTCACCGAGTGGGCGACCGTCGGTTCCTCGCCGGTGAGATGGGTCGCGTCAGAAGCGATGCGGAATACGTTCCACCGATACTCACGGGATTCGAGGTCGTATTCGGGGCTGAGCGACACGGCGAGCGAATCACCGGCAGGAAGGTCCGCGAACCGGATTGCACGTCCAACCGATCGATGCGGGCCTTGGACAAGTTCCTGCAAGGTCTCCAACTGTGCGACCGGCCGAATCCGGCCGCCCGACGGCAGGCTCACGCCGTTGCAAGTCTTGTAAAGTAGCACGAGATCGCCAGGGATTTCCGACCCGCCCACCTCCCGCCACATCGCGACCACGGCGTCGAGTTCGACGGGATCAAGCGGCGTTGAAGGGTCGAGCGACTGTAACTTGCGAAACACCGCATCGCGGTCCGAAGGTCGAGCCACGGCCCACCCGAGTTTCGGCCGCAGGGCCAGTGTTTCGGGGTCTTGCGTCACGCCGACGAAGCCGCCGAGGAGATCGAGCGGTTCGACCTCGTCCCAGTCGCGGTCCTTCCAGACGACCGTGATCGGTGCGCGCGACACGCCGTTCGGCAAACTCGTCGTGCCCACCCCGGGATACTTCCCCTCGGGACCGAATCGCCTCCCGGATGTCTCGGGCGTTACCGGCAACGATTCGTTGTGCCAGTCGAGAGGGTAGTCGAGTACGGGATTCCGTTCGGTGTAGCTGCCCGACGCCCAGTTCTTGAGGTACGGGACGAGCAACACGGCCCACCCGTTCACGGTCGTCGTCCCGTAGAAACTCTGGTGCTTGTAGACGTTCCCCCAGAACGTCCGATTCACCGATCCGCTCACGGCGGAACAAAACTCCTCGACGACTCGGCGAACGTGCCGCAGCCACCAGTTCAGATCGAATCCTTCCAGGGCGTCCAGCTTCGCGCGAAGCCGTTGCCAGTCGGAGAGCGTCCCTTCCAGGGTGATCTCGGGGATGCCGCAGCCGGCGTAGCAGACGTACTGGAAATAGGGCTGGAAGGTGTCGAGGAGGATCACTTCGCACGCGGTCCGTTCGACCGGCCCCGTCGTGGTGAAGTCGGGAATGAGTGCGTTGTAGCGGTCGCCGACGTGACGTTGAACTCCGGCCGAGAAGGCTGCGACGACCTCTGCCCACGGGTTCTCCGGCGATCCACGAACGAAATCGGGTCGGGAGACCTCGATCCGGGCCTTCCCCTGATGGGAAACGAGTTTCGAGCGAAAGCGTTCGGCGTGGTTCTTGATGTGCTGCGCGAACCCTTGCAGGACCGCCGCCCAGATCATGTCGGGCGAAAGAACGAGGGGGCGGTGCTCGATGTGGGCGTGATGAATCGCCGCGAAGAACGGGTGCACGCCGACATCGGACAGGCAGTCGGCCGTGTAGTCGCAACACGCTTCGAGCGGGCCGTCGACCAGGCGGCTCAACGCGTCCTGGGTCTTGCAGGTTTTGCGTGGTTTCGTCGCCGATTGCACATTTTGAACCGCGAATGTGACGCGATCGACCGTTGTAGATGCGGGCATGACCACTCCGGATAGATTTTGCGAAAACCATTTCGCCCCAGATAGTCACCGGCGCGGCGGTCGAGGTTCACTCTCGGTGCTTTGCTCCACTCCGAACACTCCACCTTTCCAGCCGGTTGACCCATTTTTGCGTCAATCGTTCTGCCTGTGGGTGTGCGTTCCCTCAAGAACTAACGCCCATCGAGCTTTCACCATGTGCCACCACGGGACGATTATCCGAATCATTCGCCAGGCACGTGGAGTGTCGCACGCCGATGTCGGCAGGCGTCTCGGACACAGGGGGAAGCGTCGCGGCGAGCGCCGAATTCGAACAATCGAAGCGACCGGCCGGGTGTCAGCGAACATGCTCGAACGACTTCTCGAAGCACTCGAAGTTGAGCGATGGCAGTTCGAAATTTTGGTGGCTGAGGCGGTGCGGTGGATGGCTCGCCGGGAGGAGGGGCGAATTCAAAGTTGCAGAGCCTGCAAATTTGAGTTCAAAAAGTCGAAGAGCGCTTAGCCGTTCGTGAAAGAACCTGAGGGCATCAAAATGGAATGTTGCTTTGCCTTTTGGCAGACTCGAATTCCTCAAGCGTGATCTCCCGTGCATCGAGCATCGCTTGGAGTTTCTCATTGGAAAGTGTCGATAGATCCGCAATCTTCGACTGTGCCATCCGTTTCTCTTGTTGGCGAGCAGCCTCCTCGGCGTGCCACGTTTCGAACTCAGCCTGAGTAATCTCGCCTCGTTGAAATGCCATGGTGGCCATGGTTTCGTCCATGAAGTAAAGAAGGTTCTCTCGATTCAACTCCCCATCCTCTCCTTTTGCGAACTCGTCCTCGAACAGGAGCCAGCCGCCAGGATTGCCATCAAGCAATTGACCCTCGGATTGCTGAAGTGTTTCTTGATCCCACCAGATCTTTGGCTTCGCCTGAGTAGGCTCCGAATCCGCGGGCACGCTGGCATAGACTCGAAGCAACCGAAATCGGGGATATGGACCTAGTTTTTCTAAAAGACCGTGCTTCTGGTGTAACTCATCCATCCAGTTGCACCAGTTCGGGTCTTCCGCTACCTGGATCTCAATATCTGCCTCGATCGAAGTGACTCCTTTGAGATCATTGACCTGCTTAAATTGGCAGACGATCCCATGCAGTATTGTCTTTAAGACAGTCTTGAGTCTATACCGCGATGCGAGAGGATCGGAGGCATCCGAAAGGGAATTGACCAGACTCCATGTACTCGAAATGATGCTCGGAGAATTTTTGGATGCCTGCAGTTTGGCAGCTTGCAAGCGTTCTTGCACACTTGTCAATTCGTCGCGCAGTCGCCTAGCTTCGTTTGTAAGCACGGCCACATTATCTATGACTATCTCGCTTTCAATCTCAGCCAGACGCGTCTCAATTTCCCCTACCCGGGCATCCAATTTCTCGATCTCGAAATCCAACTTGTTGCGGCCTTCCAAGAGCGACTTCGGCGAAATGTGTCGCATAGTTCGAAGGATCGCCGTTTCCACGACATCCATCGGGAACCCGACTGTCTTCGCCCCATGAGCACGGATTAAACGGCGGCCACCGTGAGTCTTGAGGTATAACAGTTTCCCGTCAGGGTTTTTCAACAATCCGGCGAAAAGGTTGACGAAACCCGGATCGCCTTTGCGACCGATAGGCCGTCCACCTGACCCTCTTCGGCTATTTAACGCAGACTGTGCCTGCTGGAACATGTCGTGTTCGATCACTTTTGGCCATCGGTCGAGAAGCTTCGGACCAGTCGGAATCCGCTTTCGCCCGTCCATCCGGCACGGTTGATGTTCGCCCAGCACCGCACGGTTCTGCAACAGTTGCCGAACCATGTTTCCAGTCCAGCAATCACTCGACGAAAACGGACTCAATCTCTCTGAATTCAAGACCGACGCGATTCGAGAGTGCCCCATTCCATCAATGGACAACTGAAAGACTCGGCGAATTGTCATACGAGCCAAATCGGACACAATGTAGCGACTCTTCCGTCGCGTCACCCACGCAGGCATCTTGTCCGTTTCCCATTTTTCGGTTGCTGCCCGTCGCTTCTCCCATGACGCCCGAACGGATTCCGCCTTCTTCGCACTCTCCTTTTCTTTTCGACTGAGATTTTGAACGGCCCGTGCCAAATCGAGAGAATCGACCTCCCCTTCCAACAGTTCTTCCGGTTCCAAAGTGAGGATCTTAACTCCTCGTTCGAGGATTGCTCGAAGGTACTCCATCGAGAAACGCTCCTCATCTCGACTCAATACGCCGAGTGTCTCGACGATCACGATCGCTCCAGGGGGAATCTCCCCTTGCGTTGTCAAATGCAGGACGTGTTGCAACGCATCGGGTCCCGTGGCTGCATTGCACAACGGCTCGCGAGTATTCAGTTCCACCTTCGGGTGTCGGTTGAGCCACTCACTCCGGAGTTGCTCGCACCTTGAAGATCGTCTCCCCCGAAATTCCGTCAGTTGAGCAAGCGAGTACGCCGCAATGGTGGAACGATTCATGGTGACTCACCGCCGTTTTGGAAGAGCGACAGCTTCATCCTAGATGGACTGTCACCGCAGTTCAACGAAAAACAGCACGGAATAGAAGCCTATCTCACGCGGTATAGTGATGCGGATTCCCTGGATTTTCCAATGGTATGGTCCACAATATCGTTGTTGACAGACCAGCGGCCAGCCCCACTCAAACCGACATCACCAACCACCGGACGAGGACGACTCTCGACCCAACGAGAGACGGGGCACGTCCGCGCACAAACAGGAGTAGAGCCATGGGACGACGGAAGCGAACTCATCGAGAATGCTGCAACGCCTCCGGGCGATGGGTGGTCAGCAACCCCTGACGATGCCGGGGAGACCACCGTTCAATTGGTGACTGCTGCAAGAAATCAAGATCTTTAGCATATTATCAGACCGATTTCTCCGTTTCCAAGAAGCGATTTTAATTCGGAAATCGACTCCGCACGTTGCGGAGAGGGAAGTGTCGTTTTCATTCAGGAGCAAGACATGCGAAAGAAACCTATGAAACGATCTAACTGTGCGAATGACAAAGCCTGTGCGGCGAAAATCAATCAGATGCACAGTGAACTGACTTTGTCGCTGCGAATGAATCTTGACCGAGCCGCCGAGATCGGTGGACTGCTCGCCGATCAAAAGACGAAACACAAACACGGCGAGTGGATGAACTGGTGCGCCGAGCATCTGGCATTTTCTTATCGAAGCGCAATGGTCTACATCGAGGTGCATGCGAATCGAAATACTGTTCGATCTGCCACTACTATTGAAGAGTTTTCACGCCAAGTTAGATCTGCCAAGAAAGCGATCAGGAGAATGGAAAGGGAATTGATCCGAAGTGAAATGTCTGCCAAAGCCACTCAATGCCCAGACGCGAATATCAGTCTTAACCATGCGGATTGCCGTACATTTGCGTGGCCCCAGCAGGTGGATTTCGTGGCGACCGATCCGCCGTGGGCAAGCATGGATTGCTACGAATGGCTCGGTGAATTCTGTGGAAGTCATCTTCGGCAGGGCGGTCTCGCGATGGTGCAGCTGGGCACACTATTTGCACAATGTATTGAGTGTCTTGAGTAAACACTTGCAGTTTGTTCATATGATCTCGATGTCTTACAAGAAAGAATCGTGGTGCTCTTATGCTGGGATTTATCGCCTCAACTGGCGGCCAGTTCTCATCATGAGTCGCGGGGATCCGGATAACGCTGGAAGAGAACGGGTGAGTGATTCGTTCATCGTCGAGCCCGGCGAGAACACTCAACTTTTGCACGTTTGGCAACAGCCGATGAAGCCTTGGGAGTTGTGGCTGCGGCAACTTGCTCCGCCGGGAAGTCTGATCTGCGATCCGTTCAGCGGAAGCGGGACTACTGCCGCAGCCGTCAAGAGGATCGGACGACGAATGTTCGTGGGCACTGAGATCGATGAAGGGAACTACAAGGTCGCGATGTCGCGTTTGAATAATGAGGAAGAGGCGGAAACGCCGCCAGTTCGATCCCCACGGTCGAGATCCACGACCCGCCGCCAACCGAAGCAATGACTTTATTCCGTCCACGTTTGCCAAAAATCTTTTTGCGTCAATGAGAGTCGCTTTGTTTAATGTTTCCTCGTTACACTAGCAGGAGTAATCATCATGGCTACCAAGCAACCAAAGATCAGCAAGCAACTCGAAGTACACGACCTGACGTGAGACGTTTTCACAGCCCGGTGTCCGTCCTGCGAAGCGAGGGGGGCGTAACTCTGAGGTACCGGGCGTGCAACAGCGGCTTCAGCGGGGACGACGACTACTTCCTGAACCTCGCCCTCGATTGGGATGCCTCGGAGTCGGGAGACGGGCGGGCGGTGGTTGAAAAGCGGCTCCGCTCCATGAAACGGAAGCAGGGGCGCAACGTCTGGAAGCCCTTCTTCGCCAAGGTCAAAGCGGTCGAAGTCTACTCGCCGGGCGGGTTGTACTTGACCAACTCGTTTGAGTTCAAACTCGACACCGGCAGGTTGATCCGCACCGTCAACCGGATGATTCGGGGGCTGTACTTCGAGTTCACGAAGACACCGCTCCCGCCGGGCGATTGCACCCGGTCCATGCTGTTCTCGCACTACGTCGAGCAGCACAATGGCGAACCGGATGCTGTCGAGTTCATCCAGTTCATCCCGCAACTCCCCGGACGTGTTGTGGGCACTGGCACGTTCGAGGTTCGGTACAGCCTCCTCGATCCGGCACGGTACTCGTCATTCTGGTACTTGGAGTTCTTCCGCCGTTTCGCTTTCGTCGGCACCACCGTGATGGACAACGAGAACGGCGGCACCCGGCAACACTCGGACCCGAACGGGACAGAAGGGACGACATCGCCATGAAACTCACCAGTGTCGAGATCAAGGATTACAAGTCGATCCGCCACTCGAACCCGTTCGAGGTCGGCCAAATCACCTGCCTCGTCGGGAAGAACGAGTCCGGCAAAACGTCTCTCCTCCAGGCGCTCTACAAGCTGAACCCCGTCGTCCCGGAACACGCCAAGTTCGACGTGACCGACGAGTACCCCCGTGCCGAGGTCGAGGAGTACCGCCAACAGGTCGAAGGCGAAGAGATCGCCCCGGCCATCGTCGTGCAGGCCGAGTACACGCTGGACGCCGACGAAATCAAAGCGGTCGAAACGACCTACGGAAAGGGCGTACTCCCGAAGGCGACGATCCGGCTGTCGAAGGGGTACGAGGACCGGCTTCACGTCGAGATCGAAACGGACGAAGCGGCCGCCGTGAGGGGGCTGGTTCAGAGCCACAAACTCCCGGAGGAGGTCGCCAAGGATGCGCTGACCTGCCAAGACCTGAAGGCGCTGAAGGAATACCTCGACTCGGACGGGCGGAAGAGAGACGAGAAGCACTCGGCGGCGAGGGCGGCGGCGGAAGCCCTGCCGGACCCGGACGCCAAGACGAAGGCCGTCCACGAGGCCGACCTGCACGCCGAGTCGGAAGCGGCGAAGAAACTGAAGGGACTGCTGACGGCCATCCTCCTGGGCGACCTCGGCTCTTACATCTGGACGCACCAACTGAAGACCCGCTGGCCGAAGTTCCTCTACTTCGACGAGTATTACCAGATGGAAGGGCACGTCAACATCGAGAAGCTGAAAGAGCGGCAGACCGGGGTGAACGGCCAGAAGTTGCGGGATTCCGACCGCCCGATGCTGGGGCTGATCGAACTGTCGAGGCTGAAGCTCGACGAACTCATCAACCCGCAGCGGACGGAAGAACTCGTCGCCAAACTGGAGGGGGCGTCAAACTACCTGTCCCGACAAATCCTCAAATACTGGTCGCAGAACCAGCACCTTCAGGTCAAGTTCGACGTGCGGGCGGGTCGGCCCGGCGACCCCGAAGAGATGCGCACCGGCAACAACCTGTGGGGCCGGGTGGACGACACCGTTCACCGGGTCAGCACGCAACTCGGCAGCCGGTCGAAGGGCTTCCTCTGGTTTTTTTCGTTCCTGGCCTGGTTCTCCCAGCAGAAGAAGAAGGAGCCGCTGATCCTGCTGCTCGACGAGCCGGGGCTGTTCCTCCACGCCAAGGCCCAGGCCCAGGGCGATCTGCTGCGGTACATGGAACTGGAACTCGCCCCGCACCACCAGGTCATCTACACCACGCACTCGCCCTTCATGATCGACGCCCGCCGCTTCGACCAGGTGCGGATCGTCGAGGACAAGAGCATCGACAGCAGGGAACCGCTGCCGCCCGAACTAGCCGGAACGAAAGTCTTCCGGGAGGTACTGGAGGCGGGGGAGGGAAGTCTGTTCCCCCTACAGGGGGCGCTGGGCTACGACATCGCCCAAACACTGTTCGTCGGCCCGAACTGTCTGGTCGTGGAGGGGGTGTCGGACCTGCTCTACCTCCAGGCGATGAGCGGGCTGTTGGAGGAGGCCGGTCGCCAGGGGCTAGACCGGCGCTGGACGGTCACGCCGGTCGGCGGGTCGGAGAAGGTGCCGACGTTCGCCGCCCTACTCGGTGCGCAGAAGGGGCTGACCGTCGCCACGCTGATCGACTTCCAGAGGAAGGACCAGCAGACCATCGAAAACCTCTACAAGCGGAAGCTGCTGCACAAGAAGCACGTCCTGACCTTCGCCGAGTTCACCGGAACCGGGGAGGCCGACATCGAGGACATGTTCGACGTGCCCTTTTACCTGAAGCTGGTCAACGGCGAGTTCGCCAGTGATCTCGCCAAGAAGCTGGCGGAAAAGGACGTGCGGACGGGCAGCCCCCGCATCGTCGTGAGGCTGGAAGCGTTCTTCAAGGACAACCCGATGAAGGGGACGGCGCAGTTCGGCCACTTCCGGCCCGCCCGGTACTTCGCCGAGAACGTCGCCACGCTCAAGAAGGCGATCCCGGCGGTGGCGCTCGACCGCTTCGAAGCGGCATTCAAGAAACTCAACTCACTGCTGGCATGAAACCTATGGGGGTCAACAATGGCGCAGTTGGGCACGTATTCCTCTGACGGACTGATCCGCTTCATCGAGGCGGCTGGCGAGAGAGCCAACATCGACGCCAAGGGGCCGATGGAGTGGGACGGCGGTGAGGCGTCTGCGGTAATTTCCTCTCCCATCCGCACTTGGACCACTTCGCCTTTCTGGAGCGTATCCTCAAACTTGCAGCTCCTGCAAGTTTCACCCCACCACCCAACGAACAAAAACTTCGATCGGCTCGCCTAAATATGGCATGAACACACCACGAAACTGCGGGAGCCCCGCCTGTTCTACCCCTCTTCCGAATCGTAACCGAACTGGCTTTTGCTGCACCCGTTGCCGGTACCACAGCGATCCAGCCTATCGGCAACGTAGGATCGACGAGGCGAGTGTCCGGATGGGGATGGCGTATCGCCTGCTGTACGAATCTCTTGCGGAACGATTCGGGGCGGATTGCCATGTCTGCGGTCGTACGGTCGACATCGGCTGTCGAAAGGGTGGCGAGCGGCCGAGTGTCGATCACTTGGTTCCCTTGCGGGAGGGAGGGCCGAACACTTTGGAGAGGCGGTGGAATCGGAGGCAGCGGTCGCGTTGAACATCACGCTGTCTCATAATCAGAAAGTTTTTTGTCATCCCGGTTGGCAAGTCGGTTGAGCCATCGCCGTACTGTTTCCCGCGAAACACCAGTCTGCTCAGCGATTTCGCCGATTCGTTTGCCAGTGGAGGCCAACTGACCGATGCGGCTGATCGTTTCTCGGCTGATATTCGGACCGCCTTGTTTCCACTCCTTCGGAAATGGTTCGTTGACCGCTGACCAGATGGCCGTTTCAAACTCTTTACCCAACAGGGAGATCGCTTCGTGCAGAGCGCCAAATCGAGGGTTCGTATATGCGGAAAGGCTTTCGTCGCGTTTCAGTGATTCACCGTGACTCAAGAACAGCGAGGAGAGTTCATCGCCGAAGCGTTGTCGGATCAAATTTGACGATGTTTTTCGCAACATTTTGAACGGGAGATAACGAAACGTGGGCTGATCCTGGCGAACTCGCGTCACGAGGCGCGACCACAGATTGGCAATTTTCTGACAGTCGTGTCTGCCGATCGCGTGATCGACCAGGGGCTGACCCTTTCGGCTCAGAATCAAAATCGGCGATTTTGATTCTGGACGATGTGAGAGATACCAGTCGATGGCTTGCACGGTCACCGGCCAGAGCCGCCATTCTCCATAAACACCGGTTTTGAGTCGGTTTCGCATCACCCACGAATCCGAACTCTCGCTCGCCATATTCCAGCTATCGGATTCCGGGTGCCGTTGACGAAGAAGAAGTTCATCTCGTCGAAGCGTTCCGATCTCCATCGGACCAAAACCGCAGTTCAGGGCGAGGGTCAAATACACCCGCTCATACGGGCTGGCGTATTCCCACAGCGTTCGCACTTCGGTCAAGCTGTAGGTCGGAACGCGGTCTCGTCCTTTCGCGGCACGTTCGTCTGGGGTCACCTCAACCCTGACAGAGGTCACCTCGAAGTCATCGGGCTTCTTCCAACGCCAACCGTCGGCTTTGTGCAACCAGCGAATGAAGTGACGCCAAACTCCAATGCACGTCTTGGCATATTTCGCGGAGATTGGCTTCCCGCCCGCCTTTTGAGCCGCATGAGTACGAGCGGGCGGGCGGCGACGGATCGTGTCGATTACCCGGTCGATGTGGGCGGTTGTCAGAGCGGAAAGATCAACGTTCTCCGTGTGGCAGATCAGGAAGCGGACGCAGGTCGGTTTGACGGCTCCCCACGCCGTTTCATTTCCGGCCGTGTCTCGCAAGGTCTCGCCGAGATGCGCTGTGTAGGCTTGCAGCGCCTGGTGAAGCGTCTGACCCGTCGGAAGACCGCGACCCTCGGGATCGAGGTCGGGATAGCCGATGTCGATCCGGCGAATCGCATTGGCTAACTCTTCGTGGCGGCGATCCCGGGAATCTTTGAGCCCTTCTGCGACGACATGGGGCTTTTCGGGGACGAGGCGGATGATGCCGGCGCAGAGGCATTCGTATCGTGCGAACCAGTGGGCTTGGGACTCTCCCATGGAAAAGTGCGGATTCGGAGCGAGGGTGTACGACTTGTCGCCGCGTGCAACGGCCTTGGCGATTTCGAGCGTGACGGCATCCCAATGTTCGGAATCGTTCGCTTCCCAGAGGCGTTCCAGGAGCGCGTTGCGAAGAGTCGCTTCCCGGGAATCTCGCCCCAGGAAGAAGGTGGTCTTGGTGCCATCGGGCCGAGAGCCGAGTTGGCGAGGAATGTTGCCGTCGGCGCGGGGTTTGAGTGTGGCTTTGCGTCCCATGGGAAAGCTCGAAACGAGATGTGGATTCGATGTCGAACATTACAGCGAAATCGTTCCGGAACCAAGCGATATCCGACATTTATCCGACATATCTGACCGAATCCGACATGGAATAGCGGCAGGCATTCTCCTTAAGTCCATGAAAAAACCCGGGTTGCGATTTCTCGCAACCCGGGTTTATGTGGAGGCGCCGGGAATCGAACCCGGGTCCCGTGGCACTTCCGTGCCGGCATCTACGTGTGTAGTTCGTCTACTTCTGAAGCCTACCGAATGGCTGCCTCATGTTCGCGGGCGGCGACTCCGACGGACAGGGTTCGCCGATCGCTATCGGTCAGAAAGTTTAGCCGACACGGCCACCGAGGCGGAACGGGTTGCCCCATTCCTCAAGTGTCAGCGAGCCCGACTTGGCGACCGAACCGGAAACTTTCAGGCGAAGGTTCCGGAACGGGGCTAGGTAAGTGTTACCTTACGCAGCCAAAGAGAACTGCGGTTCAGCAGTTATCGTTTTGATCGGCTTTTAACGGGGCCAACCGATCAACCCCGACACGCAACCGAACACTTCATTTGCCCGGTCGATACCAATTCGCCCCCAAAGGTGCTCGGAAAGCGCTGCCGAACCTGGCAGCAGCAGAATATTATACCCGTCGGTCGGTTCCCGAACATACCGCTTCTTCCGCTCTCCTGAGGTTGCCGTGACCGCGATCCTTCTGCTTGCCGCCTCGCTTGCACAACCGCCAGAGCCGGGAACGGTGATTCCGCTATGGGATCGGAAAGCTCCGCACGCGGTCGGGGATTCGAACTCGGATAAACCTTCCGTCAAGGTCTTCCCGGTGCCTGCTGACAAATCGTCCGGTGCCGCGGTCGTGATCTGCCCCGGTGGCGGGTACGGCTTCCTGGCCGACGATCACGAAGGCAAACAGGTGGCTGAATATTTCAACAAACTCGGCGTCACCGCGTTCGTGTTGAAGTACCGCATCGTCCAGAAAGATCGGCCCGGCCCCCTGATGTATGCCCCGCTCGCGGATGTGAACCGGGCGATCCGACTGGCCCGCTCCAAAGCGAAGGAGTACGGTTACGAACCAACCAAGGTTGGCCTGATGGGCTTCTCCGCGGGCGGGCACCTAGCGAGCACCGGCGGAACCCACTTCGATGACGGGCTTCTCAAGGATGGCGACGAGATCGACAAGGTCAGCTCCCGCCCCGATTTCCTCATCCTCGGCTACCCGGTGATCTCCATGGAGACCGGCATCGCGCACGGAGGGACCCGAACCAACCTGATCGGCAAGGAACCCGACGCGAAACTTGTCGAGGAATTCTCGAACGAAAAACACGTCACCGCGAAAACCCCGCCGACATTCATCTTCCACACCAATGAAGACAAGGCCGTTCTCGCGGAGAACCCGGTGCGGTTCTACCTTGCCCTTCGAAAGGCCGGCGTCCCTGCGGAAATGCACATCTACGAAAAGGGGCACCACGGCCTCGGCCTCGGCAACGACCCCAAGTGGACGAAGGGGAACACCTACACCGCAAGTTGGCCTGACCACCTCACGGAGTGGCTCAAGGTCCGCGGAGTCGTGAAGAAGTGATTCTCTGATGTTTCCTCGACGGGAATTCCCCGCTACGATTGCAGCACCCGCTGCCGGAGGGATGGCCGAGCGGTTTAAGGCAGAAGTCTTGAAAACTTCCGTGGGGGTAACCTCACCGTGGGTTCGAATCCCACTCCCTCCGCTGGTCTCTTGTGCACCGTATCGCGGCGAGTCGCAAATAGTCGCGTAAACCTTGACAGGGTCGGGGGTCACGTTCTCGAAGTGCTCGTCGGTCGTCTGAGCGTAATGCTTCATCGTCACCTTCGGGTCATGACCCATCCACATCGCCACCACGTGAACCGGAAACGATTCGATAGCCGTCCCCCGTCGAGCCGCCGACGACGCAGGTCTTTCCCGACTCTGCCAGCTCGTTGGCGCCTCCGATGGACACCGCAAGCCGCCGAACCGCGAGAGAGCGATGTTCGTTTTCCAGGTCGGGTTTGCCACCGCCAAAAGCTTGTCGATCACATGTCGCCCCACGAACGCTTGCGGTTTACTCACATCCACGGTTGGGATCTTCACATTCACGATCCGGCTGAAGATGCCAATTCTGTTCTTGGCAGGCTCTGAACGCAGCAATACGAGTGGGCCGGGACAAACGACATCGCCGCGAAGCACCCTACACTTGAGGGGGCGCAGACATTTTCCTGCTTGCGATGCTGGATCGCGTCTGCAAGACGCCACTGGTGGGATTCAGTCTTTGTCCCAGCCCGTGGAGTG
This sequence comes from uncultured Alcaligenaceae bacterium, assembly GCA_964552815.1. Classification (GTDB taxonomy): domain Bacteria; phylum Planctomycetota; class Planctomycetia; order Gemmatales; family Gemmataceae; genus CAYUHJ01. Next base: position 199,008 of record CAZKIQ010000003.1, on the reverse strand, counting down.
TCCTCCGATGCCCGGACGCCTGTTCGCCGTTTTGTTTCTGACCCTGATGCCGGCGGTCGCGTCGGCCGAACCGAAGGTGCTGACCTTCGAAGGTGACGTGCTACCGATCTTGAACGCACACTGCCTTCAGTGTCACGGCGGTGTTCATCAGAAGAATGGCCTTGACCTGCGTACTCTGCCGAACGTCTTGAAGGGCGGAAAGAGCGGTGCGGTTGTCGTCCCAGGGAAACCGGAAGAGAGCTTGCTGTGGAAGAAACTGACAAGTGACGAGATGCCGAAAACCGACAACAAAGTCTCGGGCGCGAACAAGACACTTATCCGTGAGTGGATCGCCGCCGGTGCAAAGGGGACCGAGACGAAAGTGCAAGCGGTTGTGACCCGAGCGGCGAAAAAGCCCTCCGAGGTCGCGAAACTCATCGACCGCGAGATCCACGCCAAACTGACTGCCGCGAAAGTGCCAGCCTCACCTCAATCGGACGACGCGGAGTTTCTGCGCCGGGTGTCCCTCGACATTGCCGGCAAGCCGCCGACCGCCGAAAAGGCCGCTGCCTTCCTCGCCGAAGCGAGCGCGAACAAGCGCAAGAAGTTGATCGACGAACTGCTCGCGTCGGAAGACTTCGGTCGTCACATCGGCGAACGGTGGGTGAATGTCTTCTACCTCACCACCGTCAACCAGACGCCGAAGCCGCCGGAACCGTTCAAGAAGTGGTTCGCGAATGCACTGAACACGGGCCGCGGATGGGATGCGATCACTCGCGACATCCTCACCGCGACCGGCCCGCTGAGCGAATCCCCGCAGGGGCTATTCTTCTATTACAACGGCGACATGAACTCGCAGTTCTCCCCCAAGATTCTTGCCGGCACCATCGGGCAGGTCTATCTCGGCGTCCAACTCCAGTGTGCCGAGTGCCACGACCACCCGTTCAGTGCGTGGAAGCAGACGGATTTCTGGAGCGTCGCCGCGTTTTTTCAGCAGTCGGCGCGGATGGAGACGGTCGAAAACAAGAACACACCCGGTGTGAAGGAGCGTCACCTCGAGGATCCAAAGCCAGGGAAGAAGCCACCGGCGCCGCTGAAGGAAATCAGTATCAGCATTCCCAACGACGGCGAGGCCCGCAACGGCGGCAAGAAGGTGCCCGCGGGTCTGCTGGCCGGGACGAAGTTGACCGCGGACCCGAGGAAGAGCCACCGCCCGCCGTTAGCTGAGTGGCTGACAGCGAAAGACAACCGCCTGTTCGCCCGCGCAGCCGTGAATCGGTTCTGGGCGCACTTCTTCGGCCGAGGGTTCGTCAACCCCCTGAACGATTTCGGCGACCACAACAGCCCCTCGCACCCGGCACTTCTCGACGAACTCGCCGAAGAGTTCATCGCTTCAGGTTTTGACATCAAGCACCTGATTCGCTGCATCTGCCTTTCCGAAGCGTATCAGCGAACAGGCCGGGTGGTGCCGGGAAACGTGAAGACGGAAGCCGAAACTCTCTTCGCGCGGATGTCGCCGAAGGTGCTGACGCCAGAGCAACTCTACGACGCGTTGTGCGTCGCTCTGGAACTCTCGGAGATCGCGCCGCCACCTGATCCGAAGAAGAAACCGAACCCGAAAGCACCGCCGCCGCCCTCGCCGCGCGCAGCGTTCGTCGCAGCGTTCCGCGGACCTGGCGAGGCGGACGAGCCGACCGAACTGAAGCTCGGCGTGCCGCACGCGCTCAAGCTGATGAACGAGAGCTACTTCAACACGGGTGGGAAGGTTGTGGACCACGTGCTCGCTTCATCAAAGGCACCGGCCGACGCGGTCGAGCAACTCTTCCTCGCGGTACTCTCGCGCAAACCCACGGATGACGAGAGTGCGAAGTTCGCGGACTTCATTGAGAAGCAGAAATCCCCACGCGATGCCTACTGCCGGGTCGTGTGGGTGCTGCTCAACAGCAGCGAATTCATGTTGAATCACTGACCCCGTTTGCGATTCGTGGAGTTTCCGCCATGCCAGTTCGTGAAGCCGTATTCCGGCGTGAGTTCCTGAAACTGAGCACCGCGGGCGTGGTCTGTGCTTCGTGTTCCGGCTGGCAGTTGCCGCGCGTCGCGTACGCCGCAGAGCAGAAAGCCACACGCCGGAAGGCCTGCATCATGCTGCATATGCAGGGCGGCGTGAGCCAACACCACACATTCACGGTGCCGGAGCACAAAGCCCAGAACACGCAGATTGACACCGCCGTCCCCGGCGTCAAATTGAGTGAGTTGTTCCCGAAGCTCGGCACGAAGATGAAGGACATCTGCCTCATCCGCGGGATGAGCACAGGCAACAGTGTCCACGAGCGCGCCCGCATTCTGATGCACACCGGCTACAACCCAAACGGCACGGTGCAGTACCCGTCGGTTGGGAACATCGCCTCGTGCGAGATGGGCGTGCCGGACGCGGAGTTGCCAAATTTCGTGAGCATCTACGCAGGTTCGGACGGTTTGGGCAGCGGTCCACTGCACCGCAGCGCGCCCGCATACCTTGGGCCAAAGCACGCCCCGGTGCCGGTGAAGGACCCTGCGAAAGGGATCGAAAACCTCAAGCCCACGCTCTCAGCGAACGAGTTCGACGAGGCCGCGAAGTTGCTCGCCGACTTCGAGACGAAAGCTCAATCGACGCGTCCGTCCGGGGCCGCCGCAACGCATCAAGCGAACTACAAGAAAGCGATGCAACTGCTTCGTTCCGACAAAATGAAGGCGTTTGACCTCGAGAAAGAGCCGCTGGCGACTCGCGAACGGTACGGTACCAAGCAGTTCGGCAAGTCATTGCTGCTCGCCCGCCGGTTGGTGGAAGCAGGCGTGCCGTTCGTGGAAATCACGCTCGATGGCTGGGACGACCACGGCGGCGCGGCCAAGAACATCAAGCGTCGGGCCGAGTACCTTGACCCAACGATTTCGTTCCTGCTTGAAGACCTGAAAGAACGCGGGCTACTGGAAACAACGCTCATCGTGTTCATGAGCGAGTTCGGCCGCACCCCACAACTCGCGGACAGCGGGTACAACCAAACGCTCGGTGCCGGGCACTACGCGAAGGCGTGGACAACGTGGCTCGCCGGTGGCGGGGTTAAGGGCGGAACCGTGATCGGCAAAGTCGATGCGAAGGGCGGCGAGGTGACCGACCGCCCAGTGAACGCGCAAGACTTCCTCGCGACAATGTGCCACGCGCTCGGCATCGACTGTCACAAGGAGTACATGTCGAAGGAAGGCCGGCCGATGACCTTCCTCGGCCCGAAGGCCGAACCCGTGAAGGAAGCGTTCTGAAACACTCATCGAGACCCGCCATGCGCACATTCGCGGCCTCACTCACGCTGTTACTGGCACCGTCGCTCGCATTCGCCGGACACACGCGCCCCGGTTACGTCGACGGCTGCCAGTCCGCCGATGGGCGGTATGTGGTCACCGCCGTTTCGAAAAAACAACCCGACGGAAAGGACGGCTGGGAGTTCACCTGGAAAGACACCAAAACTGGCATCACGCATACGGGCTGGCTTGTAGGTTTGCCGTACGGCCTCGAACACTTCAAGGTTGCGTACGCGCACATCTTCGTGCCACCAGGCGGGGAGACGTTTGCCGTATTCCAGACAGCGAACTGGGCCGCGGCCGGGAACAAGCCGCCGGGCGGAAAAGAAAAGGAAGTCCATCAGAACCCGCCGGACGAGTTCAAGAACTACGCCGGTTTCGCGGATCGCATCGTCATCTACAAAAAGACAGGCGAGGTCGTGAAACGCATCGCGTTGAACGAGATTCTCAGGCCGAACGAGTGGGTCTACGTCAACTGGGTGCAGGGAAACCTCTACTGGCTGAGCGAGTACCCCGAAGTGATGAAAGGCGGCGAACCCCCCCGCTGCGGGTACCGCTACTTCCGTGTATCGGCGGACTACAGCGTGCTGGAGTTCACCGTCGGCCCGAACAGCGACGCGACCCACAAGGTCAAGGACCTTGGGGCCGAAGTGGTGAATTACCGCCGTCCAGTGTACGTCTCGCTCGCGGACGGCGCGTTCCTTGACAAGAAGCCAACGGATAAGGACAAGGTCCCGACGCGGCCGTTCGTCGGCAATCTCGTGAAACGCGGCGATGACATGAAGAATTACCTCCCAAGCCTCGATCCGGTCCGCGTTTCAGGTAAGGTTCTTCCCGCGGCCGGGAAGTAAATTCAACTCATCAATTCCACCACCACCCGGCTTGCCTCCGTCCTCCGACGAGGTTGCGTGAATCGATTGCAGCAGGGATTCTGCGTCAATTGCAAGGCGTGGCGTTCACGGTCGTTTCAGTGGGCAGGGGAATATTCAAATCTCGTTCCGCGGGATCCCGAAACCCACAAATCATGGCGATGTCGTTGATAAACTGTTCCACGCTCAGTCGGCGAATTGTCAGGGGCGTTTGAGTTAGTGAGCTGCACCCCCGATTCTGAGGAGTACAGCGAGTGGTGAGATGCTGGCGGTTAGCTCGCACCCCGGAGAACTTGATTTCACCCCGTCATCGATTGCCACGGTATGATGGCGGGGGAAAACTGCGGGATTCGGGAGGAGATGGGGATGGGATTCGACGTGAGCCCGGCGGTCCTGCGCGCATCCGCCGCCGCCCTCGCCTCGGCGCACCGGCGGAATCGGGATGTGGTCCGACTTCCGGACTGGCTGCTGGGGTTGCTCGACGACGACGAGGGGAAACCGTCGGTTCTTCTCCAACAACTCGGGGCCGACCGGGAAGCCGTCTGCGCCGCGATCGGAAAGCTGGCCGGCAAGTGGCCCGCCGCCCCGCCGGACGAGGTGCTCTACAAGTCGGCCATCGACATTTCCGTCGCCCTTCGCGGGGAACCCCTCCTCACAACGGAGTTTGTGTTCCTCGCGGTCCTTTCCCACGACGCGAATTTCCGGGCCGTCGTGGCCGAGGTTGGTGTCTCGGCAGTGGAAGTGGAGCGTCGCCTGCGGACAGACCGGATCGCGGTGGTTGGGCCGGGAACGGGGGAATCCGAGTTTGTCGTCGCTGACCCGCAGGAACACGTGGACGCGGGGCGGATCGTCGATGCGAACCTCAACCGGGCCCGGGAATCGCTGCGGATTCTCGACGACTACTGCCGATTCGTGCTCGACGACAAACTTCTCACGGAAACGGTCAAGGACCTGCGCCACCGACTTTCCGGGGCGACAGCTAAGCTTCCGTCGAGTGCCCTCCTCGCGGCCCGGGACACGCCCGGAGACGTGGGGAAGGGGGTCACCGCGGCGGGGGAATACAGTCGGGAATCTCCGGCACAGGTGGCGGCGATCAATCTCAAGCGGTTGCAGGAGTCGCTGCGGTCGGTCGAGGAATACGGGAAAGTCTTTGGAGCCGAGTTCGCGAAGCTGGTGGAGCAGATCCGGTACGACGCTTACACCCTCGAACGGGCGGTGGTAATCGGGGCGAGCGTGCGGTCCCGGCTGGCGGATGCGAAGGTGTATGTTCTTCTGACGGCGGCGCAGTGCAAGGCGTCCCTCGACTGGACCATTGCGGAGGCGGCGGCGGGGGGAGCCGACATCATCCAGCTCCGGGAAAAGACCCTCACCGATCGGGAATTCCTGGAGCGGGCGCGAAATGTGCGACGCTGGACCCACAAGGCCGGCGTCCTCTTCCTCGTCAACGACCGGCCCGACATCGCCCGCCTGTCCGAGGCAGACGGCGTCCACCTGGGGCAAACCGACGTCTCCTTCCGCGATGCCCGACGGATTCTGGGCCCGGACGCCCTGATCGGAATCAGCACCCACACCCTGGACCAGGTCCGCCGGGCCGTCTTCGAAGGGGCGGATTACATCGGTGTCGGCCCGACATTTCCGTCCAAGACCAAGCGATTCGAGCAGTTCCCGGGGGTGGAATTTGTGAGGAAGGTTGCCGCGGAAACGTCGCTGCCCGCGTTTGTGCTGGGGGGAATCTCGGCGAAGACGCTGCCGGAGGCGGTGGCTGCCGGTGCTCGCCGGGCCGCGGTGTCATCGTTCGTGGCCCAGGCTGACGATCCACGGTCGGCGGCGAGGAGCTTGCGGGAAATCCTGACGCAATCGAAATGAGGAAACCGCGGCGGTTCTTCCGGGAAAGGAAATCGGTGTGCATCTCACGGTCTGCGAAATCCGAAGAAGATGGGAAGAAGCGGGGTTTTCGCGGACGGCCGCATCTCTGATAAAATACGTGAGATGGATAAGCCATGACGGCAACCTTCGTCAATGTGGGGGATGTCTATCTGACGCCGCCGGGTGCTGCCGACCCAGACCGCGATCGGAGTCAAGGAATGGACGGACTTCGCGAGTTCCTCGAAGCGGTACGGGACGCCGGGATCGCAGCCGGCCGTCTTCGCGGGCTTTTCCACATCCTGATCGGCAGGCGAATCTCCACCACCACCGGCACGGTCATCTCCTCCGGGATCACCTGGCGCGAACTTTCGATCCTCCTCAAGGCGGTCCGGTTCGACAAGGACCTCGTCACTGAACTCGGAGCGGACCCCGATACGCTTTCCCCCCGCGACCGCCAGCGGATGTGGTACTCCGCCATCGGCCTGGCGAAAGTCGACAGTGCCGAGGCGATCGCCCAGGCCAGTTCCCTCGCCGAACTTCTCCAGCCACTCGGATACGTGGTCGGCCCCGCCCCGACGACTGTCTCGCCGGTCGTGCCGTCCCCGGTCTCAACAGCACCGAAACCGCCGGCCCCATCCAAACCGGACGACGATGCAGGTAAGGGGAAGAAGAAAAAGAAGTGAGTCTGCCCGGGTGGGTGGTCCCAACAGCATCTCGGGTCTAATCACGCTTCGGCTCCGGAAATTCTGGGGACTGCGGGAACGTTGTTGCCCAGCGACTCATCCCCGGCTACGCTGACCCCGCCTCCTTGTCTGTCCCCCTCTGGAGCAAACCCCATGATTTGCCTCGTTGCCGTCCTCGCGCTTGGCCTCGCCCCCGGTCAGGATGCCGGAAAAGCTCCCGCGAATCTGGCCTGGAAACTCAACAAGGACGACAAGTTCTACGTCGAAACCGTCACGAAAATCGACCAGACCATCACGCTTCCCGGCGGCCAGAAACAGAAGCAGAACCAGGACCAGACCACCTTCCACCGTTACCGCGTTCTGGAGAATGCGGACGGGAAGATTGTGCTCGAACAAACCATCCTGCGGACACTCATCGCCGGGAACATCGCTTCCGAGGACGCGGAGAAGCGGCTCAAGAATGTGGTGCTGACCTACACACTCGACCGGAAATTCAAGGTCACGAAGATGACGGGGTACGACAAGTTCCTCGACGCCGCCAGCGGAGGGGACAAGGCGGCGAAGAAAGCCCTGGCGGCGATGTTCTCCGAGGATGTTCTCAAGATCGGCGTCGAGGATCTCTTCGGGATGGCCCCCGAAAAACCTGTCTCTGCGGGCACAACCTGGAACCGCGACGCGAAACTGTCGATGGGCCCGATCGGCGACTTTGCCATGGCCGCCAAGTACAAGTACGTCGGCCCCGCGGAAGGCGGCGAGAAGGTCACCCTCACCGCGGAAATGACCTATTCCGCCCCCAAGGGCGACGCCGAGGGGCTCCCCTTCAAGATCACCAAGGGGGAACTCAAGGCCGAGAAATTTGAGGGAACGATCATTTTCGATCCCAAGGTCGGCCGGTTGAAGTCCTCCGAGGCGACCATGAAAATGGCCGGGAAACTCACCTTCTCCATCAATGGCATGGAGATTCCCGTGGAAATCATCCAGGACATGAAGATCACCAGCAAGGTGCTGGAGAAGAATCCGGTCGTGGATTGATCGTCGCCGTCGGCGTCAGTAACCGCGGGCGTAGACGGTTCGCCCGCCATCGACGGGGAGGCACACGCCCGTCACGAAGTCGTTGTCGAGGAAAAAGAGGACCGCCTTCGCAATGTGATCGGGGCTGCCCTCTCTCTTGAGAAGCGTCGCCTCGATGGCCTCCCGGCGTTCCTCGTCGGGCAGGTCGGGGGGGAGCATCACCGGGCCGGGCAGGATGGCATTGACGCGGACGCCGGGGTTTCGCGTGCCGAGTTCCACGGCGAAGCAGCGGGTCATGCCGGGGATCGATGCTTTGCTGGGGAAGTAGGCGGCGTAGTCGGTGTAGGGCCGGACATCCGCCCAGTCGCCGACGTTGACGATGACGCCACCGGTCCGCTGGGCGACCATCCAGAGCCCGACGTGCTGGCAGCAGAGGAAGGTTCCGAGCGTGTTCGCGTCGAAGTTCGCCCGCACGTCCGCCGCCGTCACTTCTTCGAGCTTTTTCCGCTGCCAGACCGCGGCCGTGTTGACGAGCACATCGATTTTCCCGAACCGGGCCAGCACGTCGGAAACCATTTGCTTCACGGACGGCTCATCGGTCAGGTCGGCGCGTACCGGCTCTGCCTTGACCCCGAGGGCCTTGAGGTGCCGGGCGGTTTCGACCGCTTCCCCGGTGGAGGTGCGATAGTGGACGGCGATGTCGTACCCCCGGCGGGCGAGGGCTTCCGCGACGTGGAAACCGACACGCTTCTTGCCACTCCCGGTGACAAGTGCGACCCCCGAGGACATGGCGAGCTCCTGAATCAGACAGATTCTGCGGTCCCTGCGAAAATTCCTTGAACCTCCTCACGGATTCGCGCGAAGGCATCGTCCGGCAGCACCGGTTCCGCGGGGTGATCCTCGGCCCCGGCGTCGAGCGTCACCCACGACTTGCAACCCGCATACACCGGCGTTTCCGCCAGTTCCGCCGGAGTCGTGACGGCCAACACTCGCACCACCAGCGCGTAGAGTCCCGCTTCTCGATAGTCGAAGCGCTTCCGCACAATTTCCTGCGTCCACCCGTGGAATCGATCCAGAGCCAGCGCCGTCTCCACGTTCGGGGCGTAGTGGACGGCCACCACCTCGCAGACGTGGCTGAGGCGAAGCCGACCCGGTGCCGGGCGGTTGGCCTCCGCGGATTCCAAAAACGTCTGGAACTCCGGCTTCAAACCTTCTTGTTGCTCGTGGAAGTAGGTCGGGTAGAGCCAGAACCGCGGGTGCTCGGGGCGGAACTCCCCGCCTTCCTCGGCAATTCCCCCCTTGCGGAGGATCACCGCCTGTTTCCCGTCGGCGAGGGCCTTGCAGATGGCGGCCCATTCTTTGAAGGCGATCGCGAGCATGGTGTGCCGGCTACCCGAGGAAGGTGTTTTCGCCCCGCTGTCGGCGGGACATGAGGTCGTGGACTGCCGCCGCCGGGGGTTTCGATTCGTGCAGAATCTCGAAAACCGCCGTCATGATCGGGACGTCCAGCCCCGTTCGCACCGCCCGTTCGTGGACGGATTTTGCCGTGTTGACGCCCTCGGCCACCTGCGGGCCGGAAGTCACGAGTGCGACCGGTTCCCCTTTTGCGACGCGTTCGCCGACCCGCCGGTTCCGCCCATGCGGAGAGAAGCAGGTCGTGATCAGGTCGCCGACCCCCGCAAGTCCGCCAAAAGTCGCGGGGTCGGCCCCGTGGGCGACGCCGAACCGCCGCATCTCGACCAGACCCCGCGTCAGCATCGCCGCCTTGGCGTTGTCCCCGAGCCCCAGTCCATCGCAGACGCCGGCGGCAACACCGATGACGTTCTTCAACGCCCCTGCGAGTTCGACGCCAATCACATCCGTGTTGGTGTAGACGCGGAACCGCTCGCCGCCAAACTGATCCTGCACCCACCCGGCCAGTGCCACATCCCCCGCCGCCGCGACCACGGAAGTGGGCATTCCCCGGGCCACTTCCTCGGCATGACTCGGGCCGCTCAGTACCGCGACCCGGTCGATTCCCAGGATTTCCGAGATGACCTCGGTCGGTCGCTGGAACGTCGCCGACTCGATTCCTTTCGTCAGGCTCACAACCGACACCGGTTCCCGGACAAGCCCGCGGAACCGTTCCAGAACCGCCCGCAGATAGATCGTAGGCACCGCGACCACCCACGAGTCCGCATCCCGGACGGCCTCGGCGGGATCCGTGGAAAGCCCGATCGAATCGGGAATCGGGATTCCCGGAAGCTGTCGGGAGTTCTGCCGGGTCGACCGCAATTCCGCGCCCGACTCTTCGCGGGCACACCAGAGCCGGACGCGATTTTCGGGTTTCTGGGCCAGCAGCAGGGCGATGGCCGTCCCCCACCCCCCGGACCCGAGAACCGCGAAAGTCGGCATGGTTTCGTTCCGTGGGGTCGATCCGCAAAGCTGCCGCAGGTTCGCCGGACCCCGGCCGCGGAACATCTTACCGTCGAGGGCAGATTGCGGCCGGGCGAACTTCGGAAACCCTCCAGCGAGGCCCTCCCACGGTCGATGATCGGTGTACGGCCGATCCCGCGCGATCTGGGCCGGGTTTGACGGGGCATCACGGAGGCTTCCACAATGGCCGCACAATTGCGAGTCTATCGCACCACCGAAGAAGACACCGAGATCGACAACCTCCCCGAACCGGTCGTCCACGTCCGGCTGGGCGACCTCCTCCCACTCGTGGCCATGGCTCAGCGTTTGAATTTCATCTGGCTCAAAGACTTCCTCGACGACGAAGTCCTGATCACCGAGGACCTGCACCAGATCCTCCAGACCTTCCGCGGCTGCCGGCCCTCCGCGTGATTTTCGAGCTGCGGGCGGATCCCGCTCCCGATCCGCCTGCCTCAGGTCTCATCTCACTTTTATCGACCAGCCCAGAATCGACTGGTCACCACTCGCCCAGCCCGACCCGGTCGGTGATCGCTTCTCGATCACGCCAGCCAATCTTTGCCAAAAGTTCCCGCGATTTAAGAACTTTGCCCAAGATTTTCTCTGGCATGTCGCGAAGAGCGGATCTACGATTCATTCACCGCGGGATCGACCCCTTCTATACGTCATCGAATCCGCGGTGCACCGCCAATCGGGAACACTCCCCAGAACCCTGGCGTTTGCGGTATCCCGTCAAAGGGGAGAACGGCTTTCTTATCGTTCCATTCTGGAGGTTCGGATGACTCGCCTGACTTCGAAGAAGCGAGGGTTCACGCTGATCGAACTGCTGGTCGTGATCGCGATCATCGCAATCCTGATCGGCCTGCTCCTGCCGGCGGTGCAAAAGGTCCGCGAAGCCGCGGCCCGCAGCACCAGCACCAACAACCTGAAGCAGATTGGCATCGGTGCCCACAACTACCACGACGCCCTCATGAGGTTGCCGGGTAACGGTGTCACCACCGCCACCGCTGGAACCTGCTCCTCGACCGCGGCCGACAGCTGCAACTTCTTCTACCAAATTCTGCCTTACGTGGAACAGGGGCCGCTGTTCCAGACTCCGGTTGCCAGCGTGGTCAAGATTTATCTGGAACCTTCCCGCAGCCGCGGTGGAAGCATCACTCCGGTCACCGACTACGCAGTCAACTGGCAAGCTCTGTATGGTGGTTCTGCTGCCACAACTGTCTCGACCACCCTGACGGGAGCGCGAGGTACGTCGACTATTCAAGGGATGCGTGATGGTTCGAGTAACACAATTCTCGCCGGTGGCAAGGCCATGCCAGCTGCTGATTATAACTCTACCACGGCGGATAAAACGATCATTGACATCACCGCGTCCGGCATCAATTACGCAACTGCACGAAACACAGATCCCGGCACCACGAATGCAGAAACCGCTGTCACCGATCGAAACGCTACCTCAGGCGGTGCCGACCAATTCGGTGGCCCTTACTCCTCCGGCGTTCTCTTCGTCTTTGGCGATGGCCACGTCGGTTCGCTGACCTTCTCCTGGATGGCCCAAAACGTCACCACCGGGGGTGTCACGACCACGTTCCTCCGCGCGGCTTGCACGCCGGACGGTGGCGAAGTCATCGCCTTCGACTGATCCGCGTCGAAACTGGCAGTCACTCGCCGAGCGGGTCCGGGAACGGACTCGCTCGGTTCTTTTCCTACCCTGCATCCCCTTCGAACCGCACTTCCGTTTCCCCGAGATTCGGCGATTCCAGAAGCATCCGCACCGCGGCCGGGTCGAGGCGGTTTCCCGTCAGATCGAGGCAACGCAACTTTCCGAGGTGTGGGCACGCCGCGAGTTCGCCGAGGAACGGTGCGATCGCCACCAGACGCACCTCGCGAAGCGGCGTCAGACGGAACAGACTTGCACCCAAACTGATGAACGACCGCCCCGTCAGCGACATCCCCTCGACAAACCCTCGCCGAAACACGAGATCCTTCGCCCCCCACGGTGCAAACCGGTCGAGGTGGAACCGCACAAGTTCTTCGGGAGGGCAAGGCTCCTGCCGAGCCGGGTTTCCGGGAGAGCGAGGCTCCTGCCGAGCCGGATTTCCGGGAGGGCGAGGCTCCTGCCGAGCCGGGGCGTTGCTGAGCGGCTCGGCGGGAGCCTCGCCCTCCCGAAAACCGGGAAATCCCGAAACCCGAGGCTCGGCGGGAGCCTCGCCCTCCCGAAGACGGAGCGGCTCGGCGGGAGCCTCGCCCTCCCGGAAACGCGCCAATTGCCTGCGGATCAGATTCCCCCGGGGGTCGCCGACACGGTCGCACCAGTCTGCGAAGGCGAGCCGGGGGCCGTCCGCGTCGGGGTCGGCCAGGACGGCGTCGAGGACCCGACGTTCCTCGGGGTCGAGGAGCGGTTCCGGAAGCGAAAACGGCCGGGGTTCGAGCAGTTCCCGGGGGTGCGGTGCCCGGCTCGACGGCTGCCAGGCCATCCGCTGCAACTCCGCCCGGGTCGGCCGAGCCGGGAGTCGGTGCGGGAACCGGTTTGCGAACCAACGCCACGGCATACGATGACCCCGTCGGCGACCCTGAAACCGCCGACACCTTACGCCCCCCGCCATCGCCGAGTCAACGGGTGCCTGACATGACCGGATTGTTCGAAAAGATCCAGGACGCGACCGCCTCCATCCGCCAGCGGTGGAGCGGCTCCCCCACCATCGGGATCATCCTTGGCACCGGGCTCGGAAACCTCGCGGACGACATCGACGCGGAAGTGTCGCTGCCGTACGAAACGATCCCGCACTTCCCGGACTCGACGTCGCCGTCGCACAAGGGAAACCTGGTGTGTGGCCGACTCGCGGGCAAAACCGTGGTCGCGATGCAGGGCCGATTCCACTACTACGAGGGGTACTCCCTCCAGCAGATCACCTTCCCCGTGCGGGTGATGAAGTCCCTCGGTTGCGATGTGCTGATCGTGTCGAACGCGTGCGGCGGCATGAACCCGCAGTACACCCGCGGCGACATCATGCTCATCGAGGACCACATCAACCTGCTCGGCGACAACCCGCTGGTCGGCCCGAACGATTCCCGGCTCGGCGAACGCTTCCCGGACATGTGCTACACCTACGACCGCGGGTTGCTCGAACTGGCGAAGCGGGTTGCCCGGGAGGAGAAGATCGCGGTGCAACAGGGGGTGTATGTCGCGGTGCAGGGGCCGAACCTGGAAACGCGGGCGGAGTACCGGTTCCTGCGACTGATCGGGGCGGACGTGGTGGGGATGTCGACGGTTCCGGAAGCGATTGTCGGGGTGCACGCGGGGATGCGGAACCTCGGCCTGTCGGTGATTACGGACGTGTGCCTGGCGGATTCCCTGAAGCCGGTGAGCCTGCCGGAGATTCTGCAGACGGCCCGGGAAGCGGAGCCGAAACTGCGGAATCTCGTCCGGCGGGTGGTCGCGGAACTGTGACCGGTTCCGGGGTCACGCCGACTTCCGCCGTGGCGAGTTGAGTTCGAACAACCCGAAAATTTCGTCCTCCGACAGGCCCATCGAGGTGGGCTTGTCCGCCTGGCAGATGAGGTCGTTGAAGACTTTCCGCTTCGCGTCCAGAACATCGGCGATGCGGCTCTCGATGGTGTTGCTGCAGAGGAACCGGGTCACGGTGACGGGGCGTTTCTGGCCGATCCGGTGGGCCCGGTTGATCGCCTGATCCTCGATCGCCGGGTTCCACCAGCGGTCGAAGAGGAAGACGTAGTTGGTGAACTGCAGGTTGAGCCCGACGCTTCCCGTGCCGTACGACATCAGAATGACGTAGGCGTTGGGGTCGGCCTTGAAGCGGTCGAGGATCGGGGTGCGTTCCGCCTGCGGAATCCGGCCGTGATACTGGAGCGGGTTGAATTTTTCGAGGGCGGTCGCGATGGCGGCCAGCGGCTCGACCCACTGGCTGAAGATGATCGCTTTCTGCCCGCTCGCCGCCACTTCCTCCATGTCCGAGACGAGCCGCTCGAGCTTCGCACTTTCCCCGGTGAGCGGGTCGAAGTTGCAGATCTGCTTGAGCCGCATCACCAGCTGGAAGACGTGCTGGACCGTGATCGTCTCTCCGAGAGCGTTGAGGTGGACGATTCCCTCGGTCTCGGCCTTCTCGTAGGCGTACTTCTGCCCCGGGGAAAGCTCGATTTCCAGGTCCCGGAACAGGCGGGGGGGCATGTCTTGCTGGACGAGGTCTTTCGTGCGGCGGAGGATCATTCCGTTCGTGAGGCGTGCGAGATCCTTGGGCGAGGCGTCCGGGGGTATGCGTCCGGGTTCCACGAAGGCGAAGATGTTGGCAAGATCCTCCGGGCGGTTCTCGACCGGGGTGCCGCTCAGGGCCCAGCTTCGGGCCCGGTGCAACCCGAGCACGGCGTCGGCGGTCTTGGATCCAGGATTTTTGATCCGTTGTGCCTCGTCGAGCAGGACCACGTCGAAGAACAGCTTCGGATCGGCGGCGATTTCCGCGTCCCGGCTCAGCGACTCGTAGTTGATCAGTTTCAACGGGCAATTCGAGACGTACCACGTCGTGCGGCGGAGTTCCGGATCCGAGGGGAAAACCTCGAATGGGAGGTCGGGCGCCCAGAGCTTGAGTTCCCGGCACCAGTTGTGGATCAGCGGTTTCGGGGCGACGAGTAGCCCGGTGCGGACGATTCCCTGGTGGAACAGCAGGCGGAGGGAAAGAATCGCCTGCGCGGTTTTGCCGAGGCCCATCTCGTCGGCGAGGAGGGCGGCGTGGCGGGGCATCAGGAACGCGATTCCCTCGAGTTGGTAGGGGAACGGCTCGAACGGAACCGCGAGCTGCCGGCCATCGAAGAGCCCGTCGAGCGGGGGTTGGAGGAGGTAGAGCAGGCGATCCTTGAAGACGACCGTGTCCGCCGTCGGTTGCGGGCGGATCGGCTTCCGCTTCGGCGGTTCCTCACCATCCGGGAGAGCCGGGAGGTCGACGACGTGCCGGCCCTCACGCGGTTCCGTGTCGAGTTTCGGCTTCGGGGCCCGATCCAGTTCCGCCGGTGGGGACGGGAACTTGTACCCCTCGGACTGGATCGAGATGTCGAGCTTCCCCGCGGTCCGGACCCACGGTGCCTGCCCGAGGAGGCGGACGTCTTTCACGGTGGCGGCAAGTGTCCGCTCGAACCGCGGGTGGGGGTAGACGTCGGCGCGGAGTGCGACGGGGAAGTCGAGGATCTCGAACAATTCCGCGTTTTGCGGGTCCGAATCAGGCTGCACGGGCGGTCACTCCCAGTTTCCGGGCCTCGGCCACCGCTTCCCGCACGCGGAGGAACGGCTCACTCAGATCGACCGCCGGGTCGACCGCCTCCAGCCGTTTCTCGATCAGTTCCCGATCGGCGGCGAACTTGGCGGGGAAGATCACGCCCGACGGGGACCGCGGATTCGCGAGCGTGATGTACTCGTCGGCCCCCGCGGAGAGCAGCACTTCCCCCGCCTTCGGGACAACCGCCACGACCGGCACCTCCACCCGGGTCCGCAATGCCAGCGCCGGCAACGCATCGACGACGATCAATCCGGGCACGCTCGACGCCTTCTCGACCAACGCCTTCCCGATCAGGTCGGCGTGGAGGTACTCCGCGAGCGTGGGCCCGTAGAGAATTTGTTGCACCCGGTTCGGCGAGACGGCAGTTGTGAGGCGGAACTCGACCGGTCGGCCCCACGAATTCGTGATCAGGTAACCACCCAGGATTCCCGACGGGTCGTGGACGATTGACAGGAATCCGACCAGTTGCGGGGAGATCGGCAGCGTCGAATTCGTGGGCGTCGATGCGATCGCCGGCTGCGGTGCGGGCGGGTTTGCCGCGAGTTGCGGGGCCGGGGTGGGCACCAGTTGTGGAGCGGGTTGCAAAGAAGCGGGCGAGTCCGGTTGGGTCGTGGATCCAGTTGCGTTCGGGGTGTCGGTCACGGCGATTTTTCCCCCTGCGGAAAGGATGCGGCCCGGTCGTCGGTGACGGCTTCCGGTTGGCGTCCATTCCCATCGGTCGTTCGCAAGGCGGGGGTTTACCGAGGAGCGGGGTGCGAAGTTGGGGAACCCGGTCGGCGCCCGAGCCGGTCGGAAATCACCGCCTGGTTTGCCAGCCTTTCCTGCCCCACGCAATCCGCAATCGTCGGCCCGGCCCGAGGAACCCGCTGGGGAAATCGGGAACCAGGTCGGAAATCCCCGGGAATTGTGGAGTTCCGTGGAACTTCGAAAGTTGCCGCAGATTCGCGGGTTTGCCAGCCTGTCAGGATGTGGAAATTGTTCGGGCGGTGACGGCGAGCTCGCGGCAGGTGTGTCAGGAATCGAGAGTTTTCCTGCATTTGCCAGCCCCCTCCTTGCGTAGACTGCGACCGACGCGGATTTGCTTCCGCGCGTGCTCACCCCGCCCCCGCTCACCGAAACTCGATCGCTCCCATGACTCGACGACTGCTTCTGACCGCGACCGTGGCAGCCGGCTCGTTTGCCGGTGGGATGATGTCGGACGCGATATTCTTCCCGCGGTCCCCGCTCGCCGCCCAGTCGGCTGCGCCGTTGCCTGCCGCCCCCCGCTCGGCGGTGCCCGACGATCTTCCGGCCAGCCCGAACACTTCCGGGGAACGCTTTGAGGATGTGATCCGCAAGGTGGCCCCGGCCGTTGTGGCGGTCGATGCCGTCAAGCCCCCCGCACCCGGGGCGACTGGAACCAAGAACAAGCCGACGGAAGAATCCGGATCCGGAGCGATGTTCCGGTTCGAGGGGTATCGTGGCACATTCGTCATCACCAACAACCACGTCGTCGGGGGAGCGAAGCCGGCCGACGTCACCATCACCCTCGCCGACGGGAAGATCCAGCAGCCCGATCGGATCTGGACCGATCCGGAATCGGACATTGCCCTCCTGCACCTGACTTCGGAATCGTTGCCGACCCTGGAAATTGGCGACAGCGACCGCGTGCGGGTTGGGCAGTGGGTGCTCGCGTTTGGCAGCCCGTTTGGGCTCAACCAGACCGTGACGCACGGCATCATCTCGGCCCGCGAACGGGGGCAGATTTCCCTCGGGAACACGATTCGCATCAAGGAATTCCTGCAAACGGATGCGGCGATCAACCCCGGTTCCAGCGGCGGCCCGCTCGTCGATATGTCCGGGGCCGTCGTGGGGGTCAACACCGCGATCGCCTCCAACAACGGGAACAATAGCGGGGTGTCTTTCTCGATCCCGGCGAACCTTCTCAAGCGAGTCTGTCGGCAGCTTCTCGAGAAGGGAACCGTGAGCCGGGGATATCTGGGGCTGCAACTCGCACCGACCCTGGAACCGGCTGCGGCGTTGCGGCTCGGCCTGGATCGCGTCAGCGGTGCTCTCGTCGATGCCGTCCACCCCGGCGGCCCTGCGTCCCAGGGCGGATTGCTGGTCGGAGACGTGATTGTAAAGCTGGATTCGGTCGCCATCCGCGACGAGAACCACCTCATCAACCTCATCAGCGCACTGCCGGCCGGCCAACGTGTGAGGCTCACAGTATGGCGGGCGAAGAAGTGGCAGGCTGTTGATGTCACCATTGCAGAATGGGGAACCGTCTCCAAGCAATAGCCCAGAGCCAATCCCCCTTCTTCCGGGAAGTGGGGATCACACAACAATCGAGGGATCTGGGATGCCAGATCCCTCGATTGTTTCCTGACTTCCCCGGCGTGTCACCTTGCTCGATCCCTTCCGTCGCAATGGACCCGGGTAGCTGTGCCACAAGTCCGGTACGCCACCGGCGACATCGTCCTCCATGGTGGCGTTGGCTCTTCTGCCGGGCAAATCCTCCTTCCGTTACCCGATAAATCTGGAGTCCTGGCGTAATCACGGCCCGACTCGATCCTGAAAAAGATGCCCGTGATGAAGCTGAAGGGATTCGTGAAACCGACTCGCTCATGATGCGGACTGGTTCGCCGGACTGATTTTCCAGACTGATTCTCCGGGCAGGGCAGGGACTTCGATCAACCCCCGAGCACACCTTGCTCCGGGCGGACTGGCTCATGCCTGGAAATCCGCCGTGTGCGGAAAACCGCCGAGTTCCCGGCCGACCAATTCCGCACGTTCTGCTCCTCAAGACGCAACACTTACCCGAAGGAACTGTCAGATGCTTGCCTTTGTCTTGTCCCCCTTGAGCCGAGTCAGAGTTGGCCCTCGTCTGATCGGCTGCTTCCTCTGCATCGCCGCTGCCTGCGGGGTCGTTGGGTATTTCGGCATCACATCGTTGGGCGAAATCCGGGCTTTTCAGCAGAACGCGAGCCAGGCTTTGCTGCCGTCCGCGATCGAACTCGACAAGATGCGCACCGGGGCGCTCCAGGTGCAGCGGGCCGAACGGACGCTCATCGCGGCGATTCGTCGGAATGATGAAGCCGCCGTCCGGACCGCGACGACCAACATGGAACAGGGCTGGAAGGCGATCGATGACGGGACCCGGGCATATCTGCAGTTGCCGATGATCGAGCGGGAAAAGGGCGTCTGGAAAGAGGTCGAGTCCGCGATGGGGGACTGGAAGCGGGACCACGAGAACATTATGCGGCACACCGCAGCCCGCAAGGCGGACGCCGCCGAGGATGCGGCGGTTGCCGAACTGAAGAGTGCCAACCGGGTGAACGATCTCCTCCAGCAGTTGATGCAAATCCAGGACGAAGGCGCAAAGCAAGACGGGCACCTTGCCGACGACGTCTATACTTCGACCCGGCGACTCCTCATCGGCGTCGTGTGTATCGCGGTCCTCGGGGCCATCGCGTTCGGCTGGATCGTGTCCCGCTCGATCACACAACCGCTTGGCGAGATGATGAACGTCTTTGATGCAGTCGCAAAGGGGGACCTGACCAAGCGTGCCGGGTACCGGGGCGGGGACGAACTCGGCCGGATGGCGACCGCACTCAATTCCGCGATTGGGGCGATGCAGACAAACATCCTGGATATGTCTCGCGTCCAGGCCATGGTCGACCAGGCCCCGCTGAACGTGATGTTTGCCGACCGGGAGTTCAAAATTCGCTACCTGAATGCCGAGTCGCTCAAGACACTCAAGACGATCGAGAACCTCCTCCCCGTACGAGCCGACCAAGTTCTTGGCCAGTCGATCGACGTCTTCCACAAGCGCCCTGAGCACCAGCGGAAGCTGCTCGGCGACCCGAGGAACCTGCCGCACTCGGCGAAGATCCAGCTCGGATCGGAAACGCTCGAACTGAACATCAATCCGATCACGGACCTGAGTAAGAACTACATCGGGGCGATGGTCACATGGTCAATCATCACTGCCCAACTCGCGACGGAAGCCCAGGTGAAGGAGGCGGCCGAGCGGGAGAAGGTGGCAACTGAGCGGGAGCGGAAGGCGGCCGAGGAACTTCGAGCCAAGATCGACACCATCCTGTCGGTAGTGAACGCAGCCGCCGACGGCGACCTGACCCAGGACGTGACGGTCAGCGGGGAGGACGCGATCGGACGACTCGGGACCGGGCTCTCCCGATTCGTTGACGACCTCCGCGACCGCGTGACCGCGATCATCGGAACGGCATCGCAGGTCTCCGGTTCTGCCGACGGGGTGTCTGGGGTGAGTACGGAACTGACCGCCGGTGCGGACGAGACGGCAGCCCAGGCCGGAGCCGCATCCGCCGCCGCCGAGCAGGTGTCGAAGTCTGTCCAGGCGGTCGCGGCGGCCGTCGAAGAAATGGGGGCCAGCATCCGGGAAATCTCGAAGAACGCCGCCGACGGGGCCCACGCGGCCACGCAAGCGGTCGCCGTCGCCAAGGACGCCGACGCCACCGTCGGAAAGCTCGGAGCATCGTCCGTCGAGATCGGTCAGGTGGTCAAGGTGATCGCGTCGATCGCCCAGCAGACGAACCTGCTCGCCCTGAACGCGGCCATCGAAGCGGCCCGGGCAGGGGACGCGGGCAAGGGGTTCGCGGTGGTCGCCAACGAGGTGAAGGAACTGGCCAAGGAGACCGCCCGGGCGACCGAGGACATCGGGCAGAAGATCGCGGCGATCCAGACGGACGCGACGGGGACCGTCAATGCGATCCGGCAGATCACCAACACCATCGCCCAGGTGAACGACATTGCCAGTGCCATCGCCGGGGCGGTTGAAGAGCAGACCGCGACAACCGCCGAAATCGGCCGGAACGTGGCCGAGGCCGCCCAGGGAAGCGGCGAAATCGCCCAGAGCATCACAAGCGTCGCCCGCGCTGCCCAGACAGTGACGGACGGAGCGGGACGGACCTTCCGGGCGGCCGCCGACCTGAGCCGGATGGCCGGTGAACTGCACGGGCTGGTGAGCCGGTTCAAGGTGGCCGCCGACACCCGCCCCGCCCCTGCCATGCCGACCCACGCCGTACCCGCTTCCGTCGCCGCCCGGTCCGAACCTGTCCGGGCGAACGGCCACTACCCGTATCCCGGCCGGTCTGAGTACGCGAACGGCCGATCCTGATCCGTGAAACCGCCCAGATCCCCACCCTCGCGGTGGTGATCGACCACTCCCGAGCAGGCGAGCGATCCAACGGACCGCCTGCCTGCTCGGGAGTTTACACATCAGCATCTGTCCAGCGAAACTTTCGTGCTTTCTCGTGGCAGTTCTGGGTTAGCCCGACGCGTAAGCGAGGGCAAAGTCAATCAATCGCTCCCGAGCAAAGACTTGTGGATGTCGCAAATTCGGAGATTCTGGGTTAGCCGGATGCGTAAGCGAGGGCAAAGTCAATCCATCGCTCCCGAGCAAAGACTTGTGGATGTCGCAAATTCGGAGATTCTGGGTTAGCCCGACGCGTAAGCGAGGGCAAAGTCATTCACTCGCTTATTCGTCTGGCTAACCCAGATCCCTGGGGGGAAGAAATTCTTCCCAAAAGAACACGAACAAGTCGTGGAACAGATCCTTACTCCTCGTCCTCGTGGGACACGCCCGCCTTCGCGACGACGGCGGATTGCACGCTGGCCGGGACCTCCTCGTAGTGGCTCAGTTCCATTGTGTAGGCACCCTGCCCCTGGGTCAGGCCGCCCAGCTGGGCCGCATAGCGGGCGACCTCCGCCAGTGGGGCCCGGGCGACGATCACCGTCACATCCCCGGCAAGGGTGTCCTGGTTCTCGACGTGAGCCCGTTTCGCCGGCAGGTCGCCCAGAATCGCGCCGGTGTACTTGCTCGGGACCGTGATTTCCAGCCGCACGATCGGTTCGAGCAGCACCGGCCGGGCCGCGAGAATCGCCTTCTTGAACGCGATCCGCCCCGCCGTCTTGAACGCCGCCTCGGAGGAATCGACCGGGTGCTCCTTCCCGAAATGCACCTCGACGGCGATGTCCTGCATCCGGTAGCCCGCCAGCGCCCCGCGTTCCAGCACCTCCCGGCAACCCTTTTCCACCGCGGGGATGTACTGGTTGGGAATGGCCCCGCCGACAACGTGGTCGAGGAACGCGAAGTTGTACGCCGGGTCGTACCGGACGTGTCGGAGCTTCTCGAAGTTGGACTTGTTCGCGAACCGTTCCCGGACTTCTTCCTCGGTGCGGATGTCGCGGTCGAGTGGAAAGACGCGGAGGTGGACCTCGGCGAACTGGCCGCGGCCGCCGGTCTGTTTCTTGTGTTTGTGGTCGCCGGCCGCGTGGTGCGTGACCGTCTCGTGGTACGGAACCTTGGGCTCTTTGGTGACGATGTCGACATCGAAGCGGTGCTTGAGTCGCTCCTGCACGACTTCGAGATGGAGTTGCCCGACGCCGGACAGCACCATCTCGTGGGTCTGCGGGTCGTGGAGAACTCGGAGGGTCGGATCCTCCTCGGCGATTTTGTGCAGGCCGGCGGCGATCTTCTGCTCGTCGCCGCGATTCTTGGGGGCGATGGCGAGCCCGAACATCGGGGCGGGGAAGTGCAGGGCCGGCAGAAGCGGGGCATCCGGCCGGAACGCAACCGTGTCCCCCACCTGCAGCCCGTCCACCTTCGCGACCGCAACAATGTCCCCCGGAACCGCCTCCGGCAAGGGCGTCGTCGACTTCCCATGCACCTGCAGAAGCTGGCCGACGCGAACGGATTTGCCCGTGTTGACGTCGAAGATCTGGTGGTTGGGCGTGAGTTTCCCGGCGAGCACGCGGATATAGCTGAGGTGGCCCACGTACCGATCGTTGACGACCTTGAAGATTTGCCCCAGAAATTCCGAGGTTTCCGTGGGCTCGACCGGTTTCCCGTTCTCCGAAACCGCCCCGTTTCCGGTTCCGATTCCGTGCCCATTTCGGCACGCCTCCGCGAGTCGGCGTTTCGCGTAGCTCGGTGACAGGCCGTATCGACTCAAAGCATCCAGGAGTTCCCGCACGCCGATGTCCTTCTTCGCGGAGGTGCAGAAGATCGGGACGAGCGTGCCGGCCGCGAGGGCAGCCGGGATCGCGGCCTCCAGTTCCGCCGCGGAAACCTCGCCATCGCTCAGGAATTTCTCCGTCAGCGACTCGTCCGCTTCCACGACCGCGTCGACCAGCTGGACCCGGAACGGATCAGCCGCTTCCGATTCGAGGACACACCGCACCGCGGAAAACTGCGATCCCACGGAGTTGGGGACGTTGAAGGGAACGCATTGCGGCCCGAACGTTTCGCGAATCGCCTGCACCACCGCGAGGAAATCGACCTTCTCCCCGTCGAGCTTGTTGAGGACGACGACCCGGCTCAGGCCGCGTTCGGTCGCTTCGCGGAACATCCGGCGGGTGTTGGTTTCGACCCCGCCGGTGGCGGAAACGACCACCACCGCGGTTTCGACGGCAGCCAGACCTTCGAGGGCGGCTCCGATAAAGTCCGGAGTTCCCGGCGTGTCGAGGATGTTGATCGACTTCCCGGCGTGCTCGGCGTGGAGGACGTGGGCATCGATCGAGAAGTGGTGGCGGTGCTCGTCATCGTCAGTGTCGGCGACGGAAGTGCCGTCGTCCACGCTGCCGAGCCGATCGACGGCGTGGGCCTCGTAAAGGAGGGCATCCGCCAGGCTGGTCTTCCCAGCCGCACGGTGCCCCACGAGTGCAATGTCCCGGACGTCGTCGACGAGATGGCGTCCCATAGCTACCTCCCTTCGGGAAAAGCGGCCCGGCAGAGCGGTTTGCTCTGGGCGGCTCCCGGGAGGGAGGTGGTGGCTCGGTGGCGCGAGCGCGGCACAAACCGTCGGAGAGTCGTTCTGCCCACCGACTCGCAGAGCGAGTCGGCTGCTTTCGGCGGTCAGGTCGTGCGCGTCGAAGGAGTCGCCGCCTGTCCGGGTGTCGCCCGAACCAGGGCCAAAGCCTCGGGCAGAGGAATCTGCCCCTCGTAAAGCGCCCGGCCGATGATGCAACCGGGCGTGCCGGCTTCCGCAAGCCGGCGTACATGCTCCAGGGTCGAGACGCCCCCCGACGCGATCACCGGCAGCCGGGTGGCTGACCGGATCGCCGCCAGGGCGTCGAAGTTCGGGCCGGACATCATGCCGTCCCGGGCAATGTCGGTGTACACGACCGCCGCCAGCGGGGCGGATTCCACCTGCTGGGCGAGATCGGTCGCACGGGTTTTCGAGGTTTCCAGCCAGCCGTCCGTCGCGACATATCCATCCCGGGCATCGAGCCCGAGTACGACACGGTCCGGGAACCGCATCGCGACGGCCCGCACCCACGAAGGATCTTGCAGGGCCTTTGTTCCGAGCACGGCCCAGCGGATGCCCCAGCCGAGGACGGCTTCGAGGTCCGCGTCGGTGCGGATGCCGCCGCCGAGCTGGCACGGGACCGGAACCGCGGCGACGATCTTGCGGATCACCTCGCCGTTGGTCGGTTGCCCCGCCTTGGCCCCGTCGAGGTCGACGATGTGGAGCCGATCCGCTCCCTGTTCCACCCAGGTTTTCGCGACGGAAACGGGGTCATCGGAGAAGACGGTTTCCCGCGAGTAGTCCCCCTGCTTGAGCCGGACACACCGGCCGCCGAGGAGATCGATCGCAGGGAAGAGGTGCATCATCGCCAACCGTCCGTGGGAGAAGGAGCCAGGGCTATTCTCACCCGGCCCGGAACCGTTGGCAAGCAATGAGTCGGCCACGACCCAAGTTCCAGAGTTTCAAGTTCCAGAGTTCCAAGGAACTGGAAACGCTCAAACCCGTGTCAGTGGCCTTCCTTGACCAGGTTCTTGTTCCAGCGGGGAATCACGACCACCAGATCCTGCGAGCCGTCCGGGACGCACTGGCAGCTTAGCCGGGATTCGAGCGTCACTGCCCGGGCCGTGTCGAGTTGCTCTTCCTCGTCCTCGGTCGCGGGGGTGCAGCTTCCCAGACCCTGGCTGACGTAGACGTGGCACGTCGCACAGGCGCACACGCCGCCGCACGCGTGGTCGATCTCGACCCCCGCCCCCTCGGCGATGTCCAGGATGCTCCCTTCGAGCCCGGTCCGGCCGTACGGAATCGCCTCCGGATCGACGACGAATTCCGTCTGTTTCTTCGTGTCCTCGTCGACAAACGTGACCTTGAAAGACTTCTCGGCTTTCTCGGCACGCACCTTCGAAATGTACGGATTCACGCCACCCATCACGCCTCCGGAAGAAGAACTACCCCCATTCTAGCGGCGATCGAGTCCCGAAGCGTTGAGTCGGCGGAGGTACTGCTGGCCGGCGATCCAGATGGCGAGGGAATCGCGTTTCTCGCCGCTACTTCTTCTCGCTCGAATCGGAAGTCGGGGCGTCGGGGGTGTCGCGCCAGAGCCAGCGGAGGCTGTCGGCGAGGATGGCGCCGCCGTGCTTGGCGTTGTGGCCGCCATCGCCGAAGACGAGCTTGTAGTCGTAGCTCATGTACCGCAGGGCGGCGGCCATCTGGACGTTGGCGAGTGGCCAGTGGCCGTGAAGGTTGTCGAGGTCGTTGTTGCCGTCCTGCAGGAAGACGCGGATCGGCTTCCGGTCGGTCTTGCGAATGAGGCCCGGGTAGACGTCGCCGCCGCGGATGTTGGTGAAACTGCCGACGTGACTGAGGACTTTCGAGAAGAGGTCGGGCCGTTCCCAGGCGACGGTGAAGGCACAGATTCCGCCGGAACTGATGCCGCAAATCGCCCGCCCGGCCGCGTCCTGCCGGAGCTTCACCGTCTTCCCCACTTCCGGAAGAATCTCGGTTTCCAGGAACTTGGCGTAGTCCGGGGAGAGGGTGTCGTACTCGAAACTGCGGTTGGACCGCGACGCGGCCCCTTTCTGCGCGGGCGGAAACTCGCCGGGCGTGATGAAGATTCCGACGGTGACCGGAATCTCTTTCTTGTGGATGAGGTTGTCCAGGACCGTCGGGGTGCGGTAGCCGCCGTTGGGGTCCTTGTGGCCGTTCCCGTCCTGGCACACGAACACGCACGCCGGCGGGCCGTCCGCCTTGTACTGGGCGGGGACGTAGACCCAGTACTTCCGCACCGTTCCCGGGAAGACCTTGCTCGTCTTCCACTCGTACTCCGTCACCTTGCCGCGGGGCACACCGTCTTGCGGGAACGCATCCGGACCCGGTTTGTAGTCGTCCGCCGCCACCGAAACCGCGGCAACGGCGAACATCGCGAGAACACACACCGGCAGAACCAGGAATTGACGCATGGGAGGGGCCTCGATCGGCGGAGGGACTGGAGCCAACCTATCCCGACCGACCGCGTCGGCAACGGGAGTCGGAGCAGACAAGGATCGAATCGGAGACGCCGCGAACCCTCGAATCGAAGGGCAACGCATTGTTTGAAGTGCGGCGAAGAAAGTAGGTCACTCGCTCCGCGAGTGATTGCGATTTCCCCTCTGAAAGCGAGTATCGCATTCTCGGGACATCATCCGGTCACTCGCGGAGCGAGTGACCTACTCTCAAGAAATGCGTCGCCCTGACTCGAATCGGTCGCGAGTTGACGGGGTTGAGGAAGGTTGGTATTTCCCCCAAAGTCGGTGCATGCCGGGGTGGGGAAGAGGGTGCGAATGCTCGCGAAATCCCGGAATCTGGTCCTGGTGGTTGCGGCGGGCCTGGTCGCGGTGCCGGCGTGCGTTTTTCCGCGCGGGGAACGCCGCCATCCCACTCCTCCACCCGAACCCACCCCGTCCACGAGCGTGCTCCCGCCTTCCCGGGGGTCGCAGTTTGCCGAGCTAATCCGGGCACCCGGGGAACGGGTTGCCATAGCGGACCCGGTTCCGATGGTCGTGGCTCGGAGCACCCCGCCGCCGGAACAGGGGATCGCCCATGTCGGGGGAACGGCCAAGGTTCCCTCGCTTCCGGATCCGCTGATCGCACCCCCACCCGTGGTTCTGCACCCGATCGATCCGCCACTTGTGGCCGCGATGCGGGCGTACCTCGAGAATCGGCCGGACGAGGCGGTCAAACATTTACGGTCGCTCGACAAGCCGAATCAGGAACTGATGCTGCAACTGATCCCAGCGGTGGTGCGGGCTTCGCAGATGGATTTGAACCGGGCGACGCCGCACGAGATTGGCGTGCTGGCGGGGCAACTGGAGGCTCCAACGGCGACGCTGGCCACGCGGGGGCCGTTGTTTATCGAGAAGGCGGTCTTCTGCCGGTGGATCAAGAATTTCGGTCGCTACGAGCCCCTTCCGGATCGGCACGCGTTCCCGCCGGGAGCACTCGCGGAGTTGTACCTGGAAGTGAAGAATGTCCCGTCGGAGCCGACGAGCTCGCCGGGGGAAGGGGAGGGGTATGTGACCCGGCTCGCGTGCACGTTGCAGTTGCGGGATGCGGCTGGGGGGATCGTGGAACTGACGGATCAGTCTCGGCGAGCGGTGCCAGCCCTGGCGGAGACCAAGCGCGACTTCACCCGTTCGCAGATTCGGGACTACTTCCTGCTCTTCCGGTTCCCGGTGCCGGGGAAACCGGGGGAGTACAAGGTTGTGGTCGAGGTTCGGGACCCGGCCACGGGGCGAGCCGTGAGCCGGACCCTGCTACTTCGCGTGGGTTGAGAACTCGAAATCACCGGCTCAGCGGGCGGGGCGAGACGGTTTCGACCTTGTCCTTGAAGAGGCTCTTTTTCGCATCCTTCGGCTGGTTCTGGCTGATCCAGTCCGTGACACGTTCGACGTTGGCGGGCTTGGGGGGCGTCTGCTCCAGCTTGGAGAGGATTTCCCGCTGGCAGACATCCGCTGCCGAGTTGATGGTTTTGGACGCCGTCGCGGCCTGCGGGAACAGATTCACCGATGCCTTCCACACCCCCAGAGATTGGCCGATCTTGGCGGACGTGATCACCCACGGAATCGAGTGGTCCGCCGGGTTGACGTTCTTCAGGCGAGCCAGCGAGGCGATCCCGGTGGCGATGATGGTGGCGACGGTGTCGATGTTGAGGTTGGAACTGGGCGGCATCTCCGCGAGGCCGCGAACCGCCTCGGCCACCTCGGCCGGCGAGGCTTCCGGGTACAGCGACTCATCGTTGACCGCGAACTTCGCCAGGGTGGACGCCGGTCGGAGAACCACCTGCCCCGCCAGGTTCGAAATCGTGTCGAGCCGGCACTTCGCCAGCGCCCGCACCGCCTGCCGACGGAAGTACCGCACCACCTCGACCTGTTCCGCGGTCAGGGACTTGTTTTCCAGTCGCCCCGGGATCACCGGCTTGGGTTGCTCGCCCACGATCTTGATCGGCGGCGGCGTCAGCGCGACCTTCTCCGCAACCGGGGGGCCGTCCAGGACGTGTTTTTCCAGGGCCTTGACGAGTTCGATCAGTTCCGGGCCCTGAACCGTGTGGCGGAAGAAGTTTTTGCCCCCGATCGCGTTCGGGTCGTACGCCGCCAGGAACGCATCCGCCGCCTTGTAGGCGTACAGCAGCACTTCCGGTGGGGTTTTGGGGTCGTTCAAGAGGTTCGTGATGGTCTTGGCGAACGCCGGGGAACCCATCGCCGCGACGATCGACAGAGCCCGGGCCGTGTTGACCCGGATCAGCGGCGGCGGATTCTTCTTCATCAACTCCAGAATGGTTGCGTTGAGCGCTTCCCCGAAGTACTGCCAGTATTCGATCTGCGCCGCTGTCATCTGCTTGGTGCTCGAGTTCGGCACCAGCATGTAGTACCTTCGCAGGTCTTCGAACACAACGTCCAGGTTGTTGTCCGAGTTTCGCGGTTTGAGCTCCGCCCCGTCCGGTGCGGTGTAGTACTGCTCCTGCGTGACCTTGTAGAGGTAGTGCCGGGCGATCGCTTCGAAGAGCGTCTTGCTCGCGTCCAGTGCCTGCCCGCCGACCAGCGCCCGACCGTCCTTCATCGCCGTTGTGACCCGACGAGCGTCGCCCGGCAGATCCTCGGTTTTCCGGTACGGCTTCAATTCCGGCATCAGGTCTTGCCCGCACGCCGATTGGGTCGGGGAAACCGAGACGAGGCCGGCCAGCACAAACCCGATCAGTGGCAAACGCAGAGGGGAATGCATCGGGAGATCCTGACGGGGAAATGGGTTCGCCTGGAATTATACAACGTCGGCCAAGGCCGGCTGTTGGCGCCGGCAACCGTCGTCGAGCGTACCCGCCGAGATTCCGGATCTCAAGCGATTCTCTCCCCTACAGGGGCGTCGGATTCTCGTAAACCATCCTCACCCCGACATTCCGGAGAAACAGAATGGATCGCCGCACCTTCCTCGCGTCTGCTTCTGCTGCCGCGTTCGCCGGGCCGATTCGGGCAGCCGAAGGAGATGGGGAAAAAGTCGTCGTGATCGGCGGGGGAATCGCCGGCCTGACCTGTGCCCGGAAACTGCACGACGCCGGCATCTCCGTGCAGGTGTTGGAGGCCCGCAAACGCACCGGCGGCCGGATCCAAACCGACGCCACCACCCTCGGAACCCCCGTCGAACTCGGAGCCGACCGTCTCTACGAGACGATTCTCAACCCACTCGCGAAACTCGGCAAGGCCCTGAAACTCCCGATGGCCGACGTTGATTCCTCCGAATTCGCCCTCTTCTCCAAGGGGAAAGGGGTTCCGGACGAGAAACTCGAGAAGGAACGCGAAGTTTTCGCGTCGCTCGCCCAGCAGATCGACATCCTCGCCGGGGAGGACAAGCCGCCGCAGAACCTGGCAAAAGCCCTGGAAATTGCGATGGTCCCGGACGAGGACGCCAACCGCCCCGGGGTGCCGGAAGCGGTGAAGCCCACCGTGAAATGGCTGGTTTTCGAGCGTTTCGGGCTCGGGCAGGCCGCCGACCCGGAGCAGCTCGCACCCGGTGCTCCCTCCGGTGCCCGCCGAAACGTCGGCGAATCGTGCTTCCCCGAGGGGTTCGGGGCGATGATCGCAAAGCTACGGCAGAATCTCCGCATCAAGCTCGAAGCCGTCGCGGTCAAGGTGAAGGCGACGAAAAACGACGTCGCGGTCACGCTGCGGGACACGGACGTCATCACCGGCACGCGGTGCGTGGTGGCGTTGCCTCTGGGGGTGCTGCAATCCGGGACGGTCAAGTTCGACCCGGCGTGGCCCGAAGCGAAGACCGCTGCCATGGGCCGACTCGGGGCCGGTCGGTTCTGCAAGGTCGTGCTCAAGTTCAAGAAGGAATTTTGGCCCGAAGATCTGATCCGCTTCGCCCCGATCACCCCGCCGTTCTGCGAGTTCCGCAGCCTGCTGCCGACCCACAAGGAACCGATCCTGGTGTTGAACGTCGTCGGCGACTACGCGAAACGCCTGGAGGAGATGAAGGAAGAAAAGGCCGTGGAGGAGGCCCTTTCCCGGCTCGGGGAGATGTTCGGGCGGGAGGTGACGCCGGTCGCGGGGTATCTGGTCACACACTGGGGAACCGACCCGTACTGCCGGGGTGCATGGTGTTCGGTGGCACCGGGCGGCACCGTGGAAGACTTCAACACTCTCGCGGAACCGATCGACGATCGCCTCTTCTTCGCCGGCGAAGCCACCACCGACGCCGGTTTCGGCACAGCCCACGGAGCATTCCTGAGTGGCTCCCGGGCCGCGGAGCAGATCCTGAAACTCGTGAAGAAGTGACCCCTCCGCGGGTTGCTCGGCCGATTCATCCTGGTCCCGGTCGCCAGATTTGTGCCCCGGGTCAAACCTCAACCCTCTTCCCGTTCGCCAGACCGCGTCCCTGCCCGGCTGGGTATGATGACTCCTCATGGTGGACCCCATTCGAGGTCGGTACTGGATTCCCCCCGCGACCGCGGATGCGGACGGACTCGTTGGCGTCGGCGGGGATTTGCTGCCCGACACGATGCTCCGGGCGTATTCCGAGGGGGTCTTCCCCTGGTTCTCCGAGGGGGACCCGATTTTGTGGTGGTCCCC
This sequence comes from uncultured Alcaligenaceae bacterium, assembly GCA_964552815.1. Classification (GTDB taxonomy): domain Bacteria; phylum Planctomycetota; class Planctomycetia; order Gemmatales; family Gemmataceae; genus CAYUHJ01. The sequence continues at coordinate 168,704 of CAZKIQ010000003.1, read as the reverse complement.
GGACCCCCGAGCCATCTTCGAACTCGACGGGCTGCACATCTCGCGGAGCCTGGCCCGGACCATCCGCTCCGGGAAGTTCCACGTCACCGTGAATCGGGCTTTTTCTGCGGTCGTTCGCGGATGTGCGGAGCGGACGGACGATGAGACCTGGATCACCCCGGACATGGTGTCGGCGTACGAGTCGCTGCACCGCCGTGGGCACGCCCACAGTGTCGAAACGTGGGTGCCCTCGGAAGCCGGCCGCCGCCCGGAAACGGAACCGCCGGGCCCAGGGTGGATCCTCGGCGGGGGAATCTACGGCATCGCGATCGGCGGCCTGTTTGCCGGCGAGTCCATGTTCTACCGCGTTACCGACGGTTCGAAGGTGGCCATCGCCGCACTCGTCGACCGCCTGCGATCTCGGGGGTTCTCGCTCTTCGACGTGCAAATGCGAACCGAGCACACCACCCGCCTCGGAGCGATCGAGATTCCCCGGCGGGACTATCTCCGCCGGCTGCGAGCGGCGGTTTCGCAGACGGCCGTCCGCTTCTGCGAGTGAAATTTCGGATTTTCCGATTTCCTCGGCATCTTTTCGGGCCGGAATCTCGTCGTGCCGATACGGAGGACTCTGTTGGGATCCTCCGGTTCCTGTTTCGCCCGAGTTTTGCTTCCGGAGACGATGATGTCGAAGATTTGGCTGTCTGCGTTGGTTCTGAGTTTCACCTCTCCGCTGTTTGCGGCCCCGGCCCCGGCGAAGGACGACAAGCCGGCTCCTTCCAAGTCCGATCCCAAGGGGGTGCCGTTGGAGATCACCATCACGGGCAAGAAAACCTATCCCCTGGATCTGGGCGGCAAGACGCCCGAGGAGTTCCGAGCCGCCCTCAAGAAGGGGGGCGAGTTGGGTGCCCTCCCCCAACCGCCGGCCGTTGACCTCAAGGTCACCATCAAAAACACCGGCAAAGAAACGATCATGGTTTACAACACCGGCGACCCCGTCGTCCTCACCCTGAACCTCGAGGGGAAAGGGGCGATCAACTCCCCCTCCAATCTGGCGTTCACTACCGAGTTCCGCCTGCCTCAGGGCGTCGGACTCGAGCCGGGCAAGACGATCGAGTTCCCCGTGAAGCGACTCTCCAGCGGGGCACGCGGGGCGTCGCAGTTCTCCTACTGGACCGCCCCCGGTGAGTACGAACTCGTTGCCACCTGGGTCACCGGCGTCTCCCCCAAACCCGCCGGCTCCGAGGATCAGGGCGATGGCTACGGCCGGGTCACACTGACCAGCGCCCCATTCAAGATCAAGGTCGAGGCAAAGTAACCCTCTCGAAAATCTGACCTCTCCGGATGCCGCGGGTTCCCGACAATTTCCGTCAGGACCCCGCGGTTTGCCGTTTTCCCGGTGTCCCCCCAACCCGGAGCTTCCATGCGAATCCCCACCCTTGCACTCCTCGTCTGCTCGGCCCTCTCCCCGCTGACTCAAGCCGACGACAAGGCCGCAATCGAAAAGCTCAAGGAAGCGAAGGTCGAGGTGAAACTCGACAAGGCCGGCAAACCGGTCGGCGTCTTCTGCAAGGAATCCCAGAATCTCACCGCCGACCACTTCCGACTGATCGGTTCCCTGAAGTCCCTCAAAGAACTGACCCTCTACCGCTGCCCGATCACCGACGAGGGCCTCGCTCTCCTCACGGACCTGCCCAACCTGGAGAAAGTCGCCTTCGAGGGGGGGAAATTCACCGACGACGGCATGAAGCAGATGGCCGGGTGGAAATCCCTCAAAACCATGACCTTTTTCCACTCCCTGAACAAGGAAGGCTTCACCGGCGCCGGCGTCGCCCATCTCAAGGACCTGCCCAACTTCGAGAGTTTCGGCTGCGGCGGTTCCTCCCTCACCGATGCCGGACTGGCGGCGATCGCTTCCCTTCCCCACCTCAAGGACCTCCGCATCTGGCATACCATGAACACCGACGCCGGGACCGTGAAACTCCAGGCCTGCAAGAACCTCCGCTCCGTCTGGCTCGCCCCGCAGTTCACCCCCCGAATCACCGATGCCTCGCTGCTCGCACTCTCCGAGATTCCTTCCCTCGAACAGATCAAAATCACCGAGACCCGCCTGACCTGGGACGGCGGCCTGAAGCATCTCCAGAAACTCCCGAACCTCCGCAAACTGACCCTGGACGAAACCGAAATCTCCGACGCCGACCTCGCAAAAGTGAAGGAAGCGTTCCCGAAGGTGGAACTTTCCCACAAGCCACCGACGGAGCAGCAACTCAAGTGGCTGAAGGACCGCTTTGCGAAGGCGAAGAAATGAACGCCCCCTGAACGGATCTTCCGGATATGCTGAGATCGTCGCGGATCCGAATTTCCTCCCAGGAACTTTCCATGTCTCGTCTTCTCGCGGCCCTGACGGTGGTGGTGGTTGGCGTTGGTTCGAACGCCACCACTGGTGCAGAAGAAAAGCCGAAACTGGAAGCAGATGTCCAATCCATCCTGCTCTGCGTCCTCATAGAGGAGAAGGTTATCATCGGAGAAGAGGTATTCTCCATTCCGAGGGCCAAACTATACATGTGTGACAGGTACGAAATCGACAAGAAACAAACATCTCCAGCGGAATGGGAGAAAGGGAAGGGGCGGTCAAAGGTGGTGATCTTCGCGGCGGAAGAAACACCCTTCAAGATCATCCACGATGTGATGGTGGCTGTTAGGCAGGCGGGGTATCGCGAGGTGACGTTGCGGCTTCCGTCAAAGCAAGTAACACCCCCGGTGAAGCAACCGCCGCTCCCGAAACAGGCACTTCCCGAACAGGAGAACGGCGAGCCACTGACGATCCAGGTTTACGCCGGTGAGAAAGGGATCGGTCGGATTATCGTCTCGCTTCCAGAAGGCGACGTCGAGGCGAAGGACCTGGCCGACCTGGGTAAGCTCCTCGTCGAGATCCGAAAAAAAACGAAGCTGGCACCATCCGTCAGGTTGGAAGTGGCCGACAAGGTGACGTACAGGGGACTCATCGAGGCGATAGAGCTTACGAAGAAGGCGGGGTTCCCGAACGTTTCCCCGATGCTCCTCGGAGGTAAACGGAAGTGACCTCGGGAGGAGGAGAGCATCGGCGTGAGCAATCATCAATCGGGATCCGAAATCGACTGGCGGCGGATCTATCCGCAGCCGACGCACCGGTGGTACATGGGCGTCCGGCACGGGGATCTCGCGAAGTTTTTCGCCGACAACGAGTCCTCCGCCGCCGCCCGTGCGGAGCGGGATCACTGGCTCACCACCGACCCGCAGAAGTACACTGCCCTCCTTACCGAAGCGCTTCCCGCACTTCGCGACACGGTCGAACTGGCCCGGGGGCTGGGGGTCGAAATCGATCCCGCCGCAGATCCGCACTCACAGTTGCTCGCGCTGGGCCGGGCGTGGGAGCCGGATTTCGTGTGGATGCACCCCACCCCGGAGGGCCAACATCGCCTGATCGGCGGGGTCGTCTGCTTCCCGAGTCGGTGGTCGCTGCACGAGAAACTCGGCCATCCGATGACCGAGATCCACGCCCCAGTGCCGGGGCTCAACGAGTTGCTGGCCAAGCCGATCGAGGCGTTCATGGCCCGCCAGAAGCCCGGCGAGGTGTGGGTGCGGGAGAACGTCAACTTCGCCCGGGATCAGCGGCTCAACTACCACCCCGACCAACCCCACACCCCGATCGACGAAACCATCTCTCCGGAGGAATTCTGGTTCCGCTTCGAGCATCAACTCCTGTTGAAGCTGTCGCCGAGCGGCAGCATCCTGTTCGGGATCCGCATCGAGATCCTTCCCCTCGCGAAAGTGTCGGCTGATCCGTTCGTGGCCCAGCGACTGGCGGACATTTTCGAAACCATGTCCCCGGACGCGGCCCGCTACAAGGGGATCGCCAGCGCCCGGGATCGGCTTGTCGCGATCTGCCGGGACGCCGGCCAGGGTCAGCCATGACGCTCTGGGTTTCGCAGAGCGGGGAAATTCTCGTACATCAGAAGTAATTCCTCCCCGCGACCGCCGAGCCGTGCCATGCCCCGCGAAGCCGATCTTGCCCGCGTTCTGGATTGTGGAATCGTCGCCGTCGTGCGATTCGCCGACCCCGGTCCGCTCGTCGAGGTGGTTCGGGCACTCGCGGAGGGGGGCGTGACCGTGGCGGAGGTCACATTCACGGTTCCGAATGCGGTCGAGGTCATCCGCGAGGCGAAGCGGCAGCTCGGGGATCGGGTACTTCTCGGGGCGGGGACCGTGCTCGACACCGAGACGGCCCGGTCGGCGTTCCTGGCGGGTGCGGAGTTCGTGGTTTCCCCAGCGGTAAATCTGGACGTGATCCGGATGTGCCGACGTTACGACAAGCTCGTGATGCCAGGTGCCTTCACCCCAACGGAGATTCTCTCGGCGTGGGAAGCGGGGGCGGACATCGTGAAGGTGTTCCCGGCGGATGTCGTGGGTCCGGGATTCTTCAAGGCGGTCCGCGGGCCGTTGCCACAGGTGAAATTGATGCCGACCGGCGGGGTCGATCTCACCACGGCGGCCGACTTCCTCAATGCGGGAGCGGTCTGTCTCGGGGTCGGCAGCCAACTCGTCGACCCGAAGCTCGTTTCCGCGGGCAACTTCGCCGCCATCACCGAACTCGCGAAAAAGTACGTCGACATCGTCCGAACCTGGCGAGCCGGCCGGAAATGATCCTTCTCGCTCGGCAGGAATCTTCTCGGGCACGAAGATTGCCAATCTTCCAACCGGTTCCTTCCCTGCCGGAGATTGGCCATGCACACCGACCCCACCCGAACCCAGGACGACGACCGCGTTCTCGGAAGCCCCTACGGCCCCCAACCCTACGGCACCGACGAGGCCGCCGGCGGAGCGGATAGCTCGCCCCACGAGACCGAACCGTCAGGTCAAAAAATGCCTTCCAATCCCCCATCGGAAGAACCCGAAGGCGACGACGCCCGGTAACTCCTCGCGTCAGAAGATTCCGCAATTCCCCGAGCGAATTTCGAAACCGGATCCTCTTTTGCAAGTCATCTGTCCTTTCCCGAACTTCCAAAAGTTCGGGGGGCACCCACGTCTTGTTGTGGGTCCTGCCCCTGATGGGTTGGTTCCTTTCAAAGGAGAACGGCATGCAACGGATCTTGTTCGCGGTGGCGAGCATCGGAATTGCGATCCTGAACAGTCCCGCTGAGGACAAGCCGGCCGCAGCAGCCATGAGCGACGAGGAATTCGTCATCAAGGCTGCCAGCGGCGGCATGTTCGAAGTCGAATCCAGCAAAATCGCCCAGGACTCGGCCAAGTCCAACGAGGTGAAGCAGTTCGCCCAGCAAATGATCACCGACCACACGAAGGCGAACCAGAAACTGAAGGACATCGCCAAGAAGGCCAATCTTGGCGTGCCGACGAAAATGACGGACCAGCATCAACAGATGATTCAGAAGATCAAATCCGCCGAGGGGAATCAGTTCGACCCGGTGTACCTCGACGCCCAGTTGAAGGCCCACCAGCAAACCGTCGATCTTTTCGAGAACGCCTCCAAAACCCTGAAAAACCCGGACCTCAAGGCGTTCGCGGAGAAGACCCTGCCGACGTTGAAGGATCACCTGTCCCACGTCAAGGACATCGCGAAGCCCCAGAAGTAACTCTCCCCGGCGCGGCGTGGGGCCAGTGGCGTGAAGCCCGCCTCACGTCGCCCGTCACGTTGCTTCCACCCCATTTGCTCGGGTCCGCAACAGAATCTCGGCCGGGAAAATGAATACCCAATGATGGTTGAGCCTTTCTCATTTCCCTCTCAGCCCCACCCGGCGAAGATACGACTCATTCCGGGCGATGCGGTAAGTCGACCGGCACTCCTTCGGGGAAATGTCATGCGGAACCTCTCGCTAGTGTTGGGTGTGATCGGAATGATCGCGTTCGCCGTTCTCGGCGGCGCCTCGGCCCAGGAAAAGGACACGCCGAAAAAACGCCCCCCGTTCGGCGGCGGTTTCGGACCCGGAATGGGCGGTGGTTTCGGCGGCGGAGGAAACCCCACCTTCCTCGTCAACTCCAAGATGGTCAAGGAAGAGATCAAAATCTCCGACGAGCAAGCCACCAAGCTAAAGGAACTTCCCAAGGCGATCGGCGAGAAGACCGCCAAGCTCTTCGAAAAAGTCCGTGACCTCCCGCAAGAAGAACGCCGGGAGAAGTTCGCCGAGCTCATGAAGGAATCGAACGCGATCGCGATGAAGGAACTCGGCGAAGTCCTGAAGCCGGACCAACTCAACCGGCTGAAGCAGATCAACGTCCAAATCAGCGGCGTGAACGCGTACCGCAATCCGGAAGTCGAGTCTGCCCTGAAGCTCACCGCCGACCAGAAGGCGACGATCAAGGAATCGCTCGACGAGTACCGCAAGGAAGTTCAAGAACTCCGCGAAGACCTCGGCATCCGCGGCTTCCAACCCCCGCCGAAGGAAAAGGCCGCCGAGTTCGAGAAGAAGAGCTCGGCCCTGCAAAAGGAAGTCACGGATAAGATCACGAAGACCCTCACCGACGAGCAAAAGACGACGTGGAAGAGCCTGACCGGTGAGCCGTTCGACGTGAAGAAGTATCAGGAGGAGCAGCGAGCCGCCTTCGGAAACTTCGGCCCGCCCCGCCGCGACCGGGAAAAGAAGAAAGACGACTGAGGATTCTTCACTTCCGAGTCACCGCTCGCAATTCGATTCGAGCGGTGACGCTTTCGCAGCTTCGCTGGAATCACCAATTTTTTAGGGTGGGTCAAGGAGGCTTGGCGACGAAGACCCACCGAAGGCGCAAGAACCTTCGATTGGTCAACAGAGCATCTCGGTTTTCCATCTGACTTTCGTTCCCCAATAGAACTGAAGCGCACCCCGGTCGAACCGGGGGCTTGTCGGAGTGTCCTTCCTGATTTTGGCACTCGACCCTCTTCACTGTCACTGACACTAACACTATCACTGCTTTTCCAGTGAAAGCAGTGATAGTGTTAGTGTCAGTGTTTGTGTGTTGCCAAAATCCAAGGGACACCCTGCTTGTTGATCTGAGTTGAAAGACGCGATTCCCGGACGTAGTATTCCCTGGCGAAGCGGAGGAATTTGCGTGCGGGCTTTCTTGGCGATCGTTGTGGCGGTGATCCAGGTGGCGGGGCCGTCGCTCTGCTGCTGTGGGCCGACTCAATTGCTCGCCCGTGCCTTCCCGCGGATCCAGCAGTTGGCGGAAGTTTCAGAGCAATTCCCGGCGACTCCGAAATCGGCTGAGTCCGAATGTCCGATCTGTGCTCGTCGGGCTGCGAAATCGCTCGAGAGTACGGCCGTTGCTCGGGCGAAGCCAACTCCCCCGGCTCCGCTCGCTCCGGCAGTTCCCGAACCGTGCCCGTGTGGTGGTTACGTTCTCGAAATCGCCCCACCGGCGAATCTGGATCGAGACGCCAGCCAGCTGGTCGAATTCGCGACGACGCTCGCCATCGAACCGCTCAGTGTTCCGGAACCCACGGCGATTCCCCGGGAAGCACCCCAGCCGGCCGGACTTTCCGAGCTTCGTTTCCTCCCGCCCGGCGAGCGGACCCGCGTCCACCACGTCTTACACTGTTAGCCCTGGAAAAGTCGGTGTGTCGTTGCATCCGCCCGATGTGTGTCGGAGCGGCGTTCCTACCCCCATTTTTCCAAGGAATTCGACCATGTTGACCAAACTTTTCGCGGGAATCTCGGCTCTGATCGCGGTGGGTATCGTGGGTGCCGAGTATCGGGCCCAAACCGTCGGGGGCAGTTGCTGCTTCCCGGGTGCCGAGTGCTGTGAAGTCGGTGCCGCGTGCTGCACCGAGACGGCAGGAGCGCAAACTCCGTCTTGCTGCCAGACCGGCGGCGAATGCTGTGATGTCGGGGAGGCGTGCTGCGTCGCCCCGATCGCGGCGGCCAAGGCGAAGGTGGCCCAGGCCAAGCCCGCCACCGGCAAAGGTAGCTGCTGTGACGGTGCAGGCGATTGCTGCTTCACCGGCGAGGCTTGCTGTGTCGGCCAGGCCTGCTGTGTCGGCGTGAAGTAACGATCGGACGCCGGCGGGGCAGGGCCGTAAGATACGGGAAACCTGCCCCTCCGGAGCTTCGCGTGGATCACCTCTGGGCCCCCTGGCGACTCGCGTACGTCGCCCAGCCGCCGAAAAATCCTCTGCCTTCCGACGGATGTTTCCTCTGCAGGGGAATCGCCGAGACCACCGACCGCGACAACCTTCTCGCTCTCCGCACCGCCCATTCCGTCGTGGTTTTGAACCGCTTCCCGTACAACAACGGCCACCTGCTCATCGCCCCGAATTCGCACAAGGCCCGCCTCGACGACCTCACCGACGCGGAAACACTCGACCTCCAGCACACCCTTCGGCGGATGCTTGCGATCCTGGAGAAGCGGATGTCGCCGGACGGCTTCAACGTCGGCTTGAACCTCGGCAAGGCGGCGGGGGCGGGGTTGCCGGGCCACCTCCACTGGCACATCGTCCCGCGGTGGAACGGCGACACGAACTTCATGCCCGTCCTCGCGGACGTCAAGGTGATCGTGCAATCCCTCGATTCCCTCTACGACCTTCTGCAACAGGAACTCGCGGCCGAGTGACCAGCCTCACTCCACCCACATTCGGATCGCGGTCAGGAAACGTCGAGAATGTCCCACCCCCCGCTCTCCTTCGATGCCTGGCTCGATCACGAGGACGACTGGCTCGCCCCGTATGCGATGCGGAACCGGGCCACCCGCGGCCGGCGGTTCCCCGAACCTCCGCACCCCTACCGCACTCCCTTCCAGCGTGACCGCGAACGGATCGTCCACAGTTCCGCGTTCCGACGGATGACCGGGAAGACGCAGGTGCTCGTCGCGAGTGTCAACGACCATCACCGCACCCGGCTGACGCACACGCTGGAAGTGACGCAGGTCGCCCGCACCGTTGCCCGGCGATTGCGGCTCAACGAGGATCTGACAGAAGCGATCGCCCTCGCCCACGACATCGGCCATCCGCCGTTCGGACATGCCGGGGAACATGCGCTCGATGAGTGCCTGGCGAACTTCGGCGGGTTCGACCACAACCTTTGCGGCTTGCGACGCGTCGATGAGTTGGAGGAACGCTACCCTGAGTTCCCCGGCCTCAACCTGACCTTCGAGATTCGCGAAGCGTTCGTGCGACACAGCGGGAACCCGGATTCCCCGGAAAGCGTCGAATTCGCAGATGCGGGTGCTCCGCTGCTCGAGGCCCAAGTTGTGGACATGGTCGATAGCCTGGCGTACAACTCGCACGATGTCGACGACGGGCTCGGGCTTGGATTCATCACCCTCGACGACCTTCGCGGCGTCGAGTTCTGGGAGCGAGCCGCCGACAACGTCAACCGGCGACACCCGGGCCTGACTGGTCATCCGCTCCGCACGGCCGTCGTTCGCGAGCTCCTCGGTTTGCTCGTCACGGACTTGCTGGAGGAGACGGCCCGACGGGTTCGTGAAGGAAACGTCCGATCCCTCGAAGATGTCCGGTCGGCGACGGTTCCGCTCGTCGGGTTGAGCCCCGAGACGGCCCGGTTGAAGAAGGAACTGGAGCAGTTTCTTCGCGAGCGGCTGTACCGTCATCACCGGGTGCTGCGGATGACGGCGAACGGGAAGCGGATTTTGCGGTCGTTGTTCGAGGAGTATGTTCGGGCACCGGAATTGCTACCGGAACGTCATTTGCGGCGGTGGGCCGGGGCCGATGCGATCGCGGGTCCGCCGGCCGGCCAGCGGTTGCCGGGTCGGCACCTGGTTCCCGAACTGGAACGGGTTGTGGGGGATTATCTGGCGGGGATGACGGATCGGTTCGCCCATCAGGAATATCGCCGGCTTTTCCATCCTTCGACCGATTTGTAGAACAGAATATTCCGGCGGGTGCCGGACCGTATGATGGTGCCTTCCCCTTCTCTCGGGGCGATTCCATGATCTTGCTGGGCCTCCGTGGGGTTTACGCAGCCCTGCTGATCGGCATCGCCCTTTTTGCGTTCACGCTGTTCGAGGAAGCCAATCGCGGGACCGAGTCTGCGCTCGGGGCCGGTGCGCTCGCCGGCGGAATCGTCGTCTTTGCCGGGTCTGCTGTCCTTCTGATGGACGTTCGCGGGCGGAACAAGCAGATCGCCACCCTCTCCGCCATCTACTTCGGGCTCTTACTGGGGTTGCTGCTGGGCTGGCTCTTTTCCCTGGCGCTCGGACCCGTGATCGAGGCGAGCTTCCCGGATTTCAACGCGAAGCAGACGATCCGTCTGACCCTCATGATCCGGCTGACCCTCAGCGTCCTGTGTTGTTACGTGACGATTTCGACGCTTTTGCAGACCAAGGACGACTTTCGCTTCATTATCCCCTATGTCGAATTTTCCAAGCAGGTCAAGGGTGGCCGGCCGATGGTTCTCGACACCAGCGTGATCATCGACGGCCGCATCGCGGATCTGTGCGATACTCGAATCATCGACACCAAACTCGTCGTCCCGCGCTTCGTGCTCAACGAACTGCAGGGGATCGCCGACAGTGCCGACAAGCTCAAACGCAACCGCGGCCGACGCGGGCTCGATGTCCTCAAGCGTCTGCAGTCGAACCCCCGCATCGAACTGCAAATGCACGATGGGCACATCCCGGAAGAAGGCGGCAAACCCGGAGAAAAGGTTCGAGTCGACGAACGCCTCGTGATTTTCGCCCGCTCCATCGGGGCCCGCGTGGTCACGAACGATTTCAACCTCAACAAAATCGCGCAGCTTCAGGGCGTGGATGTCATCAACCTCAACGAGATCGCAAATGCCCTGAAGACGGTCGCACTTCCCGGTGAGGTCCTGATTATCCGCGTCGTCAAGGCGGGCGACCAGGTGGGGCAGGGCGTCGGGTACCTCGACGACGGGACGATGGTGGTCGTCGAGCAAGGTCGGAACCAGATCGGCCAGGAGGTGTCGATCGTGGTGACGAGCGTGCTGCAAACGCCGGCGGGCCGGATGATCTTTGGTCGGCCGGAGTCCAAGAATTCTGGGCCCGGATCGGGAGGAAACTCGGGAGCAAGCAGCCCCGGTAAATCCTCGAGCACGCAGATTTCCACGGTTCCGTCCTCCGACAACGCCGGAGGCCAGGCTGGATCCGGAACAGTTCCGAAGACCTGATGAGCGGACGGACCCTCCCCGCGGTTCGCCCGCGGATCTTTCCGAGAGGAGGGCGTCATGCGAATCCGCACCCTGATCCTGTCCGCCGGCCTGACCGGCATCACCCCAATCCTCGGCCCCGCCGCCGACCTTCCCGCCAAGCCGGCCAAGGCCACCAACACCAACGGCGACGCCGAACTCGTCGAAAAACTCATCGCCAACCGCAAGGAATACCAGCAGACCCTGGTTTCCCTCTACGAGCACTACACCAAGGTCGGCGACCGCGAACGGGCCAAGTGGGTCGAGGAAGAACTCAAAGCCTTCCACCTGATCTCGAAGCCGTCCTACCGCCTGGACATCCTCGACGTTCCGCCCGCGACGCTGGAGGCGAAGGTCAACGTCAAGGAAGCCAACGACCTCTTCAAGGAGGCGATGCAATACAAGGACCGCGGCTTCGGGACGGATTACACCCTCAACCAGCGGCGGGCGGAGTTGCGGCTGCAAGAGATCCTGCAGAAGTATCCGAACTCCGACAAAATCTCGGATGTCGCCTACGAACTCGGCGATCTCTACGAAGGTCGCGCGTTCCGGCAGTACGCCCGGGCCGCCGCCTACTTCGAGCGGTCCTACCAGTGGCGCAAAGGCGGCCGGTCCGACGCCCGCATGCGAGCCGCCCGCATCTACGACAAGATCCTCAACGAGCGGAACAAGGCAATCGACCTGTACCGCGAGGAAATCGCCCACGACACCGACACCGGCCGCATCCGGGAGGCGGAGAAACGTCTCGCCGAGTTGACGGGGAACCGGAAGTGACGGCGGTCGGGTAGAATCCAGGCATGGCCGCGATCTACCTCGATCACAACGCGACGACGGCGGTTCGCCCGCAGGTTTGGGACGCGATGCGGGCGGCCGGCGACGTGCTCGGAAACCCCGCTTCTTCCCACTCCGCGGGACGGCGGGCCAGGCAGCTCCTCGAAGATGCCCGCGATCGGGTCGCCGCCAGCCTCGGAGCCGCCCCGGACGAGGTCATCTTCACGAGCGGGGCCACGGAAGCCAACAACCTCGCCCTCTTCGGGCTCTCACCCGACCGCGGCCACATCCTCGCCGCACCGATCGAGCATCCGTGCGTCGTCGAACCGCTCAAGAAACTCGCTGCCCGGGGCGCCGAGGTCGAGTGGCTGCCGGTCAATTCCCGCGGTCATGTGACGCAAGCCGACGTGCTTTCCCGGGTCCGGGAGGAAACCCGGCTGGTCGCGCTGATGCTCGTCAACCACGAGACCGGTGCGATCCAGCCGGTGCGGCACGTCTCGAAGACGCTACCGAAATCGGTGCTGCTCCACTGCGATGCGGCCCAGGCGGTCGGGAAACTCCCCGTGAATTTCCGCGACCTCGGGGTGGCTACCCTCTCCGCGTCCGGGCACAAGTTCGGCGGTCCGACGGGGGTCGGGGTCCTGCTCCATCGGCGGGGAATCACGGTGCGGCCGAGCTTCTTCGGCGGCCACCAGCAGCGCGGGTTGCGGCCCGGCACCGAGTCCGTCCCCCTCGCCGTCGGCTTCGCCACCGCCCTGGAACTCGCACTCGCCGAGCGGGAAGCGAACCTGGCGAAGCTCGAAAATCTGCGAACTCTGTTCCTCGCGGGGCTTCTCCAACCGTGCATCGTCAATGGCCCCGAACCCGGCGACCCCGGAGGCCTCCCGACCACCCTCAACGTTTCCTTTCCGGGTTGCCGCTCCGACATCCTGCTTGTGGCTCTCGACCTCGCCGGGGTGGCGTGCAGCACCGGTTCCGCGTGCTCGAGCGGAAGCCTGCTGCCGTCCCCGGTTCTGCAGGCGATGGGCGTCCCGGACGAGGTTCTGCGTTCCGCGATCCGCTTCAGTTTCGCCCCAAGTTTGTCGGAGGAAACCGTGGAGGAGGCGGCCCGCCGCGTCACGCGTTGCGTCACCCAAATCCGCGACCGGGGGTGACGTGCAGGGCCCGTCCCGCGGGGTCGGGGATCCATATCATGACGGCATGAGCACAGCCATTCCGGATTTGTCGAAGTGCCTGGAAGTCGCCGTCGAGGCGGCTCGTCGGGGGGCGGCGGAACTCGAGTCCTGGCGGAAACGCTTCGTCGTTCGCGAAAAGGCCCGGGCCGACCTCGTCACCGACGCCGACCACGCGTCTCAGGCGGCGGTCAAGAACCATCTCCTGTCGGCGTTCCCGACGCACGGGTTCCTCGGTGAGGAGGAGGCGTACGGGAAGACGATCGAGGAGACGCGGGTTCCGCCGGATTCGCCGCCGGTGTGGATCGTCGACCCGCTCGATGGGACGTCGAACTACGTGCACGATGTGCCGGCGTATTGCGTTTCGATCGGGCTGTGGTTTGGCGGCCGGGCGGTGGTCGGGGTGATCTATGATCCGCGGTTGAACGAGATGTTCACGGCGGCCGAGGGGCAGGGGGCGTTTCGCAACGGAGAGCGGATGCGGGTCAGCGAGACGGCTCTGGTCCGGGATTCCCTGCTCTCGACGGGCTTCCCCGCGGGTTGGGCGGCCCAGCAGCGGAACCTGGCGGCCTGGCGGAACATCTCCGAGTATTCGCAGGCGCTTCGCCGGACCGGATCGACCGCCCTCAACCTCGCCTACGTCGCGGCCGGGCGGTTCGATGGCTACTGGGCCTTCGATAACTGGTCCTGGGATGTCACCGCCGGGGCCTGTTTGATCGCCGAGGCGGGCGGGAAGGTCACGACCCTCGAGGGGGCGACCTTCGATCCCTTCCGCAGCGACATCCTCGCGACCAACGGCGTCATCCACGGCGAGATGGGGAAACTGCTCGCCGTGCCGGGTTGAGCTGGGGTCTTCTCACTTCGCGGGGATGGGCCGCAGCTTGACGTTCCGGAACGCAACCGGGCCGTGATCGGCCTGGAGCATGAAGGGGCCGGTGGGGGTTTCTTTTTTCTCCCAGTTGTTCCCGGTCGGCGTCTTCAATTCCAGATTTTCGTGGATGACGGTGCCGTTGAGGGTCGCCTTGACGATCTTCGCGTTGGCAGTCTTTTCCCCCTTGGCGTCGAAGCGTGGTGCCTGGAAGACGACGTCGAGGGTCTGCCATTCCCCGGCGGGCTTGGCGGCGTTGGTCTTGGGGGCGATGCCCTTGTCGATGTGGTGGTACTTCGGCTTCACCTCGGCGCGGGGGTAGATCCCGCCGCAATCGTCGCCGGTGAGTTTGTCGTCCGGTTTCCCGTGGCTATCCAGGATCTGGACCTCGTAGATTCCGTGGAATTTGATGCCGGAGTTGGACTTCTTCGCGATCAGGAACTCGACGTGGACCTCCAGATCGCCGTAGCTCTCCTTGGTGTAGAGGTCGCTGACCCGGCCGATGGTCCCGTTGACCCAGATCGGTCCGTCGTCCGCCGGGGTCGCCTTGAGGCGGTTGGTTTTCTCCGCGTCCAGGGCCACTTCCTTGGCGAAGATCCAGTTCTTGTCGATCTTCTTCCAGGGGGAGGAATCCCCGGACTTGAGCACTTCCACCCACTCGTTGTCGGCGGCCGCGATGGGGGAGATTGTGAGGACGGCAAACGCGAGGGCCAGGGAGGGGAAACGCATCGGGGACTCCGGTCGGTGGGGATCGCAGACCTGGGCTGCTGCTGGGATCATAGTTCTACGTGGCTGATCCAGCAGAGTTTATCGCAGAACCGGAGTATCGCAAAATTCCCGCGTTGTCGCCAGCGGGGGGAAATGGATCGCCCGGTGAGAAAGGCTTCTCACCGGGCGTGTGGGTGTGATCAGACGAGGTTTCGGCGAGGGGATTCGTCGACGCGGAGGTGGTTCCGCAGTTTGCGGATGGCCTTGTACTTCTCGTCGCTGACGCGTTCGGTGGTGGTGCCGAGCTCGAGTGCGATTTCGGGGACGCCCCAACCGCCGACGGTGAGTTCGACGATTCGACGCTGGCGTGGGCTGAGGACCTCGTTGGCGGCCCGGGAGACGGCCTCGCGCTGGTCGCGCAGCCCGTCGTCGGAGCGACCCCGTTTGTCGGCGAGATCCGGGGTGAGCTCGGCGTGTTGCCGGGTCCGCTGGGTCCGCTTCTTGACGGCGTCGATCGCGCGGAAGAATTCCTTGCGGTCCTCGTCTTCCTGCTTGAGCAAATTCTCCCACCTGGTCGGCTCGACCCGTTCGAGCAGGCGGGTGAAAACTTGCTGGGTGCAGTCCTGCCAGCGGTCGGCCGGGAGACGGGCGTTCCGCCAGCAGGCCTGGCAGTATCGGGTGATGTCGCGGACGACGTCGTCCGAGGCGGTGATCTTGCCCGACGTTTTTCCGGTGTACGTCTGAGCCTGGGATTCTCCGGCGGTCAACGCGGTTCCCAGCACCACGGCGACCATCATCGACCGCGACCGGGCCGCCGCCGATGGAATAATGTTTCGCATGAAACCTCCTGGTCCGACAATTTCAGACCCCTCGCGATTATACCGGACAGCGATCGGAGTCCATCTCGCTTCCGGGGGCAATCCCGTTCGTTGCTCGAAGCATCGGCGAGGGACCTGGCTTTTCCCTGACGGTGAGCCGGAAGCGTAAGCGAGGGTTATGTAAGATCTTCCCTCGTTTACGCTTCGGGCTAACCCTGACGGAAACTCCCATTTGCGAAGCTCGGGCCCCCCTCGGTCTTCGCTAGCGGGTCGGCCCGGATTTTGGGACAGATTGTTGCGAGCCGATCCATTTCGGTTCTGATAGGAGTGGGAAAAGGACCACAACTCGGCGAATCGGGTTGCGGAGTTCCCGCCATGCTCTAAATTTTTCTCAGGCGATCCACAGGACGGATTGTCTGACGCTCAAACGGTCTGGTTGATGGCCACCGCGGACGACCCGCTGCCCGATCTGATCCGGAACCTCCGCAACCCCGCCCCCGATCAGCGTGCCCGCTCGGCACGCGCTCTGGGAAGGTTGGGCTGGTTGGCCCGGGATTCTCTCCCCCTGTTGGTCTCGGCACTGTCCGATCCTGACGCGGGGGTCCGGGAGGCTGCCGCCCAAGCGGTGGGCCAGATGGGCCCGGAAGCGCTGCCATATCTGACGCGGATGCTGACGCACGAGGACAAGTACGTCCGGCGGAACGCGGTGTGGGCGCTCGGGAAGCTCGGGCCCCTCGCGAAGGGAAGCATTCCTTCCCTGTGCGACGCACTCCACGATCAGGATCCGCGGACGGCGTCTGGGGCGGCCCAGGCTCTCGGAAACATGGGGGCGGACGCTGGAGAGGCGATTCCGCCGCTGACGGAGGCAATGCGGGGGACCAACATCGTCCTATGCCGGATGGCGGCGAAGGCGCTGAGCCAGATCGGAGCCAAGGCCCTGCCGGCGTTGATCGCCCACCTCAAGCACCGCGACCCGTTTGTGCGCGGGGAAGCCGCCCTGGCGATCGGCTGGATGGGAGCGGTCGCTGCCCCGGCGGTGCAAGGGCTTGTCGAGGTTCTACGCACCGGGGCTCGCCCGATGGGTCCGGCACCGCGACCGGCCCAACCGACATCGTCGCACACTCCGGTCACTGGTGTGACTCCGCCGCCCGTGTCGGCTCCCTCCGCAGACGACACCAGCCGGGCCTTCGCGGCCCAGGCGCTGGGGCGGATCGGCCTCGCCGCCTCCGCCGCCACACCCTACCTGGAGCAGGCAACCCAGGACGCGGTCGAGCAGGTTCGCCAGTCCGCCCAGCAGGCGCTCCGTCTCATCCAGGGTGCGTGACTTCCAGAAATTCCGCGTCGATCGCCATCCCCACCTCGTCCGACCAGGCCGTGAGAAAGTCGCGGAAGACCGGGCCTGGCCAGGGAAATTCGCGGATTCTCGGCCCATCCGTGAGTCGACGCACCCCGGCGATTCCGAACCCGGAGCCGGTCAGCAGCACTTCCGTGACGTGCTCAGGCAGGTTGCGGAAATCGAGCGGATCTTCCCGGAATTCGCGACCGATCCGCCTGGCCAGATCGCGAACCACCCCGACGCTCACGCCGGCCAGCACACTCCCCGGCAGCGGGGCGACGACACTTCCCTCGACGACCGCAAGGACAGACCCAATCGCCGAATCCGGGGCTCCGGAAGCGTCGAGAAGGACGGGAACCGCCCCGGGTTCCAGATCGCGAATCCGGTGCTCCGCGAGCCACCAGTGCAGGCGGCTGCGGTGTTTCACCGACACGGGGACGATTCCGGAGTCGAGCGTGCCCGCAATCGCGAGGGAAACCCCGTCGGAGAAGAATCGGCGGTAGCGTTCGCGGGAAATCGGGAGTGTGTGCATCCCGAGTGTCGGCGGGCCGTTCTGCGTCGACCCGACGAGATATCCCAGCGGGCCGGGGGTCGCGAAGGTGACGACTGCCACTTCCCCCAGGGCGTTTTCCCGCACCAGACGCTCCGCGGCAGACGTGAGTTCCGAGTCGGAGAGCGTCAGGGGAATCCGCAGGGTTTCGCAATCTCGGCGGAACCGAGCGAGGTGCTCCAGCCAACGGAACAGTCGGCGTCGATACGTCCGGCAGAAATCGGTCACCGTCGCCGACTGCACGAAACCCGCGTCCGCGAACGAAATCGACAGATCCGAGGCGGGCAGGAACCGCCCATTCTGGAACGCGAGCCCCGACATCGTCACTTCGCGACTGCCGTGGGCTTGGGCTTGAGTTGCACCTTGCACTGCCCATCCGAGCAGGGCACCAGGTCGAGCCGGTTCTTCGCGACCCACAGGTAGAGTCGGTTGCCGAGCTGCGGGATGCCAGGAATGTACAGCAGCGGGGCGATCGCGATGGTGGCCGGGAGTCGCCAGAGGATCCACCGCACCGCCTGGAAGCCGATGTACACTCGCTTCCGGTCCGCCGTCAGGACGTGCATTTCCTCGAGCATCCGGGCGTGGTCGAGGGGAACGTCACTCGGCGGAAGGTGGTCGGTGTCGCGGGCGGAGTGGTACGCCAGCCGGCCGAGCCAGTCGAGTTTCTTGAGAATCCGTACGGTTCGCTGGCAGAGCGGGCAGTCGCCGTCGTACAGGACGACCGCTTTCCCGGAGAACGGATCGGTTTGCGTGGTTTCCATTGGAAGTCCTCCGGGAAGTCAACCGCCGACCGTGATTTCGGATCACCGCCGCATCACCGCAATCGGATGGTTTGCGCCCGATCCGGCCCGACGGAGACGACCGCGACCGGCAATCCCACCAGTTCCCCGATGCGATCGACGTACTTGCGAGCCGCCGCCGGGAGCTCCGCCAGAGTGCGGCACTTCGAGACATCCTCGGCCCAGCCGGGGAGAGTCTCGTAGACCGGCACGCAACTTTCGAGCCGGAACGCATCGCTCGGGAAGTGGTCGACCTTCACGCCGTCCAGGGTGTAGCCGGTGCAGATGCGAACTTCCGGCAGACCGCTGAGCACGTCGAGAAGCATGATCGTGATCTCGTCGGCACCCGCGAGCGCTGCAGTGTACCGGACCGCGACGGCGTCGAACCAGCCGCACCGACGGGGCCGACCGGTGACAGTGCCGTATTCTCGCCCGACTTTGCGGATTCTCTCGCCGATGCCGGTGGGGCCGTCGTTGAGCTCCGTCGGGAACGGGCCCCGGCCGACGCGGGTTGTGTACGCCTTGACCACCCCGATCACCCGCGTCAGGTGCTTCGTCGGCACCCCGGTTCCGGGCCAAATTCCGCTCGGCAGGCTGCTCGAACTCGTCACATACGGAAACGTCCCGTGGTCGACGTCCAGCAGGCTCCCCTGAGCCGCCTCGAACAGGATGTTCTTCCCCTTCGCAAGACCGTCGAGCAGCAACCGGGTCGTGTCGGTGACGTACGGCCGCATTTTCTCAGCGTAGCCGAGGTACTCGTCGGCAAGGGCGTCGGGGTCGAAGACCCTCATCGTCGCCTCGTTCCCGGTTGCGAACGCCGAGACGATCAGATTTTTGAAGGGGACGAGATACCGCAGCCGATCCCGCAGGTGGTCGGGGTGGAGGAGTTCCCCGAGCCGGATGGCAAAGCGTCGGCCGACCTTGTCCTGGTAGCAGGGCCCGATCCCCCGCCCGGTGGTGCCGATCGCGCCGTTTCCGGAACCGGACTCGGCCAGCCGCTCTTCTTCCATGTGGTAGGGGAAGATCACGTGAGCGTGCTCGCTCACTGCCAAGTTCTGGCCGACAGGGATGCCGGCTTTCTGGAGCTGCTCGACCTCGTCGAGGAATTTCGGGGGATAGACAACGACCCCGTTTCCGATCACCGATTGCAGATTCGGTTTAAGCACGCCCGTGGGCAGGAGGGAAAGCTTGAAGGTCCGATCGCCCCAGACGATGGTGTGGCCGGCGTTGGCTCCGCCGTTGTAGCGGACCACAAAGTGGTGGTCGTCCCCGAGGAGGTCGGTGATTTTCCCCTTGGCCTCGTCGCCCCACTGGAGACCGACGACACACGTCGCGGGCATGATGTCCTGCCGGGTAGTAATGTCCGAAACACGGCGATTTCGCCACCGCATCAACGCTAGACACCGCCGGGGAATGCGTCAAGGTCGCGACATGAGTTGGCCGGGGAAATGGCGTCTTCCTGTGGCTTCGCAGGTTGGGCGATCGCCAGAAGGGGGAAGGGCGACGGGTTCGGAGCGGAGATTCAAAAAAAATCGCCCCGTGACAAACACGAGGCGATGGACTGCTCAGGCGAGTTTCAGCTGGCGGACGGCTTGGTGGCGACCGAAACCATGCTGAACGTGCTGTTCGCGTTCTTACCGAGGGCGGTAACGGCGGCGATGCAGACGACGATGATGAGGGCCAGCATGACGGCGTATTCGACCGCGGTCGGTCCGTCTTCGGCCTTCAGAAACTCGACAATGCTCTTGATCATGGCACACTCAGGGCGGTTGAGGGTGAATAGAACTCTTCGCATTGAAGCGTTCTATCCGGGTGGAAAACTGCCGGCAACATGCCGGCGGTGATTCAGCTAGCGGACGGCTTGGTCGCAACGGAAACCATGCTGAACGTGCTGTTCGCGTTCGAGCCCAGAGCGGTGATCGCGGCGATGCACACCACGATGATCAGGGCCAGCATGACGGCGTATTCGACCGCGGTCGGGCCGTCTTCCTTCTTCACGAACTCGACGACGCTCTTGATGATCTTGTTCACGGAGGTTCTCCGAATAAGTTGTCCGTCGGGGAATGAAGCCTAACTTCCACCGGCGACTGGCCGGTCAACTTCATTCCGATTGCCCGACGATGCGAGTACCTTAGAGCATCTGCCCCCCCTGAGCAAATACCCTGGTGTGAGTTTTCACAAAGTTTACATCCGATGCCGGGTTCGCCGACATCGTCGGATTTTCCTTGTGTTTCAACTGTCCGGAAAACCCCCATGTCTGACTTCTCCCGAACCAGTTTGACCACCACCGCAGGCCCCGGACGGGCTCCGAACCGGGCCATGCTTCGAGCCGTCGGATTCCAGGACGACGATTTCGACAAACCTGTCGTCGGGGTTGCCTCTCTTCACAGCGACATCACCCCCTGCAACGCCCACCTCGACCGGCTGGCCCGGAAGGGAATCGAGGGGATTCGGGCCGCCGGCGGCGTTCCCCAAATCTTCGGGGCACCGACCGTTTCCGACGGCATCTCCATGGGCCACAAGGGGATGCGATATTCCCTCGTTTCCCGTGAAGTCATCGCCGACAGCATCGAGACTGTTGCCGGGGCGATGAACCACGACGGCGTCCTCGCCATCGGCGGCTGCGACAAAAACATGCCCGGCTGCGTCATGGCCCTCGCCCGCCTCAACGTGCCCGGCGTTTTCGTGTACGGCGGAAGCATCCTCCCCGGCGTCGGACCCGATGGCGAAGATGTTGACATCGTCTCCATCTTCGAGGCGGTCGGGAAATTCCAGGCCGGCACGATCGACGAGAAGAAACTCCACAAAATCGAGTGCGAGAGCTGCCCCGGTCACGGCTCGTGCGGCGGGATGTACACCGCCAACACGATGGCATCCGCGATCGAGGCGATGGGCCTGAGCCTCCCCTACGACGCATCGAACCCCGCTGTTTCGTCTGCGAAGGAACGGGAAGCCTACCTCGCCGGCAGGGCGGTGGTCGGGTGCATCGCCAACAACCTTCGCCCCCGGGACATCATCACCCGGAAATCTCTGGAAAACGCGTACACCTTCGTGCTCGCCCTCGGCGGGAGCACCAACGCCGTCCTCCACCTGATGGCGATCGCCCGTGAGGCCGGCGTCGAGTGGACGCTGGCCGATTTCGACCGGATCGGCGCGAAGGTGCCCCACCTCGCGGACCTCAAGCCGGGCGGAAAGTACGTCATGTTCGATCTGTACCGCGTCGGCGGCACCCCGGCAGTTCTGCGAGCACTCCTCGATGCGGGGTTCCTCCACGGCGACTGCCCCACGGTGACGGGGCGGACCCTGGCGGAGAACTTGAAGGAAGTTCCGAGCGTCTACGCGAAACCGCAAAAGGTGGTGCGACCGCTCGCCGAGCCGCTCTTCGATCACGGCCATATCGCCGTTCTGCACGGAAATCTCGCACCGGAGGGGGCCGTCGCGAAACTCGCCGGCTTGAAAGTCCGGCACATCACCGGGCCCGCCAAGGTTTTCGACGGCGAGGAAGCCTGCTTCCAGGCCATCCAGGCGCGAAAAATCGTCGCCGGCGATGTCGTCGTCATCCGCGGGGAAGGGCCCGTCGGCGGCCCGGGAATGCGGGAAATGCTCAGCATCACTGGTGCCCTGATGGGTCAGGGTCTCGGCGAATCCGTCGGCCTGATCACCGACGGTCGATTTAGCGGCGGCACGCACGGGCTCGTTGTCGGCCACGTCGCACCCGAGGCCTGGGTCGGCGGCCCGATCGCCCTCCTCCGGGACGGCGACAGCATCACCATCGACGGCGACGCAAAGACGCTGACCTGGAACGTCTCGGCCGAGGAAATCGCGAAGCGGCGATCCGCGTGGTCGAAACCCGCGTTGCGAGTCGAAACCGGCGTCCTCGCGAAGTACGCCCGCCTCGCCCGCTCCGCCAGCGAAGGTGCCGGCACGGGTTGAGGCGGAAAGTCGATTACTCGCTCCGCGAGTGACCACACAGCCCACAGCCAGAGTCGGGAAGTCTCGCACCCGTGAACCGAGCCAACTCGCGGAGCGAGCCGGCCACTCGACAATCCAGGATCGAGATGACGATCAACGGCGTCGAGATTGAGGATACCTTCGCGGAAGCGTTTCCGATGTCGGCGGCGAGGCTCGTCGTCACCGCGGAAACGCCGGGGTGGGCCCACATCGCGGGGCAGGCGGCCACCGGGTATGCGGCGTCGGTCATCGGGTGCGATGCGGAGGCGGGCATCGAGAAGGAACTTTCTCCCGCGGAAACGCCCGACAGCCGGCCCGGGGTGAGTCTGCTCTTCTTCGCATTTTCCCGGGATGCTCTCGGGAAAGCGATCACCAACCGGGTCGGGCAGTGCATCCTCACCTGTGCCACCACCGCCTGCTACAACGGCCTGGCCGGCGAACCCGGGAAGTCCGTGAAGGTCGGCGGGAACCTCCGCTACTTCGGCGATGGCTGGCAGATCAGCAAGCTCCTCGGCGGTCGGCGGATCTGGCGGATCCCCACCATGGACGGCGAGTTCCTCTGCGAAGACGAGGTCGGCACCGTCAAGGGCGTCGCCGGCGGGAACTTCCTGATTCTGGGGGAAACCCAGCGTGGGACCCTCGAAGCCGCCGAGGCCGCCGTCGAGGCGTGTCGGAAGGTGCCAGGCGTGATCTGCCCCTTCCCTGGCGGCGTCGTCCGATCCGGCAGCAAAGTGGGGAGCAAGTACAAGAAACTCCGAGCGAGCACCAACGAGGCCTACTGCCCCGCCCTCCGCGGGTCCGTGAAGTCCGAGCTTCCGGATGGCGTCAACGCGGTCTACGAGGTCGTCATCGACGGCCTGGACTTGCCTGCAGTGGAAGAAGCCACTCGTGTCGGGGTCCGAGCCGCCTGCCGACCCGGAATCGTTCGCATCTCCGCGGGGAACTACGGCGGCAAACTCGGGCCGTTCCACCTCCACCTGCGGAAACTCCTGGGATAGAAGACTTCCGTTTCGCGCGAAGAATCGCTGGCCGCTCCCTTTCCGACTTCCGATCGTCCGTACTCTTCCAGAGACGCAAGCTCGCTTCTCGGTATGAGTTCCCCACGAGGAGGTTGCCGTGTTGAACCACTCGCACGAGAAGGACTATACGCCAGACGAGGAATTCGCGATCGCCCAGGCGGTGTGGGAGCACGAGCACGACGCGAAACACGCGGCCCACCACCTCGCGGCGGCACTGGCAGGGGATCCGCACTCGCCCGAACGGTTGCGGCTGCTCGATGAGATTCTGGCGGACACGCCCGACCCCGACGTGGTGGCGCCCGTGGAGTCGGGGTCGGAGGCCTCGAACTACTTCGGAACCGTGGCGATCCACGCCTACGCCCTCGCCCGGAAGGGGGACACCGCGGAAGCGGTCGGGATCATCACGCAGGTCCACGATGCCCGGCCGGACGTGTCGTATCTCGAGTGGGCCTTCGACTGGCTCGCCCGGGATCCCGCGGCAATTCCCGCGGTGAGCCGGGACCAGATCCGCCGGTTCCTGGCGGGCGTGCTCCAGCGTCACCCCGGGAATGTGGTGCAAGCCCCGGCCGCCCGGGCGGAACTCGAGCGTGTTCTCCGCTTCTACGAGACGGTCGTCCGTGAGCCCGACGCGGAGGAGATGCTCCGCTACGCCCACGTCGCGATGGTGCGGAAACTCGGCCGACTCGCGGAGGCACAGACGCTCGCCGAGTCTGCGTACCAGGCCTTCCCGGGGTACCTCTTCTCGACTTCCCTCGCGATGATCCACCAGTCCCTCGGGGACGTCGCGGGGTGGGAGAAATGGTCCCGGAGGGCAATCGAGCACGACCCGTCCGATGTCGCGATCCGGCTCGATCTCGGGGATGGGCACCTCGAACGCGAAAATTTCAACGAAGCGGTCCGGTGGTACGACGAGGTTCTGCAACTGGAACCGGGCCATCCCTGGGCGACGCCGTCGGGGTACTTCGCCCGGTCGGAGCGTGGCGACGGCCCCGAGTGGCTGGAGAAACTTCGCCAGTACGCCGCCGCGAACCCGCGAAACGACCGAGCCCAGGCCCTGGTGCAGACCGGCGTGCCGTATCGTGGGTACCTTCCGCCCCAGCAGGAGGCCATCCTCGGAATCTTGCGGCACATCCTGGAACAGCAGTCTTCCGACCCGGCCAACCTTCCCACCGGGGAAATGCGCGTCGCACTCTCTGCGATGGAGGCACCGTCGGCCCGGCTGGCCGTCGATCGCCAGCTCGCGGCGATGGAGTCGGATCTGTCGGTCGCCTACACCTTCTCCGCGGTGCAAGAACCCGATCCCCGGCTACCCCGGGCCAAGGTCCAGTTCCAGGCGTGGAAGTATCAGGGGTACGACCCGATTCCCGCGGTCCCGGAACCGCCGGGTCGAGTGGTCGACGAGGTCGGTCTGCTGGCGGCTCGGGTGTACGACCGCGGCCAGTGGTACGACCTCGCGGCAGCGGCCGTCGAGCGGCTTGGGACGTTGCGAGCAGAGGAACTGATCGGTGCGATGGTCTGCCCCCCGGAACTTCCGCCTGGTGGGTACGCTCCGGACTGGATCTTCCGGTGTCAGGTCGCAGCGGCCCTGATGCTGGCGAACCTCGACGGGGAAATTCCCTGGGAGCAGTCGGAACGTCGCCCGGCGTTGCTGGACCTCTGCCAGGGCCCGATGGACTGGACGGTCAGTGCTGCAGCGATCGCCCTCGCGGAGGTGGGTCTGCTGCTTGCTGCAAATTCCGGGCTTGTCGCCGGAGGATCGCGAGACGCTCACGAGGTGGCGAGAAGACCTCGAGACCCCGGACGTTGACGAGGAGGAAGTGGAAGCCGACGAGCAGTGATGCAGGTTCGGATCTGTCCAGGGAAGACTTCGAGCTCTGCTGTGAGAGCCGCGATTGCAAAGGAGCGGCAACTCCCTGTGCGAAGCGACCTGAGGGAGTCGCAATTCCGGGCTGAAATGGATGCGATTCTTCAAGGGAAGCGGCCGCTCCTTTGCAGTCGCGGCTCTCGAAGAAACACGGAATTCTCGGTGGAAGCTTCCTTACTTCGCCCCCTCGAAGAGCCAGACGTATTCGCGCGGTTCGAGCAAATCGCGGCGGATGTTGTAGGCCTTGCCGAACTCCGAGCCCTGTTTCGCCGATTTCTTCCAGTCGAGGTCCCAGGTCTTGACCAGCGGCTTGGCCTTGCCGATCGCCCGGTTGAGGCGGACTTGGAACACAGGGGCGTTGCCCTTGGCGTCGAGTTCGATCGAGAACCACAGCCCTTTCCCGGCCTTGAGTTCCTTCACGGACTTCCACGGCTCGTTGCCCCAGCGGTAGTCGAAGTTCAGGGTGAGGTCGGTGGTGCTGTTCCAGACCGTGACAACGGCGTATTTTGCCGGAGGCCCCGCAATCGCGGACGGAGCACAGAAGGCGGATACGATCAGTGCCAGGGTGGTGGGAAGGGCGAACCGAGTCACGGTGCGATCTCCGCGGGTGGCCGGGGATGGTGTTCGAATCTAGGACAGAATCCCACGAGACGCCAACGAGGCCGGGATTCGTACTCTGTCAACCGTCGGCGATTTCTGTCCGCAACCGGTGATCCATGCTCCATCTGACGCCGATCGCAAATCCCCAGATTCCGGTCGAGCTCGACGGGATCCTTCCGGACCGCCTTGCCGGGCTGCAGCCAGGGGAAATCGCGAAGCTGCCGATCTTCCACGGGAACCGCCGGGAGGAGCTTGGTCAGTTCTTCTCCGTGACCGGCGACGCCTCCTACGGGGAAGTCGTGATTCACGGCTCTTGCCCGTGGGTGAAGTTGCTCGGTGCGAAGCTTTCCACCGGGCGGATCGTGGTCGAGGGAAGCGTCGGCATGCACGCCGGGGCCGGAATGACCGGCGGGGAACTCTGCATCCACGGGAACTCGGGCGACTGGCTCGGTGCGGAGATGCGTGGCGGCCGGATTCGCGTGATGGGCTCGGCCGGAAGCCTCGTCGGGGCGGCGTATCGCGGCAGCCGTAAGGGGATGATTGGCGGCGAGATCCTGATCCACCGCAACGCTGGCGACGAGGTCGGACTTCTCATGCGACGCGGGATCATCGCCGTTGGCGGAACCTGTGGCGAATTCACCGGCGCTTCCATGATCGCCGGCACCATCGCGGCCCTCGGCGGCGTCGGGCCACGAGCCGGGGCCGGCATGAAGCGTGGCACCATTCTCGTCGCTTCAGGCGAGCTCGAACTTCCCCCGAGTTTCCGCCACAGTTGCGACTACCGACCCGCATTCCTCGGCTGGCTCACGAACTTCCTTCGCGAACTCCCCTTCGAGCCCGCCGCCCATCTCGACCTCGGAATCATCCGCTGCTTCCGCGGCGACCAACTCCACGGCGGAAAAGGCGAGATCCTTCTCGCCAGCGGGATCGCGAAGTCACTCAATTGACCGGGTCGGGGAGCGGGTCGCCGCGGAGGCCGGCGAGGAGGTTGGCGGCACATTTCCGGGCCATCGCATCGCGAGTCTCGACGGTTGCACTTGCGATGTGCGGGGCGATCACGCAATTCGGAAGAGAAAACAACTCGTGGTTGGGCGGCAGCGGTTCGGGGTCGGTGACATCCAGGCCGGCGGCGAAAATCGCACCCCGCCGCAACGCATCTGCGAGCGAGGATTGGTCCACCAGCGGGCCCCGACTGGTGTTGACGAATACTGCCGTCGATTTCATCCGGGCGAACGCACTGGCCCCGAAGAGGCCGCGGGTCGTGGGGTTGAGATCGGCGTGGAGCGTCACGAAGTCGCTTTCCGCGAGGAGTTCTTCGAGGGAAACCTGCCGGGCGGAGAGTTCCTGGTCGGCGTCGGGTTTCGCGGATCGGGCGGTGTAGATGACGCGCATTCCCCAGCCGTGGTGGAGGCGTTTCGCCGTGGCGAAGCCGATGCGTCCCATGCCGACGACGCCGAGGGTTTTGCCGGCGAGTTCCCGGCCAAGCCAGCCCAGCGGTTCCCAGGTCAACCAGCGACCTTCCTTCGCGTCGGTCGCCGACTCGCCGAGTCGTCGGGACGCGGCAAGGAGCAGTGTCACCGCGATGTCAGCGGTCGCATCGGTAAGGACGCCGGGGGTGTTGCCTACCTTCACGCCGCGAGCAGTGCAGGCGGGAATGTCGATGTTGTTGACGCCGACCGCGAAGTTGGAAACGACGCGGAGTTTCGGGGCGGCGGTCAGAAGGTCGGCGTCGACCCGGTCGGTGAGGAGGGAGACGAGGCCATCGCAATCGCGAACCCGTTCGCGGAGAATTTCGGGGGCTGGGGGTAATCGCTCGGGCCAGATGTCGACTTCGCAGGCTTCGCGGATCGGTGCCAGCCCGGAATCGGGAATCTGGCGGGCAACAAACACTTTCGGACGCGACATCGGCACCACCCCGGGTTTCGTCTACTGCAGACGGACGTTTTCCAGACGGAACGGAACTTCGAGCCGGGTTGGTTTATTGCCGACGAGGAGGAGTTTCACCGGGGGCCCGGCCTCGGCGGTCGGTTTCGGGAAGTTGAGCTGGAATTCGGTAGACTGGGTGATGCCGTCGTCGTTGATGCTGGTCTCGGAAACGGTGGGCTGGCGGAGGAGCTTCCCCTTCGCATCGTAGAATCGGAGTTGCCCGAACGGATTGCGGGACGTCGAATGCCAGGCGACCCGGCCGTTGGCGACCTCGTTGATCAGGTTCGGCGTTTCCGTCCGAATCCGCACGGAGACCCGGCCGTCCGGCTTGGCGTCGTAAGTCACGAGCGTGACCTTCGAATCTCCCTCGGCTTGTGTCGTGTAGCCGACGTTTTTCGGCATCCGGTCGATGACGGCCAGCGTCTGGTTCGAGATGTAGGACTCGCCAACGACGACGCCTTCCAGGAGCTTCAACCGTGACACCAGCCGATCGCCGATCCGCAACCGGACCGGCACGAGCCGCGGATTGACCGGGGAATCGGACATGCCCCCGATATAGGCGTCCATGTCGGCGAACTGGTACAGCCCGACACCCTCGGCATCGTCGGCGATGTTGGAGTGGTGCGCGGTGGAAACGATTCGCCCGGAATCGTCGATGGCCCGGTGGATGCGGAAGCCGGCCACCCCGACCCACTGTGCCTTCGGGGTCGGCGTGACGTCGAGGTTGAGGATCACTTCCCCCGACCCGCGGATGACCCGATTCCCCGAGAAGTGGGAGGGCAACGCCAGCACCCGGACCAGTGAGGATCGATTGCCCGGAAGGGATTCCGGCTTCCCGTCGACAAACACGATCGGCACCGCGGACGCCAGGAGCGGTTGCGGATTCGGGGCGAGATACTCCATCCGACGCCGGCGGAAATCCTGGAACGGGTTCGAGTCGCGCTTCGCCGACAGGTCTTCACGGAACACTTCTCGAAGATTCGCGACCTGGCAGAGCTTCTCGACCGCTTCCCACGGCGGAATCGGGCCCGACTTCAAGGTGATGGTCCGGAGCGGATCGGTGACGCCCGTTTGATCCAATTGCAGCGGGATTCCGGTGCGAGACTTCAAGTCGGCGACGACGGAGGAGAGGGGAACGCCGGTGTAGTCGAGGGTCAGGGTGGGTGCGGCGAGCCGCTTTGCGTTCTCCTCCGCCCGGCGAATCTGAGCCGCGAGCGATGCGGCCCGGAATCGCGTTTCCGGCTCCGCGTGCTGTCCCGCCTTGTCGAGCGATTCCAGGGCTTTGACTCCGAGCTTCAAGAGTTCCCGGCTGGCGGCTTCCCGTTCGCGGTAAGAGTCGTCCCCGAGTTTTTCCACCAGCACCTCGGCGGCGGATTTCTCGGCCGACAGAAGGGTACCGCCAACGCCGACGGCCAGGGTCAGGCTCAGGAGGAAGCGCATGGGTGTAGTCCTGTGAACTGTCGCGACCGCAGATCCCGGACGAGAGGTCCGTCCAGTGTATCCGGGGAAAGCCTCAGGAAGCAAGCGTCCGCGGTCACTCGAATGTAACACAAGAACGCGGGGCGGGCGGGAACGTTGGTGCCGGCTTACCGCCCATCCGGCGGAGCCTGCGCGAATCAGGATTCCTCGGCTGGAGCGACGAGATCGAGCGCCCAGCATCCGCGGATGTGGCCGGTCGGCCGACGGCAGTGCTCCAGCAGGGCGAAATCGGTGCAGCCCGATTCTTCCAGGGCATCCGCGAGCACCGGGAGCCGGGAAAAATCGAGGTCGTCCCGGATCGCCTCGGCAATTCCCCGGGCCGTGCTGGGAACGAGCACGCGTTTCCCGTCCGGTTGCAGCCAGCCGCCGCCGAGCCACCCCGCAACCGGCTGCCGCGGCTGGAACGGGTTGCCGTAGATTTCCCGCAGGATTTCGCAGACTTCGCGGCGGAAATGGCGACGATTGTCGGCGTGTTGCGTAACCAGGGAAACCAGATCTCGAAGGAGGAATCCGTCCTCCGTCCGGGAGAGGTATATTCCGATAAATCCAAATTCTTTCTCCCAAACCGCTCGCTCACTCGAGAGTTCCGAGACGTCAAGGACCGGACCGTTGTGCTCAATCCGAGCGAGCAGTTCCTGAATCTTTTGCGGCAACCGATCCCAAACCAGCCGCGCGATCGCACAGGCCGCGAGTTGTGGCTTCCTTCCGTGGATTCCCCGAAGCTTCTGCAACATCCCAACGGGCCGGGTGGTCGTCCCCTGCCAGTCTGCCTCGGTGAGCCTCACTTCGCGAGCTCCTTCTCCAGCTTCGCCCCGTGGCGAGCTGCTTCGAGTCGTTCCCGGACGCTGGGGTCGCGGTATCGCCGACCGCTGAGCCATTCCAACTGTTGAACCGCCTCCGAGTAGCGCTCGTCGCGTTCGAGGAAGCGGGCGAATCCGTCGCGGATCGGCTCGGATTCGGGGGTGAGAGCAACCGCTCGCCGCCAGAATGCGACCGCGACATCGGTCTGGTCGAGTTGCTCGGCGGCAGATGCACCGGCGGCGAGCTGGCTCGAAGTCGCCCCCGGAGCTTCTGCCGCCTTGACCGCTGCGAGCAGGAACGGCCGACGGTCGTCTCCGGATCGGTCCCGCTGCGGGTAGAGCGTGTCCGCCGTCGTGACAAGAACTTCCGGATCGGCGGGCAGCACCCGGGCGATCAGTTCCACCGGCGAGAGCTTCTTCCCCGCGTCCGCCACGATCGGAACCAGATACTGAGTCGATCGCGCCAGCGAACCGTGCCAGTTCTCCCACGCCGTCGGGTAGTCCCCCTGCTCGAACGCCTCCAGCCCGACGCGGAACCAGATGTACGCATCCACCGTGATGAGTTTCTTCGCCCTCGCGAAGTGCACGCTCGATGGCTCGGACTTCTGGAACTGGCCGGAATACTGGCCCAGAAAATGGTGTGGTTTCGGGTTCAGAGGGCACGCCGATCGCGCCTGTCGAGCGTACTTCAGGCCGGCGACGACGTGCCGATTCGCAACTTCCCGGGGAATCAGGGCAGGATCGTCGAGCGTGGCCGCGGCGGGGCCGGCGATGGCTGCCGTTGTGACAGTGGCGACCTCGCTGGCGGCATCGAATTCCGCCTGGGCAGCGTCCGCCAGCACTGTCGGGTCGTCCGGTCGCAGCCGGGCCGCCGCTGCCAGATACTCCGCTCGACGAACCGCCGGAAGTTCCGCCCCTGTCTGACCGACCAGGTCCGAGTACCACCGCATCCGCTCCGCCAACTGTCGATTTCGTGTGTCGACTGCCACGACCACCGCCGTCACAACGACGCCGAGAGCGAGCACGATCGCGAACCATCCCTGGGCGGTGCCCCAGGCCGGATGCTCCTCGTTCTCCGTGGACGACCCCGTGAGGGAAGCACCCGACTTCGCAGGATCCGGATGCTCGCTCGACTTCGGGGTTTCTCGAGATTCCGCATCATCGCCGGATCGCGACCTCCGCTTGCGGACCCTCTGCCGGATCCGCTGCCGACCAAACTCCGGATCTTCCGCGGCCGGGATCGCGTAACCCGCCACCACCGCGGCGATCAACGCGACGGAAGGGATGCGGATGCCAAAATCGCCGAAACTGTGGAGTGCCAGGGCCGCCAGCCCGAACCACGCCCCGAGCAGCAGCGGCCCGACGGATCGTTCCCGGCGACGGCGATAGCCCTGTCCGACCACCACCAATGCCCCGAAAACCGCGAGCAGAAGCAACCCGAGCCCCACGATTCCGCCGTCGACGAGGGCTTCGAGGTACTCGTTGTGGGCACTGTCAAAGACGACCCGGGAACTGCCATCCGTCCGGACGGACGCCTCCGCCCACTGGAATGACCCGGCCCCCGTCCCGGTCAGCCAGGATCCCGGCAGAAGTCGGAGGGAATCTTTCCACATCGGAATCCGCGACTCGAACGCTTCCCCGGTGGTCACCGTCGCCAGCCGTTTCTCCACTGCCCCGGCTCCGAACCACCCCCCCAGCAGCACGGCAACCCCGATTACCCCGCCAATTGCCAGCCGACCCGTTGCAGTCCGGCGACCGGTTCTCGCGAGAAACCACGCTCCGACGGCGGCGGCGATCCCACCCATCGTCCCGCCACGAGACATGCTGAACGGGACACTTACCACCATCAGACCGATCGCAATGGCGAGGCCCAGAGTTTGCGGCGAGGTCACCAACCGGACCGGAGCGAGGACCGCTTCCCAGATCCGATCCACGATTCCGAGATCGGAATCGTCGAGCTCCTCCGGCGAACGGGCGGGCACGAGCAACCCCACCGCCAACCCCACGCACAGGAGAACGTAATCCGGGTAGTGGTTCCGGCACACAAACGGGCCGTAGCAGGAGGTCCCCTCCATCACGACGCCGAAGATCCGGTCCCGCGGATTGAGGAAGGACTGGGACACGGCAAAAATCGCGAGCACCGCCCCGTTGACGGTCGCCACCCAGGCGAGCCGACGGAACCCGTCCCGAGTCGCCAGCCAGTTCCGGGCAACCGCATAGACGATCAGCACCGCCAGGATTTGCCCCAGGTAATCCCGCGTCGGCCCCGGCGAGACCGAGAGCGGCACCCACGATTCGCGCGACTGCGGAGATTCCCCGGCAAGCGTTTCCATCTCCGCCGGAAGGAATGTCCGATTCCACTCGGCCCGGAGGGGACAGACGAGCTGGACCACCGACTCGGGTAGCGGGACGAGATGGAGCCCCGTCCAGACCGCGAGGCCGGCGAGCGACGCGGAGACGACATCCGGCCGGAAGGAGAATTCGCCGGTGACGAAGGTGTGGGCGGCCCAGAGGAGGGCAAGGAGAAGAAATCCCCCGGAAAGAACCAGCTGCCAGATCGCTTCGACCGATCCGAACGGCCAGGGGGAGAAGACGACGAGCGCGAAAAGAACCGCTTCACCAGCGGCTCGGAAAGCAAGAGCCGCCCGGAGACGGTCTCCGGAGAGGGGCACAGAGAGTCTCGATCAGAGCGAGGTTATCGGAACCGACCGCGAGCCCGAGCCTTGGATTGCGGGTTGACGGCTCGAGGCAGCGTCGTGCCGGTGCCAGGCACAGTCGATGGTGGCCGGCGTCGGCTGGCGGCGGTTTCGAGCCAGTCCCGGCCATCGACGGTCATTGGGTCAACGTCGGATTCTGCCGCAACCGGTGCAGCCTGGGCCGTTTCCGGAGCGGGGAGTGATTCCGAGGCTTCCAGGTTCGCGGCCAAAATCCCGGTCCCAACCGCCAAAGCAGCCACGGGAAGGAGTCGGCCGGTCCATTTCCACAACAAAGAACGCATGTCGAACCTCACGGACGGATTGAGTTCAACAACCACATCCTAGAGGACGGACCCGGGCAGGGAAAGCACAAAATCTCGGGAATTGTCAGATCATCTCGCCCAACCCTGCACCCGGAATGCCCGGGACTGGCAACGCTTCGGGTTTTCGCTTAAATTCCCTCACCGGCTGCGTCTCGCCGGAACAAACCACCTCGCACGGGCCTTCCGATGTTCGCACGCCGGGATTTCGTTCGCGACTTCATGATGATCCCGCCGGGCACCGGCGAGCCCTCCGTCGCCAATGCCATCGTCGAGATTCCCAAGGGTCGGCGAACCAAGTTCGAGGTCGACAAGGCCACCGGGATGATCAAAATGGATCGCTATCTCTATTCTTCCTCGGTCTATCCCGGCGATTATGGATTCGTTCCCCAGACCCTCGCCGAGGACGGCGACCCCTCCGATATCCTTGTCATGGTCAACGAGCCGACCTTTTCCGGCTGCCTGATCGAGGCCCGCGTCGTCGGAATTTTCAAAATGCGTGACAAGGGCCAGAACGACTTCAAACTCCTCGCGGTGCCCAACAAGGATCCGCTCTTCGACGCGATGCGGAAACTCGAAGATGTGCCCAAGCACTTTCTCCGGGAAGTCGAGCACTTCTTCAGCACCTACAAGCAGCTCGAAGGTGCCACCGTCGAGCCGCTCGGGTGGGCTTCGCAGGAAGAGGGGGCAATCGAGGTGCGAGCGTCGATCAACCGGTTCCGCCAGACGCTGGGAAATTTTTGAGTTTTCGAGTGTCAGCCAGACTCGTCAGCGAGCGGTGGCTCATTAGAACCCGCGCTGACGAGTCGGGCTAACGATCACCTGGGTGGGCGGGGAGGTTGACCAACAACTGGCGAGATTCCTGAAGCAGGTCGGATCGCTCGGAAAGATCGGGAACTGCCGCCGCAAACTTCGCCCGGTCGCAGCGGTCGAGGATGGTTCGGAATCGCGTCAGAGCCTCGGCCGGGAACGTCGCCAGTTTCTCCATCTCCGCGGACAGCTCGGATGTCGTCCGTTTTCGTGCGGCGATCCCGGAAAATTGCTCCGCAAAAGTCCGCACCGACTGCCCCAATCGGTCCGCGAACTCCTCTGGGGGAAGGGTGGGCTCCGCGAGGTTCGCGAGTTCTCGCTCGAACTGCTCTGACGGTGTGAGTCGAGCCGGCCTCCGACTGCGACGGAGGGCTGCGACCGTGACGGCCGACGCGAAAAGGACCAGCACACCGACCAGAAACATCGGGAGAAATTGGAATTCTTCCCGAATCGTGGGCTGCGGAATCTCCTCAATTCCGGTTACCGGTCGGATCTCCTCCGGGTTCGCAGCCGGGACTTCTGTGCGAATCTCGACGCTTCGCTGGCCCCAGTGCACATCTCTCCGCATCCCGCCAGCCGTCGCCTCGAATGGTGCGAATTCGAGGATCTGCTTCCCCGGCAAGAAGGGCTTGGCGAGGTAGTGGTGTGTCCACTTTTCCCGGCCGGTTCCGAGCTTCTCCACGACTGGCGAGCCGACCGGACGAACCTGCCAGATCTCCTCGGAACGGTCGTCGAGGAATCGGTTCGGCACGGTCACGACGAGCGGAGCGGGTCCCTCGATCGTCAGTGTCACTTGGATCGCGTCCGACAGTCGAACCTCGGTGCGGTCGAGTCGGAGAGAACTCGACAGATCCTCGGGGGGAACGGCGAGCAGCGCGAGTAGCAGGACCGGGATCACTTCAAGCCAAGCTGTTTGACCAGGAACATTCCCGCGGCGGCGGTGACGAGCAGAATTCCGGCGATGGCCACGAGTCCGACGACAATTCCCGGCAGGGCGTTCCCGCGGGAGGCGGATGTTCTGTTCCGTGCGGAAGCGGAGATGGTTTCGAGTGGAATCGTCGAGCCGACGCCGTCGTGGGTCGCTGTGCCGGGATCCTGCATCGCCTCCCAGGGATTCGAAGCCGGAGCCGGTGGAGGCGGGGTAAGGTAAGCGGGCGTCGGCGGCGGACTCGCCATCGGATACTGCGGCGGCGGCAGCATCACCGGCGAGTGCTGCCCGGACGGGCTGGTGAACAGTTGAGAGTTCGACCCCGTGGGAGCGTGGAAAGACCCGCTGTGCACGAACGACATTCCCGGGCCCATCGGCGGGAGATTGAAGTCGATCGCACCGAGCCCGTCGTCCGGTTCCGCGAACGGTTGGAGCCGATCCACGAGCATCGCGGCGGACTCGATCCGATCCACCGGGTTCTTCGACATCAGGGTCCGGATCAGCCCGGAAACGGCAGGGGGCACGTCGGGTCGGAAGTGCTCCACGAGCGGCGGCGAGGTGTACTGGTGCCGCTTCGACTTGTCCCCGGCGGTGCCACCGGGGAAAGGAGGTCGGCCGGTCAGGAGAAAGAAGAGCGTGCAGCCGAGGGAATACAGGTCCGCGGAAGGATCCGCCACGCCGGCCTGCTGGTACTGTTCCGGGGCGAGATAGTCGGCCGGGTCACACTTCACGGCACCGCTCGGATCCAGGGCGGCGATCCCGGAGAGCCAGCCGAGCCCGAAATTGGTGACCTTCACGAGGGGCTTGCTGTTGCCGACCGCGGGCGCGACGAGGATGTTGGCCGGGTTGATGCTGCCGTGGGCAAGGCTTTTTTCGTGGGCGTGCTGCAACCCGGCGGCGGCCTGGCGGGCGTACTCGCAGGCCTGCATCACCGGCAGCGGCCCGGAATGGCGGACCAGCGAATCGAGAGACGGGCCGTCGACAAATTCCCGAATCAGGTATAGCCGATCCGCCACCTCGTTGACGTCCAGAATCGTGACGACATTGGGGTGTGTGATCTGCGCTGCCCGCCGGGCCTCGGAGTGGAATGCGGTACGGGCATCCTCGGAGCGGGTCACGCGCGAGGAAAGAACCTTGATCGAGGCATACCGGTTCATCGTCCGATGGCGGGCCTTGTAGACCTTCCCGCTCGGCGACTTCCCGATTTGCTCCAGAATCACGTATTGCCCGAGGACAAATCCCTGCTCTTTTCCGGTGAGGAGTCGATCCGCCTGGAACGCGGTGAGGGCTCCGATCGTGACGAGGGCGCGGGCGACATCCCTGGCACCGATATCATGGGGCCCGAGTTTCTCGACTGCCCGATCCAGTTGGGCTGACGTGAGAACACCGGAGCACCGGACCGCGTTGAGGAACGCGTCACGATCCACGGCCGGGGGCGTATCCGAGGCGAGCATGCCAGAGCATCCCTGGGCATACGGGACCGAGGCGGGGAGAGCCTGGGCCGGAAGCACGAAACCCGCCGGTCGGGGTGGGACCGAAACTCGGTGGGCGAGTCGAATCCAGACGCGGAACAAGTTCCGACTTGCGTCCAGAAACTCGACCAAGTCCCGGTGAACCGGAGGATCTCGCGAACCTTCCACTACCTATGACGAACAATCGCGTGCAGTCTAGTTCACGACTCGGGAGAAATCTGTGAAGTTTTTTCTCCGGTTGGTGGAAATTCCGGCGCCGCAGCAGTTTCGACCGCGAAATTTTCTTGCGATCCCACACCGTATCGACTACCTTTCCAGAACCTACCTTCCGCGGTCGGCCGGTGGCAGATCGCGTCTTGCCTGAATTCCCCCGAGATTTCGCGAGGCCGCTCATGCTTCGCTACGCGATTGCGACTCTTCTTGCCGTTTCCCCGCTCTGCGGTGTCGTCTCCGCCGGCGAACCGGTCAGTGAGTCAGCTCCATCGTTCCTCAACGATGTGGTGCCGATTCTGACAAAACAGGGCTGCAACCAGGGGGCGTGCCACGGGAAGGGGGCGGGCCAGAACGGCTTCCGCCTCTCCCTCCGTGGCTACGCACCGGAGCTGGACCACGCCTGGATCACGAAGGAATTTTCCGGCCGACGCGTCGATCCCGCGGTCCCGCAGCAGAGCCTGCTCCTCACCAAGGCGACCGCCGACGCCCCGCACGAGGGGGGCAAACTCTTCGCCGTCGGCAGCCGGGAATACACCACTCTCCTCGCCTGGCTGCGGGCCGGTCGACCAGGGCCCAACTCGAAGGATCCGACGATCCAGAAACTCGAAGTGACCCCCGCCGACAAGGTCCTCAAGGTCGGCGACCGGCTTCCCCTCCAGGCCTGGGCCACCTTCTCCGACGGCTCCCGCCGGGATGTTACCTGGCTGACCAAGTTCGAATCCAACGACACCGCCGTTGCCGACGTCGCGAGCTCCGGGCTCGTCTCGGCGCGCCGCAACGGCGCGACCGCGATCCGGGCTGCGTTCCAGACGGAAGTGGCCGTCGCCACCGTCGCGGTCCCCTTCGAGCAACCCGTTGACGCGAAGCGATTCGAGGCCGGAAACAACCTCATCGATCTGCCCTTGTTCGCGAAATTGAAAGATCTCCGGATCGAGCCGTCGGACGCTTGCACTGACGAAGAATTCCTCCGGCGTGCGTTCCTCGACACGATCGGCACCCTGCCAACCCCCGCGGAAACCGCCAAATTCCTCGCGGATGGCGACGCCAAGAAACGGGAAAAGCTCGTCGATTCCCTCCTCGCCCGCCCGGAATTCGTCGACTACTGGACCTTGTTCCTCAGCGATCTGCTGCAAAACCGCAAGGAACGCGACCACGACGTCCGCGGAACCAAGGGCGTTCGGCAGTTCCACGGCTGGATCCGCAAGCAGGTCGCCGCCAATCGGCCCTGGGACCAGATCGCCCGGGAAGTGCTGACCGCGACCGGGAAAACCACGGAAAACCCCGCCGTCGGCTACTTCGTCGTCACCGTCGGCGAGCACCGCGAGGTCGAAAAATCCGAGGCCGCCGAGTCCGTCGCCCAGGCGTTCCTCGGCACCCGCATCGGCTGTACCCGCTGCCACAACCACCCGCTCGAACGCTACACCCAGGACGATTTCTACCACTTCTCCGCCTTCTTCACCCGTGTGAAGCTCGAACGGAAAGACCCCCGCACCGCACCGACGACGCTGGTGGTCAGCCACCATGACAAGAACCAGAACAAGAACCCGGTGCAGGTCCGCCAGCCACGAACCGGGGCGATGCTCCGGCCCCAACCGCTCGATCGCACCACCCCGGACGTGAAGCCGACCGAGGATCCGCGGGAGAAACTCGCGGACTGGATCGTCGATCCGAAGAACGAGGCCTTCTCTGGGGCGATGGTCAACCGCCTCTGGAAACACTTCTTCGCCGTCGGGCTTGTGGAGCCGGTCGACGACATCCGGGCGACCAATCCGCCGTCGAACCCGGCGTTGTGGGCCGCGCTCAACAGGGAATTCGTGGCGAAGAAGTACGACCTCAAGCACCTCATCCGGACGATTCTGCTCTCCCGGGCGTACCAACTGACGTCGGCGACCCGGCCCGGAAACGAGGCGGATTCGCGGTTCTACTCGCACTACTACGCCCGCCGGCTCCCGGCGGAGGTGCTCCTCGATGCGATCTGCCAGGCGACCGGCGTCCCCGAAGAATTTGCCGGCTACCCCGCCGGGGTGCGGGCCCTGCAGATTCCGGATTCCGGCGTGAACTCCTACTTCCTGACGCTCTTCGGCCGATCCCCCCGCGTCACCGCCTGTGCCTGCGAGCGGATGGGCGACGTCACGATGCCGCAACTCCTTCACCTCCAGAACGGCGACCGCCTCGCCGCGAAGATGACCAACCCAGCCGGCACTCTCGCGAAGCTCTTGAAGGAGCAAAACGACGACGGGAAACTCACCGAGGAACTCTTCCTCCGCACCATGGCCCGGCTTCCGAGACCAGACGAGCGCGAGGCCGTCTCGAAGGCATTGCAATCCGGCGACCCCCGCGACGAGGTCTTCCGGGACGTCTTCTGGGCGTTGCTCAACTCAAAGTCCTTCGCCTTCAATCATTGACCCACTGTTGCAGGGTTCCGAGTGTGCTCTGGGGGTTCGAGCTCATAGCCAAGGTCTAACAGCTAACCGCTGGAATGGAAAAGTCGAATGATTTTCCACTCCAGCTGTTGGACCTTAGCCATAAGCCTGAATATTCCGCTGGATGCACACCCCACCGAAATTTCGCTGTACCCTTGAGGGGACGCACTCGGGAACGGAACTTTCTCCGTTCCTCGGGGCCCGGAACTTGCGTAAGATTACGGGAAGTCGATCTTCCTTCTGTGGAGTTCTTCTGATGCCGTCCCGTTCGAGCCTGGCACCTCTTGTACTTCTCAGCGTGGTCGGAATTCTTCTCCTCTCCAACGGCCTCACTGCGAAAGCGCTTCGCAAAATTGTTCGTGTCGACAACGGCGAACCGGAGAAAGTGCTTTCCGATGCGGAAGCTCTCGCGGCGGCCAAACTCAAAGAAACCGATGCC
Source organism: uncultured Alcaligenaceae bacterium (assembly GCA_964552815.1). Lineage (GTDB taxonomy): Bacteria > Planctomycetota > Planctomycetia > Gemmatales > Gemmataceae > CAYUHJ01. The sequence continues at coordinate 129,654 of CAZKIQ010000003.1, read as the reverse complement.
GACGCCCTGCTGAGCTACTTCCGCCAGCGGACGGTCAGCGATGCCGACCGGACCAAGATCCAGTCCTCGATCCGGAAACTCGGGGCGGAGGATTTCGACGAACGGCTCAAGGCGGCGGATGAGGTAGAGCGGTACGGCCCGGCGGCGATTGGGCCCCTGCGAGCGGCCTTCCAGAACGATCCCGATCCAGAGATTTCCTACCGCTCGTTCGAGAGCCTCAAGCGGTTGGAAAAAGTGCCTCACACGTCCGTGGCGGTTGCCGCCGTCCGGGCGCTCGCCAAGCTCCAGGCTGCTGGCACCGCCGAGGTGCTCCTCGCGTTCCTCCCCCTCGCCGACGATCAGGTGATCGCCGACGAAATCGCCAAGACGCTGGGGAAAATCGCGTACAAGGACGGGAAAGCGGACTCCGCCCTGACCGCCGGCCTGACGGACACGGTCTCGCTTCGACGGGCCGCTGCCGCCATCGCCCTGGTGCAGGGAAATCCGTCCGCCGAGAACCGGACGGAACTCTTCCCGAAAATCTTGAAGTCTGCACAAACCGCCGCGGACCTCGACACGAAAATCCGGATCCTGCTGGCTCTCGTATCCGTCGGCCACGACAAGGACGCGGTCGGCCCGATGATCGACACCCTCGCAGACCTCCCCCGCGGCCGGCTGTGGCAGGCGGAAGACCTGCTCCTCCAGCTCGCCGGAAAAAACGCCCCGAAGGCCACCTTCAAGAAGTCCCGCGAATCCGTCACCCAGGCCCAGGGAATCTGGAAGAAATGGTGGGACGGGGCCCGCGAAACCACCGACCTCGCCAAGGTCAAGTTCGAAGAACGGATCACCGGCAAGACCGTTCTGATTCTTTGGGATCAGCAACTCGGCAACATCGGCACCGTTTCCGAACTCGGGCCGGACATGAAGGAAAAGTGGAAAATCGGCGGCCTGCAAATGCCCGGCGACGTCGCGTTCCTCTCCGACACGCAGGTCGCCATCGCCGAAATGAACAACAACCGCATTTCCATCCGAGAATTCTCGGGCCGAATCGTTTCGAACCGCATGCTCTGGGGCAACGGTCGGAAAGTGGCCGGGAACCAACCGATCAGCGTGCAAGTGATGCCGAACGGCAACCTCCTCGTCGGCTGCCGTAACGCTGTCCTCGAGTTCAAGAAAGACAAGGACGAACTCGCCAACGGATTCGCCCGCAACCAGTACGACATCCAGGCTTGCCACCTCCTGCCCAACGGCGAGACCCTGCTCCTCGTCAGCGGGGACCCGAAATTCACCGTCTTCCTCGATGCCAAACTCACCGAGACCAAGAAGAAGCTTGGCGTGCAAATGCCCCACTGGCAGGCCCAAATCTCCTCCACCGGACCCGACACCGTCCTGATCGGCGAGCAACAGCAACTTTCCGAGTACAACGTGAAGGAAAACAAACTCGTCTGGAAGAAGCAGGTCAACAACGTGCGTTCCCCGCAACGGCTGCCAAACGGGAACACGCTGTATGTGGATCAGGCGAACCGCGTTGTCGAAGTCGCACCCGACGGTGAGGAAGTTTGGACCTTCACCGCCCCCGCGAACATGATGATCCACAAGGTCATCCGCCGCTAACCCCATCGCTCTGCCGAATCTCGGAGATCCCCGGCCCACCGCGGGATCTCCTTCTCGTTTGGATCGACCGGGTGTCGCTTTCTCTTCTGCTGATCCTATCCTGACTTCCTCTCTCAACCCCAACACCGCAACCCCTTCCGAGCCCATGCCCGCGAATTCCCTTGTCGATTTTCTCCGGACCCAACTGGACGACCTGAAATCCCGGGGCCTGTACAAGGCCGAGCGACGGATCGAGACTCCGCAGCACGCGGCGATCACCGTCAACGGCCGGCAGGTCATCAATTTCTGTGCGAACAACTACCTCGGACTCGCCAACCACCCCGCCGTGGTCGCCGCCGACGCGGAGGCCCTCGGCACCTGGGGCTACGGATTGTCCAGCGTCCGTTTCATCTGCGGCACCCAGACCATCCACAAGTCGTGCGAAGAAAAGATCGCCCGGTTCTTCCGCAAGGAAGACAGTATCCTCTACATCTCGTGCTTCGATGCCAACGGTGGCCTGTTCGAGCCGCTGCTCACCGACCAGGACGCGGTGATTTCCGACGAGCTCAACCACGCCAGCATCATCGACGGAATCCGCCTCTGTAAGGCCCAGCGGCTGCGATACAAGCACAGCGACATGGCCGACCTGCGGGCGAAGCTCGAAGAAGCGAAGTCCGCCCGGTTCCGCATGATCTTCACGGACAGCGTCTTCTCCATGGACGGCGATCTGGCGAAGCTTCCGGAAATCTGCGACCTTGCGGACCAGTACGACGCAATGGTGGCAATCGACGACTGCCACGGGACCGGCCATCTCGGGGCAACGGGCCGCGGTGGGGCGGAGGAGCTCGGTGTCCTCGACCGGATCGACATCATTACCGGGACGCTGGGGAAGACCCTGGGCGGGGCGAGCGGCGGTTTCACGGCAGCGAGGGCGGAGGTCGTCGACTGGCTCCGCAACCGCAGCCGGCCGTATCTGTTCTCGAACTCGGTGCCGCCATCGCTGGTGGCCGCGGGGATGAAGGCGCTCGATCTCGTCGATGCGGCTGACGATCTCCGCAGGAAACTGCGTGAGAACACAGCAAGGTTGCGGAACGGCCTGGAATCCGCGGGCTTCACGGTCAAACCCGGCCCGACACCGATCCTGCCGGTGATGCTCGGGGATGCCGCCGTCGCAACAAAAATGTCCGATGCGTTGCTCGCGAAGGGAATCTACGTGATCGGCTTCAGCTACCCCGTCGTGCCGCTCGGCCAGGCCCGAATCCGGATCCAGGTGTCGGCGGCACACTCGACCGAGCAAATCGACCAGGCCATCGCTGCCTTCACCGAGGCCGGGAAGGAACTCGGGGTCCTCAAGTAAGGAAGCGTCCCGCGAATTCTTCGTCTTTCGGATGGAACAAGAGCCGCGATGGCGAAGCTTCGCAGTCACGGCTCTTGTGGAAAAAGCGGACTTCCGCGGGAATCACTTCTTCTCTTTCGCCCGGGCAAGGCGGGCGAGGGCGTCCTGGGCATGCGTCGTCGGCTGGGCAGTGTCTTCGCCCAGGGCAAGGCTTTCGAGCACCGCGACCGCTTCCGGCGTGCCGAGAAATTCGAGGACGCCGATCGCCCGGTTGGCTCGCACCCATTCCGGCAGCGGCGGGAGGGGCTTGATCACCTTCGGCGTGGTGTCGATCGGTTTCCCGTTGATGGTGATCGTGCGGACTCCGTTGACGACCGTCACCCCGACGGCGACACCCCCGTTCGGGTTGCCGTTCGGTTCCGGTTTCGGCGGATTCTTCTCCTTTTCCTCGGCTTCGATGCGGTCGAGGAGTCGCTTGAGTCGGTCGCGCGTTTCCTCATCCCCGGCAGAGTTGCGGGCCTTCTCGAGGTCCCCCTTGATGTACTTTCCGAAGTACGCCAGTTCCTGCTGGGCGGCCTCGCGGAGCTTGAAATCGGCGTCGGAGAGCTGGCCGACCAGCTTCGCGATCAGAACCATGTCCCGCTTCACGGGTTTGAGGCGAGTCTTGAGGAAGGCCACGGCCTCGGAGGGGTTGGCAGCGAATGTGAGGGCAGCACGAGTCGCCTGGGATTCGTCCGCGCTGGTCAGGTCGGCCCACGCCGATTCCAGCTTCGGCTCCGCCGCCGAAACTGGAGTTGCGACCAGGACCAGAAGGAAAGTAACGGTGCGGATCGGCATTGTGATATCTCGGAAAGGGGCGAACGGATTCCGTTATTTGGCATTTTCCCTTCTGCACTGACCGCAACACTGTCACTGCTTTTCCAGGTGAGAACAGTGATAGTGCCGGTGTCGGGAATAGTCCAAAGCCAAAATCCAGACAGATATCAGGTGTAACCCAGTTCTCTGGAGATCGAGCGAACAGCTAACGTTCAACAGCTACTCGCTCGAATGGGAAAAAGTCGAAACCTTTTGAATTCCAGCGATAAGCTGTTCGCCGTTAGCCGGAATACCCCACTCGATGCTCACCCCCAAAAATTTTGGGTGCCCACGGGACATCCGATGGTGCTGTCCGCCTTGTTTGTCCTCCCGGAGTATGTTACTTCCTGGGCCGATTCCGGTTCAGAGCTCGTTCGGGGTTGACGGTCGAACCTCAAATTTGCGAGTGGCACGTTGCTGCGGATGGAAACTGTCGATATAGTTTTGACAGCCTACCCATACCCAAACCCAGTGAGGGCTTGGGGTCTGCACCTTCCCGTAACTTTGCAGGAGCAGTCTCATGCGGAACGTTTTCGCGCTGGTTGTCGGCGTCGCCGCCCTGGCCCTGGTTGGGTTCTCGACCGCGGCTGACAAGAAGGACGAAGCCAAGACCTTCAAGGGCAAGCTGGTGTGCGCGAAGTGCACCCTTTCCGAAGCCCCGAAGTGCACCCACGCACTGAAGGTCAAGGAAGGCGACAAAGAAGTGATCTACTACGTCGACGACAAGAACAAGGACCACAAGAAGGTCTGCCCGGCCGGCACCGAACTTGACGCCGAAGTGACCGGCAAGCTCGTCGAAAAGGACGGCAAGAAGACCATCACCATGGCGAAGGTTGTGCTGAAGTAACTTCGACTGCTCACAAACGAAAACGCCATCCCGTAGGGAATGGCGTTTTCGTTTCAATTCTGAGTTACCGATCTCACTTCTTGCGGACGAGCTTCATCGTGCCGCAGTGGCTGTCGGACGGCTTGCCGTTTTCCCAGGCTTCGCCGGCGATCTCGATGTGGTCGTTATCGACGAAGGTCAGCGTCGCCCCGTGCATGTGGGTGTCCTTGGCCGGGTCGAGGTTGGTTCCGCCGGCAAAGACCCACTTGATCTGGTTCTTCGCCAGGTTCGGTTCCGCCTTCATCTTCGGCTGGTTGCCGAGCATGCAGTAGTGCGTCATGACAAGGTCGTTGCCGTCGAGGTGGTAGACGGAAACCATTTCCATCGGGCTGCCGGGGAAGAAGGTTTCGTGGAGGGTGCTTCCGCCCGCGGTCAGCTTGACGATCGAGACCACCTTGTCGGTAGGCTTTCCGTCCTTGTCCGCCTCGACCCAGGTCCCTTCGAGTTTTTTCAAGCGTTCGAACCCGGGGTTGGTCGGTGCGGCTTTTTTCGGTGGCACGGCCTGGGTTGGGGCGTCGGCCCCGTTGCCGACGGAAACCAGGGCCAGGACCATCATGCCAGCGGCGAAAATCCGAGACATCGCGAACTCCGAAAGGAACAGAAACCAGGGCGATCGAGTGACCCCGCACGCGCGGGATCGCAATGTGGTCGATTGGCAGGGCCGTGAATCGACAGGATTCACGCCAGAACTCGGGAAAGGTCGAAAACCTGCCGGACTTCGACCGATCCGAACCGCAAACCCGGGTGCCGGGCGGCGATTTCGAGCGCGTCTTCCTGCGACTTGGCGAGGATCAGGTAGAACCCGCCCAACACCTCGTGAGTTTCGGCGAACGGCCCGTCGGTGACGATGCGTTTGCCATCGCGAGTGCGGACACTGGTGGCCGTCGAGGTGGGGTGCAGCGGGGACGCCCCAAGGTAGCGCCCCTGGGCGTGGAGCTCGTGGGTGATCCCGACCGCCTCCGCCATCGCGGCCCGAAGCTCGGCATCTCCGAGGTTCTTCCACGCGACCTCGTCGTCGTAACTCAGCAGGAGGTACGGTTCCCCCGCCGGGTCCGAACCGCCGAGCGGAATCTCGCGGGAAGGGGGGAGACCGTCGAGTTCGAGAATGGGTCGAATCTCGACGGTTCCCTTCACCGTCGGCGGAAGTCGGCTGGCCACCGCGATCGCTTCATCAAGGTTGGCCAGGTCGAGCAGGTAGAACCCGCCGAGTTGCTCGGTGGTTTCTGCAAATGGTCCGGCCGTCACGAGCGGCTTGCCGGCCTGTTTCCGCACCGTGGACGCGGTCGTGACCGACTCCAGCGGCGCCGCGGTGATGTACTTCCCCGCCGCCGCCAGCTCGTCGCATATCCCGTGCGACTTCACCATGCACGCCGACCGCTCCTCCTCCGTCCACGCGGATTCGGGGCTGTAGATCAGAAACAGATATTTCATGGCGTCTCCAGTGCACCACTCGGCGGTTCGGGGCCGGTTCGCCGCTTCGATTGTGACCAGTGGTCGCCCGGCGCGAACCGGAATAGACACGAGATGGAAGAAAAAAGAAAAGTTTCCGGTCGACTTCCAGGAGCTGGAAATGGCCTTCGACGAGTCCCTCGCCGTCCGCATCCGCGACGCCCTCGCCCGGACGCCGGGGATCGTCGAGAAAAAAATGTTCGGCGGGCTCGGGTTTCTCCTCCATGGCAACATGCTGGTCGGAGTCTGGATCGAATCGCTGATCGCTCGCGTGGGGCCGGACCTGTACGATGAGGCACTGCAGGAATCGCACGTTCGCGAGTTCGACATCACCGGCAAGGCGATGACCGGCTGGGTGATGATCGCCCCCGCCGCCCTCGAAGAGGATGCCGAACTCCGCCGGTGGGTCGACCGATGCCTGCAATTTGTTCGAACCCTTCCGAAAAAGTGATCGACCTGGAACCTCGGGGGCACCGTGGACGCGATCGAGTTGATTCGGCGTATGCATCAGCACCGGGCCTGGGTCAACACCAACCTGCTGACGGTGGCCGGGGGGCTGTCGCCGGAACAGTTGCGAAAGGAATTCCCGATCGGGCAGGGGTCCGTGTGGCAGTCGTTGCTGCACATGTACGGGGCAGAGTACACCTGGCTTGAAACCCTGCTCGGAACGGAAAAATTCGTCGTGCCCGGCGACGTGCCGGGGAAACTCGTCGGGAATCAGCAGGGCGTCGGCGGGATGACGCAGCTTCCCGATTTGCAGCAGAACTGGGCCAACCTCGAGGAACGCTGGAAGGCCTACCTCGCCACGCTTTCCCCGGATGCGCTGGAAGAAGTCGTCTACCGGGAGAGCCTCGCCCTCGGAACCCGCCTGGGAATCCGCAAGGCCGACGTGATGCTCCACATGTGCAGCCACGCCCACTACACCGCGGCCCAGGTCGTAAACATGCTCCGTCAGGTCGGCGTCGAGAAACTCCCGGAGACGATGGTGATCTCCCTCGTCCGGCAGGAACCGAAATTGTGAGCCGACCCCACAACCCGGCCCAAATTTGCAGGTTCAACCCGGAATCCCGCCCTCCGGGTTGCGGTTGAACTTCTGGTACGGCAACCGGATGCCGGTCACCTTGACCTCGTCGGCTCGCAGGAATGCGTCGGGAACACCGAAGTTCGTGCTGCCGATGAAGGTGACGACGTCGTCCTGGTCCACGCCGTCGCCGGAGACGCCGAAGCCGCCGATGAGGTCGCCGCCCCCAAAGCCGTTGCCGCGATAGACCGGGGCACTTCCGGGGAACCACACGACCCCGTTCTGGTTCTGGTAGTACGTCGGGTCCCGGAAATTGGTCCCGGGGTTGAACGAGTCGAACCCGTACGGCGACTGGAACGCGGACGCCGGCAACGCGGTGGTCGTAAGGCCGGTAAGCGGGTCCGACCCGCCATCCTGGAGAATCGAGAACGGCCCCGGCGGTTGGAGGTCGATCCCCTCCGGAAATCGCGGCTGGGCGGCATAACGGAACGTCCGGTTCGTGAACGCCGTCCCCGCCGGCACCCCGGGAATCTGGTCCATCGGTTGCAACTCCGCCGTGTTCGCGTAATACCCCACGTTCCGGGCCTTGGCGACCGCCACATCGATCGAAAAGACCGTCGCGTCCGGCATCCGGTAGAGCCCGACGACGTTCCCTTCCAGGTCCGCCACCGCGAAGACCATCCGTGCGAAGCTGCCGATCTGCCGGATCGCCGCCCGCGTTTGCACGGCCTGCGTGAAACCGCGGACGATCATGTCTTCCACCTCGGCGGCCGTCACACCGACGCCATCGTGAGGCGTAACGATCCACCCCTCCGGCACCGGGTTCCCCGCCTGGAAGAACACCGGATTCCCGCCACCGTCCGTGCCCACGGGCAGGTTGAAGCTCGCCGCCGCGGTTCCGGTCCCGAGTGCGAGCCCGTAGTTGACCAGGTTCTCCGGCCCCTTGATGCCCCCCGGCCCGAACAGGTCCAGCGTGATCCCGACCAGGTCGATCCGCGCGAACGGAAGGTCGAACCCGCTCGGCAACGCCGGTGCGTCCCCGATTGTGCCCGGGAACGCGAACCCCGACCCCGAGCTTCCCCCCACCGCCACGAACGCCGCGAACTCCGCCTCCAGCGTCCGGTCCGGCTTGGTGGGGTCGTACGTCGAACTCCGGACGTTGTTCTCCTCCGTCGCATACCCGGTCTTCCCGGGGTAGAAGACCCCGATCCCCCCGACGACCTGCCCATTCTTGACGATCGGAATCCCGCCCGGCAGCGTCGCAATCCCGCGACTCTGGGCCCCAGGTAACAACCCCGACACCACGCCGTACGAATCCGGAGCGTACAGGTTCTGCCCCGGCGGGATGAACGCGGGGTCGATGTTGAACCGCTCCATCAACGGGATGTCGTCCGGTGTCCCCTTGATGCGATCCGGGCCCGGGCTCGCGCTGCCGTCCCGGTTGGTGTGCTCGATCCCGAACAAATCCACCGGCGGCGTGTTGGAAATTCCCGGCGGGAAGTGACCCCCCAACCCCACCGCCGCCACATATCCCGGCCCCCGCACCGTCGAATTCGGGTCCGTGATGTTCGGGTTCGACTCCACCTCCCGCTGCGTGATCGTCGACTGGCTGATGAACTGGATCGTCCGCGAAGTCAGCGGCCCCTGGGAACTCGCGAAATACGCCCCCGTGAGGGCCTTCGCAAACGCCCCATCCACCGCGAAGACGAGGTTATCTGTGTTCCCCTGGATTTCCGGTGCCACCCCGTTCTCGACCTTGACCCCCAGGAAGCGGCCGTTCCGATCGACGACGACGATGATTCCATCGTTGCTCGCCGTCGCGGCCGACGCCCGGTCGAGGAGGGTTTGCACCTCACTTTGCGTCAGGGTTTCCTGAGGCTGCGACATCGCCGCCAGTTGCGCCGCCAGCGCCGCCTCCGGATCCGGGAACGCTGCCACGAGGTCGAATTGCGGATTGAAAAAGACGCTGTCGATGGTTCGCCGGGGGAAGACCCGGTTGAACCCACCCTGCCCATCGAGAACAGTTGCACCCTGCCCCGCGACGAGCTGGTCGTTCCCGCCCCCGCCGAGAAGCACGGCTGTCCCTGTTCCCCCGGCCAACTTGTCCGTCCCGATTCCCCCTTGCACCGTGGACGCCCCACCCCCCGCATTGACGATATTCTTCCCATCCCCCGCCACAATCGTCGCCGGCACCGTCACCGCGGGAACCACGTCGATCCGGTCATTTCCCGCCCCGGTCGTGATCGCCAGCGACCCCACCGCCGCGGGATCGAACCGACCGATCTCCTGCCCCAGGTTTCGGACCACGATTTCCCCGGTGAGCGGATCCGTCCCCACGAAAATCCGGGCATCCGCATCATCGCCGCTGACCGTCAGCACATCCCCGATCAGGCTCGCCGTCGCCGACGGAGCCAGCCGATCTTCGAGTCGCTCGAAGGAGAACCGCATCCGCCCGGGCGAGTTCGGTCGTTCCGCGTTGGTCCGGTTCATCCGTGGAACTCCATCGGGTCGAAACGACATTCCCATCGGGGACGGCCCCGGTTATTCGGAAAAGTCGGCACAACTTCGCACCCTTCATGAGCCGATCTCAGAGAGGGAGCGGATTGGCTCAAGGACGTGGAAATTGCGCCATCGGCGGGAGGTGGGGAATGGTGAAGATTGGGGAAACCAGCCACCGTCGTCGACTGGGAATTTTGGCGTGGACGCCGTCAATGGCGGTGTTTGCGGTCGTCGCAGGCATCGTCGTCCTCGCCGCCAACGGCCAGGACCGACCCGCCGACCAGCCTCCGACCGGCTACGGCACCGATCCCCACGAACCATTCCCCATGCCGCCCCAACTCGTCGGCGTCAAACTCATGGAGCAGACCGAGTCCGAGGCACTCGCAAAAAGTGTCAGTTGCATCGGATGCCACCAGAACGTCGGCGACCCCCACGGCAAACCCACCCTCCGCATCGGCTGCACCGACTGCCACGGCGGCGACGCCACCTGCAACGACAAGAACAAGGCCCACGTACAACCCCGACACCCCAGCGGTTGGCCGACCTCCGGCAACCCCGTCCGCAGTTATACATTGCTCAACCATGAATCCCCAGAATTCATTCGCTTCGTCAACCCTGGCGATTTCCGCGTCGCACACATTGGATGTGGTACCACCGGCTGCCACCCCCGCGAAGTGTATACCAATCGCAAATCCATCATGGCGACCGGATGCATGTTGTGGGGTGCAGCACTCTACAACAACGGTGCGGTTCCCTACAAACGAGCCCGTCACGGCGAAATGTATAGCATGACGGGTGCACCCCTCCGCATCATGACCGTACCAGCACCGACGCAGTGGGAGATGGAGAAGAAGGGGGTTGTCCCATTTCTGGATCCCCTTCCACGGTATGAGGTCTCACAACCCGGCAACCTGCTTCGAATCTTCGAGGCGGGCGGTCGCTTCAAGCCCGAAGTGGGAATTCCACAAATTGACGAGGAACCCGGCCGGCCGCGAACCCGACTGAGCGTCCGCGGTCTCGGAACGGAAAACCGCACCGACCCCGTCTGGGTGAGCCTCAATAAGACACGTCTTTTCGACCCAACATTGAACTTCCTCGGCACCAATGACCACCCCGGGGACTTCCGCTCGAGCGGGTGCACCGCCTGCCATGTCGTGTATGCGAATGACCGCTCCCCCGTCCATTCTGGCCCCTATCATGCATTCGGAAACCGCGGCACCACCTCGCCGCACAACCCGGACCCGACAATCCCCAAGGATCAGCCCGGCCACCCGATCGCGCACAAGTTCACCAATAGCATTCCGACATCACAGTGTATGGTCTGCCATATCCACCCCGGCACCACCGTCATGAACAGTTACATTGGCTACATGTGGTGGGACGAGGAAACCCATGGCGATCTGATGTACCACGAGAAACGGCCCAAGCTGACCGCCGAGCAACTCACACGTCAGGCCATGCTCAACCCCGACGAGGCATCCGCGTTTGGAAAATGGGGGGACCCCAAGTTCCTCGACGATATTGTGAAGCTCAATCCGCACATGGATAAGACGCAATTCGCGGACTTCCACGGGCACGGCTGGGTTTTCCGAGCGGTGTATCACAAGGATAAGCAAGGCAAACTTTTGGATTACTTCAATACCCCGGTCCACGACGTTACCCCGTCGAAGCTCGCGGAGGCGAGTGCTTTCCCCGTGAAAATGAAGGATTTCCACAAGCAGCAGTTCGACGACTCGAAAACCGCGGTCGCCGCCGAGTACAAATTGAATTGCAGTCGGGCCGGAACGCCGGTGCATGCCATGGATATCCACATGGAGAAAGGCATGCACTGTGTCGACTGCCATTTCGTGCAAGACATGCACGGCAACGGCCGACTGCAAATGGAGGTCCGTGCCGCGACCGAAATCTCCTGTATTGATTGTCATGGCTCGGCGACCCAGTATGCAACACTACGAACTTCTGGCCCCGCCTCATATACATCCACGACCGATCCGAAATCCCCCGGTCGAAACCTCGCGGCGAAAAAGACACCGTTCGGGAAGCCGCTCTTCGAGATCGAGGACCTCGGCGGGGGGAAGAAGCGGATATTCCAGAATTCCATGGTCGAGAAGGGGGTTCGCTGGGAGGTCGTGCAGACGAAGGATACCGTAACACCAGACCACCCGCGGTATAATGCGAAGTCCCACTTGGCAAAGACGGTGCGGTTCGAGAACGGAAAGATGGTGTGGGGCGATCATCCCGCGGAAGGGAAATGCACGGCCCATCACACCGACAATATGAGTTGCATTGCATGCCACTCTTCGTGGAACCCGAGTTGTTACGGGTGCCACTTACCCCAGCGGGCCAACGCCAAAATGCCGCATCTTCACGCGGACGGGGAAGTGACCCGGAACTACACGCCGTACAACTTCCAAACGTTGCGGGAAGATGTCTACATGCTCGCCCGTGATGGGGATGTGACGGGGAATCGCATTGGGCCGGCCCGGTCGTCGTGTGCAATCCACGTCGGAAGTTACAATGCGAACCGCGAATCGATCTACGTGCAACAGCAAACGATCTCGGCGGAGGGCTTTAGCGGCATCGCATTTTCGACCAATGTCCCGCACACGGTGCGCGGAAAGAACGCGACCAAAATGTGCGCCGACTGCCACCTCTCCAAGGACAATGACAATAATGCCTGGATGGCGCAATTGATGATGCAGGGGACGAACTATCTGAACTTCATCGGTAAGTATTGTTGGGTCGCGGGCGGAGAGCACGGTTTGCATGCAGTCACGGTCACCGAAACCGCGGAACCGCAGGCCGTCATCGGAAGCACGCTCCATGCACAGGCCTTTCCGGAGCACTACAAAAAGCACGTGGAACATGGGCACAAGTTGGAGCACGCCCACGAACACCCGGGGTATGATATTAGCGAGAAGCTTCGACACCCCCTCAAGGCGAAGGGGGAAGTGCTAACAGTGCAAAACCGCGGCGAATACGCTCTTGCCGCTTGCGGATGTGATGGCGTCCGGATGTTTGACATCGCGTTTATCGATAATAAGGCCTTCTCGGAACGGATTACCACTGCCCCGGTTTCGCCGGTCGGGCAACGGTTCCACGTGCCCACGAAATACGCAACTTGCGTCGTCGCCCCGACGACCATGGCTCCGGATCCAACGCGGAAACACTTCCCGGAGAACAAGGAGGGTCGTGTAGCGGGGATGTATGCATATGTGTATGCCACCGACAAATACGAAGGCCTGATCCTCATCCAGATCGCGACCATGATCGATGGGAATCCGCTCAACAACTTCCTCAAACGCGAGGTGACCTTCAACCCAGATGGGCTTCTTTGTGGGGCGAAGAGTGTTACGATCGTCGGGCACTACGCCTATGTCTGCTGCGACGCCGGGTTGGTAGTGGTGGATATTGAGGATGCGAAGAAGTTGAAGGTCACCGCCATCCTCGGCGGCGAGGAGATCCACAAGCCGAAGGCGGTGCAGGTGCAGTTCCGGTATGCGTATGTAGTGGATGAGGAAGGCATCAAGGTTCTGGATGTGACGAATCTCGCCGACCCGAAACCGGTGTCGAAGATCCGCCTCGAGCACTGCTACAACATCTACCTTGCCCGCACCTACGCCTACGTTGCGGCGGGAAAGAAGGGGTTGGTCATTCTCGACATCTCGAAGCCGGAGGTGCCGAAGTTGGACCAGATCTATGATGCCGGCGGTTGCATCAACGACCTCCACGATGTGAAACTGGGGATCACATATGTGAGCGAATTCGCCTATCTGGCCGACGGCAAGAATGGGATGCGAGTCGTGCAATTGACATCGCCCGACACGCCGGGCAACGATGGCTTCGCGGTGCGGCCGACACCCAAGCTGATCGCGACGTACAAACTTCCCCACGGTGGGCACGCCTTGGCCATCGCCAAGGGGGTGGACCGGGATCGCGCGGTCGACGAATCGGGGAACCAACTCGCCGTCTTCGGGCGAGTCGGTGCGAGGCCGTTGAACTTCGCGGAGCAGCGGAAACTTTACCTGCGAGACGGCAAACCGTGGACCGTCTCGAACGATCCGCTGGACAAGTTGCGGTACGAATACCGTCCGCCGGCCCGGCGTCGCCGGTAGATTCCGCAGAGTTTTCCCACTCGCGGCCGCCGGATTCCGGTCGCGAGAAATTTTCGCTTGCCGCGTCCGGGAACCGGGTAACGTTGAAGGAAGGCAACTTCCTCCCGGCCCGGACGCCATGACTCGAATCTCGACACGAATCGTCGTTGCATCCGTGGTCGCTGCCATCGCGTGGTCGGCGGTTGCCCGCACCCAACCACCGGATCGCTTCCCGGCGCCCGTCTCCTCCACTGCTTCCGGGGAACCCAAAATCGTCGGGTCGATGTCGTGTGCGTCCGCATCGTGCCATGGTGCGACGGTTCCGCATGGCACACCTGGTGGCGAATTCTCCACATTCTCGGATGCGGATCCGCATCGCCGGGCGTACTCGGTGCTGTTTCAGGAACGCTCGAAGCGGATGGTGAAATTGCTGGCGGGTGGGGAACCGGTGGTGCCAGCCCACCGGAACGAACTCTGCCTGAAGTGCCACGGCGCGGCCCCGCCGAATGCGGAGATGCCCGCGGCCGTGTCGGATCTGCATGCCTCGGCTTCCTGCGAGAACTGCCACGGGGCGGCGGGGGACTGGCTGACATCGCACTACACGCGGGAATGGATGGCCCTCGATTCGCGGGAGAAAGCGGCCCGGGGAATGGTGAACACCAAGGATTTTGCGGTCCGCACGAAGGTGTGTGCGGGCTGCCACGTCGGCGAACCGGGGCGGGAGGTCGACCACCAACTGATCGCCGCCGGGCACCCCGCACTTCGCTTCGAGATCACTGCGTACTCCACGCCGCCGGTGTATGCGAAGCACTGGAAATCCGAGAAAGGGTACGGCCCGGACGCGGAGGCATGGCTCTGGGCGATCGGCCAGGTTGGAACTGCAAAGGCGGCCGCGGAGTTGCTTCGAGACCGGGCGGAGAAGGCGGAAACCGCGAAGCACGACTGGCCGGAATTCGCGGAGTACTCGTGCTTCGCCTGCCACCGGGGCGTCATCGGGGAAACATCGACACCGGTGGTGCCGGGGAAGAAATCCGGAGCCCTGCCGTGGGGCCGGTGGGCGTACCCGCAAGTGCTGGAGATCGCGGCAGGGAATTCGCCGGCATGGCTGGCCCCGCCCGCGAAGCCGGACTCGCTTCTGAAACTGGCGAAGCTCTACGAGGCCAACGACCGCCCGTCGCCCGCTGCCGCGAAGAAGGCAGCCACGGATGCATCCAAGGATCTCGATGCGTGGCTGGTCGCGCTCCAGAACCGAGCCGCGAATCGCTCCAGTTCCCGGCCCCTTTCCCCGACGGAAATTCGAGACGCCCTCCGGATCGCGACCGTCGCTCCGCCCGGTTTCGACTGGGATGGTTCCACGCAGCGGTTCCTCGCGTCGGCGGTTCTGTACCGGGGGATGTGTGCCGTCGACCCCGCAGCCCGTTCCACGCCTGCGGAGCAAAAACTGCGGGGAATCGCGGACCAGTTGCAGTTCCCACGCCGGCAGGATGGGCCCCGGATCGAGCCGATTCCGGAAACCGCGTGGCGCGAACTTCGCACGCTTCTGAAGTTGGAACCGTGACCTGACCGCACGCAACCGCTAGAATTTCCGCGATTCCACCTCCCACCCCGCAGGGCGAGCGATGCCGACGCGAATCCTCCTGAGCACCGGTGTGATCGCCGTCGCCCTCGCGGCGATCGCCAACTCGCGATCCGCCGGGCAGGCCGAGCCGCAGTTCAAGCTCGACCCCGGTCGGCCGTCGCCCGGCATCAACGGCTGCCGGGCCTGCCACTCCGGGGCCGATTCCGGCCAGGCCCCCGGATTCGTGAAGAACTACAAATCCAACGAGTTCTGCCTCCTCAACGAGTCCACAACCTGGGACCAGAAAGACGTCCACTCCCAGGCGATGGTCAACCTTTCCGGGGACCTCGGGAAGCGGATGGAGAAGATTCTCGGGTACAAGGTCGCGGAAGACGCCCGCTGCCTCTCCTGCCACTCCGTCGACCTCGCTCCGGAAAAGAAGGTCAAAACCCTCGAAGATTTCGCCACCACCGAGGGGGGCGTGAACTGCACGGCCTGCCATGGCTTCGGGCGGAACTGGCAGTTCGAGCACTTCGAGGAACCCCGCAAGAAGGGGGACCCGATGCCCTGGCGGACCAAGTCCCCGGAAGAAAAGTCGTCACGCGGCCTCGCCGACCTCCGCAACCCCGCGACCAAGGCGAAGCTGTGCGCGTCGTGCCACATCGGGAATTCCTCGGAGGGGAAGGTCGTCACGCACGAGATGTACGCCGCCGGCCACCCGCCCCTCCCGCCGTTTGAACTCGCCACCTTCATGGAGTGCGAGCCGAAGCACTGGGGTTACCCGACCGACGGGAAGTTGAAGTTCTTCACAGAGTTCGCCGAGAAAAACCCCGGGAAAACCTGGTCGACGTTCCGCTTCCACCCGGCCGAGAAGGAATCGTACCTCGCCCGGCACCTTGCCTGCGGAGCGATCGCGGCTCTGCAAGCGGAGGTTCGCCAACTCGGCTCCGACGCGGCGTCGGCCACCAAACCCGACGGCGCCGCCATCGACTTCGCCCGCTTCGACTGCTACGCCTGCCACCACGACTTGAAGGTCCCGAGTGCCCGGCAGAAGCGCGGCTACGACGGCCCCCCCGGTCGGCCGACCCTCAAGGCGTGGGCGGGCGGACTGCCCGCGGTGGTGGCATCCCACGCGTCCGGCCTCGATGATCCGAAGGCGAAGAAACTCGCCGCCGATTTCCCTACGAAATGGGACGCCGTCAAAAAAGCCGTCGCCGCCAAGCCGTTCGGCGACCCGACTTCCCTCGCAAAAGCCGCTGGCGAACTCGACGCCTGGTGCAACGACTTCCTCACATTCCAGTCGGAAACGACGACACCGGTCTACACCCCCGAGCAAGCCGCCCGGCTGACGGATGACGTCCGCAAGGCCGCCGAGACCGCGAAGTTCGCTGCCGAGCCGGAAGCGGCGATCCAACTGACGTGGGCATACCTCACCCTCCGCGGCGACCTCAACAAGCCGGTTTCCCCGGAAAAACTCACGGAACTGGAAAAGGTCCTCGCAACCCGGGTGCGTCTCCCTGAGGACTACTCGGACGCGGAGAAGAAACCGAAACCGGTCGCCGCCTACCTCGGCGCCCGCCTCCGCCGCTTCGCCGCCTACGACGCCGACGCCTTCGAGAAAGCCTTCCGCGCCGCCGCCGGTTCGGAGAAGTGACACCGGCCTGACCTTGACTCAACCTGGTGGAAGTTTCCCGGAACCAGCCGGCACCCGGATGGTTGGCACCACGAACAGGATCACGCACAGCCCGATGAACCCGCAGATCCCGATGGCGATTCGCAGGGAATCGGGAATGGGTGTGAATCCGACGCTGAAGGTGCAGGCGGCGATCACCATCGTCACGGCCACGACCTTGGCCGACCGCCGCATCCCCCGATGTTCGTGCCAGTCGCGAAGCAGTTTCCCGAAGATCGGCGATCGCAAAAGCCAGGCGCGAAGCCGGGGCGAGGACCGCGAAAAGCAGTAACTCGCGAGCAGAACCCACGGCGTTGTCGGCAGCCCGGGCAGAATCGCTCCGAGATACGCCAGTCCGACGCAGATCAGTCCCGCGACGACAAACAGAACCCGAACCACCCCCGTCGTCGGCCGCGGTTCCCCCTCCACGTCTCTTACCCCTCGTGCGGGAGAAAGAAAACACCCGTCACAAACGTGCCGCCCCACAGCACCAGGAAGACCGCTGCGAGGGGGAGGTGAAGTCGGCGCCGGCCCGTCGCGCCAGACCACATCATCACCGGAAGCAGCGTGGCAGACGGGATCGCGAAGCAGAGGTGGATCCGCAATGCCTGCCGGGCTTCCGGGGAAAACGTGCTGGTGACGTCCGTCCCGAGGCGGAGGAGAAGCTCGAACCCGATGACGGTGGTCATGGTCAGGACAAAAAAGAGCGTGTTGAGTCGGCCATGGAGTTTCTTCCGACCCGTCGCAACTGCGACGATCGCAGCCGACAAAAGAATCGTGACCGCAGACACGAGGACTTTGAGGGTGAGGATAATTTCCGGTCCGGTCGGCATGGGGTGTCCGTGGTGGGTGAAAGTTGGAACTATTCTAGTTCCCGAATTCTCCAAGTCCTGACGGCTTCGTGGCGGGCCGACCGCCTGGTGGCAGGCAGATCTCTCGCACCGCGGAGGTGCGTTTCCCCGTCGCAGGGGATTGTCGAGCAAAATCGCGACGTCTCCACCGAAAATAGGGAAGTCCTTCTCGCACAACTGATCCATGATGTGCGCATTTTGCGTGCACCGGCTGGGTCGGGCGAATCTCGGCCGGGAAAATGGGCTTGAAAATTCGGGATTCCGAGTTTCTCACAACTCCCGGCACGGCGGCTGCTTGTCGAGAAGGATATCCCCGTAACGCGGCTGATTCGATTGCGTTTCCCGCATTCCGGGCGATTCCCCCAGCTATTCCCCCGAAGTTCGGTTCGCCCACCGTACTGCTCGCCAGCCAGGCTCGTCCCCCAACTCGTCCCGCCGGCCGGTGTGCAAACACCGGCCGTGTCTTTTTCCTCAGTCATGTCTCGCATCACACTCCGTTACAACCGGTCCTTCCCCCACCCCCGCTACGCCCGGCGCCGACCGTCTTCCGGAGGTCAGGATTCCGCCGACCTGTGGCGAGCGATCTGGTTCGGCGGGAAGTGCGTTCCCGATAGAGGAGTCTGACAGGTCACCAGAACGCGATCTCCGGTCGCACTCAGGATCATGACCTGCCTTCGCGGCGTCTCGCCGTGAGCGAACACCAAGCACAGGACGGTCCGGGCTCCGACCGAGGGCAATCTCGGGTCGGCTCCGCTGGCGGGGAATCCGCCGGTGCGCCCCTCCGTTCGATGAGGAGGCGAATCATGACGAATCGTTGGGGCGTGTCCCTGACCGCGGCGATCCTCACTGTCGCCGCCTGGGGCACCCCGGCCCTTCAAGCCCAAACCGCCCTCGCGGCCCCGGCCCCCGGCTACCGCGTCGTCTACGACGACGTCACCGAAACACGCTACACCACGCAGTACCAGACCGTCACCGAGACGGTCAACCGACCCGTCACTCGCACGCTCTACCGCAACGAGCAACGCACGGAATACCGCACCGTCAACGAGACCGTGATGCGGCCCGTGCAGGAAACCATCAACCGCCCCGTCACCGAAACGGTCGTCCGCGACGTGACCACGACCGTCTACACCCCTGTCACCGAGACCATCTGCAAGCCCGTCACCGAGACGGTCTGCAAGAAGGTCTGCGAAACCGTGATGAAAGATTGCAGCTTCACCGTCTGCAAAAAGGTGTGCGAAACGCACTTCAAGCAGTGCCCGGTGACGGTGTGCAAGAAGGTTTGCGAAACCCACTGCAAGCCGGTCTGCTACATGGTCTGCAACCCGGTGTGCGAAACGCGGATCTGCGAATCGCCGATCACGAAGTGCGTGAAGGTCTGCGAAACGCACTACAAGGAGTGCCCGAAGACGATCTGCAAGGAAGTCTGCGAGACGGTGAACAAGCAAGTCTGCCGGAAGGTCTGCAAGGAAGTCTGCGTGACGGAAAAGAAGGCCGTCTGCAAGACCATCTGCGAGCCGTGCACGACGTACAAGACCGTCTGCAAGAAGATTCCGGTCGTGGATTGTGCTCCGGCCTGCCCGCCGGCGAAGTGCGGCCCCTGCGACCCCTGCAAGCCGGCTTGCGACCCCTGCAAACCCGCTTGTGACCCGTGCAAACCGGTCTGCGATCCGTGCGCCGACCCGTGTGCTGACCCCTGTGCCACCGGCCGATCCAAGCTGTTCGGCGGCGGCCTCGGCGGTGGAAGCCTCTTCAATGGCGGCCTCTTCGCCGGCCGATCCTCCGGATTCGGCGGAATGACCAGCCTCGGCGGAACCCGATACCAGACCGTCACCGAGCAAGTGCCCGTGACCACCTACGTCAACAAGACCATCACCGAGTACGTCCCGGTCACCGTCAAAAAGAAGATCTACGAGAACGTCGTCGAAACCGTCCCGGTGACGGTGAAGAAGTCGGTTCCCGTGACGATCATCGAGAAGGTTCCGGTCAAGGTTGAGAAAACCGTGCCGGTGACGGAAATGCGTCGGACGGCCCACACGATCCGCCGGTCTGCCCGCGGTGCCTGGACGGACGCCTCCGCCCTCGGCAACGCCGGCAACAACTGCGGCGGCCAACTGCTCGGCGCCAACGCCTGCAGCGGCCTCCCCGCTGACCTCCCCACCTACGACACCGGCGGCCCTGGCCGTGTCTTCGTGGAAGGTCTCTCCGTCCGCCGCAACGAGACCTACACCACCGTCCGAAACGTCCAGGAAACCCAGATGCGGTCCGTCCCCTACACGGTCGTCCGCAACGTCCAGGAAGTCGTCTGCAAGAAGGTGCCCGTGACCGTCTGCAAGATGGTCCCCTGCCAGGTGACCAAGATGGTCCCGTGCAAGGTGACCAAGATGGTCCCCTGCCAGGTGACGAAGAAGGTGTGCGAGAAGGTCTGCGTCATGAAGCCGTGCACCGTGACCAAGATGGTCCCGTGCTGCGTGGCGAAGCAAGTGCCCGTCACGACCTGCGTCAAGGTTCCGTACTGCGTGACGGAAAACTGCCCGGTCCAGGTTTGCAAGAAGGTCCCGGTCCAGGTCCCGTGCACGGTGGTGGTGAAGAAACCCCGCTACGTGCCCTGTGCCCCGGCCTGCGGCCCGACCTGCTGCCCGCCGTGCGCCAAGCCCTGTGACCCTTGCTGCGGGAAGCCGGCGGCTTGCGGTCTCGCCGATGTCTGCAACCCCTGCGGCGACGCGTGCAAGCCGACGCCGATCCGCGACTTCTTCTCGAAGCTCTTCAAGAGCCGGATGGCTTGCGATCCGTGCGCCCCGGTCGCCTGCGACCCGTGTGCGAATCCCTGCAAGTAACCGCTCGGAAACCGTGAGAAATGCCGGAGCCGCCGGGTGGAAACACTCGGCGGCTCCGGCCGTTTCGAGCACCCGTCAAGGTAAGGTTCGCGATTTTCGACGAGAGCCACTTTTTCCACGAGAGCCGCGACTGCAAAGGAGCGGCCGCTGCCTGGGGAAAGGGACTTCTGGAAGACGAGTTTCCTGGCTGGAAACACTGCGATTCTTCCCAGGCCGCTGCGTTGCAGTCGTGCTCCAGAGACTCCAGAAAACACGAGAAGTTCGCTCGAACGCTACCCCGTCACCTCGAGCACTGCCGCCCGGCGAAGCGACCCGCTGCCGACCCACACCCAGGTTTCCCCGCGGAAGATGTCGCCTCGGTTCGACCGCAGCCACCCCTCCAGATTCGCCGGGACCCGCACTCGCAACTTCGCACCGTCCAGTTCCAGCCCGCACTCGGTAAGCTGCTCCGTGGGCACGCTCCGGCTCCGCGCCCACCCCTGCCAGGCCGCTCGAAGCTCCGACTCTGGTGGTGACTGGAACAATTCCGGAAACGCATCCTGGCAAGCGATCGCGAACGTCGGTTCCGCGGGCAGAATCCACTCCGTGCCCGACGCCGGGAAGAGGGCGACGGCATCGAGTTTCGACCGCACCACGACCCCCGTCACGCATTCCCCGGCGACGAGCGGAATCGCCCGCCAACCGTCCGATTCCACCTCGGCGAGGTGCTCCCCACGCAGGTCGAGCGGGAACTGCGCCGCCCGCTTCCACTCCTCGGATCGGCTCACCGCCTCCCGGACCCACCTGCCCACCGGCAAGCCCGCACCTTCTCCGTCCGATCCCAGCGGACCCGGGGGAAGCGGGAGGTAGTTCCCGTCACGGAAACAGAGCATCCGCCGAAGCACCACGGTCCGGAACGCGGGGGGGCTCGGGGCGGGTCCCAGACGGGCGGCGTAGACGCTCCGCACGGGCGGCTCCAGAAGCTGGAGCTCGACCGCGTCACGCAGAGACGCCTCGACCCGTGCCTCGCCGAGATGCAA
This sequence comes from uncultured Alcaligenaceae bacterium, assembly GCA_964552815.1. Classification (GTDB taxonomy): domain Bacteria; phylum Planctomycetota; class Planctomycetia; order Gemmatales; family Gemmataceae; genus CAYUHJ01. The sequence goes on along the minus strand of CAZKIQ010000003.1, from coordinate 108,005 downwards.
AATCCGATCGAGTTCGACGGCCGACGCATTTCCGAGGGTGTGCAGCACCCGGAGGACGGCAGCGAGGAGGGGATCGGGAGGTGCCAGTTCCCGGTCGCGGAAGGCGATCTCGACGCGGGTGACGGGGAAGGTGCCGGCAAGGAGGGCGGTCGCGTCTGGGGCGAAGCGGGACCACCAGCCGGCGAGGATCTTGGTGCCGGGAAAAGGAGGAGTCGAGGCGTGGGTCACCCGGCAACCCCGGCGGTGGCCCGTATGGCGATCGCATCAGGAGCGGCCGGCCGACACACCGCCGTCCGCGACCCGAGGACGCCCGCGGCATGGCGGGTTACCCAATCTGTCGCGGAATCGCGCGACCAACCTGCGGATTTGTCGAAAATCACGGCGGCGGTGAGGGCGTCTGGTCCGAGGCCGACGACTTTCTCTCGGACGCCGGCCTGCAGGTCGACCCAGATCGGGGAGCGTGCCGCTGCCTCCGCGGCCGGCCAGCACGCCGTCACCCGGTCCGGATCCTCGTGCCAGCGGACCGGACCGCACGGTGCGAGCCGAACTTCCGTCAGTTCGCTGGCCAGGAACGATTTCGCGTCCGCCGTCCCCAGATCCGGCGGGAACCGGACCTCCGCCAGGACTTCCTCACCGGTTGAAAGTTCCGCGAAGCGAAGCTCAATGTCCGGCCGATCGGCGAGCGGCTCACAACGCAACGCGGAACGGGGCACATCGTGGAACCGGGCGACCACCGAGGAATCCTCCGCAAACCACGTCCGCCGATGCAGCGTCTGCCAGAGCTTCGCAAAGAGCCCCGGACGCGGAGGAGCCGGCGGGTTGCGGCCATTCCGCGACGCACCGGGGCGCGAGTGCTGGGCACTCGCAACATCCCCGACCAGCACCCACCGAAGCGCCAGTCGAGCCGCGGTGTGGAACTCCGGCTCGCCGAGATGGTCCGCTTCCGCGAGGAGGAGCCGATCGAAGCCAGGCTCGGATTCGCGATGGGAAGTCAGGATCAGCGGGTCGACCCCCGCCGACGGTGCGGGCCCGACCACGACGCGAACCTGCGCGAGGAACCGGGCTGCGAAATCCCCCGGGTTCCCAGCCAGCTCCTGTGCCCACCCCCGGGCCAGATCGGCCGACGTTGCGGCTCGCTTCCGGGCCTCGCCGATCCGGGTGCGAAGTGTTTCGAGGTCATCCGGGGTCGGGTGGTTCGCGACCGGGAACCCGGCCGTGGCGAGCTTCCCGTGGTGCGCGGAAAGCGACTCTTCCACCTTCGCCCGCTGCGTCGCGACCTCGGACAGACGTGCGGATCGGACCGTGTCGAGTCGGGCCAACTCTTCGCGGGTCAGCGTGTCGAGCTCGGCCAGATGTCGCGATTCCGCCTCTTTCCGGGCTGTGGCGAGTTTCTCGGTTGCGGTGTCCGCGTCGCGTATGGCCGCCTCGACCGAGTCCATCGCCTGCTGAAGTTCCGCCAGGCGGGCGGGTGTCTCGTCCTTGGCGAACCATCCCTTCAAGATTCCCACCACCCCGGACCCCTTCTTCGAGTCGGCCAGGCGTGCAATTTCCTCGCGGAGTTGCGTCAGTTCTGCGTCCTTCGCGTCCCGCTCGGCGGCGAGTTTCCGGGCGGACTCGTCGAAGCCAGCGAGTTCCCGGGTGTGGTTGTCCCGCGCAACCCGGAGCGGCTCGAAATCGGCTGGCAGTTCCGGTGGGGTAGCGAGAGTTGACTCGGTGGCTGCGAGCCGGTCGAGTTCGGCGAGCGATTCTCCGATCGCCTCCAGGGAAGCGGGGAGTTTCTCGAGCCGGGCAGTCTCCTCGTCAGCCTGGGCGGCGTCGGCTTCCGCGCGACGTCGGGCCGCTTGCACAATCCCCTCGCCGTGAGCTCGGGCGGTTCGAGCCGCGGACACAGGGGGAAGGTGGGCCGCACTTTCTGCCGGCGCGACCGCACGACCTGCGATGACGCAGGGATCGGTCGGGTGATGTTCCGCGAGCCGGGCCAGAATCGCGTCGGACATCCCCGCCGTGGCCGTCAGAACCAGCACCCGTTCCCCGGATCGAGCCAGTTCCACCGCGAGATCGGCGACCAAGTTGACCCGGTGGGATCCGGTCGGCGACTCGATCAGGAACAGGTCCGGGCAGGCGAGGGCTGCGGAAATCGCGTGGAATTCCGACGGCGGGCGGTCCGGATTCGAGAGCGGGGCCGGCTCGAAGGGGGGGAGGGAAGTGCCGGAGAAGACTCGGGCGAGAAACCGCTCCGCTCGATTTTGCAGGTCCGCATTCGCGGGAAGTGGGGGAATCAACCGCGTCGGAACCGAGCCGTGAGTCGCCGCGGTTCGAAGAATACTGGCCTGGCAGTCAGGCGTCAGCGACGGAAACACGTGATCCCACGACAGCGGAGCCGCGATCGGTGGTCGAGGGGGAGAAAAAGTCGGGCGCGGCGGGTGGGTTGCCGACCCGGCAGAATGCCGTTCGCTCATCCCGTCACCTTCACCTGGCCGATCGGCTGGGTCATCGACGGCGGTCTCGAAGCCTGGGTCTGACGCCTGGGTAAACGACGCGACGGTGCGGGCTTGCGCCGGGAGTGAGGGCGGAGACGCGGAAGCCTCAACACTGCCCGAGTATAGACGCTCGCCGACCCGGAAGCTATCAAACAGGAAATTTTCACGACTTTACGGCCACGCCAGACCGCAAACCGTCGACATTCCCTGTACCTGCAGAAGGACAGCACCGGTTTCGCCAGGTTCGCTTCGTATCATGTCTCGACAGTCCCCGCCCCGGAATCGTGATGACGACCGAGACGCTCGAAAAACCTCCCACACCCTCGGCAATGCGGGCCTTCCTCGCGCTGGCGGGGTTCTCGTTCTTCCGACTCTGGCGAGTCCGCCAGATGGGATGGGTGGCGATCGGCCTCCTCGCCATTCTCACGACCATTGTCGGAGTCATGACCCACGGAACCATCCGCTGGGGGCTGGGGGATCGCTACTCGCCCCGCTTCAAGATGCGGTTCCGCGATTACCCCGTCCAGCTGGATCTCCAGCAACTCACTCCGATGCCGCCGGAAGCGATCGCGATCCAGATGGCGGTGTACGCCCCCGTCCGCGCGGTTCTCGCGGACGAGAAATTCCTCCGCGATTACGCCTTCCTCAACTTTTCCCGGTGGGTCGTCTTTGCGATGTACCTGACGTTTCTGCTCCCGTTGTTTACCCTGGCATACGCGTCAGCGGCGATCGGGGCGGAGCGGGAAGGGCGGACGCTGATCTGGCTGGTATCCCGGCCCCTGCCGCGATGGGCGGTGTACCTCGCGAAATTTCTGGGCGTGCTGCCTTGGTGCTTTGTCGCCTCCGCCGGCGGGTTCGCGGTCCTCTGCCTCGCCGGTGGGGATCTCGGTCAGCGCGCCGCCGCCACCTACTGGCCCGCCGTTCTCGCCGGAACCCTGAGTTTCTCCGCACTCTTCCACCTGATCGGCTCCGTCTTCCGCCGACCCGCCGTCGTCGGGCTCGTCTACATTTTCTTTTTCGAAACCCTGGTCGCGAATCTGCCAGGAAGTTTGAAGCAGTTATCGCTGAACTTTTATGTGAAATCCCTTCTGTATAATGAGGCGAAGTCGGCGGTCGCGTCGGCGGTCCCGGAACAACTCGAAGTCTACGCCCCGACGGATCCCACGTCAGCGTGGGTCGTGTTGCTCCTCGCGACGGTCGGGCTTACGCTCCTCGGGATGGCCCTCTTTTCCCGTCAAGAACCGCAGGACGAGGTGTAGCATGCCCAACCCTGTCGATCCCCCCCTGCATGGGTACCGCGGCCCCACCAACGTGGAAGTTTTCCACCGCCCCCGCGGCCTGACCGTGGCGATCAGCCGGGAAGCGGGATCCAACGGCTGGCCGATCGCACAGGCCGTCGCCCGCCTACTCGGCTGGCAGGCCCTCGATCAGGATGTCCTCGATTTCCTCTCCCAGGATGACACCGCCTTCACGGAACTCGTCGCGGACATGGCACCCTCGGCCCGGGACTGGGCCAACGCCCGGCTCTCCAAGCTCGTCGCCGACCGCGGCCTCGACCCGAACTCCGACCACGCCGAGCTCGCCCGGTTCGCGCTCACCCTCGCCGCCCGGGGGGAAGCGGTCCTGGTCGGAACCGCCGTCGGATTCCTGCTTCCCCCGGAATCGACGGTCCATGTCCGGATCGTCGCACCCCTCGACCGCCGGGTTTCCCTTGTCGGCGATCGCCTCCGCCTCACTGCCGAGGAAGCGGAGCTCGAAGTGCGAGCCACCGACCGTCGTCGGGCGGAGATGCTGGCCGTTCTGGTGGGCCGAGACGCGTCCGACCCCGTCGGATACGACATGATCCTCAACTCGACTCGGCTCGGAATCGAGGGGTGCGCCGAGCTCATTGCCCAGGCGATCCGCTGCAAGCAGATGGTGCAGGAAGTCGAAACTTCAAGCGATTCCCTCTCGGACGAGCCGGCATGACCGCGACGTTCGACGAGTTCCGGTCGGCCGCGAGCCGGGTTTCCCCCCGCGTCGTCGTGGTCCTTGGCTCCGGGTTGGGGGCCGTCGCCGATGCGTTCACGCCCGTCGAAACTGTCGGATTCGCGGAAATTCCAGGACTTTCGGCGGCAACGGTTGCCGGACATCGCGGCCAGGTTGCCGTCGGGCACTGGGCGGGCGTCCCCGCGATCGTCTGCTTCGGGCGGGTCCATCTCTACGAGGGACACCCACTCGACCGCGTGACCCGGCTCATCTCACTTGCCGCAGAACTCGGGGTGCGAACCTGCATCCTCACCAACGCCGCCGGGGGAATCCACCCCAAGCTCGAACCGGGCACCCTCATGGCGATCCGTGGGCACATCAAAATCGTCGGCTCGAACGCGTGGATCGACATCGCCCAGGACGAGACCGGCCGGGGCGTCGTCTCTGGCCCCTACTCTCTCCGGCTCCTCGAAGTGATGCAGACCCACGAGTCCGCGAACGACCGGGAATTGGTCGTCGGCGTCTATTCCGCCGTCACCGGGCCAACCTACGAGACGCCGGCCGAGACGCGGTTCCTGCAAGCGATCGGAGCGGACGCGGCCGGGATGTCGACCGCAATCGAAGCCGAGGCCGCCCTCCGATTGGGGCTCGAAGTGGCTGCGATCTCGTGCATCACCAACCGGGCCGCCGGGCTCTCCGACGGCACGCTCAGCCACGCCGAGGTCGAGGAGACCGCCCGCACCGCGATCGGCCGACTCGCAACGCTGCTCGCGAAGATGGTCCAATCGACGGTCTGATCCCGGAAATGTGGTCCAAGAGAAACGAAGCGAGCCACCCGGTCTTCGGGTGGCTCGCGGTAACTTCACGGTTCGCGGAACCGGATCAGTGGTTCAGCATGAACTCGTTGGTGTTGAGCAACGCCCAGAACACGTCCTGGTAGAAGGTCACATCTTTGGGGTCCGACGGCGGGATGCCGACGAACTTCGGTTGGTTAGAGGTCGAAGGTGCCGGGCGAACCGGGGGCTTCTTCCCTCGCGGATTCTTGGGGTTCTTCGGGGTCTCGGCAGGTTTGGCGGCGTCTTCGTTTTCCACGACCCGACCACGCGACTGGAACGCCAGCAGTGCGGACATTTCCTTGGTCGACGGGTGGCGGTTCAGGGTCATGAGGAAGAGTTCGTCGATGATGGCAGATGGCTTCGGAACCCCACGGGTGGTGTTGCGAGCCACCACATCGGCGACGGCGTTGTTCCCCTTCCGGAGAATTTCGCCGTTGATTTCCTTACCGTTGAGCATCAAAAGGGCCTGGATGATCGTGCCGTTGAAGCTGAGTTCGTTCCCCTCGTCGTCACCGAAGTTGCGGACGAGCTTTCCGAGCCAGCCTTCGCGGAGTTGCTTGCGTTCCTCGGCACCCGGGGAGGTTTCCGCCTTGGTGGCCGTCATCAGGCACTCGAAGAGCACTTCCGGCGACATGGCCTTCAGCGGCATCCGGGCGAAGTAACCATCGTACTTCGAATCGACGTAGGCGGGGTTCGCCTCGTGGCTGAGGTTATACGGATCGCTGAGGCAGATCCATTCCAGGAGTTGCTTCACGTCGTAGTTGTACTTCTTGAACTCCTCGGCGAGCACCTTCATCATTTCCGGGTGGAGCACTTCGTTGAGGCTGCCGAAGTCGTCGATCGTGGGTTCCTTGTTGAGCCCGCGGCCGAACAGGTGGCCCCACACCCGGTTAACAAACGCCTTCTCGAAGTTGTCGTGGGTGACGATGTACTCGGCGAGAACCTGCCGGCGGGTCTTGTCGGAGGATTTGATGACCTTGTCCGAGTCATCGCCGGCTTCGGCCTGGGCCACATCCTTCAGAGCGGTCGGGCGGGCAGCCTGGAGCCGACCATCGCGGGGTTCGTAGAAGATTCGGCCCGAAGAGTTGAGGTTCGTGTCGTCGCGGAGTTCCACCTGGACCGGCACGTTCATCATCCGGTTGTTGCCTGCCGTCCCGGGGGTCGGGTTCCGGTCGCGGGTGGTTTGGCGGAAGAACGCGTTCACGCCCCAGAAGTCTTCTTGCTTCCATTCCTTGTTGAAGGGGTGGTTGTGGCACTGGGTGCACTGCGTTTGCAGACCGAGGAACAGCCGGGTAACGCGGGAGGTGATCGGAACCGCATCGTGGGTACCGAGGTCCGACCGTTTGCTTTCGGCGATCGCTTCACCCAGGTGGTGGATCACGAAGTTGACGGCCTGGTTCTCGTCGGATTTCCCGGTCGCGGTGATCAGCTTGACCACCATATCCTTGTGGGAAACGTTCTCGTTGAACTGCTTCCACAGCCAGTAGTTGATTTGCTCCCGGTACAGCGGGTGGGCGGAGCGGGTCATCAACCAGACCGTCCAGATGTTGGCCCAGTGTTGGGCGAACTCGTCGGAGTAGTTGATCGGTTCGGTGCCTTTCTTGGCGTTTTTCGGAAGGTATTTCTTCTCGTTCAGCAGTCGGCGGACAAGGCGAACTCGCTTGTCTGCACCGCGGTCCGCTTCGAAGTCACGGACTTCGTCCGGGGTGGCGATCCGACCGATGAGGTCGATGAAGACACGACGAATGAACTCGTCGTCGGTGGCTTTCTTGGCCGGGGTTTTGATCCCCAGATCGGACCAGCCCTTGGCGATTTGCTGGTTGATGGCGATGGTTGCCGGGGGCAGAACCGGTCCATCAGCGGCCCGCACTGCCGAAGCAGATACGAGAATAGCCCCGGCGGCGAAGAGACCGGCGGTCAGGCGCTTCATTCAACACCCCCCTGCGGAGAGAACCCTGGAATGGGAAACCCGCCACGGCCCGGCGGGAGAATAGGTTCGCGAACAGACCCCAAATTCCTGGCGTGATTGACGGTGACTTTGATTCTAAGTCACAACCCTGGGCGGCGCCGAGAAAATTCACTCACCAGCGGTTGACTTTATCCCGATGGCAGACTGCCCGAACTCGGCACAGTTTCAGAATTCGCACCAAGTTCAGGTCGAGGAAGAACTTCCGTCAACGCCGAAAGAGCGTCAGCTTCAGAATCTAACCCCTCTCGGCTGGTTACGGACCTCGACTCACCCTTTTCGACGCACACCAGGTTCGGGAGTTCCCGATTTCCGCCCGAAAACGAAGATCTGATGAGTTTTTTCGAGATCTTCCCAGCTCACGAAGCGGCACCAACAACGCGAAAAGGGGACACATCCGTGCCCCCTTTTCTGCATTTCCTCAAACTTCCGATCTCAACCGATGGTCGCCACCGGTTCCGGAGCCGTTGGTCTCCTCTCGTTCGGGGCGACGTGCCCTTCCCCGAAAATCAGCAGCAACGGGCTCGCGATGTAGATCGAGGAGTACGTTCCAACGATCACCCCAATCACCATCACGAACGAGAAGAGGTGCACCCCCTCGCCGCCGAAGAAGTACAGCACCCCGACCACCAGGAAGACGGTCAAGCTCGCGAGCACCGTCCGGCTCAGCGTCTGGTTGACGCTGTCGTTGATCATCTGCGGCGTCAGCAACGGGTTCTTCCCTCGCACCTCGCGGATCCGGTCGAAGACGACGATGGTATCGTTGACCGAGTATCCGACCAGTGTCAAGAGGGCCGCCACGGCGGCGAGGTCGATCTTGAAGTCCGACAACCTCAGGAACGAACCGAACATCGTGTCGTGGAGGTAGTGGCAGAACGCGATTGCCCCCAGCGTGAAGCACAGGTCGTGGATCAGGCAGAGGACCGCGGCGACGCCGAAGGTCCAGCTTCCGAACCGGAACCAGAGGTAGCCGAGGATCGCGAGCCAGCTGGCCATGATCACGAAGAACGCCCGGGTTCGGGTGTCGGCGGCGAGGGCGGGGTCGAAGGTTTCGAGCCGATCCGGAAGCGGGCGGGCGGAGAAGTCCGAGACGGCTTTCTCGACGATCGTCTTGAAAACCCGAGCATCTTCGACGGCACGCGGGTCGGCGGGTGCGGCGGCGGGTGCCGGGGCAGCCTGTGCGATCGCACCAGCGATGGCACCGAGCAAGCCACCCTTTTCCTTGGCTGCCTTCGCCTTCTCCGCCTCGGCACGGGCCTTTTCCTCGGCGTCGCGAAGAGGTCGGAATTCCGGGTTGTTGAGGACGCTGATCCGAACCGTGCGGTATTTCCCCTTGGTTCCTTCCTCTTCGATCGTCGCGGCATCCCCGGTTTCGACCGGGGTCACCTCGACGGGCGGAGCGCTCCCCTGGGCGGGGACACGGTTGGCGAGCATCAGTTCCCGCGTCACGAATTCCTTGAGGTAACGTGGGCTCGTCGGCTTGTCGAAGGTCACGATCGCATACGGTCCGTCGAAGGTGATGTTGGTCGCCTTCGTGGTGTCGAGCAGCGGGGCCCCGGTCTTCTCGTCGCGGAGCAGCCGGTCGAGGATGACCTGCACGAGGTCCGGTTCCTTTTCCGTGGTGCGGATCGTAAAGAGTTGGGATTTCCCGTCCGGGAAGTTTTGGCCCGTGAGGAAGACCTGCTCGACGGAGTAATCCGGGAGTGAGGAGGCCCGTTCGCGGACGTTGGCGAGGCGAGCCTCGTCGGTGGTGCCGTCGGGCGGGTTGGCGAAGGTCACGGTGGCGACGGAGTTGTCCTTGTCGTCGTAGACGATTTTGTAGACGTACTCGGCGGGTTTCGCGTTGTTGATCTGGTCCGGGTCAGTGGAAGCTTCTGGCTTGGTCAGCCAGACGACCCCGTCAGGTCCTTCCTTGATCTTGAGGCGTTCCTTCTGCCGGGATTCGTCGAGAAGGTCGAGAAGGCCGAGCTTGTCGCCGACGGTGCGGAGGGCGCGTTCTTCCCCGGGTCGGAATCGTCCGCCGTAGGCGGTACCCTTGGTGAAGTCGACGTTGAGGGCCGCTTCGCCGCGACCGAGGAAGACACCGAGCCCAACAACCGTGAACAGGCCGGTGAGGGCGAGCATCTGGTAGCGGATCGACATGAAGTTGAAGTTCGGCCGGGGGAAAAGCTGGTGCATCCGCAGTTCCGTGATGAACCGCTTATCCAGGGCGTAATCGAACATCAGCCGGGTCATGTACAGGGCGGTAAAGAGGCTGATGACGAGGCCCACGGTGAGGGAGACGGCGAACCCCTTGAGGTTGTCGTTCCCGAAGGTGTAGAGCACGAGAGCGGTGAAGATACTGGTCAAGTGGGTGTCGATGATCGTCGCAAAGGCCCGGTCGTAGCCGAGGCGGATCGCGTTGGCGAGGCTCGCCCCCTTGGCTCTTTCTTCGCGGATCCGCTCGTAGATCAGGACGTTCGCGTCGACCGCCATCCCGAGCATCAGGACGATTCCAGCGAGTCCGGGGAGGGTGAAGGCGGCCTGGACGGCCACCATGAACCCGACCGTGAGCAGCAAGTTTGAGAGCAGGGCGACGCAGGCGACGACACCGGAGAAGCGGTAGTACAGGACCATGAACAGCATCACGGCCCCGAAGGCGAGGCCAACGGCATTGAGGCCGCGTTGAATCGTGTCCTGGCCGAGGGTCGGGCCGACGGTGTTTTCGCTCACCGGTTCCGGCTTCAATTCCGCGTTGAGGGCCCCGGAGGTGAGGATGTTCGCGAGGCGGACGCAGTCTTCCATCCGGAAGTTGCCACTGATCTGCCCGCCGTCCCGCAGAATGGCCAACAGGTTCGGGGCGGAGACGACCTTCTCGTCCATGAGGATCGCCATCTGCCGCTTGATCTGGTCGCCGGGGCGGTTCCGCTCGGTGAGTTTCCCGAGTCGGCGGGCCCCCTCCGCGTTGAAGGAGAAGAGCACGATCGGCTCGAGTTTCTGCTGATCCGTGGAAGCGCGGGCCTGCAGGCCGACTTCCCGGTCGACCTTGAGCACGTCAGTCGGGGAGACCCGGCTCAGGACGAAGTACTCGACTTTCTTGGATTTCTCGTCCGAGCTCGGGACGGACTTCACGAAGTCGCGGGAATAGAGGACCATCCCGGAGACGTCGACCGCCTTGCCGCGCTGGCTTTGGAGCACAGGGTAGAGCCACATCCCTTCCTTGCCGTCCTTTGTCTTGGGCCGCTCTTTCTCGTAGGCGTTGCTAAGCCCCAGGGATTCCCGCTCTTCCTTGCCCAGTTCGACCCACTCGTAGGTGACGCCGTCCTGCTCGTCCTTGTTGACGGTGACGGTGAAGGTTTCGGTCGGGCCGCGGGGGGGAAGGCCCTGTTTAGCCCGGCGTTCCATCTCTTTCGGGTCGGCGGAGTCGATGGCGGCCTTGGCTGCCGCGATGCCGGGTCCGTCGTCGACCGGGTTCGCCAGGATGCGGAATTCGAGCACCCCGACCTGCCGGACGAGGGCTTTCACTTCCTGGACGAAATCCTCGGTGGCGGCTTCCTTCCCACCCCCGGTCGAGCCGGAGAACGGAAGAATGATCTCGACCCGGGTCGTGCCGACGGGGCGGACGATCACGTTTTTGAGGTCGTTCGGGTCGATCCGCCGCTTCAAGTTCTCGGCGAGTTTGCGGATGTCGTCGGAGGAGAGCCCGGCCCCGGCGGAGTTGGGGTCGGTGGCTCCGCCGAGGTTTTTGCGGGCGAGCGTCTTTTCGAGGTTGACCTCGTAGACGAGGATCGTCCCGCCGGCGAGGTCGATCCCCCGGCGGAACCCGGTTTGGCCGTGCGATTCCTTCTGGAACGCGTTCGCGACGATGTACCCCGCCAGGAGGTTCGGCACGAGGCAGATCAGAAATCGGGTCAGAAATTTGCGATTCATAGTTCAGTTCGCCCCGAAGCGGACCGGGGAAATGGGGAAATCGCCAGGAACACGCTGCCAATCCGGAAGCGTGGAATCTCACGTTTTTGCTTCGGTCGTTTCCTCGCCGGCGACGCGGATCACGGTGCTGCGGAGGATGCGGAGCTTGGTATCCTCGGAGCGGATCGTGATTTCGTCCTCGCCCTCTTTCATTTTGACGACGGTGCCAACGAGCCCGCCGGAGGTGACGACCTTGGATCCGATTTTGAGGTTGGCCAGCATCGCCGCCTGTTCGCGGGCCTGCCGACGCTGGGCCGGGAGGAGCACGACGACGAAGAACAACCCCATGAGGAGCATGAGGAAGAGCGGATTGGCGAAGAACGGAGGTGCTTCGCCACCGGCGGCTGGCTGGGCTTGCTGGGCCAGGAGTGTCAGCATGTCGGTTCCTATCGCAGCGAGCCGCGGGACTCCTCCCCGCGGCCCGTAAAATCGGTCAATCCGGAACCGCCATGTTAGGAGTCCGACCTCCAGCGGGCAAGACAAGCCTGCCGGAACGCGTCGAACCGTCCTTCCCGGATTGCCTGACGAGCGTCCGCCATCAGGCGGAGGTAGTACGCCAGGTTGTGCAGGCTCAGCAACGTCGGCCCGAGCATCTCCTCCGCCGAGAACAGGTGGTGGAGGTACGCCCGGGAAAAGTTCGCGCAGCAGTAGCACCCGCAACCGGACTCGACGGGTGCGGGATCTCGCCGATGTTTCGCATTTCGCAGTTTGACCGGGCCGGCGGCTGTGAAGGCGAGGGCGTTCCGGCCGGACCGGGTGGGCATGACGCAGTCGAACATGTCGATTCCGGCGGCCACCCCGGCGAGCAGATCCTCCGGTCGGCCGACCCCCATGAGGTACCGCGGCTTCCCCTCCGGAAGCAGGGCCGCACATCCCGGCAACGCCGCATGCATCGCGTCCGGCGATTCCCCGACCGAGAACCCGCCGAGGGCGTAGCCCGGAAAGTCCATCGCGACGAGCTCCCTCGCACACTCCGCCCGGAGTTCGAGGCTCGTCCCCCCCTGCACGATCGCGAACTGGGCCTGATCCGGCCGGGAATGGTGGGTCTTGCACCGTTCCGCCCACAGGATTGTCCGGCGGATCGCCTCTCGCATCACCGGCTCGGTCGAGTCCCCCGGCGGGCACTCGTCGAGGACCATGGCGATGTCCGAGCCGAGATTCTGCTGGATCTCGACGGCGCGTTCCGGTGTGAGTTCGAGAATCGCCCCGTCGATGTGGGACTTGAACTTGACCCCGTGGTCAGTGACGGCCCGCTTCTCGGCGAGGGAAAAGACCTGGAAACCGCCGGAATCCGTGAGGATCGGCCCGTTCCAGGCCATGAAGCGGTGCAATCCGCCGAGTTCCGCGACGAGTCCGTCGCCGGGCCGGAGGGCGAGGTGGTAGGTGTTCCCGAGAACGATCCGTGCCCCGATCGCCGTGAGTTGGTCCGGCGTCAGACCCTTGACCGTGGCGGCGGTGCCGACGGGCATGAACGCGGGCGTGTCCGCGTCACCGTGCGGCGTGGAAAGCACCCCCACCCGGGCTGCCGAGTCCCGATGTGTGACCTGGAAACGGATCGTCATTTCTCGGAGATCTCCCACTCGATCCGCAGTTTCGCGAACATCATCACGTCCTCCTGTTCCCCCCGGCGATGCAGGCACTTCCGCATCGTCCCCTCGTGTCGGAATCCGGTCTTCTGCAGAACCCGGGCACTTCCGAGGTTCCCGTCGATGACGCGAGCCTGGATGCGTTCTGCGGGGAAGTTCGTGAAGCAGTATCGCACCACTTCCTGGGCGGCCTCCGCGACGATTCCCCGCCCCCACAAATGTTCGGCCAGCCAGTACCCGAGTTCAAGCGTCCGGTGCGGTTTCGACGCCCAGTGGCAGCCGATGCAACCGACGACGCGCGGTTCGATGTCGTTCATCAAGGTGATCGCGAACGGGTCAGGGACCATTTCGAGGTAATTCGCCAGGGCGTATTCCCGCACGAAATGCAGCGAATCCGCGACGGTTCGGTGGGTGTCGAAGAGGGTGAACCGGGTCAGGTTCGGGTTGGAACACGCGGCGAAGACGTCGTCCGCATCCTCGACGGCGATCGGCCGGAGGATCAGCCGCTCGGTTTGGAGTGTCGGAGGTTGCCAGATTGTAAACATGTCCCGAATCCGTGAGTAAACTCTTCTATGGCGCGAACCCCCGAGGTGGGATGCCGTCCGTAGCGTGGTGTCGGGTTCGTTTCCTTTCGATTCGGAGTTCCGAGGTGGGCGAATCATCCGGTGGTCCATTCCGTGCCGGGCTGGCGTTCGGAATCGTGGCGTACACATGTTGGGGCTTCGTTCCACTTTACTTCAACGCCGTCGGGAAATGGAGCGTCTCCGCCGATCAGCTTCTTGCCCACCGGATTACCTGGTCTCTGCCGTTGCTGCTCATCCTCACGACGATCGTCGGCGGGTGGGGGGAACTCTTTCGCGTTCTGCGGACTCGGCGACTCGTGCTGACGCTGCTTCTGTCGTCGGTTCTGCTGGCGGGGAACTGGCTGATGTATATCTACGCCTCGGTTTCGGGGCAGGTGGCGGAGGCGAGTCTCGGGTATTTCATGCTGCCGCTGGTCAACGCGTTTTTGGCGACGGCGGTTTTGCGGGAGAAGTTGCGGCCGGCCCACTTCCCGGCACTGGGGTTGATCGCGGTCGGGTTCATCGTGCCTGCGGTCTGGGCCGGTTCCTTCCCCTGGCTGGCATTTGCGCTGCCGGTCACGTTTGGAATCTACACCCTCGTCCGGAAGCAGGTGCCGGTCGACGGCATGACGGGGCTGACCGTCGAGGCGATCCTGATGCTCGTGCCGTCGGTGGGGTACCTGTCGTGGGCGGCTGCCAACGGAAGAGGCCATTTCGGAAGCGATCTGAAGCTCGACGGGTTGCTGATGTTCAGCGGGCTGGTGACGGTGGTGCCGTTGTTGACCTTCACCCTGTCGATCCGCCGGCTGCCGTTGCTTGCCAACAGCTTCATTCAGTTTCTGTCGCCGACGGTGCAGTTCGGACTTGCGGTCTTGTGGATCGGCGAGAAGTTCGGCGTCGATCGGTGGATCGCGATGGGTTGCACCTGGGCGGCGGTGCTGATCTTCATCGGCGACGCGCTGTGGCAGGTCCGGGCGGGTCGGCGTCCCCCGGAAGTGGTGCCGACGCCCGAGCCCGAGGTGGTCCCGGGCGTCGGGAACGCCGAGCTGGCGGTGGTTCGGTGACTCTGAGTGGTTTGGCTCACTCGGCGTCGCCGGCCCACAGGAACTGATTCTCGCCGTCGTCATCGTCGTACTTCGTCTGCGTGTGCTGCCCCTCGGCGTGGATCTTCACGCCGGTCGATTCGAGGGCCTGGATTCCGATATGCGTCAGGGCGTTGTTCGAGACCTCGAAGAATTCCAGGTTCTTGAAATCGGGGCACTCGGCGAGCCGTTTCGCCCCCGCGTCGGACAGGCAGCCGTTGCGGAAATCGAGGACCTTGAGCGTCTTCAACTTCCCGGAATCGACGAGTTCCTTCGCCCCGTCGTCGCCGAAGGTGGCGTTGCGGAGCCGAAGCAGGCGCAGTTTCGTCAGGTGCGGGGCGGCACAGATTGCCTTGAGTTGCTTGATCTGGATGTAGGGTTTGTCCCCGTATTCGAGCCCGTGGGGGTGGCAGGAGATTTCTTCGAGGTTCCCGACCGTTTTGTTCGCCGCCAGTTTGTCGAGGGGGAAACTCCAACCGTGGTCGAGCTGGAAGACCCGCAGGTTCGGCATCGGTAACGCCACCAGTTTGTTCGCATCCCGGACGTGGGCGGAGATCCGCAACTCCTCGATTTCCGGCATCTGCTTGACGAAGTCGTAGACGAGGTCGCCGTCCATGTGGCAGCTGGGCAGTTCCTCGTGCGGGTCCGCGGGCCAGCCCCAGATGAAGCGTCGGATGTTGCGAAGTTGCGGCCACCGCACGAGCACGTACTGCGAGCGGGAATTCGCGTTCTCCGGAATTTCGATGTTGTCCGGTTCTGCGTCGCCCTCCTCGGTTTCTTCCTCCTCCTCATCCTCGTCGTAGGCAAGGGAACCCACGAAGAGGTTGCAGACGAATCGAACGTCGGGCCCGGCCTTGAGGAGTGCCCGGGCGAGGGGCATCGTCAGGTTGCCGATGTTGATCGTGGTGAGGAGCCCCCCTTCGTAGACGAGTGTCTGCCCGCCGGTGGGGTCGTTGTTCTCGGCCCGATCCCAGGCGTGGTGGTGCACCTCGGGCAGAACCTTGGCCCAATCGCCGAGCTTCTGACGCTGGGCCTGGATGAGTTCTTTTTCCGTTTTCGCGAGTTTTTTCCGCTCCACCGCGGGGAGTGACTCGTCTTCGAGGGCGAGTTGCAGGCGGACGAATTCGCCGAGGGGATCGCCGCGCTCGGTGAGGAAATCGGCGAAGGCGGCCCGGGTGGCCCGGTCGTGGGGGTTGCGGATCACCGCCAGTTCCATCGCCTCCGCATCGGAGTCGGCCGACTTCTGGGTGACTTCCTGGTACCCCTTTCCCGTCTTTTCCTTGATGAGTTTGGCGGCTTCTTCCTGGGCCTTTTCCGGGGTGAGGAACGTCTTGGTGGAAGTCTGCCCGGCGGTGCCGACTTTCCCGTAGGTGACGGTGAACTGGTTGCCGGTCACCTCGATAGACCAGAACTTGTGCGACTTCGCGTCGCTGAACTGAAACGTCCGCATCGGTGGGCTCCGTCCGGTGGTGAGTGCGAGGAATTCCTACGAGCCGAGATGCAGATCGCCAGCGGGAAGTTTCGAGTTCCGAGTTTCCACTTCCGGAGTTCCGGTCGGGGGCGGCCGGCGGGTACACTGACACGGTCTCGCGATCCGCCATTCGAGGAGACCCTCATGCCTCTGATGCTTGCCGCCCTGCTGCTCGCGCCGAGTGCCCCGATTCCATCTCCGTCGATTCCACCGGTGAAAGGGGTGCTGTTGCAAGCATCCGGGAAGTGCGACCTCCAGGTGGAGGCGGGGGCGGGCAAACTCGATTTCCCCCTGTCCGCTAAGCCGGAGGTTCCCGGTGCAATCGATCTCGCCCAGCACCTGATCCCGCAGAAACTCGCCGGGAACCGGTTCCGCATTCTCGGGGCGAAGATGTCCCCGTTGCTGGCACTGGTCCACGATGTCCGCTGGAAATCCGGGGAAAACGCCAAATACGAAGCCTGGCGCGGCGGAGGCGCGGTCCGCACCCGACTCCTGACTCGATCCGTCAGCGTTCCCGCAACGGTGACCCAGGAAGCTAACGGCAATCAGATCATCAAATTCGACTGCCGGATCACGACCACGGATGAGGGAACCTTCACCGAACGCCAGGGCCCCAACTCCTGGATCGAGACCTGGACTCACAAGCTTTCGGGGAAACTCACTGTCGATGAGAAGAATCGCGTCCTCGACTTCGAAATGACCGACGAGTTTGACATTCGTGGGCAGCTTCATGCGGGGAACCGCGTGGCCGTGGAAAGCTACACACAGAAAGGGAAAGTGAGCTTCTCCCTTCGCAACCGCAAACCGCTGGCGGCAGACGAGACAACGAAGCTGGCACGCTTGCTGGCGAAACTGTCGGACGACGATTTCGCAACGCGCCAGCGAGCGACGGACGAACTGATCAAATTTTCGGAACAGTCTCAGGCCGTCTCGGAACTCTTGCAGTGCCTCGACGATGACGCCCTCGAGCCGGAAGCGGCCATGCGGGTCGGGGGTATTCGCGCCAAGTTGGCAGGGAATTGAGACTCTCGAAAGCGATTGGGAAAACCGTTTCCTGGTGAGTTCTGCACGTCGCAATCTCCACCGGAAACGCAACCACCCGGTCGGGCGCAAGTGCGGCTCCGACCGGGCGGCATGGTGTGACAATCGGCGATTCCCCAATGTATCGGGGATCGCCGGTTCGCATCAGAACTTTGTGCAGCCACCCCAGAGAAGGGCGATCGCAATCACCGGCAGGGGCAGGCCCAGCATCCAGGCGATGGCGGCGTAGCTGATTCGACCGGCGCGTTCGGCAAGGGAAATATCAACAGGTTGCATGAGTTTGCTCCAGCTTGGGTACCGCCTTTGACCGTGTGGCGGATGACCGGGGAATTGCGAACGGCGTGCCAAACTCACTTCCCCGCCGCGTCTCGGGCTCGCTCCCGATTGTCGAGCACGTAGTAGACCGGCTCGCTGTACCGGGACTTCGCCAGTGTTTCCGCCGACACCTTCGCTCTTCCGCCGTATGCCCCATGCTTCCGCGAGCCCGGGGATTTCGCAATCACCCCGACCCGCTGGAAGCCGGCCCGCTCGAAGAACGGATTCGCCTGACCCATCGCCGACAGCGTCTCGATCCAGTCGACCGGGCAAAGCTCGCACGCCCGTCGGACGAAGTCAGCAGCGATCCCGGCACCGCGGTAGGTCGGGTGGAGCACGACGCGTTGCAGCAGCCAGAGTTGCTCGTTGAGGCCGGCGAGAGCCACCCGCGACCGGGGATTGGCGAGCCCGAAGAACCGCGAACGCAGGGAAAGGGACGCGGCCGGGGTTCCGAAGATGCATATTCCGATGGGTTCCGCGGCGTGCCACAACACGATCACCCGGCGAGTGTAGGCGAGGTGGTGCGAGCGGTAATGCCACCGAGCGAAGTACGGCCAGTCGGATCGGGAACCGTCCGAGAGCCACAGACCGTTCGCGAAGCTGACCCGTTTTTTTTTTCCGGCCCCCTCGCGATCGACCGTCACCGCCACCTGCCCCTCGCCGAGGCACCGGACGTGAACGTCGGGTTGCAGGTCGGCGAGTAGGTCGTCGTGCGTGGTCGCGCACAGGAACCCGACCCCGGTGCGGGTGGCGAGTTTCCGCAGGTTGAACGCGAGCACCCGGGCCAGGGTCCGATCGAGCATCGCCGCGAACTCGTCGAGCATCAACGTTCGCGAATCCGTTCCCAGGGCCAACGCGGTGCGGAAGCGGTAACGTTGCCCATCGGAAAGTTCCGCAGGCGTCCGAAGAAGCAAGCGAGCTTCGGACAATCCACACGCCGCCAGGGTCGCGAGCCGATCGTCGACCGTTCCCGGCAGGGCATCGATCAGCGGAAGATCGGGAAGTTCCAGACCGGCAATGTCGACCGCCCCGAGTTGCCGACCGACTTCCCGCATCAGCGACGACTTCCCACTCCCCGACGGCCCGGAGAAGAGGACGACATCCGTCGGCCGAACGTCGAGCATCAACCCCTCCACAACCGTGTGCGGGGGTTCCTCCTCGGCGAGCCCGAAAAGGTCGGTGACGTGCCCCGTCGCCAGGCTTCGCCGGGCCGGCCGAAACGGGTAGCGGATCGTGATGGGAGCAAGCATCGGCGTGTCCTCCTGCGGGGAAAACGGGTAAACTGCAACGCAAACGCGAACCTCGGAGGCGAACCGTGACCGAACCAGCCACCATCCTGATGGACCCCGAGGACCTCCTGACGATGCCCGGCGGGGAACGCTTCGAACTGGTCAACGGCATCCCGAAGGAGCGCGGAATGGGTGCGAAGTCCAGCGAAATTGCCGGCGTGCTTCTGAGTCTGATCCTCGGCTATATCCGGCCCAGGAATCTGGGACGGGTTTACACCTCCGAGACCGGCTACCTCTGCTTCCCCGGGAAACCCCGGAGCGTCCGGTTCCCCGATGTTTCCTTCGTGCGAACCGATCGCCTCCCGGACGGCCGCTCCCCCGAGGGCTACTTCACCATCCGGCCGGACCTGGCGATCGAGGTGATCTCCCCCAACGACCTCTACGAGGACATCGAGGAGAAACTCACCGACTACCGCGAGGCGGGGATTCCCCTGGTCTGGGTTGTGAGTCCGCGGGCACGAACCGTTCTGGTCCGCCGCCTCGACGGCACCGCGAACTTGCTCACGGAATCGGGGGAACTCTCCGGGGAGGACGTGATCCCCGGCTTCGCCTGCAAGATCGCGGAACTCTTCGCCTGATTCCTCAGACCCAGACTCGCGGGTCCTGCCGACCCAGCAGATGCTCGCAGCCGGTTGAGGCCGCATCGAGGAGGTCGTCGTGCGGGGAGAAGGGGAAGGTCGTCATCTCGTCGAACAAATCGCTCTGGCCGGCGTCCACCCCTCTGAACTCATCTCCCCGCAGGCGGAGAGTGCCGTTCTGCACTGGAATCGCAAATGCTGCCGTCCGAGCTGCCTTGCTACGCGACTGCGTCACCCCGACGACTTTCCCCCCGAACCGTGTGTGTCGCACCAGAAGATCCCGGATTCCGGCGAACGCTGCGTTGGCCTCGAAGACAATGACATCGGGTTGCCACCGGTGATCCGCGTCGTCGATCAATCGCACCAGGTCCGGGGTCGAAACTCGCCGGGCGACCGCTTCCAGAACCCGAATTTCCAGCGGTGTCGGAAGTTTCGCGAGCACCACCAGTGCTGACGCATCCGCCGTCGATTTCGTGCTCACCGCCGGGTCAACCGAGAGAACCACCGTCTCGAACGCCTCTCGGGGAAGCTCGATGGTCCAGAACTTCACCCACCCCGGGCGGATCGCCACCTCGCTGTCGTCGATCGGGAGGAGCCGATACCCCCTCGCGAAGGAAGACGCCCCGATTTCGCGGAGCCGCTCGGCCAGGGCTTCCTGGGGCCACTTTTCCGGCCAGATCGGTTGCAGATCCGGCCCCACCGCCCGGCGAAACAGGGAAAACGCCGGGTTCCGTTTGAGCCGGGCGTTGAGGTCGTCCGCGTGCCAGGGAGTGCACAACCCCCAGAAGCGGCCGTCCGGTTCGAGCAGGTTCAGGAGGTTGTTCTGGAAGTAGTCCGCGACCCGGTCCCGATCCGCCCGGCTGTGCAGGCTGCGGACGTCGACAATGTCGTCGCAGACCAGCAGGTCGGCCCGGGCTCCGGTCGAACCGGAACCGACGCCGAACGCAGCCACGCTCGGGCCGATGACGTTGGCCGGCCGGCGGATCGAGAACGCCTCCGCCGACCACGGCTTCGAAGGCAGCAAGTCCGGGAACACGAGCCGCACCCGGCCGTTCCGGGCGACCGCATCACGCAGGAAGCGGCTCCGGTCGATCGCGAGGGCGTCGGTCGCACACACCAGCTTCACCCGCAGCCCCGGATTCTGGCCGAGCTCCCACACCACCCGGCCGCAAACCTGCACGCTTTTCCCGTGGTCTCGGGGAAGTTCCACCAGCCCTCGCCGGGTCGCGCTCAGGAAGTCCTGCAACTCGCGGTGGACTCGCCCCTGCCGGACCGGCGACCCGGACGCATCGGTGAAACAGAATTCGACAAAATCACTCGGCGACCGGCGGGCCCGGCGAAGCCGGTGGAGAATCTGCACCGCGGCGTTCCAGGTCGTTGGCGAGTGCTTCGAGCTCCGCATCGGACAGACCCTCCAGGTATGCCACCAACCGGGCCGCGTCGGTGCGGGGCTTCGCGACCCGCTTCCGCTTCGATTTTCCTGGCTTCTTTCCGAGCGCGACCCGGAACGAGATCAACTTCTGGGCCGCCTCCCGGCTCGACTTCTCGTCGCTCGACCGCAGCTGTCGGCGAAGCGTGTGGACGGACTCTGCGGTCGCTTCCGAGAGAAGTTGCGACTCGGCGGCCCGGAGTGCGGCGGCCCACTTTTCCGGGTACGCCTCGGGCCAACGGCGGACCGTCTGCGGCGTCCGACCGACCTTTTCCGCCACGATTTCCCAGGAATTTCCACCCGCGCGAAGTTCCGCGGCCTGGGCGAGCAAAGAATCGGGCGGCGGCTTGAACTGAGCCACGGGGCACCTCAACCAAATCAGAAGATGGGGACGATTCGAAACGCTATGTGAACACCCGAACACTACATTTCGTTCCGCCCGAGTCAACCGCAAATGCGGGGGCTCCCGACCCATCCGGCGGTTTTCCACTTGGCCGCGACGCACCGACGGGGTACGGATAAGAACACAGCCGATGGACAAGACGTGGGAACCCCGATGCGAGCTCGCCTCACCCCGATCGACGGCGGACCCCCGATCGAACTCGAAAAAGAACTGACCGTCGTCGGTCGAAACGACGACTGCGACGTGCGGATCGAGCACAAAAGCGTCTCGAAACTGCACTGCGTGCTGGTCCGAACCAGCGGGCTTGTCCTGGTTCGCGACCTGGGAAGCACCAACGGAACGCGGGTGAACGGTCAGCGAGTCCGCCGGGCGGCCTTGCTGCCGAACGATCTGGTGGGAATCGCGAGTTTCCGGTACCGCATGAAGTTCGGGAACGAACCGGAACCGCCGCTGCCGGAAAAGACGGTCGGCCCCGCGTCCCAGGACGCCGCCGACGAGGCCGACGACACCCCCGCCCCGGAGCCGAGCCCGCTCAAACCCCGGGAAACCGAGCCTCCGCTGAAGCGGAACGCCCTCCCGGATGTGATCGACGAACCGCCTGCGAAGGGCTAAAAACGCGAAGGCCGGGGAAACTCCCCGGCCGGAAATCCCTTCCGATCCAAACTCGCCGGCTATTTCTTCTCTTCCGGCACGAACGCCGGGACACGCACCAGCTCGTAGGTAAACGCACCCAGCAGATCGCCCCGGCTTCCCTCGTGGCACTTCGCACAGTGCCCCCCCATCCGCACCGCCCCGACCATCCGGATGCGATTGGTCGTCGCCTCCGTCACGATCTCCTTCCCGGCCCCGAGCTGCTTCAAGGCCGACTTCTCGAAGTCGTCCACTTCCCGCGTCGGGGCGTTGGGGATGTCCTGCATGCTCGGCAGGTTGTCCGTCAGGTAGACCGTCGGTTTCTCTTCCTTGAGCAACCCCACCAGGTGAAGCTTGCGAATCGCCCAGCGTTCGAGTTCTTTCCCCGGTTGGTTGGGGGTTTTGGGATCGGGGTTTTCCCGACGCACCCGGTAAGCTTCGCTCGGCGACGAGTGGAAATTATGCCCGGCGAAACCGATCGCTTTTTTGTCGCCAACAACGACACCCCACGAATCCGGACCCGCGAAGCTCAGCGATGACTCCCGGTTCAATCCCGCCAGTGCAAATGCATCGGGGAGTGAAGGCATCGACCCATTGAAGAATCCCCCAGGTTTGGCGGACAGGTTCACTTTCTCCCCCGCCTCTGCTTCGGACCATCCATCCACCTTGTCGAATGCGACACGATAGTTCGGCCCTTTCCAGTCTTTCACGATGTCGAGGGACCTCGGATCCCGCATGTACACCGTGCGTTCCATGCCGAAGCCAGGCGATTCAACGAAGTTCTTGTAGCTCTGCTCGTGCAGGGCGGCGAGCGCTTCCCCTCGCCGCCACTCTTTTCGGAGAACGTTGGGTCGATCGAAATGCCGGTGATTCGAGTTGTCGATCAGGCGTACGTGCATGTCGATCTCGTCCTTTACTGCCTTGTCGGTTGAGCGGGGGAACTGTTTTTCCACTCGTTTCCGGCCCGCAGCCTCGTACTCCAGCCGGGTCTTCAGCGACTCGACGGGATACGCCTTCAGCAGTTTCTCCCGCAACGCCGGCAGCAGATCGCCTTGCTTTTGGTCCGTGGGGTTGAGGGGGTACGCCCGGAGGAGGAGTTCATTGCTCTCTGCGGGGCTGAGTTCCCGGGTGGCTTTCTCGGCGGCGAGGATCGGCCGAAGCGCGACCCCCACGAACAGGGCGAGCCCCACCAGGGCGACGAATTTGGGAGACGGTTCGCGAGACATGGCCAACCTCGAATGGGGAAGGGCGACACGTTCGAAGTTATAACGCGGCCAGGCGGGTTTGCGGGTAACAGGGTCGTAACCACTGATGCATTGCGACCCAGACCGGGTTCCACCCCGTCGGGGCGTCTGAGGTTCAATTCGTCAGCAAAGGTGGTGGTTTCTCTTTGGCGCGACCGGGAGTTTCTTGCTAAGGTAAAGTTCCTTCCTGCTCCTAATACGCTCGCCCCGGTTCCTTCTCCGCTGCCGAGGTTGCCTGATGCGTCTTCTGCCCGCCCTCCTCGTTCCCCTGCTGACTATCGGCCTGACCCGTGCTGCGGACCCAACCCCACCCGCGGGGAAGGTCAGCTACTACCGCGACATTCGCCCGATTTTCCAGCAGCAGTGCCAGGGCTGCCACCAGCCGGCGAAGGCGAACGGGTCGTACGTGATGACCGATTTCGCTGCGATGGTCAAGGCGGGGGAGAGTGGGAAGCCGGCGATCGTTCCCGGGAAACCCGACGCGAGTTACCTCATCGAAGAAATTCGGCCCGGAAAAGACGGCAAAGCGGAGATGCCCAAGGGGCGGAAAGCCCTGTCTCAGGTCGAACTCGATCTGGTGACGCGATGGGTGCAGGAAGGGGCGGCCGACGACACGCCTGCATCCGCGAAGACGGCCCAGATCGACCCGGATCATCCTCCTGTCTACAAGGCCGCCCCGGTCGTCCCCGCGATCGCGTTCTCACCAGACGGCACCCTCCTGGCGGTGGCTGGATACCACGAGGTGCTGCTCCACAAGGCGGACGGTTCCGAGATTGTCGGTCGGCTGGTCGGACTTTCCGAACGGGTGCAAGCCATCGCCTTTTCCCCGGACGGGAAGTGGCTCGCGGTCGCCGCCGGAGCCCCGGGCCGGTGGGGGGAGGTGCAGATCTGGAACGTCGAGAAGCAGAAGCTCAAACTCTCGACGCCCGTCACCTTCGACACAGTTTATGGCATCAGCTGGAGCCCGGACGGCTCGAAGATTGCGATCGGCTGTGCCGACAACACCGTGCGGGCCCTCGAAACCGACCACGGAAAGCAGGTCCTGTTCATGGGAACGCATTCCGACTGGGTTCTGGGAACCGTTTTCAGCCAGGACGGGGCACACCTCGCGTCAGTTTCCCGAGACATGTCCGTTAAGCTGACGGAAGTCGAGACGCAGCGGTTCATTGACAATGTGACGAGCATCACCCCGGGGGCACTCAAGGGTGGGCTGATGGCGATCGACCGTCGACCGATGAAGGAAAAGAAAATGGCCCCCGTCCCACCGGACACGCCGAACGCGAAGGCCCAAGTGTATGACGAGCTCCTCGTCGCCGGGGCGGACGGGATTCCACGGCTGTACAAGATGCACCGCGAACAGAAGCGGGTGATCGGGGACGACGCGAACAAGATCAACAAGGAGTACGCCGCCATGCCCGGCCGGATTTCGAGCGTCGCCTTCGATGCCGACGGCAAGCGGTTCGTCGCCGCCAGCAGCCTCGACGGCAAGGGGGAGGTGCGGGTCTACGACGTGGAAACTGCGAAACACGTGCAGTGCGAGAAGATCACCGGCCCCGCGTACGCCGTCGCGTTCCACCCGAAGAAAAACCTCGTCGCATCGGCCGGCTTCGATGGAAAGATTTGGCTCCACGACGCGGGCACGGGGAAGCTCGTGAAGGAATTCCTCGCCGTGCCGATCGCAAAGTGACAACCGGGGTACACCATGGTTTTCGAACCCATCGACCCGATCGACGTCGTGTACCCTCTGGCGATGGCGGCCCACTACGCCGATCGATGTGATCGCGAAAACACGGTGCGGCACCTCCAGGATTACGTTGCCGTCCTGCGTCAGATGCTCGAACAACTTGACCGCGTGGAAGCGTGGTTGATCGAAAAGAACCAAGGTGTCGAGATCCGAAGAACCGGCCCGGGATGCTGGCATACCACAACCTTTCCCTTGTGATTTTGGAGGTTCTCCCTCATGTCGCTGCCCCGTTTGCTCCTGACCGCCGCGATGATCGCGGCCGTCGTCGCGCCGCTGCCAGCGGCCGACGAGATCCTGCCGGCCGGAGCGAAGGTGGTGGCGCTGGATGTCCGACCCGCTGCCGTCGAACTCACCGGACCGTTCGCGTACCGACAACTCGTCGTCACCGCGAAACTCGACACCGGCGAAACCGTCGACGCCACCCGACTGGCGAAACTCGAAGTGCCCGCAATTGCCCGGGTTTCCCCGACCGGCGTGGTTCGACCCGTTTCTGACGGCAAGGGGGAACTCACGATCTCCGTTGCCGATTCCACCGCGAAAGTGCCGGTCACGGTCTCGAACCAGAAAGCCGACGCCCCGGTGAGCTTCGTCAAGGATGTGCAACCCATCCTCAGCAAGATGGGCTGCAACCAGGGCACCTGCCACGGGGCGGCCCAGGGGAAGAACGGCTTCAAGCTCTCCCTTCGCGGCTACGACCCGATCTACGATCACCGTTCCCTCACAGATGACCTCGAAGGTCGGCGGTTCAACCGCGCCGCCCCGGAACGCTCGCTGATGCTCCTCAAGACGGCCGGTGCCGTCCCCCACGTCGGCGGCGTCCTGACTTCCCCCGGCGAGCCCTACTACGAACTCCTCAAAAAGTGGATCGCCGACGGCGTGAAGCAGGACCTGGCCGCTCCGAAAGTCACCTCGATCGACCTCTTCCCGAAGGACCCGACGGTCAACCGCATTGGTTCGAAGCAGCAGTTTGCGGTGATCGCCACCTATGCCGACGGCTCGAAACGCGACGTTTCCCAGGAAGCGTTCGTGGACAGCAGCAACACGGAAGTGGCGAGCGTCGACAAGACCGGCCTGGTGACGACCGTCCGCCGGGGTGAAGCAACGATGCTCGCCCGGTACGAGGGAGCGTATGCCGCCAGCACCGTGGTCGTGATGGGCGACCGCACCGGCTTCGCGTGGGAACAGCGGCCGATCAACAACTGGATCGACGAACTCGTTGACGCGAAGCTCAAGAAAGTCAAGGTCCAGCCGAGTCCGCTCTGCGACGACGCCGAGTTTATCCGCCGGGTCACCATCGACCTCACCGGCCTCCCCCCGACTTCCGACGAGGTCCGGAAATTCCTGGAAGACAAGCGCGAAACCCAGGTCAAACGCGACGAACTCGTCGACAAACTCGTCGGCAGCGAGGCGTTCGTCGAGCACTGGACCAACAAGTGGGCCGACCTGCTGCAGGTCAACCGCAAGTTCCTCGGCGGCCCCGGTGCCGACGCCCTCCGCAAGTGGATCCGCGAGGCGATCGCCAAGAACATGCCCTACGACAAGTTCGCCTACGAAATCCTGACCGCGTCCGGTTCCAACATCGCGAACCCCCCGGCGTCGTACTACAAGATCCTCCGCACCCCGGACGAGATCATGGAGAACACGACCCAACTCTTCCTGGCAATCCGCTTCAACTGCAACAAGTGCCACGACCACCCGTTCGAGAAGTGGAACCAGGACCAGTACTACCACCTGGCGGCGTACTTCGCCCAGATCTCGCGCGACGAGGATCCGAAGTACAAGGGCCAGAAGATCGGCGGAACCGCGGTCGAAGGAGCCAAACCTCTCGCCGAGTTGATCGGAGACAAGAAGTCCGGGGAAGTCAAACACGATCGCACAGGTCAGGTCGCGCCTCCGAAATTCCCCTACGAGGTGCCGATCTCGATCGAGGCAACCGAGCCCCGCCGGGTGCAAATCGCGAAGTGGATCACCTCCCCGGCGAATCCGTACTTCGCCAAGAGCTACGCCAACCGCATCTGGAGCTACCTCCTGGGCGTCGGCGTCATCGAACCGGTCGATGACATCCGGGCCGGCAACCCGCCGACCAACCCCGCCCTTCTGGATCGCCTCACGAAAGAATTCGTCGAAAGCAACTTCGACACCCAGAAGCTCATCAAGACGATCTGCAAGAGCCGCACTTACCAGCTTTCGATCGCCGCCAACAAGTGGAACAAGGACGACGAAATCAACTACGCCCGGGCGTTGCCGCGTCGCCTTTCCGCAGAGGTGTTGTTCGACAGCATCCACCGCGCGACCGGAACCGTCTCCCGGTTGCCCGGCCTGCCCGCGGGGGCACGGGCGGCCCAGCTTCCGGATAGCAATGTCGAGCTTCCCGGCGGTTTCCTCGAACTCTTCGGCAAGCCCGCCCGCGAATCCGCCTGCGAATGCGAACGCTCCAACACGATGATGCTCGGGCCGGTTCTCGCCCTTGTCAACGGCCCGGTCATCGGCGACGCCGTCAAGGATCCGAGCGGCCTCCTCTCGAAGTTCGCCCTCGCCAACAAGGACGACGCCAAGGTCGTCGAGGAGATTTACCTCTCCGTGTTGAACCGCTACCCGACGAAGAAAGAGATCGAGACCGGAATCGAGGCGATCCGAGCGGCGGCCCCCGACCACAAGCGACTGATCGACTTGCACGAATCGAAAGTGGCCGCGTTCGAGGCGTACAAGAAGAACCTCGACACGCTCCAGAAAGCCTGGGAAGACCAGCAACGCTCCCTCAAGCCGACGGAATGGACCATCTTGACCCCCACCAAGGCCGTCTCGAAGAGCGGTCCCACGCCGGCCACCGTCAAGGACGGGGCGAAGCTCACCATCAACGACGACAACAGCGTTCTCGCCAGCGGCAAGCTCGACCCCGTCGACATCTACACCGTCGACGCAGAGGTGAAACTCAAGGGGGCGATCACCGCACTGCGACTGGAAGTCCTCACCGACCCCTCGCTTCCCGCGAAGGGCCCGGGCCGGGCGGAGAACGGGAACTTCGTGCTCAGCGAATTCTCCGTCCAAACCCGGCCGCTGGAAAAGAAGGAGGAGAAACTCAAGGGGGTCAAGCTCGTCCGACCGCTCGCAACCTTCGAGCAGGGTGGCTTCCCGGTCCGCAACGCCGTCGACGGGAACCGCGCCACCGGCTGGGCCATCTCCGGCGGCATCGGCTCGAACCAGATGGCCGTCTTCAACTTCGACAAGCCCGTCACCGGCAAGGATGGCATCCTCCTCGAGGCCAAGTTCCAGCACGAGTTCGGCAACGGCCACACCATCGGGAAGTTCCGACTCGCCGTGACCACCGACAAGAACCCGAAGTTCGGCAACCCGATCCCCGCTGACCTGGCAAAACTTCTCGACACCCCCGTCGACCAGCGGACGGACGCCGACAAGAAAACGCTGCGGGACAAGTACCTCGCCCAAGATCGCGAGTACCACCGCCTTGCCGGGGAAGCGGCCCAGACCCCGCCCGCCGACCCCCGCGTCCTCGGAGCCCAGGACCTGATCTGGGCTCTCCTCAACAGCCCGGCGTTCCTCTTCAACCACTGATTGCATCCGGAACCGAAACAACCTCGAGCCCCGGTGGATCGACCTGCAAGGTCCTTCCGCCGGGGCTTTCCATTCCCTGCCCGTGCCCTAGAATGTGCACGTTTGTCGTCTCCGATTCACACCTGTTCCTGGAACCCGGATGATCCACCCCGCGAAGCTGGCTCTCGAAGATGGAACCGTCTACACCGGTCGAGCATTTGGTGCCCCCGGCGAAAAGGCCGGCGAGGTCGTCTTCAACACCTCCATGACCGGCTACCAGGAGATCCTCACGGATCCGTCGTACCGCGGGCAGATCGTCACGATGACGTACCCGCTGATCGGAAACTACGGAACCACGGAATTCGATGCCGAGTCTGCCCGCATCCAGGTCGAGGGTTTTGTCGTCCGCGAACTCACCCGCGTTCCGAGCAACTACCGCAGCGATCGCGACCTCGACAGCTACCTCCGGGCCAGCGGCGTGACCGGCATCGAGGGAGTCGACACGCGAGCCCTCGTCCGGCGAATCCGCATCCGCGGTGCGATGACCGGCATCCTCTCCACCACCGACCTCGACGATCTTTCCCTCGTGCGGAAGGCCAAGTCGGCCCCGGGGATGGTCGGCCGGGACCTCGTCAAGGAAGTGGTGCCCGCGAAATCCTTCACCTGGAAAGACGGGTTCGGGGCCCTCGCCGAGCACGTTCTGCCCTCTCGGAAAGCTCAGAAACGGGTCGTCGCGATCGACTACGGCATGAAGTGGAACATCCTCCGCTGCCTGACGCAGGTGGGGTGCGACGTCACAGTCGTGCCCGGTACAGCGTCGGTCAACGAGGTGCTGGCTCACGAACCGGACGGCGTCTTCCTGTCCAACGGCCCCGGCGACCCCGCGGCCCTCGGCTACGCCGTCGATACGGTCAAGGGGTTGCTCGGGAAGAAGCCGATTTTCGGGATCTGCCTCGGCCACCAGTTGCTGGGTCAGGCATTCGGAGGGAAAACCTTCAAATTGAAGTTCGGACACCGCGGGGCCAACCAGCCGGTGTTGAACCAGACGACGGGCCGGGTCGAGATCACGACGCAAAACCACGGTTTTGCCGTCGACCCGGAGAGCCTTCCGAAAGATGTGGAACTGACGCACGTGAATTTGAACGATATGACCTGCGAGGGGATGCGGCACCGGTCGTTGCCGATCTTCAGCGTCCAGTACCACCCCGAAGCCGCCGCCGGGCCGCACGACAGCAGCTACCTCTTCGAGCAATTCCGGGCCGCCATGGGGTGATCATTCGGGTGTCCCGATTGTTTGGGGTTTCTGACGGGAGGGCGAGGCTCCCGCCGAGCTGGATTTCCGGGGTCTTGGGAGCCAGTTCGAGCGAGAAGTCCGGCTCGGCGGGAGCCTCGCCCTCCCGTCAGAGGAGAAGTCCGGCTCGGCGGGAGCCTCGTCTTCCCGTTAGATGTTCTGGGCCGCGATGGGGTGATCACTTCTTTCGGCTTGCGAAGAAGTCGGCGATGAGGTTCTTCGATTCGTCCGAGCCGGCGAGGCGCAGGAAAGCCTCGGTTTCCAGGGGAATCGCCTCGGCGAGGGGGAGGTCGGCCCCGCGGGTGAGGACGAGCATCGCTTCCCGAACCGCGTTCGGCGAACTCGGGACCGGAGGACGGGAACCCGCGGGGATTGGCGACCGTTTCCGGGCGCGGATTTCCGTGTTGTCTCCGGTCAGGACCCGCTCGAGGGGGTCGCCGGTGGTCGCCAATCCGATCCGCACCGCTTCGATCGCATCCACGGAAGCCGCAGTGCCGAGCATCTCGGCGGCCTTCGCCATCCCGACGATTCGCGGCAAACGCTGGGTTCCCCCCCACCCGGGGATCAGGCCAAGCTTCACCTCCGGGAGACCGAGTTCGACGCGGGGGTGGGAACCGCAGACTCGGAAGTCGCAGGCGAGGGCGACTTCCAGACCGCCGCCAAGTGCGGGGCCGTCGATGGCGGCGCAGGTCGGGAACGGGAGGGCTTCGAGCCGAGCGAGGACGCGCAAGCCTTGCTCGATGACCTGCTTCACCGCCGGGTCGTTGGGTGCGGGAACGGCGGCGAAGAATTTCAGGTCCGCGCCGGCCACGAACATTCCGGGCTTGCCGCTGACGATGACGAGGCCGCGAAGGTCCCCTTGGTTGGCAAGGGCTGTGATCGCGGCTTCGAGTTCGGTCCAGAGTTGGGCGGTGAGAACGTTGGCGCGGGAGCCGGGCTGATCGATTGTGAGGACGGCCACGCCGTCGGGCCGGGTTTCGACGCGGACGGCGGAGTCAGCCATGGTTTCACCCGAGGAAATCAGTTCTCGACGATCACGACCTTCTGCTCCAGGAGCGTCTTCAAGACCGCAGCGAGGCGGTAGCCGGCGAGAACGGCCCGGCGGTCGGCGATGGGTTTCGCTTCCTTGAGGTAGTCCTCGGGCAGCACGGGCGCGGAGAACTCGGCGTTGCTGCCGGGGAGTTTGCCGTCGCGGTAGCCGATCTTCTTCGCCATCGGGAAACTTTCTTCCTTGACCCAGGTCTGGAACTTGAGGTTGCCGGCCTCCTTGAGTTCCTCCCTGGCGAATTCCTTGCGGCTGCGGAGTTCCTCGGCGACTTTCCGGACGTCCTCGAATTTTTCGGAATCGAGGATCATGTTGTCCCAGACGGCGTGGAGGTTGATCGCCTTCTCGTCGCCTTCCTTGATTTTGACGTAGAAGCGGGTGCCGCCGCGATCGCCCTTGGGCCAGTCGGTGGTGAAGAGGGTGCTGGTGTGCAACGGCTGGTGGACATCGCCGATGAGATGGAAGAGCCAGGTCACGCCGATCGATTTTTCGACTGGGTCCGGGGCTGTTTTGACACGGGTGAAGTTGAAGTCGTAAGCGTTGGGAAGGTTATCCTCCGGCAGCGGTGGGACCGGGACGAGCGTTTCCGGCTGCCCCTCGGGCTTGAAGGGGTAGTTGATGTAGTGCCACTGCGGGCGGTCGAATTCCTTGTTGCCGCGGATTTCGTCGGCCCATTTCCCGGCGAGCATGAAGAGGTAGAGGTCCCGCTCTTCCGGCTTGACGTTGGCCAGTTCGGGCTTCCACATCCGCTCGTAAGAGGGGTGCGATTTCAGGAGCGTGATCGCGCGTTGGAGAGAGTTCGGGGAATCCTGTTTCAGGACCTCGTAGGCGATTGCTCCGACGGCCATGTGGCCGGCCTTGTTCCACGCCGGGGCCGGTTTCGTAGCGAGCAGTGCCATGGCAGCGACGAGGGCGAAGCGGGTCACAGGACACTCCGGTGGGGGAATTCTCAGGCTTTCGTGATCCGCGTGTTCTCGTCGAGGGCGATGCTCGCGAGTTCGCCGTTGTCTTTGGTGAAGTGGACGGTGGGGACGACGATGTCGTCGGCCTTGATGCGTTCCGTGGTCACGCCGGTGGCGAGGTAATTGACGCCGCGGAAGGTGCCGGTGGCGGTCGCCGGCCAGATGCGAGCCCCGACGCGGACGGTCTGGATGATCGTGATTCTGTCGCCGATCTGGAGCGACTTGAGAAGTTCGACGATCGCCGGATCGAGCCGGCGGGTCGGCAGAACGATCTTCTGAGGAATCGCGCTCACGTCCCTTCCTCCGCGGTGTATGGCCTGGACGAACCGCGGACGAGGGCGATCCGGCCGGTGCGGGCGAGTTCGAGGATGCCGTAGGGCCGCATCAATTCGATGAACGCCTCGACTTTCCCCTCGGTGCCGCTGATTTCGATGAGGACGTTGTCGTGCTGGATGTCGACGACCCGGCCACGAAACGACTCGGAGAGAAGGAAGATTTCCGGCCGCTTCTCCGCGGTGCACGAGACCTTGATCAGCATCAGGTCCCGTTCCACGAAGTTTTCCGAAGAAAGATCGTCGACGCGAACGACCGTCACGATCTTGTCCAGTTGCTTTCGGACCTGGTCGAGTTGGGCATCGTCCCCGTGGACGACGAAGGTCATCCGGGAGAGGTCGTGGCGTTCCGTTTCGCCAACGGCAAGGCTGTCGATGTTGAAGCCGCGAGTGTGGAACATCCCCGCAACGTGAGCGAGAACGCCCGGTTGATTCTGCACCAGGGCCGAAAGCACGTGTCGCATGGAACCGACATTCCTCCGGAGAGCTTGAGAGTCTTCCGGGAAATGCTATGGAAGGGCGGCGTCCCGGGCGACTGCCAATCGGGCGTTTCACGTTTCCAGGCGTGCATCCCGATTTTCTGGGGCCAGCCAACAGCTAATGGCTAACTGCTAATAGCTAGACTCGAATTCGAATCCCTTCGAGTCTAGCTATTAGCCCTTAGCTGTTGGCCGCGACCTCTCGGCGAGCGAGAGGTTATCTGCACCTGTTCCATCTCCCGAGTTTGCAACACCGATGTAACAAGCGAAATCGGAGATGCTCCCAGGCTCGTCGAGGAAATGGTAGCGTGAGCAAGTCTGCCCACGACCGTGAAGGAGGAGCTTTCCGATGGTTCGCTCGTTCTGGAGTTTGTCGCTCGTGGCGGCAATCGCCGCCCCCGGCTTGGCCGGTGAGACATGCGGTTTCGGCACCAAGGTCGAGTTCGTCGACACGCCGAAAGAAGCCGCCGCGATCGCGAAAAAGCAGGAAAAACTCGTCCTGGTTCTGCACGTTTCCGGGAACTTCGAAAACCCGGGCATGACCTGAAACAATGCCGAAGCACTCCGTGTGAGTGCCCTCACCAGCCCCGAAGTGGGCAAGTTCGTGAACGAGCACTTCGTCTCGTCCTTCCAGAAGGTTGGCACCTTCCGCATCGTCGGTCAGCAAAAACAGGGCGGCAACGTCGCGTCGTACTTCTGCGCCCCGGATGGTCGCGTGCTCCACTGCATCGCCGGCCCGGTGGACTCGGGAACGTTCCTTCGCGAGTCGAAGTGGGTGGTCGACACGGTCCAGCGGATTGCGAAGGAAACCAAGGGTGACCCGGCGAAGTTCAAGGCTGCCTTCCGCAAGGCTCACGCGGACAAACTCCGCGACGAGACGGGCCTCACCGTCGACCCGATCACCTGGGACCCGCCGGAGCAGGGGGAAAAAGACGCACTGACCTACAAGGACCCGACGGGTCAGCCGCTGGCCCCGAAGCTTCCGCCCCCGCCGATCGACGGGCCCGATGTCCGCCTTTCCGACGCGCAGTTCAACGCCCGTCAGGAAGCAGCCAAGGCGGCACCCGGAAACCGGATGATGGAAGCCCGCGGCCGACGGGTCGTCGTCAACAACCAGGCGATCGTCGACCAGCTCCTCGCTGCCCACTCGCTGGTGAAGATCGAGAAGGTCTACGGGACGGTCTTCGAGAATATTCTCGGAGAGAAGGTTTCGACGAAGCCGGTCGACATCGTCAACCCATTCCCGTGGGTTGATCGGAAAGGGAACCGGCTCCGGGATCTGGAGCAACTTGCCCCGCAGGCGAAGTGATTGCGTGCGATCCGCCGGTTTTCCCCACGTTGGGGTGGGAAACCGGCGGATCGTTCTGCATCGACTCATTTCCCGTCCACGAATACCTTGTATGCCTCGGCGACCTTGCCGGTTTCCGCGTTCCCGCTGTGGGCGAAGAATCCGTAGCGAAGTTTGAGGTGATCCCCCTTCGCGAGCTTGACGAGTTCCGTCTTGCCCTTCTGGGACGGGAACCCGCAGCCGGCCCGGCCGAACGGATTGGCGGCCATCAAACCGTACGCCCGGGTATGCCAGGCGGCCCGGTACGGGTTCTGCGGGTCATCGAAGACCGCCAAACCCGCCTTGGGGCCGGAATAGTCGTGCCAGTCGGCCTGCTCGCCCCATACCGGAAGATTGTCCTTGGCCGGGGCCTTGGCGGATTTCCCGTTGGAACTCGTCACCACGCCGCCCCCTTCCTTGTTCTGCAACCGCACCGAGTCCGGAACGCGAACCCCCATCGAGCCCTCCTTCGTGTCCCCGAACGTGATCGG
The DNA here is from genome assembly GCA_964552815.1 of uncultured Alcaligenaceae bacterium. Taxonomy (GTDB): domain Bacteria; phylum Planctomycetota; class Planctomycetia; order Gemmatales; family Gemmataceae; genus CAYUHJ01. The sequence goes on along the minus strand of CAZKIQ010000003.1, from coordinate 73,953 downwards.
GCATGCGCTGGCGCTCAGGTCGATGTCGAGGACGAAAAGCGATCCCGTGGGCAACGTGTGGAAGTGGATTGTCCGCGATTCCTCCAGGATTTTCTGATCGTCCGGGGTCTTCCAGGCGTTATGCGTCTCGATCAGGGCGTGGGTGGGGGAAACCTGCTTCGGAACGCCGACGGTCACGAACTCGATCCGCCCGTGCCCGGGGAATTCGGACCAGAAATCGACGCCCTTGACGTGCTTGTCCCCGGACTTGGTTTTGATCTCGATCCCCTCGGGAATCACGTCGCCGTGGCAGAACCACACAGACTTCTGGTGGAAGTGGTCGGTCGTTTCCCCCTTGTTTCCCCGCACCATCGGCCAGTCGCGGGTGACGGGAACGTCGCCGGGTGCGAGGAGCGGGTAGAAGAACGGCTTCGCGAGGGGCTTGGTGCTGCTCCCTTTCTCGACCTGCACGGTCCCCTTGAACTGGTACTTCGCGACGAGGTCTTTCCCGGCGTGGAAGACAACGAAATCGCCGTCTTTCGTGATTTTGGCTTCAGGAACATCCGCGGCACCAACCGGCCCAGCGAGGAGGAGAATCCAGGGGAGGAAGCGAATCATCGGGGATCTCATCAGGAGGGGAGGGACGAGGCCACTATCGGTCGACCACGCGGCGGTGTCAAGGGTGGCAAAGTTCCGCGTGTCGGTAGGGCTCCACCAGATTTTCTTCTGGAGCGAGAGGAATCGAAATCCTCATTGCCTTGATCGAACCCGGTCTTCGAGCCTGACAGGCTCGTTCTGTCAGCCCAGGCCGAAGGCCTGGGAAACTTAGGATCCGTCCAGCGATAGTGTCGTGTTTTCTGGTGTCACAAGAGCCGCGACTGCAAAGGAGCGGCCGCTTCCTGGGAAGAATTGCAGCCTTTTCACCAGCACATTTCGGACATCCCGTGGTCACTCCCCTCAGCGAGCGGCCGCTCCTTGGCAGTCGCGGCTCTCAAAGAAACACGAATTTCTCGGTGGACGAATCCTTATGCCCCCGTGAACGGCCCTTACAGGGCCGAAATTATTGGTTTCCCCTCGATCCCAGGTCTTCGACCTGGGCTAACAGAACGAGCCTGTCAGGCTCGAAGACAAAAGCCATTTCCCCGGGACAGGAATACGTTCAAACGAAAAGTCGACCGTCTGCTCAACCCAGAGAACTTGGTTGCACCCTGTTATTTTTCGGTTGTCGGGTGTTGAGGAAGATGTCGAAACCCTTTCGTTGCAGCGGTTAGCTGTTAGCCATTCGCTGTTAGCTCGAACTCAAGCGAGACGGATCTGTTCTTCGCTCACGAATCGCGGACAAAGATGTCGGGGATGTCGATGTTGGTTTCGCCGAACCGAACGCGCTTGAAGGGCCAGGCGTCCGGGGGGGTGACGGGGTCGGACGCGAGGTCGGTGGAGATGACGGTGTCGACGATGGCGGCGGCCCCGACGCGGGACTGCCAGACGATCGGTTGGCCGGTCACGAACGGATCGTCCTGCCCGTGTCGGCGAAGTTCTTCCGCGGGGAACCAACCCGTGCCGTAGCCGGGCTGACTGAGCCGCCACTCGTACTCGTACTCGGTTCCTGCGAGCAGCCGTCGTGCGGCTTCCGAAATTGGCCCAACCGCGGCGTCGGCCTTGGTCATCGACCGGTAGACGGCCATCAACTTGGTCGCCAGGTCGTATTCCGTCCGGGACCGCTCGTCCGGCTTTCCGAACCAAACCGTCCGCGAGGCGGAGACATAGAGCCCATCGCGGGTGGCGGTGGCCTGGATGGTGCACCAGTTGGAGATTTGGGCCGCGGTGAAGCCGGTGCGGCGGAACTTCCGGCCCCGACCGTCGGCGGTGACGCTGACGCTGACAACTTCCGATCCCTTGTGCAGCAACCGGTGGGCGAGGTGGCCGGCAACCTCGTCCTCGGTTTCCCCCCGAACGAAATTCCGGGCCGTCGCTTCGAGAGCCCGAACCAGGACCTTCCCCAGCGAAAAATATCGGTCCCGATCGAACGGCGCGAGGGCCCGGCACTCCCCACGCAACCGATCGGCGATCAGGGGCATGTTCTGGAAGAAGGGTCGGTCGAACGCGATTTTCCGGGGCCCGACCAGGTCGCCGAGCAGGTTTCCCCGGCCTCCGGCGTATTGCCATTCCTTCAACTGGAAACCGAGGCCGTCGAGTTCCTCGTCGAAAAGCCGCTGGGTGTCGATGTTGCTGCAGAGCAGCCAGCGTTGTCGGCCGTTGGTGTAGATCCCCGGCCGCTCCGTTTCCGCGATCAAACCGCGTACGTTCATGCCTCCGGTGAACCACGCCACGAACGGCGGCACGAACAGAATCGCCCCCTCGCACCCCGTTTCCGCGAGGATCCGCCCCACCTTCGCCTGCTTCGCATCCACGTCGGCCCGACGGCGCGTGAGTTCGCCCGGGCCTTCCGGAATCACAATCGCCGACGGAGACGGCGACGAGTCCGGGGTGGGTTCGGGGATCGGCTCGGGGACTGGCGGAGTCATGCGGGCACTGATGGGGGCGAAAATCACGTTGTATCGCCACGGGCGATTCCGGGGAGGGGCGCCCGAGAGCTCTACGAATCTCATCGCTGCACCGTTCGTGGCGGATCTTCCGAGTTTCCGGGAAAGCCCGAGCGACTCCGGGAAAACGAGGGTATCGCCGACGAGTCTGGAAATCGGGCCTGTGGTCGAAATCGAGTTTCTTCGCCCGTGCCGGCTGCGTCGATCTCGGAAAGTGGAACCCGACCACGCGCCGAGAGACGCCGATGCAACCCCGACACCTTCTTTTTGCCGTCCCCCTCGTGGCCCTGGCCACGGCAGGGTCCGCTTCGGCCCAGGTTTCCTACGGCGGTGTCGGTGTGGGAATCGGCGTCGGCCCACGGTGGGGACTTGCCTCTCCCCCGGGCTTCTACGGTCCCGGCCCGGCGTGGGGCGCCTGGCGCGGATACCCCTCGCCGGGGACCAACTGGGGCTACTACGGACTCGGCGGAGGGCCGTTCGTCGGCTATCCCTGGGGTTTCGGATGGGCACCGCCCGGCGCGTTCGGAAGCTTCTGGACCAACGGGCTGAGCCTGTACGGTCCCCCGGTTCCCGTTTACGGCCCAACCCCGGGCGTGTTTGGCGGCGGTGACGAGATCAAAACCTTCTTCCGGAAACCGCCCCCGACCGCCGGGGTTTACTTCGGCCTCGGGTGGGGAGGATATCGCACGCCATCGCCCCGGGCACATCCGCCGAACGTGAGCGTCTTCCCGGGTGGGAAATTGCTTCCCGATTCGATTCTCGGCCCGGAGGTCGAGGTCGGCACGCCGCCGGCGAACCCGGACTGTTTCCGGATCACCGTCCGCGTCCCGGACGAGTCTGCCGAGTTGTGGGTCGAGAAGAAGGCGACCCAGGCCCGCGGGAAAGAGCGGATCTTCGACTCGCCGCCGTTGAAAGCGGGGGAAACGTACCGGTACGAGTTGATCGCGAACTGGAAGGAAGACGGCCAGCAGCGGGCGGAATCCCGGGTCGTGACGGCGAAACCGGGCCAATCGGTGGTCGTGGACTTCTCGAAACCGGACAATTCCGTCGCAGTCAGTTTGCCAGCCGCAACCCCGTCGGTTCCACTCGACCCGTCGATTCCGCTGGACGCACCCCGGCCGCTGGAAGTTTCGCCAGGTCGGTAAGGGCGGAGCCGTCGCGGAACCCGTAGAGTGATCGCATGTTCGCGGTCCACATTTCCGACGGTGTCCTCGAACCGACGTGGGAACTCGTCGGCTTCGCGCTGACGGGGATCCTGCTACTGTGGTCAGCCTGGGGGGTCACCGAGGAAGAAGTTTCGCGAATTGGCGTCTTCACGGCGGCGTTTTTCGTCGCGTCGCAGGTGCACCTACCGCTTGGTGGGGTGTCGGTGCATCTGCTCCTCAACGGGCTGGTCGCGGTGGTGCTGGGCCGGCGATCGGCACTCGCGATTGCGGTAGGCCTCGGATTGCAGGCGTTTCTGTTCGCGCACGGGGGTGTGGTTTCCCTCGGCGTCAACATCCTCGACTACGCCGTGCCGGCCGTCCTCGGCGGGGTACTGTTCCGGGCGATCCGGCGGACACGTCGAGTTTCGGATTTCCTTCTCGGCGTGCTGCTCGGCGGCGGTGTCGGGCTTGCCACCGTGGCGATGACCGCCGCGAACCTCTGGCTGGCCGGCCGATCCATCGGCAGCGTCTTCCCCTGGGTCGTGTTCGCTGCGAATCTTCCGGTCGTTGCGATCGAGGCGCTTGGTGTCGGGGTGATCGTCCGCTACCTCGGCCGGGTCAAACCGGAGTGGCTGGGGTGACCCTTTCCCACCTGCCTACCCCGGAGGACCAAGTCGACGGATAATGGAGGGGCGAGAGAACCGGAGGGACAGCGGCATGTGCGGTCGATTCATCTGCACCCATTCCGCCGAGGAGATCTACGACACGTTCGAGGCGGCACCGGGGCCGGAGTTCACGCCGCGGTACAACATCGCTCCGGGGCAGTCGGTGCCGATTATTCGCGAATCGGAAGCGGGTCGGGAAGTGGTCGGCCTGACGTGGGGTTTGGTTCCGCGGTGGGCAACCGACGGGATGCCGTCGGCCCGGTCGGGATTTATCAACGCGAAGTCCGAGACGGTGGCGAAGAAGCCGTCGTTTCGGGATGCGTTCCGCAAGCGGCGGTGCGTGGTGCCGGCGGATGGGTTTTACGAGTGGGAAACGGTGGGCCGGAAGAAGGAGCCGTTCTGGTTCCGGTTCCCGGACCGCCGGCTGTTTGCGTTTGCGGGGCTGTGGGAGCCGCACTCCGAGGGCGGGAAAGCCGGGGGTGGAACCTTCACGATTCTAACCACCGCCGCCAACCCGGACGTGTCGCCGTACCACGAGCGGATGCCGGTGATTCTTCTTCCCGAGCAGGCATCGCGATGGCTGGTTCCGTCGAAGGATCCATCGGCGGATGTGGATCTGTTGCAGCCGTTGCCGGCGGAATCGCTGGTTTCCAGCCCGGTGGATCCGGCACTGAATTCCCCGAAGTCGGACCATGCCGGCCTTTTGAACCCCGGGAAACGGCAGGGAAAGCTCTTCTGACGGAGAATGCCAGATGACCGCACCGCGGGCGAGGAAGCCGGCGAAAACTGCGACGGATCCCGATGCCACGCCGGGCAAGCCGCGTCGGAAACTCGCACCGCAAGGTCCGCCCCCCGGTGCCGGCGAGCGTGTCCCGCCAATCCTCGAAATCCTCGCGGAAACTTACCCGGAAACGGGGACTGCACTCCACTTCGCGAACCCCTTCCAGCTTCTGGTGGCGACGATCCTCTCCGCCCAGTGCACGGACAAGCGGGTCAACCTGGTCACGCCCGCACTCTTCGCCCGGTTCCCGGATGCACCGGCGTTTGCGACCGCGAATCTGCGCGAGATCCAGAACCTCGTGAAGTCGACCGGTTTCTTCCGGAACAAGTCGAAGAACATCCGGTCAGCGGCCCAGGCGATCGTGAAGGATCACGCCGGGGAGGTGCCGGGAACGCTTGAGGAACTGGTGAAGCTGCCTGGGGTGGGCCGGAAGACGGCCAACGTGGTTCTCGGCGAGGGGTTCGCGGTGCCGGGAATCACGGTCGACACACACGTCGGCCGGCTTTCCCGCCGGCTCGGCCTGACCCTCCACACGGACCCCGTGAAGGTGGAGCACGACCTGATGGCAATCGTGCCGCAACCGGAGTGGACCCGCTTCAGCCACCGCCTGATCTTCCACGGTCGGCAGATCTGCGTGGCCCGGAAACCGCGGTGCCCCGTCTGCCCCCTGGCGGGTTTGTGCCCGAAAATCGGAGTGGAGGAGAAAACGCCGACACCCAAGGCGAAGATCTCGTCTGGCGAAAACCTCGTGGTTTCGGGTGTCGGTGTCCCAGGAGCCGCCACTTCCCAGGAACGGCCACGTCCGGGGAAGAAGCGCTGAGTTCCCACCAAGAGTTGCGACATCCCAGTCGCGGTTCCTGGAGAAAGAGGACAAAGATGGGTCAGATCATCGGCACGACTTCCTGAGAAACGTTGTCCGTCGGCTTGAGGCGTTCTTCGCGGCCCCGGCGAGACGCGATGCGGTTGATCACTTCGAGGTACGCCAGGGCGCTCGCCTCGATCACGTCCACGGAAACGGCCTTGGCACTGGTCCGTCGGCCGGCGTGTTCCCCCTCCACGTACGCTTCCCCCATCGCGTCGATGTCTTGCGTCACCGCCCGAACACGGTAATCGACGACCTTGCAGTTGGCCCCGGTGATCCGGCTGATCGCAGCGAAGAGGGCGTCGATCGGCCCGTTGCCGACCGCGGCATCGCGTTTGACGGCACCGTCCCGGCAGCGGAGGGTAACCGCCGCCGAGGTTTGCGAGCCGGTCCCGGCGGTGCTGGTGAACCCGACGAGCGTCCAGAGATTTCCTTCGCCAACCTGGAGCTGGTTCTCCGCGAGGGCCTCGATGTCCGCGTCGTAGACCTCCTTCTTGCGATCCGCGAGGCCCTTGAAGGCGTCGAAGACCTTGTTGAGCTGGTCGTCGGTGAGGTGGTAACCGAGGTCGGTGATTCGCTGACGGAGTGCGTGTCGGCCGCTGTGCTTGCCGAGGACGAGTTCCGTGCGGGCGATGCCGACGTCCTCGGGCCGCATGATTTCGTAGGTGGAGCGTTCCTTCAACATCCCGTCCTGGTGGATGCCAGCCTCGTGAGCGAACGCATTCTGGCCGACAATCGCCTTGTTCCGCTGCACCGGGTTGCCGGTGACGTGCGAGAGCTTCCGGCTGGTGGGGTAGAGGTGCCGGGTGTTGATGCCGGTGGTGAGTCCGTAGAAATCCTTGCGGGTGGCGAGTGCCATCACCACTTCTTCGAGGGCGGTGTTCCCGGCCCGTTCGCCGATGCCGTTGATGGTGCACTCGACCTGCCGGGCCCCCTCCTGCAACGCGGCGAGGCTGTTGGCGACAGCGAGGCCGAGGTCGTTGTGGCAGTGGACGCTCAGAACGCAGCGGTCGATCCCGCGGACGGTTTTCTTCAGGTGCCGGATGATGGCGGCGTAGTGCGACGGCACCGCGTACCCGACCGTGTCCGGGATGTTGAGCGTCGTCGCCCCGGCTTCGACGGCCTTCTCGACGACTTCCGCGAGGAAATCGAGTTCCGTCCGGGCCGCGTCTTCCGGGGAGAATTCGACATCTTCCACCAGGTCGCGGGCTCGCTTCACCCCCTCGACGGCACGGGCGATGACCTCGGCGGGGGTCATCTTGAGCTTGAATTCCCGGTGGATGGCGCTGGTGGCGAGGAAGACGTGGATCCGGGGGCGGGACGCGTCCTGGACGGCGGCTCCGGCCCGGTCGATGTCGGCGGGGTTGCAGCGGGCGAGGCCGGCGATGATCGGGCCGTGGACTTGCCGGGCGATTTCGCGGACGCACTCGAAGTCGCCGGGGCTGGCGATGGGAAATCCTGCCTCGATGACGTCGACGCCAAGATCCTTGAGAGCGTGGGCGATTTCGAGCTTTTCCGGAAGGTTCATGCTGCAGCCGGGGCTTTGTTCGCCGTCGCGCAGCGTGGTGTCGAAGATCAGGACGCGGTTCGGATCGGTCGGCGGTGCCATCGGGCAACCTCGGAGTGGGAAAGGCAGTGTGCCAATGCAAGCGGCCCCGGGAACTTCCTCAGTCCCGGGGCCGCGTTCGAGTTCTGACTCGGTTCAGCGGGGGCGGACGGAGGAGCCGGCACGGGAGAGCCCGAGAAGTCGAATACCAAGGATTCGAAGTCGCGGCTGCACGTCTTGCCCCGTTGCAAGTGGTGATTCCATCGAGAAGCCTCTCGGGAATCGCCAACTGGCCACTGTCCACCGGAATCGTACGGATCTGATTCGCCCGTTTCAACCGAGGTTCGGAAAAACCGTGCCTAACCCGGGAAAGGGTGCAGGAAAATTTCTCAGGGGTGAGCGTCCAGGGGCATTCCGGCTCACCGCGAACGGCGAATGGCTAACCGCTGGAATTCAATCGGATTCGATTTTTCCCCATTCGAGCGATTAGCTGTCAGCCGTTAGCTCGACATTCCCCAGGCTGCTTCTTCTACGCCTTGATCAGCACTGTCCCTTCCCCGTTGCGAAGTGTGACCTGCGTGACGACCGGTCCGAGCGTCCCGTCGGCGTTGAGGACGCGGTATCGGCCGCCGAGGTTGTGGGTCGTTGCCGTCCCGTTGTCGAGTGTGCCGGTCCCGACTCCGAGCGTGTAGGAAAGCGGTTTGTACAGGACGAGGGCGTTCTCGTACTGCCGGGCGAAGACCTTGTATTGCAACGCCGGATTCCTGGGGTCGACACCGGTCGCGAAGGTCGTTCTTTCCCCGACCGGGGCACCAACATCCTTCTCCGCCGCGGGAATCCAGGTCGTCGACCAGGCGGCGTTGGGGTCGTCGCCACCGAAGAACATGATCATCGTGCGGTCAGGATCCGCCAGGAGGTAGTAGTAGGCCAGAGCGGAAATACGTGTCCGCGGGTCGGAGACGGAACCGCCGTCGGGGAGCGTATCGAGAACGACGTACGGCGACGGATTCGCGGCGTCGAGTCGGGACGCGACAAGATCGGCCATCGTGTCCACCTGGGACCACGTCGAATCGAGCGGCCGCAGGGCAAATTCTTCGACGACACCCGTGGAAGTTGCCGCAATCGGGACGGCATCGGCTCCCCCACCGACGGTGTTGGTGAAGACGAGTCGAGGTGCGACGGCCCGCCAGACGGCTCCGACCATCGCGGCGTAGTCGTCGGCGTAGCTGGTGGTCGCTTCGATGACGGAAATCCCGGCGATCGGAAGCCGGCCGTTGGAGTTGTCGATGAAGAAACCGTCGGAGAGCGGCAGCGAGGCAGCGACGCGGGTGTGGTAGTCCGCCGCCCACCGCCGGACCGCCGACGAGGAGGGGTTGGTGGCGAACCGCATCTGCCCGTAGTTCGGGTAGAAGAGCCGAGATTCGTACGCGAACCGTGCATCCTTCCCCGCGGCCCGGCCGGCGTACTCCGCGTCGGACAGGTACCCGTCGTGGTTCTTGTCCGCCGAGTAGTCGAAGGCCGGGATGATTCCGCGATCGGTCCCGTTGGCCCCGGCGTAGTCCCGCCCGAAGATCGTGCTCGCCTGCGGAGCCTGTGCGGAAGTGCCGGCGATCGTGCGGACGCGGATGGAATAGAGCCGGTCGCTCGTGCCAGGAATCTTGCCGGCCACCCAGTCTGCGGGGGGATCGAAGGTGATCCGCCCCGAGGTGCGGAATCCGCCGGTGCCGTCGGACAGCAGCGTCAGCGTCTTCCACTGCGTCACATTCCCGTTGGCATCGACCGCGGTCGGGTACTCGATGACGGACTGCCAACCCGCCGCCGCCGGGCGGGAAAGCGTCACGTTGAGTTCCCGGAACTTCTCGATATACCCCAGCGTCAGCGATTCCCCGGCGGCTCCGAAGCTGGTGACGGTCGAGCGCGTCCCCCGAGCCGCACCGGTGAAATCGGTCGGAGCCCCACCATTGGCCGGCGTCCGGTACACCCCCCACAACCAGTTGACCGGCTGCGAAGACGGACTTGAGTAGCTCCACGCGGTCGCCTGGGAAACGTGGTAGAACGCCAGTTCCCGCGAGACACCGGTCGCATCCGCGTAGTCGAGCCAGTCCTGGAGCAGACCCTCGTACAGGTTCGAGAGGTTGGTGTAGACCAGTTGCGGCGTCTCCGGTGTGATCGCGTTGATGGTCCCGAGATACTGCGGATGCGGAATGACGAGGTCGACCGAGTCGCGGAGTTTCTGCTGTGTGAAGCTGTCGATCGGCGTCCCGTAATACGCCAGGGCGGCGATCCGGATGTGGTCGAAGTGGTTGGGAAGGTCCGGCCGCGTCGGCAGTGGCGTCGGATTCGCATTGGCGACGGTAAATGTGAGCGTCTGCATCCCGACGTTGCCGACGTCGTCGATCGCGCGGACGGTCAACTCGTGCACCCCGTTCGCGAGCAGCGTCGTATCGAGCGTCCACATCGCCGGGGACTCGGCCGTCGCGGATTTGAGGGTGCCGTCGAGCCGGAACTCGATCCGCCGGGCGACTGGACCGGATGCCCCGGCAGTCGCTGTGAAGGTGACGTCGCCGGAGAAGGTGGAGCCGGTCTGCGACGGAATCACCGAGAGTTGCGGCCCGGAAATGTCGGTGGCCGAGCGGAGTTCGAAGTCGTCGAAGGAGACGGTTCCCGCGTACCCCGCCGGTCGGGCGAGTCCCACGAAACCGCTGGAACGCAGCGACTTGTCGGTCACTTCCAGAGCCGGTTCCGGCTGGTTGACCCACTCTCCGTCCGCAGAAAGCCACTGGTTCGTGTCCGTTCGGAAGACCACCGCCCGGATGGAATCCCCCTGGGTCGTGAGCGTGAGCTTGACCCACTGGCTGCTTACATAGCCCCGCGATTTCACGGTGGCCAGTGGGGTTTCCACACCGTTGACGACGCGGACGAGACTCGCCTGCACCCCCCGGGTCAGCGTCACGGCGTAGTAGCTGGGCGTGGCCGTGTCGAGGTTCGAACCGCGGGCGAGCAGGACGGCAGGGATCAGGGAATCCGCGAAAACCGCCACGGAAACCTGGGCATCCGCGGGAGCCGGTGTCGACAACCACGCCCGGGACTGGCTCGGCGAGTTGCCGGTGGTCGCGATTCCGCGGGCTGGGGAAAGTGCCCGAGTTCCAGAAACCGCGAAGCCGGCACTGGCGTCATTCTTCCACGAATTCCAGTCCGACGGCAGGCTGCCGATCCGGGTGGAGTCAAATTTCTCGACCTTCCCGGTGGTCGGCGCGGTGGCGTCGAAATCGTCGAAGTACCCCATCCCCTGTCCACCGGGGAGGCGGGCCAGACCCACAAGCCCGGTCGCCGGGGGTGTCGCGACCGTCGCCGAGACCGCGGTCGTCGCCGACGCCTGCCACGCCCCGGCAGAGGTCAGGTACTGCCCCGTGTCCTGCCGCTGCACCATCACCGTCGCCGAGGTTCCCGTGGGGGTCACGGTCACACGCAGCCAGGAACCGCTCGCCGGGAGGGGAAAGTTCGCCGACCCCAGCGACCGCGACACCCCGTTGACCGTCTCGAGGAGTTCCACCCGCCCGGTCGGCGACACGACCGCCGCGAGGTAGCTTCCCCCGCTCGCCTGGAGATTCTGGCCGCGCACCAGCACCGCCATCGGAGCGGGCGAGCCGACGCGGACGCTCGCAGTCACGGCCGTGTCCGCCGGGACCGCCGTCGAGTTCCAGAACCGGGAGGAGGTCGAGAGGGATCCCAGTGTCGCCAGGGAAGCGGTGCCGTCCGACGCCGCCAGACCGGTGGTCATGTACGGGTAGGTCGTCGAGTTGACCCACGTCTGCCAGCCGGTGGGAAGGTCCGGGTTGCGGACCTGGTCGAAGGACTCGGAAATCAGTGTGGAGGAGGGAACCTCGCGCGATTCCAGCCCCTCGAGTGAGGGACGGAACCGCGGGCGCAGGGCGGCCATTCCGGGTGCTCCGTCAGGGGTGGGCGTCAGACCTGGCCGGCGGGATTCGCCGTGGGATGTGGAAGTATTCCGGATTCCCGCGCAAGCCGGCCCCGAATCACCCGTGGGAAGCTCAGTTCTCCCAAATTTTGGACGGCGCGAAGCCGACGACACGACCCGCCGGTCGAACCGGTCACGGCTCCAGAGCCGTCCCTCCTTCCCCGACCCGCACAACCCGCACCGTGGGAAACCGCAGACCGCCCTCCGTCGGGTGCCCGGCAAGCACCACGATGCGGTCGCCCGCCCCCACCGCCCCCGCCGCGAACGCATCCCGCACCGCTGCCGCCAGCCGATCTCCGCCTGCCGCCAGCGGTGCCATCGGCACCGGTGTCAGACCCCACACCACCGCCATCGACCGCAGCACCCCCTGCGTCGGTGCCGGTGCGATCACCAGAGGCCACGGCCGATGTCGCGCCAGCAACCGCGCCGTCCGACCCGACAGTGTCGGGGTCACGATTGCCACCGCGTTGACCTCGTCCGCGATCCGGCACGCCGCTGCCGCGAATGCCTCGTCGATCTCCTCCCCGGGACGGCGGAACACCGGAGGAGGCGTCCCCCGACCGATGTCGCGAAGGTGAGACTCCGTCTCTTCCACGATCCGGGCCATGCACCGCACCGCCTCCACGGGGTAGTTCCCCACCGCCGTTTCCCCGGAGAGCATCACCGCATCCGTCCCATCGTAGATTGCGTTGGCAACGTCGCTCGCCTCGGCCCGGGTGGGCCGGGGGTTGACGCGCATGCTGTCGAGCATGTCCGTGGCCGTGATGACGGGTTTTCCCGCCGCCCGGGCTTCCGCGATGAGTTGTTTCTGGATCGTCGGAACTTGCTCGAGAGGCATCTCGACGCCGAGGTCGCCGCGGGCGACCATGACGCCATCGAACGCCGCGACGATTCCGGCGGCCCGCCGGACCGCTTCAGGCCGTTCCAGCTTCGCCAGGACCGGCACCCGCAACCCCACCTCTGTCGCCGCTCGACGCAGTTCCTCCGCCGCCGACGCTTCCCGCACGAAGGAAAGAGCGAGCCAGTCGACACCCGCCTTGGCCGCGATCGCGATCGCCTCCCGATCGCGCTGCGTCACCGCGGAGATCGACAGTTCCGTCTCGGGCAGGTTCAAGCCCTTGTTGGGCAGCAGCGTCCCCCCGACGGTCACCTTCGCCAACAACCGACCGTCGGCGTGACCCGTCGCCCGGAGTTGGAGCCGGCCATCGTCGAGGAGCAGACGCTGCCCCGGTTGCACGTCTCCGAGTACCTCTGGCTCGGTGATGACGATGTCCTCCGGGTACCGGCGCTCCGCGGAGAGCGAGAAAGCGAGGGAATCCCCGGCTCTGAGGACCCTCGCCTCGTCGAGTTTCACCCGCAGTTTCGGGCCCGGAAGGTCCCCTAGCACCGCAACGACCCGCCCCACTTTTCCCGCGATTTCCCGAAGCATCCCCACCCGGGCAAGGTGGCTCTCCTCCGTCCCGTGCGAGAAGTTGACCCGGGCGACGTCGACCCCCGCTCGCACGACCGCTTCGAGAACCGCGGGATCATCGAGCGCCGGCCCCAGAGTGGCGACAATTTTCGCACGACGCATGACGGTCCACCAGGAAGGGAGATGGATCGGATCGAAACCGGGGAGTGTGGCTGATCTACACCGTGAGATTCAATCTTCAACTGCGATCCCGCCGGCACATCGCGATCCCGTCTCATCTCGGAATTCCAGCGATTTCGAGGTGTCCCCGCGGCAGGGCGAAGTCTAAAAATGGGACATCGAACGATCTCCCGCGAGGTACCCATGCAAGGTCAGCCGGCCATCATCGACGCCCTCAACCGGGCACTCACCATCGAGCTCACCGCGATCAACCAGTACTTCATCCAGGCGAAGATGTGCAAAAACTGGGGGATCATGCGGCTCGCGGCGAAGCACTACGAAGAATCCATCGGAGAAATGAAGCACGCCGACAAAATCATCGAGCGGCTGCTCTTCCTCGACGGTGTCCCGGAAATCGCACGCTACGACGTCATCCGCGTCGGCGAAAACGTCGAGGAGCAGTTCCAGTACGACCTCGCCCTCGAGAGCAGCGGCGTCAAGGCGTACAACGAACTCGTCGACCTTTGCATCAAGTCCAAGGATAACGGCACCCACGCCCTCGCCCTCGAAATCCTCACCGATTCCGAGGAGCACGTCGACTGGCTCGAAACGCAACTGGGGCTGATCAAAATGATCGGACTCGAACGCTACCTCGCGGAGCACATGCTCGGCGACAGCGAAGAGTCCGACGATTGAAGATGGAATTCCAAAAGTTGCCGGACTTGCATTTGACAGCACCGACAACCCGTTCCCGCCTGCGTGGCGGTGCGGATCTCCTGCACCGTCCGCAATCCCAGGCCGACAATCGCGGACACGATCACTTCTTCCGTCACCTTCAAGCAGCGACACACGATCCGATCCGGGCAGCCAGAGCATGGCCCGGCGCAGGGATCGTCACACACGCGGGTGGAATCGGTGGTGAGAAGAGGTGTGGACATGGCGTCCGGTGGGGTAGGCTTGTTGAGAACTCGTCTCACAAAGTCTATCCCAGGTCCGTTGCCGCGTCAACAGGGTGGTTCCGCACGGAAAAGTTCGCCAGGACCAATCCCGGGAAGGTCTACAGCCGCGGGCCGACGGGTTCGAGGGCGAACGTGAAGAGGTCGGAGACGACAACGCTGGGCATCGGCAGGTTGGTCGAGCCCTTGCAGGGTCGACCGTCGACGGTGTAGCTGCCGTCGAACCGGATCCCGAGGCCATCCTTCGAGCGGTAAATCACGACGTTTCCGGGGTGGTCCGGGACGGGCGGCAGCCGGACGTGGACACGTTGCCCCGGGCCCAGCACCAGCGACTCCGCCATGAGAAGGACGCCGTCGACCGCCAACGGCAGCCGGTGGCCGCTGACGAGCTCCAGCCGGGCCGACGGGCTGATCGGAACCGGCTGGTGGAAAACCATCTGGCACGTCGAACCGAGCGTCAGTCGATCGCCGGACTTGAGGACCGCCCGCTTCGCCGCCGCCCCGTTGACCTGTACTTCCCGCCCGGATTCCAGGATGTACCCCTCCTCGTCTCGCGTCAATTCCGCATGCAGCCGGGAAAGCTCCGCGTACAAGGGCAGATCGACGGGTCCGTCCGCCGTCGCCTGACCCAACGTCACCCGCGGGGCCAGGCAGACGAGGTACCCGCCGACACCGTCGACCCACAAGAGGAATCGCTTCGGAAGCGGGGTGGATGCTGGAGATTCGGGCGGACCCGCGGACTCTTCCGGCAGGGGCGTGTCGAGGGCGTGGGAGCCGAGAGTGCTCGCGGTCCGGGGGCGGACCCCGGTGACCCGCGTCGCAACCGCCTGGCGAGCCTGAGCGGCCGGGATCAACGGAACCACCTCGGAAGCTGCGGAAGTGACAGAATAGGGTGCGGTTTCCGGCTGGACGGCAGCCCACGCCTTCGCCCGCAAACTCCGGGCTTCCCGGTGGTCCGGGGCGGCGGCGATCGCCTCGTCAGCCCACTGGGCCGCCTCCCGCCAGTGCCGGGCCTCTGCCGCATCCGCCAGAAGCGCACTCGCCTGACGGAACCGCTCGTGTCGCTCCGCCAGAACCTCGGAGAATCGATCGATCCCGGTGCAGATAATCTCGTCGAGCTTTTTCCGCCCCTTGGCCAGGGTGTCCCGGGCGAGGAGGAAGTCGCCGCGGTCGGCCTGCTCTGAGGCGAGGACCCAGGTTTCCGCCGCTTCCACGAGGACGTCGAACTCGGGACCGCGGGCATTTCGGGAACTGAGCCTGGCGGCGGTTTCGATGACGTGGAGCGGATGCCCTGCTTCGAGGGCGGCCCGGCACTCCGCCAGCCCGAGCCGGGTCAGCGTGTGCCGTAACCGCACCGCTTCTTCCTCCCCCGTATTGAGCGACTCCGCCGCCAGCAGTTCCCGCCAGGCGTTCTCAGCATCGTCGGAGCGGAGATAGCGTTCCGCCCGGGAAAGATACAGCTTCGCCACTTCCCGGGTCAGTTTGACCGCCTTGCGGTACCCCTCCGCCGCCAGGGGAACCAGCAGCCGCCTCGCCTCGTCGGGCTGGCCGGTACGGATGGCCTCGCGGGCCTGCCGGAGTGTCAGCCAGGGGGACAGCGGCATGTGCGGAGGGGGGTCAGGATCGGGGTATAGAACTGATTATACTTCGCGGTTCCGGGGGGTGTGATTTCGGAATCCCGGCGATTCGTGACGAACTCGGACGAGGTCGCGATGGTGGGAGAAACGAAAAAGGGCGACCAACTGGTCGCCCCGTGGAAGGTGTCGCCAGCAGGACAGGTTAGTCCTGGGCCGATTCGATGGTCGCTTCACGGTCGCCGAGCGGGGCGAGGATCTCGTCGATGCTCTTGTTGGTGGCGGCCTGGTACTCGGGGGTCGTGCGCGGGGTCAGCTTGAGCTTCTCCTGCTCGATTTCGAGTTTCTTCCGCATTTCCTTGAGCGACGCCTTGATCTTGCTCAGGCGGGTGTCATCCGTCTGGTACTTGCTCTCCATCTGCTTGAGTTGCAGGGTTTTGTACTCGAGCTCGAAGGCATCGATCGCGCTTTGCAGTTCCGTCTTCTGGGCTGCGAGCGTGTCGAGTTGCTTCTGGAGAATATCCCGGGTCCGCTCATAGTGGGCCAGGGTCGTTTCCATGCTCTTGAGGCTTTGCTTGCGACGGTCGAAGCTGCGGACGTCGGCGTCGAGCTTGGCCTTGTCGTCGAAGAGCTTGATCTTGCTGACGTTGATCTTTTCGTTGTCCTTGATCGCTTCGCCGCGAGCCATCAGCGTCTTCCGCTCGGTTTCGAGGGACGCCCGGAGCTTGGACGATTCGTCGTTGAGTTCTCGCGTTTCGACGATCGCCTTCGCGAGTTGGTTCTTCGTCCCCTCGATGTCGCGGTCGAGGGCGGCCACTTCCCGGCGGAGGTTGGCGATCTTCTTTTCGACGGGAACTTGATCTTCCGCCCACTCGGACCAGGCGTTGGCTTCGGTTTTGGCGTATCCGAAGAACTTGGTGCTCTTGAGGCCGACGAGCGCGACCACTCCGATGATTCCAGCCAGGATCAGTTTCTTGGCCATGTCACAAACCCTCGCGGTGAAAGAGGTTCCGGAATTTCCCGCGACCGGCCGTCGGTCAAAGTGGTGGACGTGTCGAACGCGGACATCCAGTGATTCGCCGCCACGCACCCGCGATTTGACCCGGATCTGGAGATTGACAGATTTTTTTCGTGTCCGGCTCACACCTCGTCCGTCGTCACCACCGGCGGAGATTTCGGCACCTCCAGATCCGACACATCCAGCCGGCCCTCGGCGAGTTGACGGCGGAAAATCTCGACCGTTTCGCGGATCCCATCTTCGAGCGAGGTTTTGGGCAACGGCCCCAGATCCGCCTGGATGCCGTCGTCGGCCAGGTCGTAGGCGATCGCAATTTGGGCCGACCCGATCGTCACCAGTTTCTTGGCCTCGGGGAGCACCTTGCAGAGGGCGTCGTGAAAATCCGCGAGGGTAACAACGGAGCCGCGGAGGTTGTACGCCTTCGCCCCGGTGTAGGGTCGAGAGCACGACAAAACAAACGCCTTGGCGCAATCGTCAACGTACTGGAAGTCGGTCCAACCCCCGAACGAGATGGTGTACGGTCGGCCGAGCATCACGGCTTTGATCGCCTTCGTCGGTTCGCTCGTCATGCCGAGGTCCCGTCCGACGCCGTAGACGGTCCACGGTCGCAACCCGACGCTGGAGATGCCGTTGTCCTGGAAATAGATGCGGGCGTTGCCTTCGTTGCAGCACTTGAAGACGCCGTAGTGCGTGCTCGGGACTAGCACCGTGTCGTCGGCCAGAGGCCAGGGGTGCTTGTCTTGCGGGTACTTGTCCGGCCCGCCGAAGACGGCCGCGGAACTGGCGTACACGATCCGCTGCACCTGCGACCCGACGGCCTTCGCGGCCTCGAACACGGCGAGGGTGCCGAGGACGTTGACCGTCGCCCCGAGCATCGGATTCGCCCGGCACGTCGGCACCTGCAAGCCCGCGAGGTGGATGATGTGCGTGATGCCGAGCGTCTTGACCGCGTTCGTGAGCGCGGACAGGTTCGTCACGTCCCCCTCGACGAACTTCACCTCGCGGATCTGCTCGTTGGTGAGGATCAGTTTCAGCCGGCGATGATCCTCGCGGAGGTCGTACGAGAAGACCTCGTCGCCGGTGGCGAGCAGGTTCTTTGCGATCCACGCCCCGATGAAGCCGTACCCGCCGGTGATGAGCACACGCATGGAGAGTTCCTACTGGAATCGGTTTGATCTCGCCTTACTGTCAGTTCTTGGAAGCATGCGTCATCTTGAGATAGGCGCACCCCAGACGAAGATGCAGCAACAATCCAACGATCAATCCCAATGCAGCGACCACGCCGGTAATCCAGTCGGAGTTTTCAGGAATTTCAGGCAGGATTTTGGCATAAATGGCTTCGTGAATGAGAATCGCGATCATGACCCACAATATCGAAGTGGCATATAGGATGGGGATCGCGACTTCTTCCCATCGTGCGGAATGTGTCCGCCATCGCAAGTAAGCTGAAAGGATGAGTGTGGACCAGACAAAAGTCAGGTTGGCGAGCACGAAGTAATTTCCCATTTCAACTCACGCTATCTACCGAGTGTAGGGAACTTCTCACAATCAATTACTCCGCCGCCTTCTCGCCCACGGTTTCGCGGGCCACCTTCGCCAGAGTGGCGAGCGCGTCCCCCTCGTTCAGGTTCATCACGCGGACGCCCTGGGTGTTGCGGCCGACGATGCGGATGTCGTCGACCTTCGTGCGGACGACCATCCCTTGCCGGGTGATGAGCATGATCTCGTCGCCGTCGCGGACGTCGACGACGCCGATGACGGGGCCGTTTTTCTCGGTCACGCGGACATCGCGGACGCCCTTGCCGCCGCGACGTTGGAGTCGGTACCGCATTGCGGACCGGTCGACGGGGCCGGCCTCGTCGCCCTCGGTGGTGGAAGGTTCCTCGACGACTTCCGGTTCGTCGGCGGTGATTTCTTCGTCGGGAACCTCGGCGGTGCCGGCGGTGTTGGCCCCGAACGGGGTGCGTTTGCCGAGCCCTTTTTCGCAGATTGTGAGAAGGAATCCCTCGGCATCGGCGACGACGAGGCCGACGAGGAAATCCTCACTTCCGAGGTTGATGCCCCGGACCCCGCGGGCGTTGCGGCCCATTGGGCGGGCATCCGACTCGGCGAAGCGGATCGCCATTCCGCGGTAGGTGCTGAGGACGACCTCGTCGCCGGGCCGGGTGAGGACGACCTCGATGAGTTCGTCCCCCTCGTCCAGGGAAATGCCGATGATCCCGCCGGCCCGCGGTCGGCTGTACTCCATCAACTCGGTTTTTTTGACGTACCCCTTCTTCGTCGCCTTGAGGAGGTACGCCCCCTCGGCGAACTCGCGGACGGGGATGACGCTCGCGATTTTCTCGTTTTCCTTGAGGGAAAGAACGTTGGCGATGTTTCGCCCGGTGGAGGTGCGGCTTCCTTCGGGGATCCGCCAGACCTTCAACCAGTAGACCTGCCCGCGGTCGGTGAAGACGAGGAGGTAGGACTTGGTGCTGGCGACGAAGAAGTGCTCGATGAAATCTTCGTCTTTGAGTCCACCCGAGACGCCCTTGCCGCCCCGGCCCTGGACTCGGTAGGTGTCGATCGGCAGGCGTTTGATGAAACCGCCGTGGGAGATCGTCACGACGACGGGTTCGTCGGCGATGAGATCTTCCATGTCGACGTCGCCGCCGTCGTCGGTGATCTCGGTGCGGCGGGCGTCGCCGAAGCGGTCGCGAAGGTGTTCGAGGTCGCCGCGAATGATCGCCCGGACTTTCGCTGGGTCGGCGAGAAGCTCCTCGTAGCCGCGGATTTCCTCGCGAATTTTGAGGTATTCGCGGAGAATCTCGTCCGATTCGAGACGGGCGAGTTGCCCGAGTTGCATCCGGACCACGGCCTCGGATTGGGCCTCGGTCATGCGGTAGACACTGACGACGCCGAGTTCCGCCTGCAGGGCCGCGAACGCCTCGTCACCGATCGCCCGGGCGAGAACGGCGGCGGCGACTTCCATCGCCTGCAGCTGCCGCTTCGCTTCCTCCCGACTCGGAGCGTTGCGGCAGATCCGGATCACCTCGTCGAGCGACGAAATCGCGATGAGCTGACCTTCGAGAACGTGCCCCCGTTTCTTCGCCTCGCGGAGCAGGAAGTTGGTCCGCCGGCGGATCACCTCGACGCGGTGGTCGAGGAATTCCTGCATCATCTCCTTGAGTTTCAAGAACCGCGGCCGGCCGTCCACCAGGGCGAGCATCCCGATGCTGACCGTCTTCTGCAGCGGGGAAAGCTGGTAGAGCTGATTCAGAACCAGGTGCGCGTCCGCGTTTTTTTTGATCTCGACGACAATCCGGACGGGTTCGCCGTTGCGGGCACTAGACTCGTCGCGGACGGCCGTGATGTCCTTGATCCGCTCGTCCTTGACCAGCCCGCCGATGTCTTCGAGGAGCTTCTCTTTCGTCACCTGATAGGGGACTTCCCGGATCAGGATGTGGGCGGTTTTCCCCTTCTTGTCCTCGACCACCTCGGCCCGTGCCCGGAGGGTGATGCGGCTCCGTTCGCCACCGATGTAGGCGCGGATCAGGCCATGCCGGCCCATGATGATCCCGCCAGTCGGGAAGTCCGGGGCAGGGATGATTTCCAGCAGTTCCTGGTGGGACACATCGGGTTCTTCGAGCAGTTTGATCAGCCCGTTGCAGACCTCGGTCAGGTTGTGCGGCGGGATGTCCGTTGCCATCCCGACCGCGATGCCGTCCGAGCCGTTGACCAGGAGGTTCGGGAACCTGCTGGGGAGCACCAGCGGTTCGCGATACTTGCCGTCGTAGTTGTCGATGAAATCAACGGTGTCGCGTTCGAGATCGGCGAGCATCTCGGCGGCGATGTGGCTGAGGCGGGCCTCGGTGTAGCGGTGGGCGGCGGGGGGGAGTCCGTGGACGGAGCCGAAGTTCCCCTGGCCGTGGATCAGCTTCGCCCGCATCACCCAGTCCTGGGCCATGCGGACGAGCGTGTCGTAGATGCTCTGGTCGCCGTGCGGGTGGTACCGCTTCATCGTCTCGCCGATGATCCCGGCGCACTTCGTGGTCGGCTGGGTCGGCCCGAGGTTGAGGTCGTGCATCGCGACCAGGATCCGCCGCTGCGACGGTTTGAGGCCATCGCGGACGTCCGGGAGTGCCCGGCTGACCATCACCGACTGGGCGTAGGTGAGGTAACTGTCGCGAAGTTCGTCGATAATGTCGAGCGGCGCGGGCGGGTTGTCGTCCGGAGGTGCACCGGCGGCATCCGGGGGAACGGGGGGCTCGGTCGGGGGTGCGATGTCGTCGGACAAGCCAGTCTCCGTCTCGCGGTCCGGACGCCTCGGAAACCTGCCTGGGGATGCCAGTGGTGACTGCGAATCGCGTCTCGGTGGAACCCCATCATTTTAGGAATTTTGGGGTCTGAGGGCATCTCCGATGTCTGCAGGATTCTCACATCCTTTTTCCCACTTGGAACGCCCTGTCAGGGGTTCCGGAGTTGGAAACCAGCCCAGAATCGGGATGGAGATTGGAAGCTCGCATCGGGCTGGTCAGAGTCAGGCCGGATCGGGTAGGATACGCCACCCACCTGGAACCGCACCAATGGCCAAGACGACGAAAACCAAAGATGGCGACGACGAGATCGTCAACGTGTGCCGCAATCGCCGGGCGACGCACGACTACGAAGTGCTCGACCGCATCGAGTGCGGCATCGTCCTGGTCGGAACCGAGGTCAAGAGCCTGCGGGAAGGGCACGCCACCCTCGACGAGGCGTACGCCAAGATCGACCGAAACGAGGTCTGGCTGGTCGGGGCGGAGATTCCGGAGTACGGATTCGGGAACCGGTTGAACCACAAGCCGAAACGCGAGCGAAAACTGCTGCTCCACAAGCGCGAGATCGCCAAGTTCGCAGCGAAGGCGGATCAGAAGGGCTTCACGCTGATCCCGTTGCGGGTGTACTTCAAGAACGGGAAAGCCAAGGTGGAAGTGGGCGTCGGCCGGGGAAAGAAGACGCACGACAAGCGGGAGTCGTTGAAGAAATCCGACGCGAAGCGGGAGATCGACCGGGCGATGTCGCGGAAACGGATGGCGTAGCGGATTCCATCTCCTCGTCCTCGGCCAGGGAGGGCCGGCGTGAGGCTTGTCGCGTTTGTCGAGGCGATCGACCACGTTTGCACCCGGTACCGGGTGTCCGCGTTCCGCCCTGCATTTGCAGCCGCCGGGGTGGTTGTGGAACCGGTCGCACTGCCGGCGTCGCTGCTGGGCCGGGTGCGAGCGTATCACGCGGCCCGATCCGCCGACGCCGTCCTGATCCAGCGGAAGCTGCTGCCCGCCGGGGAAATCGCGATCCTGCGGCGATTCGCCCGCAAGCTCCTTTTCGATTTCGACGACGCGGTCTGGCTGCGGGACTCGTACTCTTCCAAGGGCTTTGCGAGCAGCCGACGTTCGCGGCGATTCCGGGCCGTCGTGGCCGCGTCGGACCTGGTCATTGCGGGAAACTCGTACCTCGCCGCCGAAGCAGAGCGGTACGCCCCCGGCCGGGTCGCGATCGTCCCCACCTGCGTGAACACGGACGCCTACCCGATCTCGACCCACTCCCGCCCGGCCGGCGAGATCCGCCTGGTCTGGGTCGGGTCCGCCAGCACCTTGCAGGGGCTCGACCGCTTCCGCGATGTGCTCGAAGCGATCGGCCAGGGGGTTCCGGGTGCACGGCTCCGGCTGATCTGCGACCGATTCCTCCGCTTCGAGTCGCTTCCCGTCGACCCGGTTCCGTGGGCATCCACCACCGAGGCCGGCCTGATCGCTGCCGCGGATGTCGGAATCGCGTGGGTGCCGGACGACCCGTGGAGCCGGGGGAAGTGCGGCTTGAAGGTGCTGCAATACCAGGCCGCCGGGCTGCCCGTGATCGCCAATCCGGTCGGGGTCCAGGCTGAGTTCGTGACGCGAAAAACGGGTTTCCCCGCGTCTTCCCCGGAAGAGTGGGTCGACGCGGTCCGGCTGCTGGCGACGAGCCCGGAACTGCGTCGGGAAATCGGAGCCGCCGGCCGGAAGCAGGTCGAGGAACGCTACAGCGTCACCGCCGGGGCGCGACGTTGGCTCGAAATCCTGGCGGAACTCACGATCTCAGACCGCCGACTGACGGGGTAAACCGTGCTCAGCCACTTCCTGAGGAAACTCGAAATTTTCCTCCCCGGGCGACCGCGAACCGTCGAGCGTTCCGCTTTCGAGGGCGGAATCCGCTGGTGCCTCGTCCCCGGTGCGGAAGTCCCCGATCTTCCCCGGTGGCGGGAACGGGGCCTCGTCGACCTCGTCAAGCAGAACCTGCAACGGACGATCGAGCGGGTCCGACTTCCGGGCGGGTCGGTGTACGTGAAGCAGTGTCGGGTCAACACACCGCGGTCGTGGCTGCGGGACGTGGTTCGCCCCGCCAAGGCCCGGCTCGAATTCGAGAATGCGATTGCATTGCGGAAGCTCGGAATCGACGCGGTTTCCCCGGTGGCGTGGGGCAAGTCACCAGGCTGGCTTCCCTCGACGAGCCTGCTGGTGACCCGCGAGGAAGCGGGGACGATGCCGCTGCCGGAACTGCTGGAGAACGTCCTGCCGACGCTGTTGCCGCACGATTCCCGGGCGATCCGCCGGCAGATTGCCCGCGGGCTCGCCGCCTTCCTCGCAAAGATGCACGAGGCCGGTGTCGCCCATCCGGACCCGCACCCGGGTAACTTCCTCGTCGAACTTCCGCCCAGCCGGATCCCCCGTTTCGTGCTCATCGACGTGCACGCCGTACGGTTCGGGAAGCCGCTCACGAATGCGGAAACGCTCGCAAATCTGACCCTCTTCAACCGCTACTTCCAGATGCGGGCGAGCCGGGCGGACCGCCTCCGGTTCTGGCGGGTGTACGCGATGCACCGGGAGAATTGCGGCCTCGATCCGCGTGCACTGGAGGAGGCGACGGAGCGATCGAACCACCGGTTCTGGTCGCACCGACTCGGGCGATATCTCGGAAACAACCGCGAATTTCGGCGAATTCCGGGGGGAAACGCCGTCCGCGAACTCGACGACGCCTGGCTGCAAGGCTGGCTCGCCGACCCCGACGCTCCGTTTCGGGCCCCGAGTTCGCGGCTCCTCAAGGATTCTCGCAGTTCCACCGTCGCGATCGTGCAGGTGGCGGGGCGACCGATTGTGCTCAAGCGGTTCCGATTGAAGAATCGGATGCTTGCCATCAAGAACCTCTTTCGCCCGTCCCCCGCGCTCCGCTCATGGATTCTCGGCCACAACCTGCGGGATCGCGGACTGCCGACCCCCCGACCGCTCGCGATGTTCCATCGTTACCGCTTGGGCGTCCCGTGCGAGGGGTACATCGCCTTCGAATTTGTGGCAGACGGCGTCGGACTCGCGGAAGCTGTCGCGAAATCCCGGGATTTCCGGGAGGTGCGAGCCTGGATCGACCCGCTCGGCCGGCTTCTCCGCGACCTCCACGATCGGCAGGTTTCGCACCGCGACCTCAAGGCTGCCAACGTGATGCTCGAGGGTGGAAATCCGATCCTGGTCGATCTCGTCGGAGTCAGGATCGGCCGCGACCTGCCCGCCGAAACCCGCGTCCGCGAACTCGCCCGGCTCAACGCGAGCTTCCTGGCGGCACCGCAAATCACGAAATCCGATCGACTCCGACTTCTCCGGGCGTACCAGCGCTGGGCTCTGTTCGGTCGGCCGGACTGGAAGACGTGGTGGCGGGCGATCGCGATCGCAACCGCCGAGAAAATCGACTGCAATTCCCGCACGGGCCGGGTCCTGGCCTGAGCCTCGTCACCGGTTCGGACCTGTCTCCGCGGTCCCATCGAGGGCCGACCGGACCTTCGCCGCCAGAACCGCGGGCGTGAACGGTTTCTGCAGGAAACTCGTCTCTGCTTCCTGGATCCCGTGCTGGACGATCGCGTCGTTGGTGTAGCCGGACAGGAAAAGCACCTTCATCCCCGGATGGGTTTTGACCATCCGCTCGGCCAGTTCCCGACCGCTCATCAGGGGCATGATCACGTCTGTGACCAGGAGATCGAGTCGGCCGCGATGCTCGTTGGCGAGCCGCACCGCTTCGACGGCATCCCGGGCTTCCAGCACGGTGTATCCGCAGTTTTCGAGGACCTTCCGCGTAAACTGGCGGACGGCATTTTCGTCCTCGACGAGCAAAATCGTTTCCCCGCCGAGCGGCAGTGCCGGGGCTGGCGTACGGAGTCGGGGCGTGGCCCGTTCCCGGTCGACGCGCGGAAGGTAGACCTGGAAGGTCGAACCCTGCCCGACCTGGGTTTCCACGCTGAGGTGTCCTCCCGCCTGCTTCACGATTCCGTGCACCGTTGCCAGCCCCAACCCGGTGCCGCGATCCCCCTTGGTGCTGAAGAATGGCTCGAAGATTCGTTTCTGGATCGCCTCGTCCATGCCGCTTCCTGTGTCGCTGACCGAAAGCATGAGATAGTGCCCCGGGCGGGCATCGGGGTGGGATCGCGCGTAGTTCTCGTCGAGAAACGCAGGTTGCAGGGTGATCTTGAGGCGTCCCCCGCGGGGCATTGCATCCCGGGCGTTGACCACAAGGTTGAGAATCACCTGCTCGATCTGCCCAGGGTCCGCGAGGACGCGGTCCAGACCGGTGGGTGCGGACACCTCCAGGAGGACATCCTCCCCGACGACTCTGCGGAGAATCCGTTCCACATCCCGCACTATCTCGCCGAGGTCGAGGACTTTCGGCTCGATCATCGCCTTCCGGCTGAAAGCGAGAAGTTGGCGTGTCAACCCCGCCGCCCGTTCGCCCGCGTTGACGATCTCCGCGACGGCCTCATGGTTGGGGTCGGAAGGGTGGAGATTGTTGAGGACGAGTTCGCCGAACCCGTTGATGACGGTGAGCAGGTTGTTGAAGTCGTGGGCGATTCCCCCGGCCAACTGGCCGACGGCTTCCATCTTCTGCGCCTGGCGGTATTGCTCCTCGAGTTGCCGCTGCTGCGTGATGTCGAGCCAGGATCCGACCGCTTCCAGGGGGCGTTGGGATCCATCCCGCACCAGGCGGATGATTCCCTGAGTCCAGCGGTAACCGCCATCCCGGTGGCAGAACCGGTATTGTTGCGTGAGATCACCCGTCCGGAAGAGATCGTCCCGAATCTGAGCCAGGACCCAATCCCGATCTTCCGGGTGGATGTTTTTCTGCCACCACGCCGAATCGAGCGCCTCGGCAGTGGAATAGCCGAAGACGCTCTGGAGGTTCTCGCTGATCCAACTGATTCCGCGAGTTTTTTCCCCCTCGAGGTCGAGGGTAAAAAGGATCGCGGGGCTGGAGGTCAGGACGTGTTGCAGGCGTTTCTGGGCCGCCTGCAGTTCTGCCTCGGCCCGTTTGCGATCGGTGATATCGCGGGAAATACCCAGAACCCCGATGATCGCACCGGTCTCGTCGCGGTAGGGCCCCTTGGTGGCCAGGTACGTGCGGGTGACCCCGGCGGCGGTTAGTGTTTCTTCCTCGGTCTGGATCATTCCCGACGACATCACCCGATGGTCGCGATCTTTGATGATCCGGACGCTGTCTGGTTCGAATAGACCGGAATCGTCCCGACCGAGCACCTCGTGGATCGGTCGGCCGACAAATCCGGCGGCAGCCTCGTTGAAGAGGAGATATTTCCCGTCTCGGTCCTTCACATAGACCGCATCATTGGTGCCTGCCGCCACGGCTCGCAGAAGGGCGGACGATTTCTGCAATTCCGCTTCCGCCCGTTTCCGCTCCGCGACCTCGTCCGCAAGTTTCGTCGAATGGCGGAGCAGGTCGGCATAGAGGCTCCCGTTCTCGTATATCCGCCCCACCTGAGCGCCGAGCATCTTGGCGAGTTGCTCATCCTCTTCCGAAAATGCGTCCGCCCCGACCTTGTCCAGCAAGCACACCCAGCCGTGCACTCGACCCGGGGAGAGCAGGGGAACCGCAAGGAGTGCCCGTGCCGTCGGGAAGGAACCGGGCAATCCGGTGGAGGAAAGTCCGTTGTTCGCGGTCCGGAAGCATCGGCCGTTCGCGAGAACACTTCCGAGTACTCCATCGAGCGGGACGGAGCGGTCGATTCGCGCGGCGGTCGCCAGGTCGAGCCCGCTGGTGAGGAAAAATCGGTACGGTGCCTCCCCGTTTCGCACGCCGAGCACGGCATACCGGGCACCGACAATTTCGCGGGCCGAATCACAGAAGACTTGCAGCAGCCGACCGGGATCCCGTTCCCAGCCGAGTTGCAGCCCGAGTTCGATCATCGCCGAGAGTCGCTCGTTGGTTCGCCGAAGCTCGTCGGCTTTCTGCGACAGTTTCTCGGTGACAAGGTGAAGGTGGTCACGATCGAACTGATCGGCGGGTGTCGAGGGAACGGTCGGAGGCGTGGTCAGGTGCCCGAGTGCGGTCTCGACGGTTCGGAGCACGATTTCCGGTTCGCAGGGTTTGGTGAGGACATCGATAACGCCGCAGTCGGCCGCAAGCCGGCGGGCTTCCGGCTCGTGGTAGTGGGCGGTGTAAAAAATCACCGGTGTGCCCGCAATTTCCGGCTCGGAGCGGAGCCGATGCACGAATTCGTAGCCGTCCATCGTGGGCATCAGGATGTCCGCGATGACCAGATCCGGCCGCTCCGCACGGGCCAGTGCCAACCCCTCTGCTCCGTCCGCCGCCTCCAGGAGTCGATGGCCGCTGTAGGAAAGAAGGGTGACGAGAAATTCCCGGTTCGCGGGGCGGTCATCGACGATCAGAATCGTGGTCATGGGCGGACCCCTCCGATTCGTGCTCTTTCAGACACGCCTCGATTTCCGCAAGCAACGCTTCCGGCTCGATCGGACGGAACAAATAGCGGGTGGCACCCAGGGCGAGCCCGGCTGCCCGTTCCCGCTCGCTGGCCATCGTGGAAGTCAGAAACACAAAAGGAATTCCTCGCAGATGGTCCACCGACTTGACGGCTCGAATGAAATCATATCCGCTTTCCCCGGCCATGCAGACGTCCGAAAGAATCAGATCGCACGGATGATTGTTCGCAATTTTGAACCCCTCGGCAATTCCCCCGGCGGTCAGGACCCGGTATCCGTGCGGTTCCAGGATGCTGCGGGCCAGTTCGAGGTGGACGGGGAGGTTGTCGACGACCAGAACGGTGTGCCGAACCGCCGGTCGGCGCGGCCCCGGAGTCAATGTCTGGTCCGGGTGGGCCTTCCCCTGGCGATTCGCAAGTGAGAGGAAACTCTCCACATGATGGACGAACTTCTCCGGGTCGATCGGCTTCGAGATGTAGCCATCGAAGCCGGCGGCCAGGATCCGATCCCGATCCCCGACCATCGCCAGGGCCGTGACCGCGATCAGGGGGATGTTCCGATACGCGGGGTCAGCCTTGAGCCGACGCGCGATCTCGTAACCGTCGAGAATCGGAAGCTGGACGTCACACACGACCAAATCGAGTGACGGGTCCTGGGCCGCGGCGAGCCCCTGGACACCGTCCATCGCCACCTTGGCGGTGTACCCGAACGCACTGAGAAGATAGCTCATCAATTCCAGATTCGCCGGGTTGTCCTCGATCAGGAGGATGCGGGGCATACGGCCTCCTCCGTGAGGGTGAGGGTGAAGGTACTCCCGACCCCGGGTTCGCTCCTGACGGTGATCCGGCCCCCGAGCAACTCCGCCAGCTTGCTGCTGAGGTGCAAGCCCAGGCCCGTTCCCTCGTGCCGGTGCTTCCGGGCGGAATCGACCTGCGTGAACGCCTGGAAAAGTCGCGATTGATCCTCCGGTCGAATCCCGACGCCCGTGTCGGCGACCGCGAATTCGGTGAGAAGTTTGTCAGCCGCCGTGTGCCGGCGAACATCCAGCGAAACCGTCCCCGTTTCGGTGAACTTGATCGCGTTGTTGATGAGGTTGATCAGGATCTGGCTCAAAGCCCGGCGATCCGCCTGGATGATCAGATTCTCCGGCGGGACGCGCGTCTCGAACCTGAGCCCCTTCGCTTCCGCCTGCGGACGCAGCGACGTCACGACCTCCTGGATCACCGCCTGACAGGCGACCGGTTCCGGGTTCAACTCCACCTTCCCGGACTCGATCTTCGCGAGATCGAGAAGATCGTTGATGAGCGACAGCAGATGGCGAGCACTCGACTGGACCGTGCGAAGCTGCTTCTCCTGGTCTGCCGTCAGGGGGCCGGGGAGCCGCATCAGAAGGGTGCCGGTGAAGCCGATGATCGCGTTGAGCGGTGTCCGCAGTTCGTGGCTCATCGTGGCGAGGAAGTGGTCCTTCGCCCGGCTGGCCTTCTCGAGCTCGACATTCTTTTCCTGAAGGGCCTGCTCGACCCGTTTCCGGTCCGTGATGTCGCGAATCGAACTCGAAACGAGAATTCCTTCTTCGGTTTCGAGTGGCCCCAGGCTGATTTCGACGGGGAATTCGGTGCCGTCTTTCCGCAAGCCATACAGTTCGCGGCCCTCTCCCATCGGGCGGACGCGGGGTTCGCGGAAGAACGCGTTCCGGTGGGCCGTGTGCTTTCCGCCGAGGAACCGCTCGGGGATCAGCACCTCGACTTTTTGCCCGAGCAGTTCTTCGCGGGTGTACCCAAAGAGTTTCTCGGTCTGGGAGTTGACGAGGACGATTTCGCCGGAGCTGTTGACGATCACCATGGCATCGGGTGCGGATTCGAGCAGGCCGCGGAACTTGGACTCGGCCTTTCTTCGCATGGTGACGTCACGGACGGCACAGATCACGTACCGGCCAGCGGTCGTGGTGAGCGGGCTGAGGCTGATCTCCACGGGGAATTCGGTCCCGTCCTGCCTCAGTCCGTACAGCGATCGGCCTTCTCCCATGGAGCGGAGCCGGGGTTCGCGAAAATACCCGCTCCGATGGGTTGGGTGATTTCCGCGATACCGTTCCGGGACCAAAATCTCGATGAGTTGCCCGAGCAACTCCTCTCGCCGATACCCGAAAATCCGCTCGGTTTGCGAGTTGACCAGAGCGATTCGCCCGTGTTCGTCGACCAGCAAGAACGCGTCGGGGGCGAACTCGAGCAAACTGGTGAATTTTTCCTGTGCCAGGGCACGGTCGTGCGTGCTCGGCATGGGAAGTTCCGTGGGAGATGGGGAGAGAGGGGGCTCCATCTGCGACTCATCCGGTGTGCGGTCGTGCGGCTCCTGGGTGTGCAACGGCGAGAGAAACAGTGCGGCAACTTCCTGGCTTCGGCGCGGCCGACCGGTCGCGTCGCACCAGTGGTCACCGGGAAAGGGGCTGAAGCCGCGATCAGATCTCTGTTGCATTTTTTGGTTACGACCGAAAAATCAGTCTAGCTTGATGGGAAACGCGTGCACACCGAAATTGTCCCGTTTCGGTGGGAACCTCGGTCTCCCGGTTTTCCGCCCCCGCTTTGAGCAACACCGAGGTATCGACTCACCACCATCTTCGAAGATCGAAGAGAAGAAATCGCCTCCGCGGTTCCAATCGCGACTCGAATGGTGCTCTCGACGGTTCTCGTCGGAGGAACTGCTTGTCGGAAATTCGCGAGTGCGTAGACCAAGTTGACAATCCACTTCCCCCGAACCGAAGAGCAGAGACGAAGATGGTTGCTCGCACAGCCCGATCCACCCTTCTCGGTTCGGCTCTGGCCGGCGTGATTGCTATCGGCGTTGGGCTCGCCGCTTACCCACGCACGCATGCCGCCGAGCCCGACAAAGCTCCTGCCGCAGAAGCTGGGAAGTCGCAAACACTGGTGATCGTGAACCAGCACGGCAACGAGGTCGCATTCCTCGACGCGGCCCACAAACGGCTCGGAACCATCCCCCTCCCCGCCCACCCGCACGAAGTCTCGCTTTCCCCGGACAAGAAAACCCTCTACGTCTCCGTCTACGGGAGCGGCATCTTCAGCGACAACATCCACCCCGGACGGTTCGTCTACCCCATCGACGTTGCCACCCGAAAAGCGAAGGACCCCATCGACGTCAGCCCGTTCCAGGCACCCCACGGGATGGCCTGGGACGCAGACGGTTTCCTCTGGGTCACCACCGACAAATCGAACTGCGTCGTCGTCGTGGATCCGAATACGGGCAAGGTCGTCACCGATGTCCCGACACACTCCCAGGGTTCCCACTGGATCGAGGGCCTGCCGGACGGCTTGAAGGCGTACACATCGAACAAATTCACGCCGTTTCTGTCGGTGATCGACATGAAGAGACGGAAAATGGTGAAAAAAATCGAGCTTCCCAACGGTTCCGAAGGGATTGCGGTTTCCCCGAACGGGAAGCGGTTGTACGTGTCGGACCACAAGGACTACGTCCTGTATGTCGTCGACACGGAGACGGACAAGATCATCGATCGGGTGAAGATCGAGGGCCTGCCGACGCTGCCGCCGAACGCGGACCCACTGAGCCGGGTGGCGGTGACGCCGGACGGAAGCAAGATCCTGGTGGCCTTCTTCGCGACCAACAAGCTGATCTGTTTCGACGCGGATCCGCTGAAGCAGACCAAGGTCGTCAAAACCGGGATGGGCCCGATGGGCTTCGCGTTCCCTGCGGATCGATCGAAGTTCTACCTCACGAACTTCCTGGCGGGGACGGTCTCGGTGTACGACGTGAAAACACTGGAAATCCTGGATACGTTCGCCGCCAGCAAGAACCCGGACAGCGGCCCGGAGACGATGCTCTTCCTCGATTGACCGGCACCCGACAGGAGGTTCGCCCGTGACCATCGATCGTCGACTTTTCCTGCGAGCCGCCGCCGCGGCGAGCATCGCGGGGCCGACTGCCTTCTTCGGGACCCGCCCCGGCTTCGCCCGCGATGCCGCAACCCCCGGCAAGACTGCTGCCCGGGTCGTGAAGCCCGGCGAGGGTCCCGCACTGTGGTGGCTTGGCGACAACCGCCTCACCTTCCAGGCGATGAAGAAGGACACCAACGGCGTCTACTCGTGGTGGCTCGACGAACCGCCCGCCAACCAGGGCCCGCCACGACATGTGCACAGCCTCGAAGAGGAAGGTTTCTACGTCCTCGACGGGACCGCGTCGTTCCAGTGCGGCGACGCCACCTTCGAGGGAACCCCGGGCAGTTTCCTCGCCCTGCCCCGCGGCGTTCCCCACAGCTGGATGACCGGCTCCAAGGGGGCCAAACTCCTCACCTGGGTCGCACCTGCCGGCCACGAGGGATTCTTCTTCGACATCGGCCGACCCATCGAGAAAAAGCCCCTCCTCGAAGAGGAAATGCCCGACATCGTCGAGATGAACCGCATCTCCACGAAGTACGGCGTCGCCTACCTCGGCCCGTCGAACCAGCCGGCATGGGGAACCATCAAGTGCGGCAAGGATCGCACCTGCACCACGCTGAAGCAAGACGAGGGGGATTGCGTCGCCGGCCTCGGGGCACTCTGGTACACCAAGGCGGGCGCGAAGCAAACCGACGGTAAGTACGCATTCGTGGAAGTCGTGATCGGCCCCAAGGTGGCCCTCCCGCCGCTCCGACTCGAAAAGCAGGACACCGCCCTGTGGGTGCGGAGCGGCAAGCCGACGCTTCGGGTCGGCGACAAGACCGCGGCCGGCCCCACCGGAACCTTCCTCCACGCCCCCGCTGGCACCTTCTTCGGTGCGC
The DNA here is from genome assembly GCA_964552815.1 of uncultured Alcaligenaceae bacterium. Classification (GTDB taxonomy): domain Bacteria; phylum Planctomycetota; class Planctomycetia; order Gemmatales; family Gemmataceae; genus CAYUHJ01. The sequence goes on along the minus strand of CAZKIQ010000003.1, from coordinate 41,792 downwards.
GAAACGACGGCGACGAGCCCGCCCGAATCCTGCTCTACTCTCTGCCCGCCGGCCTTGAGGACTTCCTCGCCGCCGCCGGGAAACCGGTCAAGGATCGCACCAACCCTCCCGCGGCCACTGCGGACGACGCGAAACGCTTCAAGCAGGCGGGTGCCCGGTTCCAGGTCGAGCTCGGTCAGGACTGACCCCAACCGCTTCCGATTCCCGAGGAAATCATGGCCACCGACCCCGGTCCCCTTCCCGCGAACGCGGAAGAATTCATGCGGCGAGCAATCGAGCTCAGTCGTCAGGGGTTCCAGGCCGGGGATGGCGGGCCGTTCGGGTGCGTGATCGTCTTCGAGGGGAAGATCGTCGGCGAGGGGTGGAACCGCGTCGTGCGTCGGAACGACCCCACCGCCCACGGGGAAGTCGAGGCCATCCGCGACGCCGGGCAACGGCTGGGCCGGTTCGACCTGGCAGGGTGCGACCTCTATACGTCCGCCCAGCCCTGCCCGATGTGCCTGGCCGCCATCTACTGGGCCCGGATCGATCGCATTTTTTTCGGCAACACCGTCGACGACGCCGCCGCGATCGGCTTCGACGACGTCGTCATCCGCGAGCAAGTCGTCCTCCCGCCCGGCGACCGCATGATCCCCGAGGTGCAACTTCTCCCGGAAGCCGCCTCCCAGGTCTTCCGCGATTTCTTCGCCAACCCCGACCGTGTGCGGTACTGACGTGGACCCGTTCGGGGCCAGACGCGCAACACACCAAAAAGAAGAAGCCGGATCCAAAGATCCGGCTTCCCGTGAAACTCACGTCCGTTTTCGAAATTACGCCCGGCTGGCGACGCGGCCGAGGAGCATGCCGACGCCGAAGCCGACGAGCAACGCGGGGATCGGGTAGCGACGAACCATATCGGTCACGTCCCGGCCGATGTCCTTGATGTTGTCGTCATACACGTCGGTGGCCCACCGCTGGACGTTTTCGCCAGCCTGACGGGCGTCGTGTGCCCACTCGGAAACCTTCTGTTGAGCCCCGTGAGCGACCGATTGAGCCCGGTCCTTCACGGAGTCGACAACGCTGCCGGCGGTTCCCTGAGCAGACTTGGCGGCTTCGGCACCGCGGTCGGTCAGGTTCTTGGCCTTGTCAGCGGCGTTGTCGATGCCAGATTTGACTTGGTCTTTGGTATCGGCCATGGTTGCACATCCTTTCGGAGAAAAAACACCTAACAAACATTGCGGGAGTCACAACCACATCGTCCCGCGATCCCGTGTCTGTCTGTTATGCAGGACCCGTGCCAACGAGGTCCGCCTCGGTTGGGCCGGTGGTTTCGATGCCTTCCCAGGTGCCAGAACCCTGCTTGGCGAGCAGAATCGACTGCCATGTCGTCAACTGATTGGCCGCCGCCACCAGCGTGGTCTGGATGTTTTCGATTCCCACGGGTTCCAGTTGCGTCTTGGTCTCGTCCGGGTTCTCGTTGTCCCCCCACCGACCCACGATCACCTTGAGATCGGGGAAGCGGTTGCGAACCCGCTTGCACAAGTAGCGGGTATGCGTCAGCCCGCCGGGGGGGAGAGAACTCACCACCAGAACCGCGGGTCGGAACGCTTCGATGCGTTCGAGAAGTTCGGAAGTGAGGGTCTCGGATGCCGCCACTTCGACTTCCCATTTGCGGTCGTCGAGCACTCGCCCCAGCATTCGCGCGGCCAACTCGTCGGTTTCATCACGGGCCGCACTCAACAGAACGCGAACCTGCTCGGTTTCGATCGTCCCCTGCTGCCCCTCGAAGGAGCACATGGCATCGTCGGCTGCGACTTCCAGGATTTCCCGCGTCGCGGAGTGGATGAATTTCTCGTCGGAAGGCTCGAGGTCGCCATCCTCGTTGGCTTGCTTCGCCAGGACCAACGCCGGAACCAGGACGGAATCGTAGACATCGCCCAGACACTTCTTCGACCCGGCCGCGGCGACGATCCGCAGCGCCTCATCCTGATCGCGGGCCGTCAGCCGCTGGAAGTACATCATCGCGGGTTCCAGTGGCGGGTCGTCGCCGAGAAGAATGTCGAGGAACTTCAACTGGGGCACATACTTCCCGAGCACGACCAGGCAGGTCGTCAGCGGGCCGGAAAGGATCAGGCCGATCGGGCCCCACAGGAACGACCAGAACGCGGCCGCCACCAGCTGGGCCACCTCGGACATTCCCAGACTCGCCCCGTACAGCCAGGGTTCGAAGACGTTGTTGCAGATCACTTCCAGGCCGATGAACAACGCAAAAACCAGTACCGGCTGCGTGAACCCCACCGAGGTCGCGGTCGAGAAAAGCACCGGGGGAATCACACCGATCCACGTCCCGATGTAAGGGACGTACCGCATCAAGGTCGCCAGGAAGCCCCACAACGGAGCGTATTGCACCCCGATCAGGAAAAGCCCCAGGGTGATCACAACGCCGAACGCGGAGTTGAGAATCAGTTGCGTCAGCAGGTATCGGCTGATCCGCCGGGATGCCTCGTCGAACGCCTTGGTCGCTCGCGTCACCCGCGTGTAGGCGACAAGCCGGAGAATGCGGTTTCGGAGATCTTCCTTCTTGAGGAGCATGAACACGACCAGCACAAACGACAGTGCGGCCTGGCCGAGGAATTCCGCGAACTGCCCCGCCACCGGCTCGATGCGGGTCATCCAGGAGGATTGCTCCGCCACGACGACCTTTGGGGCTTCAGTGGACATGCTGGGATCGGCATTGGCTTGTCTTCCCGGTGAAATGGCTTCCTGGATTTCCGTCAGAAATCGCGACATCCGGGTGTCGTCCGTAGCGACCCAGCCTCGCACCGCACCGATCTTCGACTTGATGTTCTCCGCGTTGTCCGGCAGCGTATTCATCAAGCCCGCAAGCTGGTTCCCGATCACGGCCCCCACGCTCAGCAACGCCACCACGGAAAGCCCCACAACGAGCATCACCGCCGGGACCCGCGGAACGTGTCGGCGTTGAAGGGCATTCACCAGCGGTGTGAGCACAAACGTGAAGAAGACGGCGAGGGCAAACGGGATCAGAATCGCACGTCCCCAGTACAGCAACCCGACCAGTGCGAGGGTAATCACGATGGCCGACAGGGCAATGATCGCACGCTGCCAGTCGGGCCGGAAAGTACCTCGGCTCATGGGAAGAAATCTCCACCACCCCCGCGTCGGCAGGTTCGAATGACCGCACATTCACGCAAGAGGTTGCGAAAGGCCGTTAAGCAATCAAGGTGCCAAAGTCCGCGACGAGATCTGGCATTCGACCGCGCATCGACCGCGAAGCTCTGTTCCCATCGATGGAGCCGCATTCACCTGACTTGCAACCCGGCACGGGAGGTGCATTGAAGGGTAGGGTTGTTGGAGATATCGCCCAGAGAAATGTGCGGGAGAATCACATGCGTACGACAGGAATTGCCCTGATGGCCATCGGCTTCGGGATGCTTTTGTTCGCCGGGGTGATGGCCATCGCAGATGTGAATGAGACGGGTTTCATGGCCCGGAACGAGATCATCGTGCCGCTATTCGTGGGGCTGACCTCGATGATGATCGGCGGGGTGATGTACTTCCAGGGTTGGACCGGCGTAATCGCAACGCGCGATCCGGCAGTCCGACGTTGAAGCAACCCCAGGGATCGCGAAATGGCGGCGATCCCTGAGGAAGTTCTCATCTCATTTCGCGGAATCGGGTTTCGCGGCGGTGCGGAGGTCCTTCCCGCGAAGCGTCAGCCCGAGTTGATGCGTCCGGCCGGTTGACACGACCTTGATCAGGATCGGGGACCAACCGGCAGGCAGCTCCACGTCGAATTTCTCCTCCTGCTGGAACGCCTGCAACTTCGCGACGGCCCGTTCGAACACCGGCTTGCCTGCGACCGCGATCCGGACCGGATCGTCACCCAGGTAGGTCGCGGAAACGGTCTGTTTCGACGGAGAAAAGACAAACGCGAGCGCATACGCGGCAGCCGGATCGCCCGGAGGAAGCAGGGGTTTCACCGACAGCAACCCGTTCGGGTCGGCGGACTTCGCCTGCCAGGTCTTCCCGTTCGGGAGTTTTGCCGCGGGGTCGGGCATTTTTTCGGGGGCTTGCTCCGCTTTCAGATCGGCGGGGTAACCGACGCTGACAGAGAAATCGAGAACCGCCCCGCGGAGGGATTCCTGCTGCTGCCGGGATTTCAGGAACGCGACGAGGTCGATGAACTGCTCGTAACTCAGTTGGGAAACCACGTCGCCCGGCATGAGCGAGGTCTTGATTCCTTCGAGTTTGTCGATGTCTTCCCGGGCCAGGCGGACGTCCCGGCCGTTCGGTTCGCGAAGGACGACTTCCTTCGGCGTGTCGACGACTTTGAGCCCGGTAAAGACCCGGCCATCGGCGGTGTTCGCCTGATACGTCTGGTACCCCTCCTTGATCTCCTTGCTCGGCTCGACGATCGATTCGATGATCTTCTCGACGGTGTGGGTGTCCCAGACGCGGGTGAGGTCCGGGCCGACCTGCCCGCCGACGCCCTCCATCCGGTGGCACGACGCACACGCGAGCACCGCCGTGTTGAGATACAGGGCTTTCCCTTTCTTTGGGTCCCCCTTGGACTGGACCAGGTTCCGAATTTTTTCGACCTGACTCGGTTCCAGGGACAGGATCAGCCCGCCCTTCATGACCTCGCCGTTGAGCTTGGCGATCTCGGCATCGCCGGGGAATTTGCGGAGCACCTCCGAGACGCGGGGGAACAGGTCGCGGGGGAGTTTCTTGTCGAGGTACCGCTTCGCGACGAGTTTCGCGCCGTCCTTGGTGGTGCCGAGGGCGAGGATCGATTCCGCGATCAGGCCGGGGTCGGGCTGTTCGAGGAACTTCTCGGCGATCGGTCGGGCCTGGTTGGGGGCGATGGCGGCCAGTGCCCGCAGAGCCTCGACTTTGAGGTCGGCGGGTTCCTCGCGGTTGAGGAGTTCCGTCAGCGGTGCGACGGCCTGGTTACCGGAGGTGACACGGACGGCCTTGAGGATCGCGGTCCGCTCGGCGACGTTGCGTTTCGAATCGGAGAGTGCTTCGACGAGTTTCCCGGCGACGGCTCCGACCCGGCCCTCGTCGGCGGCCTGGATGGCGGCGAGGCGGACGTCCCGGTTGGAGTCGTCGATCAGGGCCACGACCAGCGCGGTGGCCTTGGGTCCGCCCAGGTTCCCGGTCGCGCCGAGAACATCCAGGGCGGCGACCCGCATCTCGGTCGGGTCGCGCGGGCGGGACGCGACCAGTTCGGCAAGCCCTTCCAGAGACAGCGGCGGGTCGAGCAGGTAGTTCGAGTACGATCGCACCAGTTCGGCGCGGGCTTCCCCGGTGAGGTGCGGATTCGCGAGCAGTTGCGGGAGTGTCTCGGCGGCGGCCCGGGTGCGGAAGCCAGTGAAGGCGTCGGCGACGCGTTCGAGATCGTCCTTGTGGCCCGACGACGCCAGGGAAAGCAGTGCGTTCAACCCCGGTTTGCCAAGCCGTTCGATCGAGCGGAGGTAGGCGTCTTGCAGGAACGGATCGCGGGAATCTTCCGCTTTCCAGGCGTTGACCAGGGAGTCGGCGGCGGACTCGGAGCCGATGCGGGAGAGCCCGAGAGCGGCGGCCCGGCGGACGGCGAGGTTCGGATCGGACAGCCGACGGGTCAGAAGCTCCACGTTTTTCGCGTCTCCCGGTTTCGAGTGGAGAGCGAGTCCTTCGATGGCGACCCGGCGGACGTTCTCGTCACCGTCCAGGAACGCCTCGCGGAACGCCTTCTCGACGTCGTCGTTCCACAGGGATTGCAGCGCACCGAGGGCGACGAGTTTGCCGTCGTCGGAGAAGACGTTGTCGGCGAGCCCCTTGAGGATGGCCGGGCGAACACGGTCGCCGCGGCGGACAAGTTCCTTCCTGGCCTCGACGCGGTCGGTGAGGGCGTCGGCGTTGAGGGCGGAGACTAGTTTGTCGTCCGGGAGGCGGAGGATCTTGGCCCAGGAATCCAGGCCGCGGAGGGGGATTTCCGGTGTATTCTCGGTGCCGGCCCATCGCATGCGGTAGATGCGACCGTGCTGGCCGTCGCCCCAGAGTTTGCCCGCCCCGCCGCTGTCGGTCCGCCAGTCGCAGACGTAGATCGCACCGTCGGGCCCGGTGACCATGTGGCAGGGCCGGAACAGCGGGTCGTCCGACTTCAGGAACTCGAACTCGTGGGTGATCTGGAACGAGGAATCCTTGGGTTTGACGGTGTACGCCCGGACGACCTTGCGGAAGACGTCGGGGTAGTACATCAGGCCGCGGTAGGCTTCGGGAATCTGGGTGTCGTTGTAAATCAGGACGCCAGCGGGGGAACCACGGCCGGTTTTGAGCATTGGCGGAAGTTTCCCAGGAAGTTCGCCGGCGACCGCACCGCGGACCGGGTCGGGTCGGCAGCAGCGGGCACCGGTCTTGAGCCGCCAGCCGTAGTCGACTTCCTCGGCCACGTGGACCAGCCGGCAGCCGGTGAACTTCGAGCCGTCCTCGTTGTCGTTGTCGGCGTGGAACCAGTTGAATTTGTCGTCGTGCGCGATGTCGCGGTACGGGTTGCGGTAGCCGATCGAGAAGGTTTCGAGCTTCGAGCCGTCGGGTTTGCAGCGGAAGACGGCCCCGGTGCGGAGGACGGTAGCCCGGCTGCCGTCGGAGCCCTCGGCGAAGTTGTCGTCGTCGCCGGAGGTGATATAGAGTCGACCGTCGTTCCCGACGCTGACGCCGGAAACCTGGTGGTGGTGGAAGCCGCAGAACCCCTGGGCGATCACCTCGCGGACGTCCCACTGCCCGCCCGGGTTCGACTGGCGGTACCGGCGGACGCTGCCCCGGCTCGCGGTGTAGAGCCAGCCATCGTGCCAGAGCAAACTCGACGGCAGTTCCTCGGCGATGATCGTCTGGGCACTGTCGTACATCTTCTTCGCGGGGTTGTATCGCAGCACCTTGACGGGGTCGGTGACGAACTTCTTCATCGTCGCGATCTGACGGGTGGTGCCGTCCTTGTAGCGGACGATTTCCTTCATTTCCTGCCATTCCCGGCCGGGGTCGGGCTTCCATTCGAGGGCGAAGAGGGTGCCGTCCGGGGCGAACGCAAGGCCGACTGGGTTGACGACCGTCGGGGCGTCGGCGACGAGCTCGACGACAAATCCCTCGGGGGCGAGGAGCCCCTTCAAGCGGGGATCGAACTTGCCCTGGTCGACGTATTTGACCTCGAACGGCGGCGATTTGGTTGGCGACTGGGGCTGCGCGAAATCGGGTGCCAGGCTCGGCGGGGCGGCAACGACGCTGGCCGCGAGAACGGCCGCGAACGCGGTCGAGAAGAATCGCATGGGAACGCAAACTCCGCGGGAGGAGGCAATAGGGCGGTTGGCTCTAGCCTACTCGCGAAGCCTGGCGATTGCCCACGGAAATCGGCGGAACCTCGGGGTCTTCCTCGGGATTTTTGAAGGTGTCAGTGACAGTGCCAGGCCAAGATATGCGGTCACCCCGATTTGCGGGAGCCGGTGTCGAGGGGGAGGGTGACCACGAACTCCGAGCCGTGGCCGGTGCCCTCGCTGTAGCCTTCGAGAGTGCCGCCGTGCAGGTGGATCAGCCGGCGGGCGAGTGCGAGTCCGATACCGATGCCGCCTTCCGTGCGATTCAACGTCCGATCGACCTGTGTGAACAACTCGAAGATGTGCGGCATCGCTTCGGGGGGGATCCCGACGCCCGTGTCGCGGACGCGGATGACTGCGTTGCTCCCTTCCCGGCCTGCGCTGAGAGTGATCGAGCCGCCCGGGTCCGTGTATTTCGCAGCGTTGTTGAGCAGGTTCGAGAAAACCTGTGCGAGCCGGACGCGGTCGCCCACCACGACGATCGTTTCCGCCGGACGGTGGACTTCGAGGGAGACGCCCGCCTTCTCGATGGTGGGAAGACTCGCTTCCACCGCCAGTTCGAGCGAGTCGATGAGCGATTGGCGTTCCGTGTTCAGGCGGAGTTTCCCCCGGGTAATTCGCGAGACGTCGAGCAGGTCGTCGATCAGGCGGACCATCTGGCGGATCTGGCGATCCATGATCTGGCGGGCCTGGTCCATCGCGGCGGGGTTGGTGCCCCCGAGTCGCAGGATTTCCAGGGCGTTGCGGATCGGTGCGAGGGGGTTGCGAAGTTCGTGGGCGAGCGTGGCCAGGAACTCGTCCTTGCGGCGATCCGCTTCCCGGAGGGCCTCGTTGGCCTGGGCGAGTTCCGCGGTCCGCTCCCGCACCTGCTGGGCGAGGTCGGCCTCGTACCGCTTCCGCAACAGGGCATAGCGGATGGAACGCTCCAGGATGGTGGCGTCGAGCTTGCCTTTTTCGAGGTAGTCGTCAGCCCCGGCGTCGGCGGCGGCACGGTCGATTTCGGAACCAGACTGGCCGGTGAGGAGGATGATCGCGGCGCTGCTACCGGCTGCCCGCACTTCCTGGAGCAATTCCAGCCCCGTTTGCGAGCCGAGCCGATAGTCGAGCAGGTAGAGGTCGTGCGAACCGTCGAGGATCGCCTTCCGGCCGGACTCGTACTCCGCGACCCAGTCCAGGCGATACTGGTTGCCGGGAATCTCGGAGAAAAAGTCACGCGTCAGCAGGTAGTCGTCACGATCATCGTCGATCAGGAGGACGTTGACCGGAGCGCTACCGGTTGTGATCCCCATTGTCGGGAAGCTCCACGATCTCGAGCCAGTACTTACCCAAAGTTCGAATCACTTCCACCAGCGCATCAAAGGTGACGGGCTTGGAGATGTACGAGGTCGCGGACAGATCGTACATCCGCAAGATGTCCTCCTCCGCCCGGGACGTAGTCATGATAATCACCCGGATGGTGCGGAATCTCGGATCCTTCTTGATTTCCGCAAGAGCCTCCCGACCATCCTTGCGGGGCATATTGAGGTCCAGGAGAAGCAACCCTGGGCGAGGAGAGGTGGCGGGGTCGGTGTATTTCCCCCGCCGATTGAGGTAGTCGAGCAACTCCACGCCGTCCTCGACGAAGCGCAGATCGTTGGCCAATTTCGCCTCGTCGAATGCCTCCCGGGTCAGGGCCCGGTCATCCGCGTCGTCGTCGGCAACGAGTATCGTGATCGATTTCGTCATGAGACTCAGATTTTTTGGCCCGCCGCTCCGTCGGGGAGTGTCGGCAATTGCGGAAGATCTACGAAAAACTCGGCACCCTCGCCAGGCCGGCTGCGAGCCCTGATGCATCCGCCATGCCGGTCGACAATCTTACGACATATCGCCAGGCCGATGCCACTTCCTTCGTATTCCCCGCGTCCCTGAAGTCGCTGGAACACCTCAAAAATCCGCTCGGCGTAGATTTGCTCGAAGCCGATCCCCAAATCCGCGACGGTGATCCGCCAGCCGGGGAAATCGCTGATCGGTGGCAGATCGCTGTCCGAGGGAACCTCGGCGAGTCGCACCGCACTCACCCGCACGACCGGCGGAGCATCCGGTTTGTGGAACTTCAACGCATTCCCGATGAGGTTCTGGAAAAGCTGCCGTAACTGACCCGGATCGCCATCGAGGGTCGGAAGCGGGCCGATGTCGACCTGCCCGCCCGTTTGCGCAATGCGAATTTCCAGGTCGGAAACCGCCTCCCGCACGATCGTGTTGAGGTCCACCTCCACGAACGGCTGTCCGCGGGTCGTCACCCGGGACAGCGACAGCAGGTCGTCGATCAGGGTCCGCATCCGGGTTGCCGACGACAGCATCCGATCGATGTATTCCCGCCCCTGCTCGCCGAGGTCGGCCCGGAATTTCTGGGCGAGGCGATCCCCGAAGGCCTGGATTTTCCGCAGTGGTTCCTGCAAATCGTGCGATGCGACATAGGCGAATTGCTCCAGTTCCGCGTTGCTGGTGGCAAGTGCCCGGGCGGTCGCCTGGAGTTGCAACTCCGCGTTGCGACGGGCCGTCATGTCTCGCATCGACACGACCGCGCCGAGCTTGTGGTCGGCCGCGTCCCGCAGCGGCTGCCCGCTGGCCAGGATAAACCGGTCGGTGCCATCCCGGGACCGGATCACCATCTCCACATCCCGGAGCCGCTCCCCCTGGAAGGCCCGCCAGAGTGGGATTCGTTCCTTCGCCAGAGGCGTGATTCCGTCGGCCTCGAAGAGTCCGTATTTCTCGGTCCAGTCTTCCGCGAGATCCCCCTCGACGGGGATTCCATGGAACTCCCGGCTGGCGGCGTTGAAGAGTTTGAGCCGACCGTCCGCCCCGCAGGCGACGATCCCATCCGCGACGTTGTCCATGATCGCGTCGAGGAAATTCTGCTGCTCGACGAGGGCTGCCGTCCGCTCCCGCACCAATTTCTCGAGATGCTCCGCCTGGCGTTTCTGGTCGTCGATATCCGCCATCGACCCGATCCACTGGTCGACGGTGCCATCCGGTCGGCGGAGCGGAACCGCGATGGAGAGAAACCAGCGGTACTCCCCGTCCCGCCGGCGGAGGCGAAGCTCGTGCGTGAATCGCTTCGAGCTGTCGTGGATGATCGTTTTCCACTCGCCGGCCAGGCGGCCCGCGTCGTCCGGGTGGATCGACGCCAGCCAGCCACTGCCGCGAGCATCATCGAGGCTCGTGCCGGTGAACTCGATCCATCTCGAGTTGACGTAGGTCAGATCTCCATCCTCATTCGCGTTCCACACAATCTGCGGGATCGACTCCGTCAGCAACCGGAACCGCGACTCGCTCGACCGCAGCAACCCCTCCGTCCGGCGACGGTCGAGGTACTGGGCGATCGTGTCCGCGATTGGTGCCAGATCCTCCAGGATGCGCCCGGAAAGCCAGGACCGCGAATACAGCGCGAGCGTCCCAAATGTGTGATTCTCGACCGCCAGAGGGTAGCCGGCGAAGGCGACGATCTTTTCCCGGGAAATCCACTCCTGGTCGGCGAAGTGCGGGTCGGTGGGCACGGAGTTGGTGAGGTACGGCGTGCGAGTCGTCGCAATACGGCCAAGTTTCGAGTCGCGACCGACACTCTGTCGGTGGTCCCGATCGATCTCTTCCGGCTGGCCGAATGTCGCGTCCGGAATCAACTGCTGCCCCGTCGCATCCAGCAGCCACACCCGCGACAGGGCCAGATCCAGTTGCCGGGAAAGGGCCTCGCACGACTGTTGCAGCACGTCCGCCCGGTCGGATCGGGTCAACGCTGTGGCGATGTCCGCCCGGAGTGCCGCCACGCGGACCCGATCTCGTTGAGCCGCTTCCTCCCCCCGGCGCTCGGTCACATCCCGGAAGACCATCACCACGCCGGTGACCCCCTCCGCTCCGCGAATCGGGGCGGCACTGTCGTCGATCGGGATCTCTTTTCCGGACCGGGAAATGAGAATCGTGTGGTTGGCCAGCCCGACGATCCGCTGCTCCCGGAGAACCTTCTGCACCGGATTCTCGACCGCTTCCCGGGTCGTTTCGTGGATGATCGGAAACACCTCTGTCAGCACCCGTCCCTCGGCTTCCTGCGAAGTCCAGCCGGTGAGCCCCTCCGCAATCGGGTTGAGGAAACGCACCCGGCCGTCGGTGTCGGTGCTGATGACGGCATCGCCGACACTGGCGAGTGTGGTGCGGTATCGTTCCTCGCTTTCCTGCAACTCCGACTGCAAATGCTTGACATCGTCGATGTCGGTGCAGGTGCCGAACCACTGAACGATCGTGCCCCGGTCATCGCGGACGGCCAGTCCCCGGGCCAGGAACCATCGGTAGTTTCCGTGTCGATCGCCAAGTCGGTACTCGATCTCGTAGGGGTCACCGGTATGGATCGCGAGTTGCCAGCGTTCGCGGGTTCGAGGCAGATCGTCCGGGTGGAGTGAGGCTGTCCATCCCAGAACGCCGGCGCTCTGCTCGCGGGACTGGCCAGTGTACTCGTACCATTTTGAGTTGAAGTGAACGAGTTCTCCGTTGCTGCGGGTGACCCAGACGATTTGGGGAACCGCTTCGCTCAATGTTCGGAAGCGAGCTTCGCTTTCTTTGAGCGCCACCGCCGCCCGAACCCGGGTTGTGACATCCTGAGCGATCACCACCAGACCCAGAACTCCTCCGCTCGCGCCCCGTGCGGGGAAGGCGCTGACCTCCCAGAATGGCCCCTCTTCCGGCGATTCCGCCAGTTGCCGTCCTTGTAGCGGTTCCCCCGAGGCCAGCACCTGTCGGAATTCTTCCCGAAGCTTCGAGGAGACGGATCTCGGAACGTCCTCCACCGGTTTCCCAATGTGCTCGCTGGCAGGCAGCTGGTTCCGATCCTCGAGGTATTTGTTGATGCGAATGAACCGTAACTCCGGATCCAGAAACGCGATACCGATCGGAGCGTGCGTCAGGAACGTCTCGAGCTGCCCCAGCGCTGCCGCCGTCGCCCTCTGGGACTGTGCCAGTTCCAGGTTGGATTGGCGAACGTGTGCGAGCGACTGTTCCACCTGCCGTCGAGCACTCCGCTGCGACTCCCCCAGCAACGACACGGCAATCCCACAAAAAAGAAACATTCCCAGCACCATCTGATCGGGTGGATCGATGATGGCAAGCGACTTCCGCGGTTCGATGTAGAGGAACAGGACGCCCGTGAGGCTGAGAATGAGGCACAGAAAAGCGGGCCCAAACCCCCAACGCCAGGCCACGAACACCACCGCGGTTAGCGGCAAAATGAAGGTGTGGGTGTTGCCCAAAATCGGGTCGAAAATCCCCCGCAACACCACCACCAGCACCGCCAACAAAATGCTGCAACTATACACCAATGTCCACGTGTCTTCCCGCACGGCTGGCGGCGGCTCGGCGACAATCTCTTCCCGGCCCGGGATCCGATCGATCCACGCCAAAACCTTCGGAATCGCCGGAATCAGCGCCAACACCGTGGCCCACGACACCACCGCCGTGATGAACTTCACAAAACCCCCGAGCCGATACACGGGGAATGTGAACATCATCGCATCCACGAAGTGCGTGAAGCCGCAGGCAAGAATGAACGCACTGAACAGCCAGAAAAGATGGTGGAACGGAACCCCCTTCCGCTGCCGGGCAAAGAACCCGAGCACCACCGGAATCGAGAGGTACGCCAGCCAGATCATGATGTCCGACCCCTTGTGGAGCCAGATCAACGCCGCGTTCCACTCGCCACAGCTTTGACGGGGGACGAAACCGGACGGGTCGAGCAATCGCGAAAAGAAGTCGAACATGGAAGATCTCGAACTCGCTCCGGGTTCCACAGGCCAGTACCCAGGTGGATCACCGACACTGCCCGATTACAATCGTAGCGGACCGGTGCCGGAACTCCGGACCGGATCGGGAAATTGGCGCAGGACTTGCGAGCAACGATTCGCTCAACAGGAAGCACGATGCGTGCAACCGAGAACGACTCCGCCCAGCGCTCCGAAACTCCATGGTTACAACCCCTCCCCCGCTGAACCAACGGCTCCTCGTCGTCGAAGACCTCGAGGACGCTCGCAATTCCCTCCGCGAACTACTCCATCTCGCCGTCGGAGTGGAGGTCGACACGGCCGCCAACGGAACGGAAGCACTCGCCATGCTCTCCGAACGGCCCTACAGCGTCGTCGTCACCGATCTGCGAATGCCCTCGATGAGCGGAATGAAACTCATCGAGGAAATGCAGAACCGCAAAATCTCGTCAACGGTGATCGTGACCACGGGCCACGGTGGGGTGCAGGAGGCCGTCCGGGCGATGCAACTGGGGGCGTACGCATTCCTCACGAAACCGCCCGACCCGGAGCACCTCTGTCTTCTCGTGAAGCGGGCGCTCCGCGAACGTGAACTCTTCGACGAGGTCGCCGCCCTCCGAGCCCAACTCCGGACGGATCGCAGTGCCTTCCAAAACGTGCTGAGCAAAAGCCCGCGGATGCACGATGTTTTCGAGTTGATCGGCCACATCGCCCCGACTCAGTCGACGGTCCTGATCATCGGGGAAACGGGCACCGGGAAAGAGCAGATCGCCCGCGCGATCCACGTGGCGGCCGGGGAAACGCGGTCAGGCCCATTCGTCGCCGTCAACTGCGGTGCGCTCAACGAGAACCTTCTCGAAAGCGAGTTGTTCGGCCACGAAAAAGGCTCCTTCACCGGGGCCGCCGGCCAGCGGAAGGGCCGATTCGAGATGGCCCACAAGGGCACGCTTTTCCTCGACGAAATCGGCGATGTTCCCGCCTCCATGCAGGTCAAGCTTCTTCGCGTGTTGCAGGAGCGGAAGTTCGAGCGGGTCGGCGGAACCGAGTCCATCGAGGTCGATGTCCGCGTCGTGGCGGCGACCCACCAGAACCTCGAAAAAATGGTCCGCGACGGCACCTTCCGAGAAGACCTGTATTACCGCCTCAACGTGATCCGCATCGAACTCCCACCGTTGCGGGAACGACCGGAAGACATTTCCGTCCTGTCGGCCCACTTCTGCGAGAAGTACGCCCGCCCCGGAAGCTCGCCCCCGCAACTGAGCCCGGAGGCGATGCAGCTTCTGCTGGACTACCCGTGGCCCGGGAACGTCCGCCAGCTGGAAAATGCGATCGAACGTGCGTGCATTACCGCTCGTGATGGCACGATCGTTCCTGCCAACCTTCCCCCGGACATTTCCCGACCCTCCACCAGCCCGCGCAGTTCCCAGCAGGTCGACCTCAACCGCCCGCTCCCCGACCAGCTGGCCGAAATCACGGCCGCCTTCGAGGAGAGGTACCTCCGCAAGGCATTGAAACGCACCCGGGGCCACGTCGGGAAATGCGCCAAAATCAGCGGACTTTCCCGCCGCAGCATCACCGACAAGATCGCCCAGTACAAAATCGACAAGGCCGAGTTCAAAGCCGGCTGAGTTGGTTACTCCGCGATGGTCCACCGGTGTCAGGCCGAGGCGGAAGCGAGGATCCTGGACGGTTCCCTCGCTTCCGCCTCGGCCTCACGTTTCGGGAAGCCGAAATCCGGGTGGTCTCAGTCCCGGAGTTTGAAGCTCACATATTTCGTCTCGAGGTAGGCGTCGAGTCCCTCGTGGGCGAGTTCGCGGCCCATTCCGGATTCCTTCATGCCGCCGAACGGGCACTGAGGCGTGGCCGGGACGGGGTCGTTGACGCCGATGATGCCGGCCTCCAATCCTTCCGCAAGCTTGAATGCGACGCTCAGGTCGTTGGTGAAGACGTAAGCCGCGAGGCCGTAGCTGGTCGCGTTCGCGGCGGCGATGACGTCATCGAGTTTCGAGAAATCCAGGATCGGCATCACCGGCGAGAACGGCTCCTCCGAGAGGATCTTCGCGTCCGGAGACACGTTCCGCAGCACGGTGGGCTCGAAGAAATAGCCACGGTCGAACCGGCTCGACTTCCCGCCACCGGTCAGGACGCTGGCTCCTTTCCCCTTCGCGTCGGTGATCAATCCGGCGGCGTGCTCCATCCGGGCGGGTTCGAGCATCGGCCCAACCTCGATTCCCGGTTCCATCCCGTTGCCGAGCTTCAGGTCCTTGGCCGCGGCCACCGCGACGTCCGTGAACTTCTTCGCCACGTCGGCGTGGACGAAGAATCGGCTCGGGGAGATACACACCTGCCCGTTGTTGCGGAACTTCCCGAGCACGGCCGCCTTCGCGACGACTTCGGGGTCCGCATCCGGGAACACGATCAGCGGGGCGTGACCGCCGAGTTCGAGGCTGAGCCTTTTGACCTGGTCCGCCGCACCCCGCATCAGGATCTTCCCGACCCGCGTGGAGCCGGTGAAGCTGATCTTCCGGACGTGGCGATTCTCCACAAACTCGGCACCGACCTGTTCCCCGGGCGCGGCGACAAGGTTGGCAACGCCCGGCGGTAGCCCGGCATCGTGCAGGCACTCATACAGAAAGACGAGCGAGAGGGGCGTCTGGTCAGCGGGTTTCGAGACGATCGTGCAGCCCGCGGCAAGGGCCGGCGCGATCTTCCGGGACGGCAGCGTCACCGGAAAGTTCCACGGGGAAATCGCACCCACGACGCCGACCGGGTGCTTGAAGGTGAGGTGCCGTTTCCCCGCGACCGAGTTCGGGATCACCTGACCGTACGCCCGTTTCCCCTCCTCGGCGAACCATTCGAAGGTGTCGGCGGAGTGGAGAATCTCCCCCTTGGCCTCGGCGAGGGGCTTGCCTTGCTCGGCGGTCAGGATTTTCGCGAAGGAATCGACCCGTTCCCGCATCAGATCGGCGGTTTTCTTGAGGACCTTGGCCCGATCGTAGGGCGTCAGTTTCGCCCATGCGGGCATCGCCTTGGCGGCGGCGTCAATGGCCTTGCGGGTGTCTTCGCGGGTCCCGTAAGCCATCTGGGCGATGACTTCCTCGGTGGCGGGGTTGATGACATCAAGGCGGCCGCCGGCAAGGGCGTCGCACCACTGACCGTTGATGTACATCTGGCGATATTCGGCGGCGGCCATCGTGATCTCCGGAGAAGTCGAGGCGGGTAGGGGAATGCTACGCCGGCCAGGGATGGGGGCAACACGGGGGTGGATTTGGGCGGCTCGTGTGGTCCAATCGGACACGTTATCGGAGATCCGTTCCCATGTTTGCGGATTGGGCGATTCCCCCGCCTCAAGCCCGGTTCGACTCAGCAGCCAAAGGACTTTTCTCCTTTGGCAAGGAGCGGCTCCTATACCATCTGGGAAGGAATCCCACGTTTCCCGCACCTTTCGAGGCCATCATGCGACCACTCCCCATCGCAGTCTTGCTGTCACTTGCCGTCGTCGGCTGGGCATCACCCGCCGGGTTCGGGGCTGATGCGCCGGTTCTGCCCGCGGGGATCAAACTCGAGGAATTGCCGAGCGATGCGAAGGCGGCGAAGATCGTGCTCATCGCGGGGTCGAACTACTTCAAGCCCGGGGAACACGAGTACCTCGGCGGCGTGGCGGTCCTGCACGACCTTCTCAAACAAACGCCGGGCGTCGCACCCGTGGTCGCCGTCGATTGGCCGACGAAATCGGAGACCCTCGAAGGAGCCAAGTCCGTCGTGATTCTCTTCGATGGCGGAGAGAAACATGGGCTCCTCAAGGGGGATCGCTTTGCCCAGATGGCGAAACTCCTCGATGGCGGGGCGGGGCTCGTGGAATTGCACCAGACCGCGGATTACCCCAAGGATTTTGGCGATCGGGCACGCGGCCTCGTCGGCGGAGCCTGGGAGCCGAAGCATTCCCTCCGCGCCCACTGGGTTGCCGAGTTCAAGGATTTCCCCGACCACCCGATCTTCCGCGGCGTGACCCCCTTCAAGATCGACGACGGATTTCTTTGGAAGCACAAGTTCGTCGCCGAGAAAAAGGGCGTGACCCCGCTGCTGCGGACCGTCAACCCCAAGAGCAAGGACGATCCCAAGGCGGACGCGGCGATCGTGTCGTGGGCCTACGAGCGGCCAGAAGGGGGCCGGGCGGTCGTCTTCACCGGCGGGCACCTGCACAAGAGCTTCGCGGAGGAGGGGTATCGGCGGTTCCTCACCAACGCGATCCTGTGGTCCGCCGGAGTGGAGATTCCGAAGTCGGGAGCCCCGGTGGTTCTGGACCCGGCAGAGTTGCCGAAATACCAGTCGAAACCGCCGGCGAAGAAGTGACTGGCCGTCGCGTATAATCACCGCATGATCCACGCGGTCCGTTGCCCGAGTTGCCTGAACCTCTCGCGTGTCGAGACCGAGGATCTCGGCCGGACGGTGGAGTGCCCGCTCTGCGGTCGCCCGTTCTCTGCCGTGGACGAAGCGACCCCGGCTGCTCCTACCACTCCGCCGACCGTCCGTCCCAATCGGGGCTGGAATCCCCCCAGCCCCCCGCCGCCGGTGATTCCGGTGGTTCCAGACCGGGTGGAACCGCCGATTGCGGAGGATCCCTTCGCCGAAGACGCTTCAAGCGAGCTCCCTTCCGGGGCGGTGGTCGGGTTGGCCCTGCTACCATGGGGCATCCCGATGCTCTGGCTGCTCCTGCCGATGATCACCGGGAAGGATCCGATCTTCTCCTTCGCGGCACCGATGGCGATCGCGGTTGGGGCGTGTGGCCTGGAATTTGGCGTCGCATTCACGGCCAAGTGGAGCCAGTCGACCCGGATGAAGGCGGTGCTCGCCATCTCGATTCTGGGGTACGCCACCGGCGGGTTGATGTTCGCGGTGAAGAAGGAGTGGGTCGAGGGAATCCGCCGGCATTTCGGAAGGGGCGAGCTGGTCTGGCGTCCGTTCGTGCCGCCCGACGGGAAGTACGAAGTCAAGTTCCCCGGCCCGGCCCGGCAGGTTTCGACCCCGCTGCTCGGCTGGAACCTCGTCGCGTTCCAGTTCCAGGACGAGGCCCACCAGACCCTCGATGTGTTTGTGGTGGCCCACGGGAAAGCACCGATCGACCTGCCGAATCAGCAAGGGAAACCGCCGGCGGATCCCGAGTGGTTCGAGGCCGCGAAAAAGGCGGTGATCGAATCGTCCGGCGGTGCGATGCTCCAGAACGAGCGACCGCTGACGCAACGCGGCCACCACGGGCGGGAGTACGTGCTCGGCCTGCCGGACGGAGTCACCAACCGCATCGTCCGCGTCTTCCGGGTCCGGGCTGCCCGCAACGAGAACATCGCCTACTACCTCGCCGCTGAAGGACCATTCCTCGCCCAATCCGCCCCGGACGTGCAGACTTTCTTCGGGTCCTTCTCCCCGCGTTGATCTGCGTTTAGCCGCCGGATTTCCGACCGTCTGCGAAATCCGTCGGCAGGAGCCGCGACTGCGAAGGAGCGGCCGCTTCCAGAATCGAATCGCAGCCGGTCCCCCGGGATTCCGAGAGCCAGTAGTCGCTCCACCCGGGGAGTTGCCGCTCCTTGGCAGTCGCGGCACTCGAAGAAAATACGGGTTCCCTCGCCGGCCAACCACTTCACGGCCGCACTTCCGACAGCGTCTTGTCGAGAATTCGCAAGCAGATCTCGACCTGCTCACGGGTCACGCACAGCGGCGGGCAGAACCGCAACGCCGCCTCGCCGCACCCGAGTAATAGCAGGCCGTGCAGGAACGCCCGGTCGATGATCGCATCGCGAAGTTTGGGGAAAAGCGTCGATTCCCCGGCATGGACGAGGTCGGCGGCCACCATGAGCCCGAGCCCCCGCACGTTTCGCAACACCGCGTGCTTGTGCGAAAGTTCTCGCAAACCCGCCCGAAGTTGCTCCCCGCGTTCCGCCGCATTGACGAAGTACTCCCGCTCCAGAAGGTCGAGCGTGACCATCGCGGCCCGACAGGCAACCGGGTTGCCGCCAAACGTGCTCGCATGGCTCCCCGGCGGCCAGTCCATCACCTTCCCCTTGGCGATGATCGCCCCCAGCGGCAGCCCGGACGCGATCCCCTTCGCACAGCAGATGATGTCCGGCTCGATTCCCGGGAAGTGCTCGATTGCAAACAGCTTCCCGGTCCGCCCCATCCCCGATTGCACCTCGTCGAGGACGAGCAGAATCCCGTGGCGGTCGCAAACTTCCCGCAAAGCCTGGAGAAACCCGGGCGGCGCGACGTGGTACCCCCCCTCGCCTTGCACCACTTCCACGAAGATCGCCGCCACCTCGTCGGCCGGGCAGGTCCGCGCGAAGAGCGTCTCGAAATCCGGGTGCCCGCGGGTCGGCGACCAGTCCGCACCGGGGTAGGGGACATGGTGCACGTCCGGCACGAGTGGCGAGAACCCGCGGCGGTGGATCTTCTTCGACCCGGACAGGGACATCGAGCCGTACGTCCGCCCGTGGAAGGAGCCGAAGAAGGCGATGACGCGGTTCCGCCGGGTGTGCCACCGCGACAGCTTCAAGGCCGCCTCCACCGATTCCGTCCCGGAGTTGGCGAAGAATACCATCTTCGGC
The DNA here is from genome assembly GCA_964552815.1 of uncultured Alcaligenaceae bacterium. Lineage (GTDB taxonomy): Bacteria > Planctomycetota > Planctomycetia > Gemmatales > Gemmataceae > CAYUHJ01. The sequence continues at coordinate 22,067 of CAZKIQ010000003.1, read as the reverse complement.
GACGGCCCCGGGGCCAGCTTCGCCAACCGCTCCGCCAGCTCGATCTGCGGGCGGTAGTAGAAGTCCGTCCCGCTCATGTGGATGAGGTTTGCCGCCTGGTCCTGGATGGCGGCGACCACGTCCGGGTGGCAATGGCCCGTGTTGGTGACGGCGATTCCCGCGGTGAAATCGAGGAAGCAGTTCCCGTCCACATCCTCGATGACGGCTCCGCTCCCGCGTTCCACGACCAGGGGATACGCCCGAGTGTACGACGGCGACACGTACTGGTGGTCGCGTTCCAGAAGGGCCGTCGCCTTGGGGCCCGGCAACGGAGTGGTCAGATGGGGAATAGGGAGGTGATCGAAGCGGAACATGGGGAGCCCTCCCGGAGAGTGGGGAAGTGGATTCTCACACGGCAATCGCAAGCCTCGAACGGTGCGCAGCAATTCCCGGCCAAAGTCGGTTACCCCATTCTACCGCATCGGGGAAGTGTCTGCCGACCGGGAGATAGGTTCCCGGAGTGTGGCGGGTGTCGAAGTGCCTCGGTCAGGTGACCTCGTCGAGAGCGGCCCCGTCGAGGTGGAGGTGTGTGGGGCCGTTGCCGCCGCGAACTTCGATGACGCGGTCGGCCCGGCCCTGTGTCAGGTACGCCGTCAGATCGACGCCCATTTCCCGAAGTGAACCCAGGTGCTCGCGTTCGCGTTGCTCGGCCTGTCGGCGAAGTTCCAGTTGCTGCTCCGCATCCCGGCGACGCTGGTCGCGTACGGCCGCTCGTTCGGCTTCTTTCTGGCGAAGGTCGGCTTCCTGCCGTTTCCGGGCGAGTTCGATCTCCGCCTCGACTTCCGCGGATTGTTCCGTCCGCCTTCGGGCCGCCCGCTCGATCTGGGCCGTGAGTTTGAAGTTTTCCAGATCCTGGGCCTGCCGCTCCGTGGCCCGGTCGAGTTCCAGTTTGGTGCGGGCCTCGATCGCCTGGTCGTGCATCGCCTGCAGGCGGTCCGGTGCCCCGTACCCGCGGTAGACGACCTTGGTGATGCGGTAGCCCGTCTGGGCGGCCCGGGCGGTGAGTTGGCGGTAGGTTTCGAGTTCGTTGAGCTTGCCGTTGTCGTGCTTGAACTGCTCGAATGTCCGCCGGCCGACGAAATCAACCGCGTCGGAAGTGGCGGCGTTGATGAAGTCGCCGATCGGATCATGGGTCGTTTCGAGCATCCGCTCGATGTCGGCGAGTTCGAAGAAAACCATGAGTTTGATCGTCAGGACGGCATCGTCGGCGGTGCGGACCTCGGGCACGTCGTGGTACATCTGGTCGGGCATCAGCCAAAGTTTCTGGAAGACGAGCCCCTTCGCGACTTTCCGCTGCCCGGTGGAGCCGCCGTCGGAGCCGTGCCAGGCAAAGGTGTGTAACCACTCGCCGGGTTCGGGGACGAAGACGGTGGGGCCGTAGACGATTCGCCGGGAGACGGTGGCCGCGTCGGCGGGCCGGCTGTAGACGATGACCGCTTCCTTGTCCGCGAGTTGCAACACTTCCTGCCGGGTGATCTGCTCGTGGACACGTGGATCGAACCAGACGTCGGCAGGACCGGTGAGGTGCTGCTGTTTGCCGTCGCGGTGGCGGACGATCAGGAACTCGCCGGGGTGCGCGACGAAGTGTTTCATCCCGAGGATGCGTTTGCCCCACGTCCAGACCCGGGCCGGCCCGACGACGATTTCCATCCGGCCGTCCTTGTGGACCAGCAACGCCCGCTGGCCGTCTTCGACGGTCTCGAAGAACATGTCGATTCTCCCGTAGCGTGGGGTGTTGTCTTCGCCGTTGGGTCCGGACTGGGCGGGTTCTGCGAATCGTTGCGGGTCGGGTGATGATTCCGAAAGAGCCATCCAGGCACTCGAACGTGGAGCAGGTGCGGACTCCGCGAATGAGGCACGGGTCGGCATCCGTTCGAGGCGGTCAGAAGACGGCTTGGCTGCGGCGATCCCCGGCATCCGCATCCGAGCAGGGATTGGCTCGTACTTTTGCGTCAAAAAGTCACTGGCACTCATCGTGTCGGAGAGCGATCCCGCCGCGTAGGCGTCGAATTCCTGCGGGTAGAACGTGTTTATCGCGGTGAGAATGTCTTCCCGCGTGGCGGCTCGGAGTTGGATTCGCTTGTTGAGGAGGAACCCCAGCTGGTCGCGGAGGGAGATGTTGCCGGGGTCGACGGAGGCGAGAGTGAGGGTTTCCCCCGCGAATTTCAGGGGGAAAACGGTGTGGGTGCGGGCAACATGTGCCGGCACCAGCGACACGACACCGGGGTCCGGCTCCAGACCGGCGGACTCCTCGTCCTGCCGGTGGAGTTGCCCGCGTTTCTGCATCAGAACGGGGAGGCCCATCGGTTGCTCCTCATCCATCGCTCACCGCAGGATGCCGATCACGCAGAGGCGTAGAACTTTTCCGCGGCGGCGACGCCCACACCCGGGGTGACCTTCGCCCCCTGCTTCGTGAGGACCTGCTCCAGGGCGGCAAGGACGAGGAGCACGTTCGCGGGCTTGCTGTTGTGGCCCATGATGCCGATCCGCCAGGCTTTCCCCTTGAAGTCGCCGAGCCCGCCGCCGATCTCGATTCCGAAGTCGGCGAGGAGTTGTCGCCGGCCGGCCAGGTCATCGACCCCCGTTGGGATGCGGACCGCGTTGAGTTGCGGTAGCTGATTCGCTTTGTCCGCGGTGTACTCCATTCCGAGTGCTTCCAGACCAGCCCGCAGCGCGTGGTGGTTGCGATAGTGCCGGGCCCACCGGGCTTCGAGCCCCTCTTCGAGCACGATCCGCAGGCCTTCCCGCAACGCGTAGACCATGCTGATCGGTCCGGTGTGGTGGTACGCCCGGTCGCCGCTCCCCCAGTAGCTGTCGATCAGCGTGAGGTCGAAGTACCACGACTGGACCTTGGTTTTCCGGGATTTCAACGTCGCCACAGCCCGGTCGCTGAACGTGATCGGCGACAACCCCGGCGGGCAGCCGAGCCCCTTCTGCGAGCAGCTGAACGCGGCGTCGATCTCCCACTTGTCCACTTCGAGCGGCGTGCATGCCAGCGACGTGACGCAATCCGCGATCAGCATCGTGTCGAACTCGTGGCAGATCTTCCCGAGTTCCTCCATCGGCTGCAACGCCCCGGTCGACGTTTCCGCGTGCACGATTCCGAGTACCTTCGGGCGGAACTGCTTGATCTCTTCCCGGAGAACGTTGAGGTCGAAGACCTTGCCCCATTCTTGTTTGAGAACCTTGACCTCCGCCCGCGTCCGCTCGGCGATCTCGACCATGCGGTTCCCGAAGTAGCCCATGGTGGCGATGATGACGCGGTCGCCGGGCTCGACCAGGTTGACGAGGCACGTCTCCATGCCGGCTGTCCCGGTCGCGGAGATCGGGAAGGTGAGCCGGTTCTTGGTGCGGTACACCTGCCGGGTCATCTCCTGAGTCTCGCCCATGATTTCCAGGAACTGTGGGTCGAGGTGGCCCAGCAGCGGGGTCGTCATGACGGTGAGGACGCGAGGGTTGGCGTCGCTGGGGCCGGGGCCGAGAAGCAAGCGGGGACTCGGAGAGAGTTGACCGGGAATAGACATCATGCACCAGGAGTCAGGGGAAATCCGCGAACCAGAAGTCATTGTCAACCAGCGGTCGGGGTCTGGCCACTGACCGCCCGTTCCACGACGAGTTTGCTGACCGCCTTGAACTGCGGGTGGGCCGCGTCGCCGAGCCACTCGAACGCCACCGCTTCCGCCGTGGTCACAATCACGCCTGCCCGTTCCAGCCGACGGATCGCTGTGTCGTGGTCGATCGCGAATCGGCTCGAAACCGCATCGACAGGAAGGAAAACCTTCAACCCCGCGTCGACGAGATCGAAAGCGGTTTGGGCGATGCAAACGTGCGTTTCCATCCCGACCAGCACCACCTGCGACCGGGGAAGGGCCCGCAACCCCGCGAGAAACCCGTCGGCTCCGCAGCAGGAAAACGCCGTCTTTTCCGGCACCGAGCTCGGCAGCCGCCGGGCGATCGCTTCCGTCGTCGGTCCCAGCCCCCGCGGGTACTGCTCCGTTGCGAGCACAGGGACCCCGAGCAACCCGGCCGTGTCGAGCAGGAACGCGACGTTCCGCACCAGATCCGCCGCCGTCGGCATCTTCGCCAGGAGCTTGTCTTGCACGTCGACCACGACAAGGGCACTGGTCGGGATCGCAACTCGGGGGACGATGTCAGGCACGCGATCCCTCCAGTTTCGCTCCTCGGGAGTTTCGAGGAACCTGCCGCAACCCCGCGGCGAAAGTCGCGACCAGATCGGTCAGTTGCTGCACCCGTGGCTCGGGAAGTTTCCTTCCAGCATAGCGGACGAGGTAGAAGGCCTCGGTGATTTGTGCGGGAATCGCGGCCAAATTCTGTTTTCCGGGCTCGGCGTGGAGTGCATCGGCGACGGCTTGTGCGAACTCGCGGGGCGTGCGGCCGGGGAGGATGTAAAACCCGTGGGCCGCCAGGGCATCGAGGTACTGGTCGAACCACGGAACATCCGTGTGTCGAGGCCCCGCGAGTCGCTCCTGCCGACGTTTCCACCATCGCCACGCCGGCCGACCAAGCAAGTACCCCATCAACGCGACGAGGATGCCGCCCAGTTCCCACCGGTAGGTCCAGCCCGTTCCGGAGACCGCTGCCACGGCCTCGCGGTGCCGCTCCGAGTTGTAGCCGATGATGAAGTCGCGGAAGAACGTGACCCAGCTTTCTCGGGCGGAATCGATCCACGCCACAAGTCCCGAACCCGAATCCGTTCCTGCTTCCCCGTCGGGCGTCGGATCCAGGCTCATCCAGTGCCAGAGATCCTCCGGCACCGGAAACGGTTCTCCAAACGCCGGGCGAGGCATCTCGAACCCTTGTGGGGTCGGCCGCGGAACCAGAATCTCCACCCAGGCATGGGCGTGTTCCTGCCGGATGATGTACTGCCCTTCCGCGGGCGAATCAAACCCCTTGAAACCGAGCACAAACACCGCCGGCACCCCCACCGATCGCAGCATCAACGTCAACGCCGACGCGAATCGCTCGCAGTGCCCTTCCTTCGTGTTGAAGAGGAAATCCTCGATCGGATCGATCCCCTTGTCCTCCCGGCGAAGGTTGAGGTTGTATTTGAACTCCCCTGAGGTTGCGAGGTAATCCCGGAACGCCTGCCCGACCTGCTCGTAGTCCGCTTCCGCGATCTGGAACTGCGACTGATCCTGAGCCCGGGCCAGAACGACCCCCGGCAATTTTCCGATTTGCACGAACTCCCGAAGTTTCGCCACCGACCACTCGCGGAGCCGACGCAAGCGAACCGACCGCAGCGTGGTCAGCGCTTCCCCGGCCCGCATCTCGAATCCGGGCCGCCGATCGAGCACGAATCCCGGTCCGAGAGACGGTTCTGCCGTCGGTGCGGAAACCTGACGGTATCGCCCGACCCGCCCGCTGGGGCCGGAAAGGGGGCTGAAGCTGCCGTCTGGTTTCAAGTTCCACGGGCGAAACCCTCCATCCCGCCCCAGGTTGACGATGGGCGACGCTCCACCCGAAGGCCATACAATCGGCTCTGCGACCACCGGGCGGATGAGCTTCTCCGTTCCGTAGAAGTCGAGAAAAAACTGCTCCGGCCCGAGGTTCGGAAGCTGCCGAGACCCGCGGGAATCCTGGAGCAGGAACAACGGCACGGTTCCGGTCGGGCTCCACCGCCCCGCGTCGTAGTTGGTGTAGGCAGGGCCTCGCCACAACTGATTCGCCCGCAACCCTCCGAACGGTCGCCCCACCCCATCCCGCACCGACACCTCTGCTACGACATCCCGGTTGACCTGGAGTTCCCCGGTCCGGTTGAGGTTGACGTTCTCGTCCGGGGAATACCCGACCTCGACCTGTTTCCCCATCTGCCAGCGCGTCCCGTTCCGCGGGGTCAGGAAGAAAAAGGGCAAGCTCAGGATCACCGCGGCCATCGCCCAAACCAGGGATTTCGAGAAATACCCCAGATGTTGCGGCGGTGAAACGACCCCGGCTAGCTCGATTGGGGGGGGTCCCGTCACCGGGGGAACTTCGCCACCTGTCCAGCGGAAGAAGAACAGGCTCAGGCTCCAGACCCCGGCCAGGGTGTAGAACGTCAGCAGGGTCCCGAACGCACCGTCGTCCACCATCGCCCCAGCGAGTGCGACCGACACGAGCCCCACAGCTTGAAGTGCCCACCAATCCCCGACGTGCTTGGGCCGGATCAGTTTCGCCGGCATCAGGACCATCAGCAACGGCCCGAGGTACGGCAGCAACCCCGCCGGCCACGGCAGCGTGTGCATCAGCGAGTCCGGCCGAACGTAGTGCCAACCCACCCACAACGCCGCGATCAACCCGATCGTCAGCCCCAACCGGTTCGCCTGCGGAATCGTCACCTCGTAACGCGAACCCGTCCGAAACGAGACGATCAGTGTTCCGACCACCACCCCCGCAAAAAGGCTCACTTCCGGCAGAAGATCCCATTCCCCGTACCCGAGGCACAAACACGCCAGCCCGAGCGTCAGGTAGGTGCTGAAGCGGAAGGAGAAGTCGGTGGGCATCCGGTTCCTCGAAGAAACGTCGGGGCGGTTCCGCTAAACTACCTCAAATTCGAAGCCCGCCCCTGGTGCCGCATGTTTCCGTCCCGATCCCTCTCCATTCTAGCCCTCGTCTGGGCCGCCGCTCAGACGCCCGCCGCGGAGCACCTCTCGCCATACGGCATCTCGAAACCGATCCTGATCGTCGCTGGCGAGCTCCCGAAATCCATTGCCAATCCGGACTCGATCCCCGTCATTGACTCGACGCAGGATGCGCCCCCGGCTGGGTTCCAGTTCCTGCTCAGACCCGACGACCAGCCCGCGCCGGGGAAAGTCGGGATCCACCTCACCGAAGGAGCGGTGCTGCAAATTCGCAAACGCACGATGACCAACATCGGAACCGGCACCATCACGTTCCGGCTCGCGAAGTCCGAAAATCGGCCAACTCGTGTGGTCCCGCTCGAGGGGAAAGCGACGGCCGACTACAACGAGCTTCGCCGTTGCGCGTTCGAGCGAGCCGCGGGAAGCCCGTTTCCCCCCAAAAAACCGGGCATTCCCAACGTCCCCAAGGGAACGCTCGTGATCGTCGGTGGCGGCGGGATGCCTGCCGAGATCGCGAAAGCCTTCCTCGATGCCGGCGGCGGCGAGAAGGGAAAATACGTCGTCCTCCCCATCTCCATGCCCGACCCGATCCGAACCCAGGCCGAGGAAACCTTCCTCCGCAGAATGGGGGCGAAGAACGTCACCGTCATCCCGTACCGGGAGCAGAAGGATCTCGAGGATCCCAAGGTGATCGCGACCTTGAAGGAGGCAACTGGAATCTGGTTCGGGGGCGGACGTCAGTGGAATTTTGTCGATGCATATGAGGGAACCCAGCTTCCCGAACTTTTCTTCGATGTCCTCAATCGCGGCGGCGTGATTGGCGGCAGTTCCGCAGGAGCCACCATACAGGGAGATTACATGGTCCGCGGAGCACCCGCCGGGCCACACATCATGATGTGCGAGGGGTATGAGAAAGCACTCGGGTTCCTCCCCGGTGTTGGCATCGACCAGCACTTCTCCGCCAGGAACCGCTTCAAGGATATGACCGCGTTCGTGGCCAAGTACCCGCAATTCCTCGGAATCGGGCTCGATGAGGCCACCGCCATCGTCGTCAAAGGATCCGTTGCCGAGATTTTAGGGAAGGGGAAAGTCCACTTCTACGACAGCACCAAATCCCGCAAGGACGGCGAGCCAGACTATGAGGCATTCCCCGCCGGGGTGAAATATGATCTCGCAAAGAGAAAGAAAATTGACGACTGATGCAACCTGCAATTGCACCCGAATCTTACAAGCCTCTACTCAAATGTTTGACACCAGGAGTCTGCAATGGCCACATCGCAATGGGTTGGAGATGTCACGGAAGAGACGTTCCTGGAACAGGTCGTCGAGCAGTCCCGTATCCGGCCGATCGTGGTCGACTTCTGGGCGCCTTGGTGCGGCCCGTGCCGGGCACTGAGTCCGCTTCTGGAGAAACTCGCGGAAGAATCCAACGGCGGATTCTTCCTCGCCAAGATCAACACCGACGACAATCCCAATGTCGCCGGCGAATTCGGGGTCCAGGGAATCCCCGCCGTCTTCGCCGTCCGCGACGGCCAGGTTGTCAACGAATTCGTGGGATTGCTTCCCGAGTCCCAACTTCGCGAATTTCTCCGGCAAATCATGCCTTCCCAGTCGAGCAATGATCCCCTCTCGGATGCGGAGAAACTCGAAACCGCGAATCCTGCAAAGTCCGCGGAACTGTACCGAGCCCAGCTCTCCACAGACCCGAAATCGCAAGCAGCCCGGGTGGGATTGGCTCGCGTGTACCTGCAAACGCCGGGTCGAGAAAGCGAGATCGAAAATCTCCTCCGCGACATCGACGACGATTCTTTAGTTCCGGAATCCCAGCGGCTCGGGCGAATCCTCCGCCTCCGACAGCACCCCGGCGGGGACGCGGACCTCGCCGCCGCACAGGCAAAAGTCGCTGCGGAACCGGAGAACGCCGCCAACTTCCTCGGCCTCGGGCGGGTGCTGGCCTCTCGCGGCGAGTACATCCCCGCACTCGATGCCCTACTGGCCGGCGCCGAGAAAAACCGCGAGCTCGGCCGCACCGAAATCCGCGAATTGATGGTCGAAATCTTCTACATCCTCGGCGTTCGCAGCCCCGACTCCGATGCGTATCGCAGCAAATTGCAATCGATCCTGTACTGAGATTCCGCACCGGTCGCGCTTCCCGAATCGGTCGGCGGGGGAGTGCTCGCCCCGGAATTCCCCGCCTGCCAGCGGATGAGGCAGCACCCGGCGAAGCCGATCAACGTGCCGACCGGGATGAGTCCGTACCAGAGAAGCGTGTCGTAAGCCCGTCCCCCGACGAGGTCCTTGTTCGCCGCCAGCCCGCAACACAACCCCGCAAATCCCAGGAATCGTAGGGCCAGATTCCCACGCATCGCCCCGCGAGCGATCAACCACGCGGGGAGAATCAGTGTGCAAAAGTGCGGCTTACTGGACATCGGCGAAAGCAGAAGCATCAGCGTCAGGGCCATTCCCACCTCGCTGGCGAAGGCGGAATCCCGGGCGATTCTCCGTCTCCGGGCGGCGATTCCCGCGACGAGCGCGAGTCCGCACCCGACCGCGAGAACCCCGAACTTCAAGCTTCCGGCACTGATGCGGTCCTCGCGGGGGAGGGGGAAGCGAATCCCGTTAGCGCTGGCGAGCGTGGCCGTGAAGAGGCGATTGGCCAATCCACCGAGCGAGTGATTGAACTGCACTCCGCTAAACCAAACGCCCGGGTCAACCTTGGTGCTTGCCACCCCCGGGAGGAATCGGTGGGTCCACTCGACCAACCGCAGATGCCCGTCCGCCGTCGGAATGATCGCATCCGGCAGGAGGTTCGCCCCGACCGCGATCGCAAAGACCCCTGCCGCCGCCCGCCAGCGACCGGTCCAGGCGAAGTACAAGGCGAAGAGCAACGGCGTACATTTCGCCGCCGCCGCCAGACCGATCGTCACGCCGCCCGCAACATCCCGTCCGCCCGCGACAAGCCAGCATCCGCCAACCACCAACCCCGCGAGGATCAGGTCTGTCTGCTGGTTGGTAAGAGTGTCGAAGGAGAAGCCGACAGTTGCGACGAGACCGAGCCAGAAGGTGGCGATTTCCCGGCGATTCCACTTCCGCGGGTCGGTGAGCTGGCCCCCCGAGAGCCGCCAAGCCCCGGCGAAGAGGACGGCAACCGCCAGGGAGTTTGCCACCCACCAGACTCCCCGTGCGGCGAATCGGGGCAGAATCGCTGACGGAACCGCGACCATTCCCGCAAACGGCGGATAGACGAATCCCGTCGGCTCGTCGAAGACGTCTCCGCCGGTCCGCAATCGCTCTCCCGCGGGGACGTACACCCTCTCCCAGTCGCCGGGTTTGCGAAACAGACAGGGGACAGCCAGAACGGCAAGGGAAACCAGAAAAATCCCGGCCAGGATTCGAACCGGCGATGCGGCAGGCATGGGCACACCGGTTCCGAGGGAAGAAACTCGTCCGGTGATCTATCGACCAGAGCAAGCGGCCCGGTTGACGCAAACTGCGAAAGCCCGGAAATCGGCGGAAATTCGCGACAGGTCGGGGAGGTGGGAGTCGAACCCACGGTCTCACGTACCCGAAACGTGCGGCCACTCCTCCTGGCCCACACCCCGATGGTGCCGGCGATTTCGAACTCGCCTGACGAGAATAGGGACGAGGGAGAATCAAGAAAGGTTCGCCGGAATTACCGACGGGTCGGCGTTCCCACTCCATCCGGCGGAGGGATCAAGTCGGGGGAGCGCCCAAACGGTTCGCGATCGATTTCCCGCACCGGCGGAGGGGGTGGCAATGTCCCCGGAAGCGGAGGCGGTCGGCGGTCGTCCGGGGCATCGAAGACATTGGGAGGCTGGATCCGCTGCCCGCCGGTCCCATCCGACCGGGCCCGACTCGGGGCCACGCAATCCAGAAAACCCGCAATCGGAGCGGTGCTGCACCCCGCGGCAAGAATCGGAAGTAGCACCAGAAACCGTCGCATGATTGCACCTCGCAGAGGGCCATACCCGCCGCAAAGTGCGACCGCAAGCCGAGGTCGAAAAACCGCACATCGAACTACTTCTTCGGTGCCAGCGGATGGGAACCGTCGGGGTTCGGGACGCCGAGCAATTTCGGATCGGTCGTGTTTTCCCCGTCGATTTCGGGGATGGGTCGATCGCTAAACCACTCCCCTTCGGAACTGGGCCCGCCGAGGATGCCGCTGAGGACGACCGGGACCATCCACATTCGCGATTCCGGAAGCAGGACTCCATCCTTGAAGTGGAGCACATACTGGATGTAGTAGTGGGCAGAATTCGGTTGATCGTTCGTGCAGACGAGCCACACGCCCCGGAGCGATCCGAATCCGTTGACGGTGGGCGGTTCCGTGTTGGAATCGCTGATGCGTGCGGTGGCACCCCATTCCCAGCCGGTGCGGATGGACTGGAAGGGAACGGGTTTGGCACTGCCGGCCTTTACCGGGATCAGGGTGCCCTTCAACATCGCATCTTCGCGGAAGAACGTGTCCGCGGTTCCCTTTCCGCGCAAGAATCGGAAACGGAACTGTAGCCCCGCAGTTCCGATCTTGTCGCCGGGTCCGACCGCTTTCCCGTCGGGCGTTTCGAGCGTCAGGTGGAATGTTGCGGTGCGGTAGTTTCCGCCGTTCCAGAGTTGGGGGGATCGCTCGTCGTTGCCCCGGTAGTAGGTGGGGGAAACGCCACGGGGAAGTTCGTGCAACCCGATCGGCCAGGACCAGGTCAAGAGCGTGGACTGGACTCCGCCGACCTGGGCCGCGGTGATGCGGGATTTCGTTTCGGCAAGGGTTTTCTCGGCCTGCGACGATCGCTCCCACAAGAAACTACACCCGATCAGGGCAAGCCAGAGCGCGAGTGTCGTGGGCCGAGTCATCCAGAGGATCACACGATCGATGCGGCCTGGTGAGCTTGGGTTGCGTTTCAATCGTCGGCGAACAATCAGCCCGCTCAGAATCGTCACGGCCAGGAATAGCCCTCCAATCCGAGGGGCTGTGTCATTCCCCTCCTCAAAAAGCACCGACAACGCCGGGAGGGCCCACTCGCTCCAGGTTTGCGGCCGGGGATTGGCCGGTGGGGGGAAGGCCCGAGTCACGTAGGAAGTTGGATCCTTCTCGAACTTCGAGACGCAACTCTGGCAGCAGAAGAACACCCGCCGATTGTTGAAGACGGTCGAGAATTCGGTCGAGGATTTCTCCGTCGGCATCACCGGGCAGAACTCGTTCCCCTCCGCGGGCGGCCCCGCAATGGCCAGAAATGGTGCCCCCAGGACTGCCGCCAACACGAAAAAAAACACGCCAAGCAGCCATCCTGTTGGCGGGCCCGACGACACAATCCCCGTCTGCGAATGGCTCATGGCGACAGATCCAGTCGGAGAATGAGTTTCAGTTCGCTGAAGGAAATCGTATGGAATCTTCCCCGCTTCCGGGCCCGAGGCGGCAGCCGCGTCCCGGAAGATCGTCGCAGTTCCCGGGAGTTCCCTCTTTTCCGGGTTCGCGACACCGGCGATAATTCAATCTCCCGCCCTGCGTTGCGACCGACACCCGGAGGTCTCGGAATGCCTGTCAATCGATTCTCGGTCGCCGCAGCGGCCGTTCTCGCTCTCGCCGCCGCCGCCTCTGCCTGCCCCTTCTGCGCCTCGGGGGGCCAGACCCTCTCCGGCGAGGTTGCCTCTGCAGACTTCATCCTTCTCGGGACGATCACCTCTTCGAGCCGGAATCCGGAAGATTTCACCAAGGGGACCAGCGACATCGCGATCGAGACGGTCGTGAAACCGCACCCGTACCTCGCCGGGCGGAAGGTGCTCACGATTCCGCGGTACGTGCCGGTCCAGTCCAAGGCGATGGACAACAAGTACCTCGTGTTTTGCTCGCTCTATCACCGCCCCTCGGATGTCCCCGTGTCGGCGGTGGCGTCGACGGCGATCTTCGCGAACCCGGAACTGGCGATGGTCGATGCGTACCGCGGCGAAGCGGTCAAGGGGGACAGCAAGCTCGCCGAGTACCTCAAGGGGGCTCTGGAAGTCCGCGGAAAAGACGTGTCGACCCGGCTGCAGTACTTTTTCAACTACCTCGATTCCTCGGAAATCGCGATCTCGTCCGATGCGATGATGGAGTTCGGCAACGCGGAGTACAAGGACGTCCGGGCGCTCTCGGAAAAAATTCCCGCGGAGAAGATCTTCGCGTGGCTCAAGGACCCCAACACCCCCCCGTCGCGGTTCGGGCTGTATGGCCTCCTCGCAGGCCACTGCGGCAAGAAAGAAGACGCCAAGGTCATCCGCACGATCCTCGACGATTCCAAACTCTACAGCAGCGGGCTCGATGGCGTCCTCGCCGGATACATCCTTCTCGACCCCAAAACCGGGTGGGAATACCTCACCGGCATCGTCGCGGACAAGAAAAAAGAGTTCCCAGTCCGTTACGCCGCGCTCAAGGTTCTGCGATTCTTCTGGGAATTCCGACCCGATGTGATTTCCCACGAGAAGGTTCTGGAAGCGATGAAATCGCTCGTCGCCCAGGCGGACATGGCGGACCTGCCGATGGAGGATCTTCGCAAGTGGGGCCGGTGGGAACTCACCGATTTCGTCTTGAACTTCGCCAACAATCCGGACCATAACAAGCTCCCGATCGTCCGGCGGGCGATCTTGCGGTTTGCACTCTCGGCCCCGGCGGACAGTAAGTCCGCGAAGGAATACCTCGAGAAGATGCGCCGCGAAGACCCGGAGCGGGTCAAGTTCGTCGAGCAGATGCTCAAAGACGAGCAGAAAAAGCTGTGACCCGCCGAGGGAGAGATGGCCGATGCGATGGATCCCCTTCCCGCTCGTCCTGCTCGGAATCCTCGGCCTCCTGACCTGCCCGCAACCCGCCGCCGCCTGCACCTTCTGCGGCGGCGGTCTGACCGCCCGGCAGACACTCCGCGAGCACTTCTCCTCCGCGAAATTCGTTGCCCTCGGAACCTTGAAGAACCCGCGACTCGACCCCACCGGGGCAGGGGGGACCACCGACTTCCCCGTTTCCCAGGCGCTCAAATCCGACGGCTCCGCCACACTGGCGGCTCCGAATCTCATCGTTCCCCGCTACCTTCCCGTCCCCACCGAGAAACCCGCCGAGCACATCCTCTTCTTCGCTCTCACGGGCGGGAAACTCGATCTCCTCCACGCCGTCCCGGGATCAGCGGTGGTTGCCGACTACATCCGCGAGGCCGGGAAACTTGACCCCCGGGACACCCCGGCCCGGTTGCGATTCTTCTTCCGGCACCTCGATTCCGACAATCCCACCATCGCCGACGACGCCTTCCTCGAATTCGGGAAAGCCTCCGATGCGGACATCGTCCGGGCGAGGAAGCACCTCGACCCCGCGAAATTGCGGAAACTGCTGCAGGACCCCAAAACCCCGGTGGCCCGGCTCGGCGTCTTCGCCATGATGCTCGGGTTGTGCGGCAACGAGCACGACGCCAACTGGCTTGCCGCACAGACGCTCGTCTTCCCGATGGAAGAACGCTTCGCCAGCAACCTCGGCGGGATCCTGACCGGACTGACGCTGCTCAAACCCGAGGCGGGCTGGGCAGCAACCCAGCGGATACTCGCCGCCGAGAAACAGCCTCCGAGCGAGCGGCTCTCCGCGATCGGCACCGTGCGGTTCTTCCAGGGCACCCGCACGGCCGACTTCAAGGAGCAGGTTCTGCGGTCCTACCGTGCGGTGATTACCCAGGGGGAGCTCGCCGACCTCGCCATCGACGACCTCCGCCGCTGGAGCTGGTGGGAGCTGACCCCGGAGGTGCTGGCGATCTACGAATCGAAGAATGCCCCGCTCTTCCGCCGGGGGGTTGTCCGCTATGCCCTGTGTTGCCCTACTCCCGAGGCGAAAAAATTCCTCGCCACAGTTCGAGGGAAAGATCCGAAGCTCGTCGCAACTGTTGAGGAATCGCTAAAATTGTTCGAGAATCGCTGATCCGTCCGGATTGCCGCTTCGAGGCGGATCGCAATTCTGTTTTCGCGACTCTCCCGCCACGCTATCCTGATATTGATGCTGGTCATCGAAGAACCGCGTCTGCTCGATCGGTTGCCACTTCGGGGCGGCCGGCAGTGGAATTTGCCCTCAAATCTCGATCCGTTTTCCGGCACGGGGGATGCAATGATCGAAACCACACCCCATTCCCCGGACCGTGAGAAGGTCATGAAATACTCGCTTGTTTCTGCAGCCCTGGTTGCGGTTTGCGCATTGACTGCCGCGGCATACGTCATGTCTCGGACTCCGGAAACGGTTTCGACGGCCCAATCGACCGCAAAAAAACCAGTGGTTCCGGAACCTCAGCCGATCAATGCCGAGAACAACTCGAACAATGAGGCGGATCCGGACAAGCCGGAAGCCAAGGATGCCGAGCCGCTCCCACCGGCCCCGCTCGTCGATCCGAAAAACGAGCACAAGGAATTGAACAAGGACAAAACGCTTCTCCTGGAAATGGCTCCGGACCCGGCCGACAAGTCCAAGAAGAAGGCCGTCCGCGTCCTCGTCGCCTCCGAGGTTTGCCTCCGAGAAGGGCCACTCGAAGTGCTGATGTGCAAGAAAAACACGAAAGAACACGAGGCGATCGTCCGCACGGACATCGACGCCCGCTTCATCCACGCGGCGCTGGTGGCAGCCGGTGCCAAGCCAGGTTCGCCAGTCCAGTTCGTCGACCCCAAAACCGGGGACGCCGCCTACAAACCCGCGTCCGGCCAAAAAATCCGCGTCAACGTGCACTACACGCTCGCCGGCAAGAAATTCACCCACCCCGCCCAGGAGTGGATCCTCGACCAGAAGACCAAGAAACCGATGGCTCACGAGTGGGTCTTCGCCGGCAGCCGCTTCGTGAAGAACCCGGAGAAGCCCGACGACCCCGAGCATTACTGTGCGAACAACGGGGAAGTGGTCGCGATCTCGAACTTCGTGGACTCCATGCTCGATCTCCCGGTCGAGGTCGGCAAGGACGACACGCAGCTCAACTTCATGGCCGTCACCAAGAAAATCCCCCCGTTGCTCTCGAAGGTGTGGGTGATTCTCGAACCGGAACCCGCGAAGAAGTAAACGCTGCTGCGAGCCGCTTGTCAGGTCCCGGCTTCCCGCTATAGTGGTAGTTCTGATTTCCCGAGATCCTGTGAAGTCAGGCCTCCAGCCCGAACTTCCCGCAAGCCGGAAGTTCGGAAGCGTCTGATGCGAAGGGCGAACCGATGGGCATGCACTGCCACGTTTGCGAGAAAAAGCCGCAGTCCGGCAACCAAAAGACCTACCGCGGGAAAGCCAAATATCTCGGCGGGGTCGGGAAAAAGATCACCGGGATCAACCACCGGGTCTACAAGCCCAACCTCCAGCGAATCCGCGTCGCCGAGGACGGGCAGACCGTCCGGAAATGGGTCTGCGTCCAGTGCATTCGCAGCGGCCGGGTCCAACGGCCGATCGTGAAGCTGCCATTCTCCGCGAGCGCCGTCTAACCTTCGCGACAGCGAGTTTGCCATGTCCCTGAGCATCGACGAAGTCCGGAAAGTCGCCAGGCTCGCCCGGCTCGAATTGCCCGAGGCTGACCTCCCGCGAATGGCCGAGCAGCTCAACCGGATTCTTGGCTACGTCGATCAGTTGCAACAGGTCGACACCGAGGGCGTCGAACCGCTCGCACACCCGCTTCCGGTTCAAAACGTTTTCCGGGACGACGAACCCGTGCCCTCCCTCCCGCCAGGCGAGGCGTTGAAGAATGCACCGAACCGCGTGGGCGATTACTTCGCCGTCCCCGCCGTGTTCGACTCGGCCGACGAAATGACGGCGTGACTCCATTTATGTCCGCGATCAACCAGACCCAGATTCCAGATCGAGAGTGTTGCTCTCTTCTGGAAGCTGGGTCTGCCCCATGACGGGAACCCACTCTTTCGAGCCAATCATGTCCCTCATCGAGAAGACCGCCTCTGAGCTGATCTCCCTGCAATCGTCCGGCCAGGCCACGGCGAGCGAAATCACGGAGGCCTTCCTGACGGCGATCCGCGATCGCGATCCGAAAGTCCAGGCGTTCCAGTACATCGACGAGGCGGACGCCCGGCAGCAAGCGGCGGCTGTGGATGTGAAGCGAAAGTCCGGCGCGAAACTGGGGCCGCTCGCGGGGGTGCCGGTCGCGGTCAAGGATGTGCTTTGCACCAAAGGTGTGCCGACGACATGTTCTTCGAAGATTCTGCAGAATTTTCGGCCACCGTACGATGCGACAGTTGTAGCTCGATTGCGATCCGCCGACGCCGTCCTGATTGGGAAAACCAACATGGACGAGTTCGCGATGGGCTCGTCGACGGAGAATAGTGCCTACTTCACGACGCGAAACCCCTGGAACCTCGAATGCATTCCTGGGGGTTCCTCTGGTGGGTCGGCGGCGGCAGTCGCGGCCTGCGAGGCACCCCTTTCCCTCGGCACCGACACGGGCGGCTCGATCCGCCAGCCCGCCGCCGTTTGCGGCATCGTCGGGATCAAACCCACCTACGGGCGGATCTCACGATATGGATTGATTGCATTCGCCAGTTCCCTCGATCAGGTCGGGCCCTTCTCCCATGATGTGACCGATTGTGCACTCATGATGGAAGTGTTATCCGGCCTGGATCCCCATGATAGCACAAGCGTCGACATTCCGGTGCCCGCCTACACGCAATCCCTCAATACACCCGTGAAAGGATTGAAGATTGGCGTCCCCAAGGAATTCTTCTCCGAGGGAATCGACGCCGAGGTGGAAGCATCGGTCCGATCGGCACTCAAGGAGTACGAGAAGCTCGGGGCCACGCTGGTCGACGTCTCGCTGCCGCACAGCCCCTATGCCCTGGCCGCATACTATATCGTCGCTCCGGCGGAAGCCTCCTCAAACCTTGCACGTTTCGATGGGATGCATTACGGGCACCGCACCAAGGAAAAGGGTGATCTCATCTCGACATATGCGAAATCTCGGAGTGAGGGTTTTGGCCGCGAAGTGCAACGCCGGATCCTCATCGGCACCTATGTCCTTTCCAGCGGTTACGCGAGCAAATACTACGTCAAGGCCCTGAAGATTCGCCGGCTCGTCAAGCAGGACTATGACGACGCCTTCAAACAATGCGATGTGGTGATGGGTCCCACCACTCCGACGGCCGCGTTCAAGATCGGGGCCAAGGCCGACGACCCGCTTGCAATGTATCTCTCCGACATTTACACTGTTTCGTGCAATCTCGCCGGAATTCCCGGCATCAGCATTCCCTGTGGTTTCACGAAAGCCGGTCTGCCGATCGGTCTGCAGTTGCTTTCCCCTCCCTTCGAGGAGGAGAAGATGCTCCGAATCGCGAGAATGTATGAATCCATCACGGACTGGCACACCAAACGCCCGAAAGTGTAGAATTCTGGTATGAGCGCAGCACTTGCAGTTAGGTCCGCGGACTTTGTTTCGAGTTCCACCGCGGTTCGTTCATCTCAACGTCTTCTCACCCGTGCCGACCTCGCGGCAATTCCCAAATCTTTGCCATCGGGTGATGTGAGATGGGAACTGGATAATGGAGTCCTCCGAACCATGTCCCCACCGGGTTTTCGTCACGGACGCATTGGTGCTCGGTTCGCAAATGCATTACTTCGTCTCGGTGAGGAAGCAGGTCATGGTATTGCCGGTGATGAGATGGGTGTGGTGCTCAGGACTAACCCCGACCGTGTTGTTGGTCCAGATGTGATCTTTGTCTGCAATAAATCCCTTCCGGTTCAACTTTCGCCGGAAGGATATCTCGAGACGATTCCCGAACTGGTTGTCGAGATTCGCAGCAAGAATGATACGTCGGCGGAGGTGCTTGCGAAGATTGCCGAGTACTTGAAAGCGGGCGTGGAACTGGTGTGGGATGTGGATCCGGATTCGTGCACCATTACAGCACACATGCAATCGGGGCCGCCGCGGGTCTTCTCCAGACCGGATACAGTGACGGCAGAAAATGTGATCCCCGGTTTTGCATTGCCAGTCGCGGAATTGATGCGAGACTGACGATATCGCCCCGTGAACCTGCTCTCCCGAGTGTGCCATGCTCGCACCGAACCTGCGATCGCGGAAACTCCTTCTCGTACTCGCCCTTCTCGGGGCAACTCTCGGTGAAGCGTCGGCCGCAGCTGCGGAATCCGGGGGCAAGCCGAACATTCTCGTGATTCTCACCGACGATCAGGGGTGGGGGGATCTTTCCCTGCACGGTAACACGGACCTGCGGACGCCAAACTTCGACTCGCTGGCGAAAGACGGATCACAATTCCGCCGATTCTTCGTGCAACCCGTCTGCTCACCGACCCGGGCGGAGTTTCTCACCGGACGGTACCACCCCCGCGGCGGGGTGCGTGACGTCTCCACCGGCGGCGAACGGCTGGACGTTTCCGAAAAAACCATCGCCGATGCGTTCTCCGCTGCCGGCTACTCCACCGGACTTTTCGGGAAGTGGCACAACGGGACGCAGTACCCGTATCACCCTCTTGGCCGAGGATTCCGCGAATTCTACGGCTTCACGCACGGCCACTGGGGCGAGTACTTTTCCCCGCCGCTCGATCACAACGGCAAACCCGCCCGCGGGAAAGGCTTCCTCGCCGACGATCTCACCGATCACGCCATCGATTTCATCTCGAAAAACGAGACCAAACCGTTCTTGTGCGTCGTGACCTACAACACGCCGCACTCGCCGATGCAGGTTCCGGACGAGTACTGGAACCGCTTCAAGGATCGGGAACTGAAGCTTGGGCCGACGCCGCCGTTCAAGTCCGACCTCGGCCACAACCGGGCGGCCCTGGCGATGTGCGAGAACCTCGACGCCAACGTCGGCCGGCTTCTCAAAACCCTCAACGAGCGGAATCTCGCGAAGCAAACGATCGTCGTCTATTTCTCGGACAACGGCCCCAACGGCCGGCGGTTCAATGGTGGAATGAAGGGAATCAAGGGTTCGACCGACGAGGGAGGCGTCCGCTCGCCGCTGCTCGTACGGTGGCCGGGGCACATTCCCGCCGGCACTGTCCTCGAACCGATCGCCGGCTCCATCGACCTCTATCCCACCCTCGCAGACCTCGCTGGCGTCAACCCGGTTGGCGACGCGAAACTCGATGGAATCTCCCTCGCCCGCGCAGTGCTTGGGAAGAAATTCGATACTCCGGATCGGGTCCTGTTCCAGCACTGGAACCGCAAACTGAGCGTTCGCGACCAGAAGTTCCGCCTCGACGCGGACGGGAAACTCTTCGACCTCGACGCCGACCCGGGTCAGACCAAGAACCTCGCAGAAATGCACCCGGACGTCCTGAAACGCTTGAAATCCCGGGCGGATTTCTACCGAACCGAGGTGCTTTCGGTGATCGCGAAGAAGGACGATCGCCCGTACCCCGTCGGCCACCGCGAACTTCCCGCAACGGAACTTCCCGCCCGCGACGGCGTCCCGCACGGCACCATCAAACGCAGTGCCGGTGCCCCAAATTGTTCTTACTTCACGAACTGGACCAGGACCGACGCCAGCATCACCTGGCCGATCGAAGTCGCAACGGCAGGCCGATATCGCATCGAGGTTCTGTACGGCTGCACCGAAGCGAACCTCGGCACGGTTCTGGAATGCCGGCTCGGTGACAACGCGGTGTCACGGAAGATCGAGGTCGCTCACGACCCCAAATCCTACGGCCCGGACCATGACCGGGCTCCCCGCAAAGGGGAGTCGGCGATGAAGGATCTGCAACCACTTTCGCTCGGCGAGATGACTCTTCCGGCGGGGCGGGGGGAACTGACGCTTCGAGCAACGGCGATCCCCGGCAAGCAGTCGGCCGAGGTCGGGGGGCTCGTGGTGACGCTGCTCCCCACAAAGTGATCGAGCCCCGGATTTCCCAGGATTTTCCGCCATGCTGTGGACTCGCGTCGAGATCGCGGGCAAACCCGCCGACATCTTCGACCCGCCGACATCCCCCGCGGGGGCGGTGCTGTTCCTGCACCCGTACGGCCTGGAAACTCCAACGGAGAACGCTGTCTACACCTCGGAACTGGAGCGGCACGGGCTCGCGTGTTGTGCCCCGCACGGCAAGCACTCCTGGTGGGTCGACCGCATCTGCGCGGAATTCGACCTGCACCTCACGGCGGAGCGGCATCTCCTCGACAACGTCATGCCGTGGATGCGAACACGGTGGAACCTGCCAGCCCGGGGGATCTCGGCGACCGGGATCAGTATGGGAGGGCAGGGGGCGTTGCGGCTCGGGTTCCGGTACCCCGACCGCTTCCCGATTGTGGCCGGGATCGCGTCGGCGATCGACTTCTACGAACGGCACGGCACCGGCTCGGAACTCGATGCGATGTATCCGACACGGGAAGCGGCCCGGCAGGACTCGGCAACGTTGCAGGTCGACGCCGCCCGATTTCCCCCGCACGTCTGGTTCGCCTGCGACCCCGCCGACCACCCCTGGCACCGCGGAAACGACCGACTCGCCGAGAAACTCACTGCGTTTGGGTTGCCCCATACCGCAGACCTCGACACCTCCGCGGGCGGGCACACTTGGGCGTACTTCGATGCGATGGCCCGCCCGATGTTCGCGTTCCTCGCCGACTCCCTGGCGAAGGAGAAACGCCGACTGATGTGAAGTGTCGGAAAAGAACCGACCCACCGGAACTCCCGGTGGGTCGGTTCTTTTCGGCTCAGAATCTTCAAGGGATCAATACATGTCGTCGTGGCCGCCGGCGGCTGGGGCTTTTTCCTTGTCCTTCGGAGCATCCGCAACGAGTGCGTCGGAGGTCAGGAGCAAGGTTGCGACGCTGGCCGCGTTTTGGAGGGCGCTGCGGACGACCTTGGTCGGGTCGATCACGCCCTTCTTGACCATGTCGGTGTACTCGCCGGCCCGAGCATCGTAGCCGAAGTTGAAGTCGGCATTGCGGAGAACCTCGTTGGCGACGACGTTGCCGTCTTCACCGGCGTTCTCGACGATCTGCTTGATCGGGGCTTTGCAGGCGCGAACGACGATGTTGTAGCCGATCTCTTCGTCGTGGGTGAGGTCCTTGGCCTTGAGCCCGGTGCTGGCCCGCAGCAGGGCAACGCCACCGCCGGGCAGGATGCCTTCCTGGTTCGCGGCACGGGTCGCGAACATCGCGTCTTCGACCCGCATTTTCTTTTCCTTGACCTCGGACTCGGTCGCGCCGCCGACGTTGATCTTGGCGACGCCGCCCTGCAGTTTCGCGATCCGCTCGGAGAGCTTTTCCCGGTCGTAGTCGCTGGTGCTCTTGTCGAGTTCCTTCTGGATCTGGGCGACGCGGGCCTTGATGGCCTCCTTCTTGCCGGCTCCCTCGATGACGACGGTGTTATCCTTGTCGATTTTGACCTTCTTCGCCCGGCCGAGTTGGGTCAGGGTGACGCCTTCGAGTTGGATGCCGAGATCTTCGAAGATCGCCTGGCCACCGGTGAGGATCGCGATGTCCTCGAGCATCGCCTTGCGGCGATCGCCGTAGCCGG
>CAZKIQ010000002.1:0-326898 GCA_964552815.1 uncultured Alcaligenaceae bacterium | reverse complement strand
GCCCCCCCCGGGAATCCGCTCCCTCTGTCAGGAGTGTGGTTCACCGGTCGGGAAGATAACACGACAAACTCTGAGCGCGGGACGGCATCCTCTTCCTGTTCCGGGACGGGCGCGGGGTAAGCGGAAAGCCCATCAGTCACAAGTCCAACATAGCCTCCGTCCCAGCGAGACACCTTCACAACATTGAACGGCGGATGGCCAGGGATAATCTCTCGCCGTGGAAAATCTTCGATCTGTGAGCCGAAACAGTGGAACAGGTGATCTCGAATCGTCTCGTGTTCAATTGCACCCGACTCGGGTTCCTGCTTGGGTAAATGATCGCGTGGCAAGTCGGCACCCGAGATCGCCCCAATTGAATGAAGGTAGCTACTGATCTGACTACCGGGCTTCGCGTAATCGAGCGGGGATAGGCCATGAATGTTGATGAAGTTGAAGACAGCTCCCTGTTCGACAAGGTACTTGACAATGTCGAGTTTGTTGGCTTGGACGGCAGTGAGGAGCGGCCAGGATGCGGGTTTGCCGTAGAGATCGTGATTGACATGTGCCCCACGTTCGACGAATAGCTTTGTTAGTGCGCGACTACGTTTCGCAGCTGTGAGGAGAAAGCCAACTTTGGCCTGAGTGTAGAAAGAGGCATTGGGATCTGCACCGTAATTGAAAAGCAGATTACATAGATCATACGCCTGCTCATCGACTGGATTCTGAATTAACGTATCGTACAATAGGTAATCTATCTCTCGAAGGGAATGGCCAATCTGCCGATTGTATTCGCTGGGCGTCGTATCAAATGCATGCCTGAGCATCTCGACATTGCCCGCGAGAATACAGTCTCTATAGTTAATCTGAATGTCATTCAGTTCCATTACCACACTCCTGCTATAAAGTCTTCAGCTATATCACGTAGCACTTTCGTGATAGCGGTTTTTCGCAGTCGGCAATGACGCATCCAATTCCCTAGTCCCAAAACGCTCAATCATCTCCACTCCCCCGGTGTGTTTGACCTTTTCGTGAATATTACGGTATACCAGCATCATAGCCTGTCGATCCTGATGATGATTCCAAATGTATTGTGACATGTCACCCAGGTCTGCGAGGGACATCCCCTTTGCCTTGAGTTGTGTCTCAAGTGCCCGATTTGCCACCGTAAAGTCACTACCGTAGTTTCCTTGCATGTTTATCTTAATTAAGCTTTCGGCTTGTCCGTCAAACCGTCAGCACCGCACCCACGACTTGCCGTGGAAGTCGACTTACGGCCCGCGGTGGCGGGAGGCGCCGCTCGAGAGTGGCGTCAGCCCCCAGGGGCTGCAGCTCTCGATGAATCAAGTTGTCCAGCACTATCGCAATTTGGGCAATCTGGGAATTCTTGTCTGGCCACAGAGGTGGCGTCCACTACTCAGATTTATGAGAAACAGCGTACATCTGGACTCGCCAGACTCGCAGGAGTTTCTTAATGACCTCTCATACATGGATCGCCCAAACATGCAAGGCGTTCGGAACTCGAACTTCGTCCGCATCTCCGTCGAGAACCTGGAAGATCGCACCGTCCCGAGTACGGCGTACGCGCTGGACGACACGAACCAGATTTTCCGCTTCGACACGGCGAACCCCTCGAAGATTCTCGGCACGGTGAAGGCACAGGGGCTCGACGCCGCCACGAACGAAACGCTCGTCGGCATCGACTTCCGGCCGCGGACCGGCCAACTGTACGGCCTCGTCGTGAGCGACGGCGGGATAGGCAACACGGCCCGCCTCGTCATCGTCGACCCGCTGACCGGCCTCACTTTTGGCGGCTTCCCTCAGTTCGCGATCGCGGGCAGTCCAATTAACCCCGGATACGGGTTCGACTTCAACCCTACTGTCGACCGCATCCGCGTCGTCAACCAGGCGGACACGAACATCCGCCTTAACCCGAACGACGGCACGGTCGCCGCGACGGACACCCCTTTGACGCCCGCGCTGCAAGGAATCGACTCGTCGGCTTACAGCAACAACTTCGACAGCCGGGGCATCGCTGCGAAGACGACCCTCTACGCGATCAACTCCGGAACGGGTGAACTCGTCACCATTGGCGGCATCGACGGGACGCCGAGCCCGAACGGTGGGGTCATCACGACCGTTGGACAGCTCGGCGGGACGATCAGCCAGTTCGGAGTCGTCGGCTTCGACATCACGAACGACGGCGTCGCGTTCGCTTCCCTGGACGACGCCGACCCGGCCGACAAGTACGGCCTCTACACAATCGACCTGGCGACCGGCCAGGCCACACTTGTTGGACTCATCGGCGACGGCTCGACCAAACTGCTCGGACTTGCGATTGCGAAAGACCAGTCCATCGGTGTCGGGACGGATGCGGGTGCGACGATCCTGCGGGAGTTCTCCGAAACCGGAACCCAACTCTCCGAGTCGAAGGGGACCGGCACTGCTGGCGTGCGGGTGGCCGTGGCCGACTTTAATGGCGACGGCGTCGACGACGTCGTCGTCGGCAGCGGACCTGGAGAAGCTTCGAAGGTTGTTGTCTCGGCGAACGGGCAAGACACGACCATCGAATCGTTCGAGGCGTCGTTCACGGGCGGCGTCTATGTCGCCGGCGGGGACATGAACCAGGACGGGTACGCCGACATCATCATTTCCCCCGACCAGGGCGGTGGCCCTCGGGTGCGGATCATTAGCGGGAAAGACAACAAGACTGTGATTGCGGACTTCCTCGGCATCCAGGACGACAACTTCCGCGGCGGGGCGCGAGTCGCGGTGGGCGACATCAACGGCGACGGCTTCCTCGACCTCGTCGTTTCCGCCGGCTTCCTCGGCGGGCCGCGGATTACGATCTGGGACGGCAAGAGCATCGCGGCGGCAGCGGGCAACGGCAACAAGCCGACCGGCAACCCGCTCGCGAACTTCTTCGCCTTCGAGGAAACGCTCCGCAACGGCGTCTTCGTCGCTACGGCGGATGTCGATGGCGACGGCATTGCCGAACTCGTCTTCGGCGGCGGACCCGGCGGTGGACCTCGGGTTCGCATCGTCGATTCGACAGGCCTGCTCGCGGCCGGCAGTTTCGGGTCGCTGGACAACCCAGCCGTCTCGAAACTGACCGTCTCGAACTTCTTCGCCGGTGACGCGAACACGCGCGGCGGCATCCGCGTTCTGGGCCGCGACCTCAATGCGGACGGGGCTCAGGACATCATCACCGGTTCGGGCACTGCCAGCGGCAGCAAGGTGATCGCCTACAGCGGAACCACACTTCTGCCGAACGACGCCGCACCGGCGCTCCTGTCGTTCGACGCCTTCCCCGGCTTCACGAACGGCGTCTTTGTGGGATAGCTCTACGTCTCGAAAAACGAAAGAAGCCCCTGGAATACCAGGGGCTTCTTCTCCGATCGTTTGAGTTTCACCACCCTTTCTATGCGGAGATCGCCGACGCCTACGGGTGTCGCACTCAGACCGTCGAAAAATCTTCGCGAACGATTTGTCACCGCAGGGTTCGTGAAGAAAACGCGGACGCCGATCCCGGCCACGAAAACCCATCCGAAGCGCGTGGATTAAGAGGATGAGCGGGCGGGACCGCGAGCCTGTTCCTGTTCTGCGAGCCCTTGGTGGGCTGACGTGAGGTGAGTGTTCAGGATCATCTCGCGAAGTTGGACTGGGCGAAGGAGTTGGCGGCGATATTGGATGGTCGTTATGCGAAGGCGGAGAAGGTGATCTTGGTGTATGACAACCTCAATACCCACGGCGGGTCGCCGGCCACGGGATTGGACAAGAGTCGTGTGACGGCATTGAAGACGAATTCAACATCCAGCGCGACCTGCAGCGGGGTTTGCCAGTCGAGGCTGGCGCTGCTCAGCCTTTTCGCCGACGAGGATGCAACTCGATCCGGCAGCCGGGATCAGGTCGGTCAAACTGACCACCAGCCCGAGCAGCAGCAAGCACCGGCAGCAACCAGCCGTCAGCGGTTGCCGTACATTCGCTGCCGTTCGGCGGCGTAGGCGGCGGCTCGTTGGCGGGCACCTAAAGCCAAGGCACAACTTTCGGCCACCCTAGAAGCCGCAATCCGATCTTCGGCTCATTCTTGGCCAAAGTAGTATAGAGAATCTGCAATCGTCGTGGCCGGCAGCCCATTCTCATCGCGATGACCGCTTCGGACCGCTCGGAGCCGAGTCTGGATTGGTCCATGAGACCAGCCTTCCTGATGAACGATCACATCCCCTCGTGAGGATATTCTGCTGCGTCTGCTGTTCCCGCCGCTTGCCGTGGACTCGACAAAAGAATTTGCAAAATCTTCCGAAGCAATCGCACTGTTTGCGCACTTCCTCCTCGACGGACGAGACAAAGGAGCCTGTTGATGCCCGGAAAGCCAAGGCCAGTGGTTGCCTTGATTCGAGCGACCCGGCACGAGTCAGAGCCAGATGCCGAGCTGGTTCGAAACTTCGTCCGCACCGGAGACCAGCCCGCGTTTACCGAAATCGTCCGTCGCTACGGGCCACTCGTCCGTGCGGTCTGCCAGCGGACGGTGTCGGGTGCGGATGCGGAAGACGCGTTTCAGGCCTCGTTTCTGGTGCTTGCTCGAGATGCAAAACGGATCACGGAACCGGCGGCACTCGCAGGATGGCTGCAGCGGACTGCATATTTGACGGCCAAACGGGTCCGGGAAACAACTGCCCGGCACCGCTCATCCACCCTCCTGGACGATGTCCCCGCGACCGCGACGAGTGTCTCGGAACGAGCGACGAGTTTGGAGCTTCGTTTGGCGCTGGACGAGGAACTGGCCCGGCTGCCGGACAAACTTCGATCCGCCTTTGTGCTCTGTTGTCTGGAAGGTCGAACAAACAGCGAGGCGGCTGGGGTCCTGGGCTGCCCTCCAGGAACGGTCGATTCCCGACTGTCGGCAGCACGTGCGCAGTTACGCGATCGCCTGGTGCGTCGGGGTTTTGCCCCCGCGGTTGTGGCCGGGGTCGTCGAATCAGCGGTCTCCACGGGTGGGGCAATTGCGACCGAAGTGGTTTCTTCAACAGTCATGCTCGCGCTGCGATACGCGGCAGCCGGAGGCGGGGCGTACCCGTCGCCGGTCGTTCAGATCGCCAATGGGGTGAAACCGATGACAACGTTCACGACAGGGCGAATGGCTGCAGTGCTGCTGGCCACGGTCCTCACCGGCTTGACCGGAGTGGGGGTGGCGAGATTGGCGGCAGAAGGCGGTCGCGAACCGGCTTGGCCCAACGATAAGTTCGCAGACCGAACGGCACCGAAACCGCCGGCAACTGGCTCCAAAACTCAGGATGCTGCGGATCTCGCACTGGAGAAACGTTTCAACATGGCGACTCCACCCGACATGCTTACGGTTCAGAGTCTCTTCGACACCATCACCTCGAAATACAGTGCACCCGTCCGGTTTGATGAGCCAGCCTTTGTGAAAGCAGGGAAGAAATTGTCTGTCAAGAATGTGGCCGAGAAGAAGTTCCGCTTGACCGATGCACCAAACGGGCTGAAGGTCCGCGATGCTCTCGAAGTGTTTCTCGCAGACGTGACTTTGGCCGAGCCGGGTATCGGGCCCATGACGGTGGTCGCTCGCAATGGTGTGATCATGGTCGTGCCAGCCGACCCCAAAGCGGCCCGACCGGAACCGAAAATCGAACCGACCGATCGGGCCCTGATCGAGTTGGGCAAGCCCTTCAAAATGGCCACTCCCCTGGATGCCCTGACGGTCCAGGCCTTGCTCAGCACTCTCCGAGATCGCGTGGGACTGGTCATTCGCTTCGATCTTGTTGAGTTTGCTCGTTCAGGTCGGAAGTTCGATATGACAAGCGTGGCGGGAATGAAGTTTCGATCTCCCAAGCTGCCCGCAAACGCAACGCTCCGGCAAGCGTTGGAGGCGATGGCAGCGGATCTCTCCGCGCAGTCGAAGGATCTGGGTCCACTCACGATCAAGGCCCGCCCTGGCGAAATCCTGATCTCACCGGCCAATCCGAAGAAAAAGTGACCTCGACGTGGCTCGTCCGCGACACCTTCTTCGCCGCTGAGTTCTTCGCCACTGAGTTCCACTGCCGAGCCGTTACGGATCAGAGCCAGAAATTCCTCGACCTTTGCCGCTTTGGATTCCGCCAGTTCCTTCTTGATGCTCCCCAAATAAGAATTTCCAGTGGGCGAGGCGGGACTCGAACCCGCACGCCCCTTTCGGGGCAACGGATTTTAAGTCCGTAGTGTCTGCCATTCCACCACTCGCCCTGGCGGAAGAGACATTCTCGCAAACGGATTCTCAGATCGCAAGATCGGCGAAGATTTGTGGAACAACGGGATTGGCCGAAAGGGTGGTTTCGGGGGTAAGATTAGGTACTCGCATTCTCCCGATCGAGATGTCATGCCGCCTGAGATAAACCAGAAATGGTTGGCCGTGCTGCGGAGCTATCCGAGTTTGCTCACGCCGCCGGCCGAGCCGAATGAGCGATTTCCCGCCGACCCGTTTGCCCTCGTCTCCGCGGGTCGGCTGACCCGGTTCCAGTACGATCTTCTCTCCGCCGGGCAGGGGAAAGACCTGATCCTCGGAAACTACGTCCTGATCGACAAGATCGGCGAGGGGGGGATGGGCGTCGTCTACAAGGCACGCCATGCGAAGCTCGGGCGGACGGTCGCCGTCAAGGTGATTCGCTCGGAACGGCTTCGAACCACGACGGCGGTTCGGCGGTTTGTCCGCGAGGTCCGGGCGTCGGCAAAACTGGACCACCCGCTGATCGTGCGGGCACTGGATGCGGATTCCGTCGAAGGTCGGCATTTCCTGGCGATGGAATATGTCGACGGCCGGGATCTGGTGAGCGAGGTTGAGCGGGGTCCGCTCTCCATTGCAGATGCCCTTGCCGTCGGGTTCCAGGTCGCTCTGGCGCTGCAGCATCTCTACGAGAACGGCGTCGTCCACCGGGATCTCAAACCGACGAACCTGATTCGGGACCGGAAGACACGGGCGGTCAAGGTTCTCGATCTGGGGCTGTCGCGGATCATCAACCCCGATCCCGCTGTGGAAAGTGCGGCTCTGACGCAGGCCGGCACCATCATCGGCACGCCCGATTATATGGCACCGGAACAGGGGCAGGATGTCCGCCAGGCGGATACGCGTTCCGACCTGTATTCTCTGGGTTGCACGCTCTATTTCCTGCTCTCGGGCCGGGTGCCGTTCCCGGGCGGGACGACGATCGAAAAGATTCTCCGGCACTGCCAGGATAGACCGGTCCCGATCCAGTCGTTGCGACCGGATCTGCCGCTGGAAGTGGTGGCAGTGATTGAGCGTCTGATGTGCCGGCAGCCGGACGACCGGTTCCAGACGCCGGCGGAATTGATCGCTGCCCTGACGGTTCTCGGAACCCTGCCGCCCACACCAGGTGGACTCGCGACGGGGGCGACGGGGTCCAATCCATCCCTGCACGTGAAGCCGCTCGGCAATCCGACCACCAACCCGGATCTGGGCACGGCCTCCACGATGGCGACGGTGGTGACAACGAATCCGGACAGTAGCTGGCGTGTCGCGTTGGCGGAGGTGATCGCTCGCGATTCGACGATTTCCGGCCGGCACCCGCAGCCGCCGTCGAGCCAGAAGATCCGGCTCCGCGAGTATCGATCGGCGTTGTTCGCAGCCGGAGGTCTGGTGGCGGCGGTGCTGCTTCTGACGGTCGCGATCATCCCCTGGAATCAGTGGTTCGGAGCCCCTCCTCCCACGCAGGCAGCGGACGAACCACGGGCATTGCGGGACCGGGTAGCGAAGTGGCTGGAAACGCGCGATGCATCGGCGGCCCCGATCCTGCGAGCCGACACCGCCGCCGCGATGCGGAAAGCCGCCGGAACCGCTGACGCGATCACGCTTGCCGGGTATCTCAAGAGGCTGCCGTCGCCGTTGGACAAGCTTCCGGAACCTCCCGCTGGGCTGACGATCAACTCTTCGCAGGCCCGGCACCATGGCCCCATCCACCACCTCGCGGTGTCCGCGGACGGAAAAACCCTCGTTTCCGGCGGATGGGATCGAACCTTGCGGATCTGGGACCCCGAAACGCTCGCACTCCGGCTGGAAAAAACGACGCACCAGACGCCAATCTTCCGGGTGGCTGCCTCCCGACAGGGTCGCCGGATCGCTGGCGCGTCGGGATTCTCGACGATCGACCGGGACGAGGAGGGTTTCGAGCGGACGCTGGTCGCGTTCGACATTCCCTCGAAATCGGAGATTTTGCGGCTCTCCAATGAGGCCAACGGCGGGGGATGGTGCCTGTCCGCCGCATTTACCGCGGACGGAAACATTCTCGCCGGCCAATTCGAGGCCGCAACCCTCTGGAACGTGGGTGCGAAAGGCCACAAGTTGGCCCGGATCTTCTCTTCCCCCGGCATGAACTGGTGCACTTCCGTCGCGATTTCCGCAGATGGGAAGACGGCCTTCTCCGGCGGAAACCATGCACTGGCCGGCGTGAAACACGATCACGCCCTGGTCTGGGACCTGGCGGCCAACCCACCGCCGCCCGACGAGAAGGGCCACCTTGTCGCCGAGAAACCAGTCCAGCGTCTGCCCGGTCATCGCGGCCCGGTCGTCGCCATCGCACCGCATGCGGACAATCGTCACGTCCTGACGGTCGATTCCAACACCGCCCGAATTTTCGACTACACGACCGGGAAACTCGTCAAGGAAGTGGCCAAGATTCGCAGCGGGTTGCTCGGCGGGTGCTGGTCGCCGGGCGGGAAAGCGATCGTTCTTGCGACCGATTCCGGCTCGTTGTATTGGTTCGACGCCGCCTCCGGTCAGGAGTTGCACAAGGGGACTGGGCACCTCGGCCGGGTCAACGCAGTTGCGGAGGGTGCCAAGCACGTCTTCTCTGCGGGCGAGGATGGGACGATCCGGAAGTGGGACCCGGCCACGGGGAAAGAGATCACCTCCGGCAAACCCGCGTTTCCCACCTCGCGGATCTCCTTTTTCGACGACGATCGGAAGGTTGTGATCGTTCCGACCCGGGGGCCGGTGACGACCGCGTCGCCCGCCGATCTGGAACCGGTTTCGAAACCGGCTCTTCCATCGTTGATGTCCGACACGGAAGGATTGGCCGTGACGCCAGACGGAACCAGGGTTCTGCTCCGCGCCGACGGCGGCGGGCGGGCCACGGTCTGGGATCTCTCAGCCTCCAAGGGGCTGGACTGTGCCGGCTGGCCGGAATCCGCGGATGCCCGGTTGACCGCCCTTTCCCCGGATGGCAAGCACGTCCTGTACTCGGTTTCCACAGACAAGGATCCGTCCGGAACCCTGCGGTGGACCGACGTCGAGACGGGGGAAACGGTCAAGCTTGCGGTTCCCACCGAGATTGGCGGAGCGATGACCGAGGAGAATCGTCGGCACCGGATCCAGGCCCGGGAAGCGACGGCTCTCGCAATCGCCCCCGATGGCCGGGTGGGCGTCGCCGCCACGCGGAGCCGGGATGTCTTGGCCTGGGACCTGGCGACGGGGAAGGTGACGGTCCATCACAGTTCGCAGAACCTCGATCGGCCAGGCATCGTTCGGCAACTCACCTTCGGCCCGATCGGTCGCCGAGTTTTTGCGGTCGGCCTGGGCAGCGATGTCTGGGTCCTCCCGCTCAGCCAGGCGCGCAAGGACGAGTTCCTTCCCGCCGGAGTGCCCTTACCCCGCTGCCTGGCCGCCTCCGCGGACGACGAACTACTCGCGATCGGCAGTTTCGACAGCGAGGTTTCGATCATCAGCACCGGCGGGGCTCCCAAGCGGACCTTCAAGACACCGGGGCCCGTCACCGCCGTCGACTTCAGCTCGGACGGCCGGGCCATCTGCGTCGGTTTGGCGAACGGTTCTTCGGTTGTCTACAAGCTGGGGTTCTGATCGCGAATTGTCGTTGCCCGGCGAGAAGCCGTCAGCGAAAATGTCACTGTTGTCATCTCATTTCCAAGCGTCCGCGAGGCCAGTGCTCATGAAGCGTTCGATCCTGGGAATCGTGGCGTTTGCCGCACTCCTGGCGGCATTCCCCGCGGTTTCCGAAGCCCAACGCCCCACGAAACGCGGCGACCAGTCGGGCTACCTCGTGATCCGGGTCAACGTAGCCTCGCAGGATGTCGCGCCCGGTAACGTCCCCGGCGGACCGCTCGGAACGCCCCCGGCCGGGGAATTCCCGATGGGAACCACC
The DNA here is from genome assembly GCA_964552815.1 of uncultured Alcaligenaceae bacterium. GTDB lineage: Bacteria > Planctomycetota > Planctomycetia > Gemmatales > Gemmataceae > CAYUHJ01. The sequence continues at coordinate 316,756 of CAZKIQ010000002.1, read as the reverse complement.
CCGAAAGCGACGACTTCCAAGAAACCCAACCCCGGCGATCTGGGCCGCTCCGTTGTTGCTGTGGTTCCATTCAAGAAACTCGAATATCGGAACTTCTACCCGACCAAGGGCGTGGGTGCGGTCCCGCTTCCCCGCAATCCCCGCACGATCGCCGCCGTCACCAACTACGGCCACACCTTCCTCTACGCCGATGGAACCACCACCCAACTGTACCTGATCACCGAGAAATCCTTCGAGAAGGAAGTCAAATCGCGATACGACAAATGGATCCGGAACAAGACGCTCGACGAGCTCCACGACATCATCGGTGCCGCACTCGAAGCAGGGATGCTCGACGATGTCGTGAAATACTTTGAAGAGATGGCCAAACTCCTCGCGGCAAAGAAGGAAACGGACCCACCAGCCCGGGTTGTCGCCGCGGTGAAAGCCTTCAAGACCATCTCCGAAAAACTGGACGCCGCCCTGCCGGCGTCCGGCGAAGAAGAACGCTGGAAGCGGATTCTCCCGAACCTCGAAATTGCCGAGCGAGCCCACTATTCCCTCATCAACCACGGCGAAAACGCGATCTCCCCTGACACGGTCAACCGCCGCATCGAGACGCTCGAAACCAACTTCCGGGCCCTGTACCTGACCTACGCTCACGCGGGTCACGCCCTGCCGTTTCCCAAAACTCGGATGCTCGCATACCTCGCCGAGAAGTCCGGCGACATCGCCCGCCTCCGGGAGGCACTCGACGGCGAACCGGTCGTCGCTGACTCCTTCTACTCCCCATCGAACAATCTGCTGGTGCTTGCCCCCGAACGGATGGACAGCATCGGCCGGGCGTTCGAGCGACAGATGAACGCGGAAAACCAGATCGGCTGGCAGCCCTCCGATCTCCTCGCCGGGAAAGCTCCGCCCATCGACGAGAAAACCACTCCGGTCGAAATTGCCCGACTGATGACCCTGACCCTGGCCGACAAACTCGTCGAAACTGACTCCGAACTTGGGGCGGCAACTCGCGAGGGAACCCGCCAGATTCTCACCTCGATCGAGCTGCTCCCGCGCCACGTCGACATGCCCTACTGGGTCGCCGCCGGGGCCGTCAGCACCTTCCACCGCCCCCACGGGCCCGCACTCGTCACCGGCAGTGCCCCCGGAATCGGCGTGATGCTCACCCCCGGGTATGGGAAACCTAACTACATCCTCGCCCGGAAGTACCGCGAGTGGTACAACCCGACCGACCCCAAAGAACGCGCCAAGATTCCCGCCCCGGAAGTGATCCTCAAGAACATCCTGCTCGACAAATACTTCGAGGCGGCCCGGACCGGTGTCGAGATTGAGCCGCTCCGGATCGCCAAAAAGGGGGGCGAAGTTCCGCTTACCGGCGGCAGCGGGGTGGTTCCCATCGGCGGCTTCGGCGGCCGACCGATGCTCGAGGAGGACGGCCTCCCCGGCCGTCCCCTTCCCGGCCCCGGTCCGCGACCCCTGCCCACACCGAACCCCGGCACCGAGGAAGTCGACCCCCTCGAAGAGAAGCGAGCCGCCATGGAAATGCTCCAGCTCAAGGCGGAAACGACCGCCTGGGCCCTGACCTATTACCTCCAGAAACGCCGCCTAACGGAACTGCACCAGTTCTACACCGAGTTCCAGAAAATGCCTCGCGACATGAAGCTCGATCGCAACCTGACCCTGACCGCGTTCTGCAAGACCTTTAAGCTCCTCAACGCGGACGGGAGCATCAATGAGCCGGAATTCCGCAATTTCGCGATGCAATGGATGGATATGCTCGCCGGCGTCACCGCCCCGGGGGTCGAGATCCCCCTGACCTCGTTCGTGACCGACGCCAACAACGCCGATCCGGATGGGTTCCCCAACCCTGGCCGATAACGCGAATCCAAACCACGCGCAACACAAGCCGGACGGGTAACCGCCCGGCTTGTTGCTTCGCCGACGTGCGAAGCAGAACTATTTCGTTGGCCCCTTGTCCACCCTCGATTCCAACGTCGCCTGCAAGCTCGTCGGCAGGGTGTTGAGGAAGTCGTAGCCCGTCTTTTCCTCGATGAAATCGACGGAGGTTCGATACTGTGCCCAGTCGTTGCCGACCGATTGATCGTTCGGCATCCACAGTGCGATCACCCGGGTTTCCGCATTGATCCGCGACAGATCATTGGTCCCGGAAGGCATGATCACCGCGATTTTCCAGGTGTGGCTGGGCACCTTGATCCGCCCCTTGTCGATGGTGGTTTTCTTCCCACTGGTGCCAGTGCCACCCTCGCCGTACGGGCCACAGATGATGTACAGCTCGTTCCCTTTGGCAGTTTGATCCCGGCAGAAGACTTCGAAACTGTTCCAGGCCTTGTTGTTGTTGTTGGCAGACTGCGGGATCATGTTCGTCATCACGAAGACGGACTGGTTGTCGGCGTTGGTTTTGGTGCGGTCGCCGGACGGGATCATGTGGCCGCGTGTGAAGCCGCTCCCCTTATAGCTCGCGTCGGTCACCTTGTACCAGTCCTTGGGCAAGGTCGGGTCGGGGCGGAAACTGTCGCTTCGATCGACGCCACCAAGGTCGTTTTTGTCGAGGTGCCACGACACCCAGTTGGGCGTGGCGTTTTCCCGGCTATACGCGAGTGCGTACTGGTTTTTCTTCATCAGGTAGTTGTTCTCGTTCGCGACGTTGGCAGTCGCACCGGAGGGGTTCCCGAGGACGAGGTGGACGTACGGATCATCGACGAGCGGTCCGGAATTCCCACCTGAGGAGGTGTTCCCACTGCCGTTTGGGGAAGTGCCGCTGCCGCTTGGGGAAGTGCCACTGCCGCCCGTCGAGGAACTGCTTCCGCCCGTCGAGGAACTGCTTCCGCCCGTCGACGTGCCGCTTCCTGCCGTCGACGAACCGGTGGTTGACTCGTCACTGCCATTCCCGACCCGGACCTCGGCGTCGAAACCCCCGCTCCGCAGCGCCCTGGCCACCTTCTCCGCAGTCGATTTCGATTTGGCCTTGGAGTAGAACTCCATCGGCTCGCCCGGGATGGAGAACCACACCTCGTACTGCGCCAGGACCAACATCATCGGCGCGAGATACGGCATCAGCAATTTCAGCAGCAGCCCGAACATCGCGAAATCTCCGAAAGCCCATGAGTTCCCCCCACCGACGGACGTGTCGGGTCGATGGGACGGGTCGGCGATTGGTTCCACCGTGAACCGGCCAAGAAGTCGGGAATTCCGACGCCGGAAACGGAAAAAACGACGTGTTGCCTACACAACGTGACGGTGAAATCAATCGTGGCGGACAGGCTCTCGCAGAAAAAATTTGTCGCTGCATCCCGCCGGGGTCACCCCCCGTCACGGAGCGCCTTCTCTTCCGCGGAACTGGGTCGCAGGTAGAGCGGTTCGAGACGCAACATCTCGTCGTGGGGAACCGGAGCGAGCCGGGAACCGACGGAAAACACCGCCTCGACACGGGGCACGCGGTCCGCCAAGGGAACTCGGTGCACCCCGGCTGGGATCACCGCATCGTGGACTTCCACCCCCGGCCCGGTGACCCAGGTTCCGACACCGAGCCGATCGGCCCAGTCTTTTCCCCGCTCGATGCGAAGTTCCTCGATCGATTCCCAGCCCGCGTTTCCCCGCCGAAATCCCTGCGAGAAGACCATCCCCTGCAGCGCATCCGCGATGACCTCCACCTCGGCAACGTCGGCCGGGACCTGCTCCACAATCGCGGCGAACGTCGGCACCGCAACGAGCCGGCACCCGGTCGAGAACGCGAGTGCCTTCGCCGACATCAGGCCGACCCGCAGGCCGGTGAAGCTGCCCGGGCCGAGGCTCACCATGACGCCGTGGAGGTCGCGAGCCGGGATTCCCTCGGCTTCGAGCATCCCGGAAAGGGTGGGAATCAGGTCCCGATTGTGCCGACGGGTCGCATCCAGGTCCGCGGATCGGACGATCTTCCCACCGACGGCGAGACCGACCCGCCCGCCGCGACCGGACGTTTCCAGCACCACCCAGGGTTCGCTCATGGCCGGTTCCCCGCTACAATCCCGTGATTCTACGGTTTTCGGCGATTGCGGGAGAAGAGATGAGCGACTCGGCCACGGTCCACATCGACGGCGCCGCCCGCGGTAATCCCGGCCCCGCTGCCTACGCCCTGGTTCTCCGCCGGCCCGGATTTCCCGACGTGGAAGAATCCGACACTCTCGGGAAAGCCACCAACAACGTCGCCGAATACACCGCTCTCGTCCGGGCTCTCGAGCGGGCGATCGAACTCGGGGTCCAAAATCTGTCCGTATTCAGCGATAGCGAACTGATCGTGAAGCAAATGAACGGGGAATACCGCGTCAAAAATCCGGATTTGCAGGACCTCTACGCGGAAGCCCAGGGTTTGCGGAAGAAACTCGGTCGGGTCACGCTGACGCACGTGCGGCGGGCCCAGAACCCGGACGCGGATCGGCTGTGCAACGAAGCTTTGGACGGCAACCCGAAGCGGTGGTCGCCTGGAAGTTCCGAGGTTTCTGCGAAACCGCCAAGCGTTCTCACGCCTCCTGCCATCCCCGCTTCCGGAAAGTCGGCGTCCCCCGCCGCCCTCCGGCTCGACGCGATCACGATTCTCGAAGCCGCCGCCGAATCCTGGGCGGAAAATGGCCCGAAAAATCCGGCCCCAGACGATGTCTGGAACAGTTTGTGGAAGCTCCTGTCGAAGCACGGAATCACCCCGCCCCACCCCACGAGCCCGACCTCCTCATGATCCTCTTCTTCGACTCCGTCACGGATGCGGACGCCCCGATTGTCGGCGGGAAAGGCCTGAGCCTCGGGAAAACCACGACAGCCGGGCTGCCCGTCCCTCCCGGGTTCGTGGTCACCACCGACGCGTACCGGAAACTACACGCGAACGGAATCCGCAGCGATGCCGGTTTCGCATCTGCCCTTTCCGATGCGTACCGCAAACTCGGGTCTGGCCCCGTCGCCGTCCGCTCCTCCGCCACCGCGGAAGACGGCGTCGAGGACAGTTTTGCCGGCCAGCAGGAAACGATCCTCGGCGTGACTGGGGAAGAGGCTCTGATCTCGGCGATCGAGCGGTGCTGGCGATCCCTCCACACCGAGCGGGCCATCGCGTACCGCCGACAGAAAGGAATTCCCGACGACGGGATGGCGATGGCCGTCGTCGTCCAGCAACTCGTCCCCTCCGATGTGTCCGGCGTCCTCTTCACCCGCGACCCGCAGGACCCAACCGGAACCACGATGGCGATCGAGGCGTCGTGGGGGCTCGGCGAGGCTGTAGTGTCCGGCCGGGTCACCCCCGACCGCTTTCGGGTCAACCGGGAAACGGGTATCCCCGTCGCGAAACACGCGGGCCGCAAAACCATCCGCATTACCGCTGCGGGTGAGGAGGATGTCCCCGAGCCGCAGGTCACCGAGTTGTGCCTCGGTGACAGCGAACTGTCACTGCTCGCGGATCTCGGCCGGAAAGTCGAGGGTTTTTACGGCAATTCCCGCGACATCGAGTGGGCTCTCGCCGGCGGATCCCTCTTCCTCCTCCAGGCTCGCCCGATCACGACCGTCACCGCCGCCGAGCGCGAGACCGTCCGAGAAGCGGTCATCGCCGACCTGCGAACCAGGGCCGACCCGCGCGGAACCGTGTGGATCCGCTACAACCTCAGCGAAGTTCTCCCGGAACCGACCCCCATGACCTGGGCCGTCGTGGGTCGGCTGCTCGCCCAGGATGGCGGGTTCGGGGCCATGAACCGGGATCTGGGCGCGAACCCGGACTCGAACCTCGGCGGCGATTCCGCTTTCGACCTCGTCGCCAGCCGGCCGATGGCGAACCTCTCGAAACTTCCCCGGATGCAGTTCCGCTCCCCGCCGATCGAGTACCCCATCGCCGCGTTCAAGGCCGACCCCCGGAAAGCCCTCGACCCGAAGCCGATCCTCAACCCCGGCCGAAACGGGAAGATCCGCGGCATGCTCCGGCTCCCGCTCACAATCTGGGAACTCTTCCGCATCCAGGCCGCTCCGAAGCAGCAGATCGCGGGATTCGCCGAGAAATTTGAGAAAGAAATCGCCCCGCCATTCGCCGCGGCGGCGAAGTCGGCCCTCACCCAGGACTGGGGGAAACTCGACAACGCGGCGATTCGCCGGGAATTCGACGCCTGGGTCCAGCGGACGCTCGTCGAGTTCGCGCGGGAAAGCTTGAAGCCCACCGTCTTCGCGGATCTGTCGTGGGCGACCCTCCAGAGCCTCCTGGAACCGACACTTGGCGCCGCACGGACCCCGGCCGCGATCGGAGAAATCGCACTGGGAGCTCACCCTCCGGAAGAGGCCGATTTCGCCTCGGGAATCCGCCGGTTGGCGAGCGGGGAACTGGAGCGTACCGCGTTCCTGGAGAAATTCGGACACCGGGCCCACAACGAGATGGAATTGTCCGTCCCGCGCTGGAGCGAGGATCCCGTCGCCGTCGATCGCCTGGCGAAGAAATTCGCCTCCCAACCATTCGCCGATGCCGATGCGTTCGAGCGGATCGCGACGGAAGCGAAGCTGGCGGGACCGGCCCGGGACACCGCGAAACTCTGGGCCGATCGGCTTCGCACCTACCTCGGCCTCCGCGAGGCCGGCAAACACTACCTTCTGCTCGGCTACGCCGTCATTCGCCGGGCACTGCTCGAACTCGACAAGCGACTCCACCTGCAGGGCGGCATCTTCTTCGTGATCCCGGCGGAGCTCGACGACCTTCTCGCCGGCAAAGATCTGACCGACACGATTGCCACACGACGGAAACGGCGTCGGACGGAACTGACTATCGATGTTCCGCCCGTTCTGTTCTCGGACGATCTGGAAGCGATCGGCCGTCCGCCCGCCCTTCCGGAAGGAGCGACCACGTTCGAGGGCATTCCACTCTCCGCGGGTGTCGTGGAGGCCCCGGCTCTGGTGTTGCGGGAACCGTCAGATCCGCCGGAAGAAGAGGGGTTTGTGCTGGTCTGCCCGTCGACGGACCCGGCATGGGTGCCGTTGTTCGCGAAGGCGAAGGGGCTGGTGATGGAAACCGGGGGCGTGCTGAGCCACGGCGCCATCGTTGCCCGCGAGTTTGGGCTCCCGGCAGTGGCCGGGCTTCCCGAGGCGACTCGGCAGATTCGCACCGGGCAACGACTTCGCGTAGACGGCGGCACCGGCACCGTGGCGATCGTGTGAGCGAAGAATCAGGCCACCAGCACTCCGATCCGTCCGACGTTGGTCAGCGCATGATCCATGATCGACGTCAGGGCGTGCGAAATTTCCTTCGCATCATAGAGCGTCAGACCGTCCCGCTGAACGTTGAGCGCCCCGGTTTGAGCGACCTTGGTCAGCTTCTCGACCAGAGCGGCCCGATCGTTGGTCCCATCAAGTAGCGGAATCAGGTGCTTGTCGAGATCGTTCAATTTCACCACCTCGTGCCGGCGATTCGAGACGATTCCTGATCGGCCCGCGGTGATGCGGGCGTGCCCGGACGCCATCGGTTTCTCACCAGGATTACGGAGGAACTGGATCGGCATTCCATGAAGCTCGATCAGGTCCGAGCCCATGTAGCAGTTGAGGAGGCCGATCGCGAGCATCTGGGTATCTTCGGCGATCGTCTTGGAATCGACCGGGTTGGGTCCGCTGAGGATTTCTCGGGCTTGGGTGCGAAGCGTGTCGAACGGGATTGTGCCGGGATACGCCTGCTGGAGGAGGTGCATTGCGGATTTGAGGAGCGGGCGATTGGTCGCCATCGTCATCCCGCCCGGTGCCTTGTAGGCAATGTTGGCGTCCGAAGTGGTATCAACCGGTTGCGGCAGGGGTTTGCCATCGCCGCCCACCGCGATCGCTCCGGATGCAATATGCATGGTTCGCAAACAGTCCGGTTGCACGGCCCAGTTGGGGGTCACCTTGTTGAGGCATAGCAAGGATTCCCGGAACATGCGATTGCGAAGAAAGTCCATGTATTGTTCGATCTGGATCTGATCCGGTGCGAGCATCCGCAGTGTCTTATCAATCTCGGGTCCGAAGTTGCCTGTAACCATGGTTTGCACTCGGGCTTCGCCGAGATACTTCAATCCCTTGGCCTGGGCACGCTCGGCGAAGCTGTGGAAATAGACGGGTTCGTTGACCTTCTCCAGGTGCTCGTGATAGAGGTAGTGATCGGCCTGGTGGCGGATGGTTTCGAGTTCCTGCTTGAGCAGTTGCGAGTATGGTCCTTCTTGTTTCACAGACTGGGCGAGGAAATCGAGAAGGGCTCGTGCCTGTTGGATGCGAATCTTGGGCTCGTGGAATCGGGCGGAGTGGTATTGCATCATATCGCGGATCATGCCGCGCATGTGCCAGCCAGGATAGGTGTTGTAGGAGATGTAGGCCACCCCGGCGGTATTGAGATGGCTGGCGCAGATGTCGAAGATTTTCTCCTGGATCTCGGTTGCAACCCAGGAGAAGACGCCGTGGACAATGATGTAGTCAAAGGTGCCGTACGAATCGTCGACATCCATAATGCTGGCGTGCTTCAATGTGAGGTTCTTCAAGCCCAGCTGTGCGACGACACTTTGCCCCTCCTGGATCTGCCGGGCGGAGTAGTCCACTCCCACGAACTCGCTTTCCGGCAGAGCGTCCGCCATCGGGATCAGATTCCCCCCGGAGGCACAACCCAGTTCCAGCACCCGACACTTCGCCACCGGGGCGGGGCGCATTCCAAACAAAGTTCCCACCACGAACAACCGGCTCGGATGCGTCTGCGCGAACGGGTGGGAGTCGTACGGAACCTCGTCGTACGAGTTGGCAGCAGAGACCGGGGAAGCAGGAGTCATCGGTTATCTCGGTGCGGAAAATCCGGCAGTTCGGGGTGGAATCGGTGCGGATACTTTCCGGGAATATGGGGAGTTGGTCAAGCCAGGAAGGCCTGGAGAAATGCCGTCGAGGTCGCACGTCGAGTACCGGCCGCTTGCCTTCCGCCCCCACGACGGCGTAGGGTAACGGGAAGTCGCCCCGTGGGATGGACCGACCGTGCCGAAATTGACCGTTGTGAAGGGCCCCGATTCCGGGAAGCAATTCCTCCTCACGGCGTCATCCGTGACCGTCGGCCGACATTCTGCGAACGCAGTTCCCCTGACCGACACACGCGTTTCCCGTCGACATCTGGAATTGCGGGCCGGACCCACAGGCGGTTACCAGCTCTTTGACCTCGGAAGCGGAAACGGGACTGTCGTCAATAATCGGCTCGTGCAGGTGATCGACCTCCGACCCGGCGACCAGATCGGAATCGGCGACTCGGTTCTTCTGTATTCCACCGACGCGGTTTTGCCACAGCAGAACGCTCTGGAATCCCCGCAATCGGCAAGGCTGATCGTCCGGCAGAACCCGGAGCTTCCCTCGGCGATTCTGCGGACTGTCGAGGAGGATTACGGAAGCCAGATTCTGTCGCGGGCTGACCGGGCCGGTACGGACTGGTTGCGGACTCGGCTCGCGAATCTGTCGGTGATGTACGAGGCGGCCAATGCCGTCAGCCACATCCTTGATGTGGACGAGTTACTCGACCGGGTGATGGACCTGATCCTCCGCACGGCGGATGCGGATCACGGCTGCTTCATGGTGGTCGACGCGGAAACCGGGGAACTGATGCCCAAGGCGGTGCGGACCCGGCCGGAACTGATCGGTTCCACGATCGCGGGGGCTTCCAACGACTTCGTCGTGAGCCGGACGGTCATCGACCACGTCTTGAAGAATCACCAGGGGGTTCTGGTCGCGGATGCGGCGGCGGACGAGCGGTTCCGCGGCGGCGAGAGCATCACTCGATTCCAGATTCGCGAGGTGATTTGCGTTCCCATGAAGGGACGACACGAAACCGTCGGCGTCCTCTTCCTGGACACCCGGGCGAGTACCGGGTCCGGGATCATGGTCTCGCCGGTATCCCAGACGGTGGCCCCGAAGGAACCGGTGAAATTCACGGAAGACCACCTCCACCTGGCCGTCGCGATCGCCCACCAGGCGGCACTCGCGGTCGAGGAGACGCGCTACTACCAGGCCCTCGTGCAAGCGGAGCGGCTGGCGGCGGTCGGGCAGACCATCGCCGCCCTTTCCCACCACATCAAGAACATCATGCAGGGCGTCCGCTTCGGCTCGGACATGGTGCGATCCGCCCTCGACGGCACCGACCCGGAGATGCTCCAGAAGGGCTGGCGGCTGGTCGAGAAGAACCAGAAAAAGATCGACGACCTGATTCTCGACATGCTGAGCTACTCCAAGGACCGCGAGCCGGCGCTGGAACCGACGGATCTGGGCAAACTCGTCGAGGACGTGCTTGAAGTCGTCCGGGGTCGGGCGGAATCGGCGGGGGTCGCGCTGGAGTTTGTGCCGCCGACGGAGTTCCCGGAAATCGAGTGCGATCCGGATGGGATCCACCGGGCGCTTCTCAACGTCGTCAGCAATGCGCTCGACGCGACGGAGGATCGCCCGGACCCGCGGGTGTCGGTGGTGCTGCGAAAAAGCGCCGATGACGGATCTGCCGAGATCGCCGTCACCGACACGGGCCCCGGGATTCCAGCGGAGAAAGTGGAAGAAATCTTCAAGCCGTTCGTGAGCACCAAGGGGGCGCGGGGAACGGGGCTGGGTTTGCCGGTGAGCCGGAAAGTTCTTCTCGAGCACGGTGGGGATGTGGTGGTGCAGTCGTCCCCGGGAATGGGGTGCACGTTTACGCTCCGCATCCCGACGACCCCGCGGAAGTAGCGTCGTCAGTTCCCTGCCCCGGCCCCTGGTGTGACCCGCCCGGCTTGCTCGTCGCGGAGGGGCTGGGAGAGGTAGTCGGCCCGAACCTCGGTGCGGACGCGGGAATTCCCGGGTTTGGAGCCCTCCAGCTCCGCCATGACTGTGATTGTTCCGCCGGCCGGAATCTCGGGAATCGAGCGGAATGCGAGTCGGTCCCCCTCGATGACAGCCGCCTCCCCGTCTTTTCCGGTTCCACCGCGGATCGAGTATTCCCCGGTCGGCGTGATGGAAATCTCGACGTTCTTTGCGGGGCCGGTGCCGCGATTCTGGACCGTGACGCGGATCGTCGACTGCCGCCCGACCGGGGTGACACCGGGGTCTGTTGCGGAGACCACGAGCGCCGGCTGGCCCGCGACTGTGACCGGAGTTTCTGCGGTCGCCCGGAGCCCCGATCCACCGGTGCGTTCTCCGAGTGCGGAAGCGGTGATGACGCCGCGATCGGTGATGCGATCGCCGACGGCACTGACACGAACCGTGCGTTTTTCCCCGGCCGCGAGGGTTCCGATCTCCCACTCGACGACGTCTGCGAGAGCAGCCCGGCCACCGTTGGATCCGCCTCGAGCGGTCAGTCCGCCAGGGAGCGTCGCCCGGGCGGTGACCCCTGGAACGGCCACGTCACCAGTGTTGGCGATGCGGACTTCCCAGACACCTTCCGTTCCGACGGCGAGTTTTTCCGGCCCCGAGACGGCGACATCGAGGGCGGCCCGCCGGGCGTCGAGGGTGGCGGTGGCACGGTCCGCGAGACCGCCGTCTGCGGTGACATTGGCGCGGAGTGCAAATTGCCCGGGTTTCGCGGGGGTGAGCACGACCTCGACCCGTTTCGTTTCCCCGGCGGGGACGGTGCCGACGCCGACTTCGACGGGGTTCTTACCATCCGCGGAAGCCAGGCCGGCGTCGAATCCGAGCCAGGCGGTGACACCATCGAGCGGGACTGCTCCCGGGTTCTGCACGGCGAGCTTGACCGTCACCGGGTCCCCGGAAGCCACGACCGCGGGGGTCTCGATGGTCGTCTTCAAGCCGGCCGTGTCCGCGGTCAGGTCGACCCGCTGGTCGGCGCGAAGTCCGTCGGCCGTTTCTGCGGACGCGGGAAAGTCGAGCCGGCCCTTCCGCGTCGGGCGGAGCACGACATCGACCGTGTGATTTTGTCCGCTTGCGACCGGGCCGAGCGACCACGTCAGGTTCCGACCCTGCTCGACGGTCGGTGCCGGGGTGGAACGCACATACTCGACTCCGTCGGGAATCGTGGCCCGCATCGTGACCGACCGACTCTCTGCCTTCCCGGAGTTGGCAAGGACGATCGGAACTGTGACCTCTCGCCCGACCGCGACCGTCTTCGGTGCCTTGAGATCGAGCGACAGCTGGGCGGCGGCCCACTCGACGGTCGTTTCCTGCCGGCCGACCACCGTTCCGGGTCCGACCCCCGACGCGTCCGGCTTGACGACTTCCACCGCGATCCGTGTTTTCCCGGGGGAAGTTCCCGCCTCCACGACCCGCACCGTCGCCTTCCCGTCCGCGTCGGCAGTGACTTCCGCCTCCTTCTGCCCGGTTCCGGACATCGCGGAGGTCGTGCCGGAACCGGACTGGGAAACGAGCGTGGCCGGCGAGCCGTCGACGATGCGATATCGCACCCGCAGTGGCTCGGCCGAGGTCGCCCCCGGGTTCGGCGACACGACCGTGCTCAGGTTCGCTTCCCCGCCAGACCGGGAAATCACCGGTGGCGGGAAGTTGAAGTTCGTGTCCGCCCACAGCACCTTCACGCTCACCCGCCCCGCGTCCCAGTTGTAGATTCCCGGCGCGTACGCGGTGACGGTCGTCTGCCCCTCGACGGCGGAGGAGATCACGCACCAGGTCTGGCCGGGGCGGATGGTGATGTCGTCCTTGGAGTCGTCATTTCCGCGGGTAAGGGTGTGCTCGAAGTAGTCCGTGTAGGAGACGCCGTACTTGTTGTCGACCTTGTACCCGCGGCCGGGCATGAAGCCGGACTCGTCGAGTTCGACGATGTTCCCCGGCCCCTCGATGATCCACTCCACCCGGCGTTTGCGTCGCGGAACCCCGTCCTTGTCGTAGACCGTGGCGATGAGAATCTGCTGGCCGCCGGGCCGGCACGACGCGTTGGTCGGGGTGAGCTCGAGCTTGCAGGCTTTCGGGTCGAAGTTGCGGAAGTACGCCGATCCCCCCGGTTTCGCATGCGTCTCGACGATCGGCCCCGGGTGGCCCCACCATGGAAAGTAGGTGGGGTTCGCGGTATTGCATCCGCAGGCGAGCACGGCAACGAGGACAGAAACTCGGGTCATCGGCAAACTCCGGAGGCCGCGGACCAACGCGGGCTATACGCAGCCCCCGGCTACCACTGCAACCGCAGTTCCCCACCCGGGTGTCCCTACGAACTGTGGCGTCTGCCTGGAGGACGGGGCTCCCGCCGAGCCGAACTTCTCGCCCGAACTGGCTCCATCCTCCATCTGACGGGAGGGCGAGGCTCCCGCCGAGCCGAACTTCCTGCCTGAAATGGCCTAACGGTCCCCGGAAATCCCGCTCGTTGGAAGTGCCATCTTGGATATCGGAGAGGCGGGTTTTTGATTGGTGATAAAGCACACCCGCGTCGGAACCGAGCCGTTTTCCGGCGTACGCTCCATCCGGTTCGATTTGTTTCCACACCTGCCGGGAAAGTGTTGTTCGCGTCGTGGTAGTTGTGCAACGCGAGAGCGTTGTTCTGACACTTCGAGCAGGCCGCGGCTTCCCGCACCTTTTGCACGGCGGGAAGCAGCAGGCCGATCAGGATTGCGATGAACGCGATGACAACGAGCAACTCGATCAGTGTAACCCCACGCAGGGCGATGCGTGTGGGCGTGACACACCTCGATGGGTATCGGGTTCGCCGATCCTGACTTTGGTCGACCGTTAGTCCTCACCTTGGGCTTTAGTATAAGTTGGTTGGCCGTCAAACTCTTGCAATTTCTCGACGTGGGCCCATTTCAGTTTCGTCGCAGCCTTTTGCATCACCGCGAACACGTCCGCATCCGCGAGATCGCCGGCAGAGTCTCGAAGCACCATCCGGCAACGGTGCTGGTCCGTACAGTCGATGATGGTGCCCTTGTCCGGGTACACCTGGGTCCCGCGGTTGGACATCATCTTCAACTTGAGCGGCGATCCCTCAAGAAGCTGTTCGAGCACAGGGCCGATTTCACGGGGGTGACGGGCGTCTTCGATGAAGAGGTCCATGCCGATGACCCGGCGGGTCTTGGGAACAATGAGTCCAAGCTCGGGCGGGGTGGCCGGCATCTGGATCGGCTTCACCTCGCGGGCCTTGAACTTGGAACTGGTTCGACCCAGGTTGTTGATGATTTCGTCGGTGTATTCGGTGGTTTTGCACGCTTTTCCGGAGTCGTAACCGACCACGTCCCCAGTTTTCACCTTGCCTTCTTCCATCGTCACGTAGAGGGCGTTTTCCACCTTGGCGGCCGCTTCGAACTCCCCCATGTACCGAAGCATCAGGATCGCGGATCCGATCACGGCGGTGGGGTTGATCACGTTCTTGCCCGCATACTTCGGGGCTGAGCCGTGAACCGCCTCGAAAATCGCGACTTCCGATCCGAGGTTGGCCGACGGGGCAAACCCCAGACCGCCGATCAGGGCGGAGGTCAGGTCGGACATGATGTCCCCGTTCATGTTCGTCGTCACAATCACATCGAACTGCTCGGGCTTCTTGACGAGCTGATGGCAGCAGTTGTCGATGATGACGTGCCAGCTCTGGATGTCCGGGTATTCCTTGGCGATCTCCTCGAAGGTCCGCTTCAGAAGGCCCTCGGTCATCTTCATGATGTTGGACTTGGTCGCACACGCGACCGACTTGCGGCCCTCGCTGCGGGCGAATTCGAAGGCGAGGCGGACGATTTTTTCGCAACCTTTTCGCGAAATCAGCTTCAGGCACTGGGCCACGCTCGGCGTCTGCATGTGCTCGATGCCGGCGTAGAGGTCCTCGACGTTTTCCCGAACCACGACGAGGTCGATGTTCCGGCCGCTGTACGGGGTCGGCACGCCGGGAAGTTCCCGCACCGGGCGGATGTTCGCGTACGTCTCGAACAGCTTCCGGAGGGTCACGTTCGCGGACTTTTCGCCGTACCCGACGGGGGTGCCGAGGGGACCTTTGAGAACGAGCCGGGTCTTTTTGATGCTGTCGATCGTGTCTTGCGGCACGCCGGAGGGGATGCCCTGCTTGAAGACGCTTTCGCCGGCATGGCGGACTTCCCACTCGATCTTCACGCCAGTCGCGTCCACGATTTTGCGAGCGGACTCGACGCACTCGGGGCCGATGCCGTCGCCAGGAATGAGGGTGACGATCTTCTTGCCATCGGGCGTGGTTTGGAACTTCGGCACGGTTCGGCTCCGGGAAAGGGCAGGTCTGATTCAGTTTGGGATAGGCGCGAAGGCAGCGATTGGAAAGGGGCCAATACTCCGGTGGAATCGGGAGGGTGCACCCCAATTTTCTGGGGGCGAGGAAAAGGCTACGGATGCGTCCGAAAGACTGCGTATCTCAAGAACTGGTTTCGTCTTCGAGCCTGACAGGCTCGTTCTGACAGCCCAGGCCGGAGGCCTGGGTGGAGGGCACACCAAGGATCCTCGGCCCTGTCAGGGCCGTTCGCCGATGCCCTCCCGAACGGCCCTGTCAGGGCCGAGACTTTGTTGTCCGACTTCCCAGCCCTTCGGCCTGGGCTAACAGAACGAGCCTGACAGGCTCGAAAACGGGTTCAACCCAAGAGAACGAAGATTTCTTCTTGCTCGCTCCTAGACAATGTTGTCGCACCCGAATCAGGAGGGGGCGGACCTTCCGTATTCGTGGAATCCCTACGATATCCGAACCGGTTCCCGCTCCTTTGGGGCCGGTTCCCACGAAGGAGTCTGTCCATGACGCGACTGCTGTCCGCCGTGATCGTCCTGGCCCTGGCTGGTTCCGGCTTTGCCGAGGAAAAGGTGAAGCCGACCGCCGAGAAACTGGCCGGCACCTGGAAACTCGTCAAGAGCGGCAACGAACTCCCGCCCGGAGCCGAGGCCCTGCTGATCATCGACAAGGACGGGACGTTCTCCATGAAGGTCTCCATCAAGGATCAGAAAATCGAGATGTCCGGCAAATGGAAGCTCGACGGCAACAAACTGAACGTCGAGTACACCGATGGCGAGGAAAAGGGCCGGAAGGAAACGATGGAAATCACCAAGCTCACCGCCGACGAGTTCGTGACCGTCGACGAGAAGAAAAAGACCGACGAGTTCAAACGCGTGAAGGCGAAGTGAGGAATTGTCCAGCGAGAACCTCGTGTTTTCTGGTGTTTCAGGAGCCGCGACTGCCAAGGAGCGGCCGCTTCCATCGAAGAATCGCGGCCCCTCCTCCGAGAATCCCCGCATCGAGTTTCTCCACTCGGGAAGGTGCCGCTCCTTGGCAGTCGCGGCTCTCGAAGGAAAAAAGAACCTTCCGCTGGACGCATCATTGCCCCTTTTCCCGTCGCGGACGGAACTTCCGTCTGGCGCGGTTCTTCCC
The DNA here is from genome assembly GCA_964552815.1 of uncultured Alcaligenaceae bacterium. Lineage (GTDB taxonomy): Bacteria > Planctomycetota > Planctomycetia > Gemmatales > Gemmataceae > CAYUHJ01. The sequence continues at coordinate 300,492 of CAZKIQ010000002.1, read as the reverse complement.
GATGGAATCCCAGAATGACGCACACCGACGTGGCGTGCACCGTTTGCGGGTGCGTCTGCGATGACCTGACGGTGACGGTCGAGAACGGCCGGGTCGTGCGGGCGGAGAAGGCGTGCCATCTCGCGGAGCCGTGGTTTCTCGGCCAGAACGCGACGTCGGGGCCGGTCGCCGAGATTGGCGGGAAGCCGGCGGCTTTAGAAGATGCCGTCGAGCGAGCGGTCGAGATTCTTCGAGCCGCCCGATCGCCGCTGATTTACGGGCTTTCTCGAAGCACCACCGACGCCCAGCGAGCCGCCACCGCCCTCGCCGACCACCTCGGGGCGACGATCGACACCACCGCCAGCACCGGCCACGCCCCGTCGATCATGGCACTCCAACAGGTCGGGGAATCGACCTGCACCCTCGGGGAAGTCCGCCAACGTTCGGATCTCGTGATCTTCTGGGGCAGCGACCCGCTCGTCACGCATCCCCGGCACCTCGAACGCTACTCCGCGGACCCCGAAGGACGCTTCGTGCCCGGCGGCCGACGCGATCGCTTCGTGGTCGTGGTCGACGAAACAGAGACGGAATCCGCGAAGGCGGCGGATCTGTTCCTCCCCATCGAGCCCGGGCAGCACTGGGAAACGCTCTGGAAACTACGGATGCTCGTAGCGGGGAAACCGATCGAAGAAGCGGCGACCAACCCGCTCCTTCCCCAACTCGCGGCCCGGATGGAGTCGTGCCGGTTTGGGGTGATTTTTTTCGGCAACAGCATCACCCGGGGGCCGCTCGCCCACCGCACCGTCGAGGCGATGCTGCAACTGGTCACGGACTTGAACAATCGCACGCGGTTCTACGCCCGGCGGATGCGGCGGTACGGCGATGTCGCCGGGGCGGACTCGGTGCTGGCCTGGCAGACCGGCTACCCGTTTGGGGTCAATTTTTCCCGCGGATTCCCTCGCTACAACCCCGGCGAATTCACGGGGCCGGACCTGCTCGCCCGCGGGGAAGTCGATGCGTGCCTGGTGGTTGGCGGTAACACGACCCGCGATTTCCCACCCACGGCAATCGCGAATCTCTCCAGGATTCCCGTGATTTCGCTCGATTCTTCCGGCGAATCCGGCGTCGTCCCGGCGGCCGTCCGCTTCACCACCGCGGTCTACGGCGTCCACCGCCCCGGTACCGCCTACCGCATGGACGAGGTCGCCATCCCCCTCCGTGTCATCCTTCCGGGCGACTTTCCCTCGGACGGCGAGGTTTTGTGGAGTATGTTGAATCGCCTGCAAGTCGAGTAGAATCGGCAAAGCTTCGTAGAAATCCGCCCAGGGTGACGCAATGCGAATCGTGATGATGGGGACCGGAACCTTTGCCGAGCCTACTTTTGAAGCACTGATTGCGGCTCGGGAAAACGTCGTCGGGCTCGTCACCCAGCCCGACCGCGATACCGGCCGGAAGGGCGGCTCGACCCGGCAGACCGGAAAGGGAATGGCGACCATCGCCCACGACGCGGGAATTCCCGTCCTCCAGCCGGAGAGCATCAACACGCCCGAGGGGATGGCCGAGCTTCGCGGGCTTTCCCCGGACCTGCTGGTCGTGGCGGCGTACGGGCAGATCCTCAAACCGGAAGTGCTCGAGATTCCGACGCAGGGGGCGATCAACGTCCACGCCTCGCTGTTGCCCAAGTTCCGCGGTGCCTCGCCGGTCGCCCACGCGATCCTCGCCGGCGAGCACGACACTGGCGTCACGATCATCCGCATCACCCCCGGCCTCGACGCGGGCGACATGCTTGCCAAGGAGTCGGTGGAGATCCTTCCCGAGGAAACGACCGGAGAACTCGAAGCCCGGCTCGCCCCGATCGGTGCCCGGCTCGCTCTCGACGTGATCCAACGGTTGCAGGCGGGCCCGGTCGAGGGGGAAAGGCAGGATCCCGCCGCTGTCACGCGGGCTCCGAAGTTCAAGAAAGATCACGGGCTCATCAATTGGTCCCGGCCCGCTTCCGAGATCGCACGGCTCGTCCGGGCGATGCAACCCTGGCCGACGGCGTACACGTTCTTCCACCGGCCCGGAAAAGAACCGATGCGAGTGATCATCGCCCGCGTCCGGAAACTCGGCGTGATCGAGGGACTTCCACCGGAGCCGACCGCCGCGGGGATGCTGCTGGCGTTCGACCCCAACCGGCTGGTGGTGCCGGCCTACGCGGGAAACAGTTCCATCGAGATTCTGGAATTGCAGCCGGCCGGGAAGAAAAAAATGACCGCGGAGGAGTTCCTCCGCGGCTATCCCATCCAGGATGGGTATCGCTTTGGCCCCGAGGTTCTGGGCTGACCCCCGGGAATCGGGCTCACATCGGTCGGTTCTCGTAATGGTACGCTCCGTGCCGATCCATGATCGATCGGCCCGCATCGTACCGATCACCCGCGTCGACGGTCACCAGGTAGCGACCGGCACGGACTTCGTCCTCGTAGAACTTCGCATCTTCTTCCGGAACGCCCCAGCCGATCAGGGCACCGGCGATGCCGATGATGGCAGCCCCGCCCACAGCGTTGAGCAAGACCGTGCCGAGGGTGCCGATCGCCAGAACCGGTCCGACGACCGGAATCACCCCGGCGACGACGCCAGCGCCGACGAGAGCGCCGCCGATCGCACCGGCGGAGGCACCCAGCATCGCCCCCTCCTCGACGTTGGTCTCGGTATCCCCGGAGACGCGAGTGGTGGAACCGTCGGAGTTCCGGGCGATCAGGCCGATGCGATCATCGTCGTAGCCGGCCGAACGAAGATCCGAGACAGCGCGTTCCGCCGCTTCCCGGGTATTGAAGACGCCCACGATTGTCGAATAAGCCGTTGCAGTGGCCATGATGTCCCTCCAAGGTTGAGGTGTCGTGCGGTCCCACGGTATCGCAGGAGCGGGGCCATCGACCGGAATCACGAAGCGAAGAGCAAAACCCGATCGCTCCGGGATATCCAGGTTCGAACGGGTGAGATGTTGCACGAGGTGTGCCGATTGCTCGCTATTCCGTGTCCTCGCCGCGATTCCGGACGTGAGAGTGCCTGCGAATCGCAAGGCCGACGTTGACCGCGACGAAGAACTTCCCCAGTGTAAGTGGAAAGGTGGTTCCCCGCACGCTCCGTGTCCGTGGCGGGGGGGGGCATCGCATCCACCGGCCGAACCGTTTCGGAGGTCTCCGCATGGCGATGATGGCCGACAACATCTTCCTCAAGATCGTCAACAAGGAGATCCCCGCGAAGATCGTCTTCGAGGACGACCTCTGCCTGGCGTTCCACGATGTCAAACCGCAGTCGCCAGTGCACGTGCTGATCATCCCGAAGAAGGTGATCCGGATGCACTCGGACGTGTCGGAGGCGGACAAGGAACTTCTTGGCCACATCCACGTGGTGGCGGCGAAACTGGCGGCGACGCTGGGCTTGACGGACGGATACCGGCTGGTCGTCAATTGCGGGGAAAGCGGCGGGCAAACCGTGCCGCACCTCCACTTCCACCTGCTGGGCGGTCGGGAGCTCGCCTGGCCCCCGGGGTGATTGGCCATGACCGTCGAGGAAATCCGGGCAGTTCTCGCACCGCGATTCGCCGCCGTCGAGGGAACCATCGCCGATGCGTGCCGTCGGGCCGGTCGGCCCCGCGACGAGGTGACGCTCGTGACGGTCACGAAGTCCGTCGACCCGGCGGTAGCTGCGGTCGTGGCGGACATGGGATTCCGCGAGCTCGGTGAGAGTCGACCCCAGGAACTTTGGCGGAAAGCCGACGCCATCCCGCAAGTTCGCTGGCACCTGATCGGGCACCTCCAACGGAACAAAATCGACCGCACGATCCCGCTGGTGTCGCTCGTCCACTCCGTCGATTCCCTCCGACTTCTGGAATCCCTCGACGCATTCGGGCGGAAGCACGGCTCGCCGGTGCCGGTGCTTCTGGAGGTCAATTGTTCCCGGGAAGAAGCCAAGGGAGGGTTCCCCCCCGAGGAACTTCCGGCGGTCGGTGACAGGGCGATGTCACTGGCCGGCATCCGCGTCGACGGCCTGATGACGATGGCCGCCTTCCACGACGACCCGACCCTTTCCCGCCCCACGTTCGCCGAGCTTCGCGAGATCCGGGAGTCCCTGCGTTCCCGCACCGGTCTTTCGCTGCCCCACCTGTCGATGGGGATGAGCAACGATTTTGCGATCGGAGTCGAGGAAGGGGCCACGCTGGTCCGGATCGGAACCATGCTCTTCGAGGGGCTCGAACCGCGGGAATCGGCGGGCCCGCCCGGGGAAACTGCGACCTGATTCCACCCAGTTCACCGCTTCGCGCCGTACCGGCCGAGGTCCGCCCAGTCCGGAATGTCGATCTTGCCCAGCGGGTTCTCGATCCGGTGGACGACATACCGCCCAGACCGGAAAACCACCGGCTGATTCCACGGAAATTGATCGCGGAACCGGTCCGGTACCCACTCCGGCAGGCTCGGTGAGTCGAGTTCCCCCGGCGCGTTGGGGGCATCGTCGTCCCAGGTGATCCGCCGCAAATCGCTGACGACGTATCGCTGCCGACTCGCCGCCACGTCCCCTGCAACCTCCGCGGCATGCTTCCGCATCGCGAGCACCGTCCCGAAATGCATGTATCGCGTCGACGGTTCCAGGTCGAGCATCAGGTACAGTGGATGCGTCGAGTCGTGCCAGCACGTCAGTTCCCCGTCCCGGAGCGGGGGATCGACTGTCCGCAGAAACTCGGCCACGCGCTGGAGGTGGACCCACTCGGGCTTGCAGTGCACCGGTGCGAGTCGACCGAGCCGGTCACGAAGTTCCGGCGTGCTGCCCGCGCTCCAACATCGCGGCCAGAGCCGAAGCGTGGCCGGGTTCGCCAGCGGCGGTCGGGCAAACGCGGGCCGCAAATCCTCGGAAACGCCCGGGCGAGGGTCGACGAAGAACCACAGCAACCCGACCCCCGCCACCCACGCCAGCATCAGAATCGCCGGTTTCCACCCCCGAGCGCCCAGCACCGAGAGGGCGAGAATCGTTTCCGGCACGTGGACATAGTCGAACCCCCGTTGCAGCACCAACGCCTGGGCAAACCACCCGAGGAAGAACGCCGACAGCAGCCCCGTCGGGGAACTCGCGGCTCGAACCAGTTGCCGAATCGCCACCGGAATCGCCAGGACCACCAGCCAGCTCCAGGGCGGGAAGTAGAAGGGCGTGTCGAGGACCCGCCCCGGCACGCCGGCGAGAGTTCCCGAGGCGTACTCTGGGTTCCAGCTGGAAAAAATGTCCCGGAAGTACGGCCAGGTTCCGGACTCGACGAGCCAGCCCAGCCCCGCCAGCCCGGCCAGCATCCCCCCGCAGAAGACCGCCAGAAAGTCCCGGCCGAGCGATTTCCAGCCGAGTTGTCGAAGGATTCCGACCGCGGAAGCGAGCCACACCGCCGCCGCCGGCGCGAGCACGAAGGGTTTGATCCAGACCCCGAGCCCCCAAACCGCCCCCTCGAGAATCCCCCACTTCCACGAAGGTTCCCCGATCCGCTGCAACCGCATCCGACCCGCCACCGTGGCCGGCAGAAGCATCCACACGTCCCGCTGGCAGTGGCTGAATTCCGACGTGAAGAGGTAGAACCATGCCACGCTGGCGAGAAACCACACCACCACCGCCCGGCTCGCCCCGCACTTCCGCACCCAGCCGGCAAGCAGCACCGCCGTTGCGGACACCATCCCAAGGTCGACGGTTCGCAACGCTTCCGGCCGCCACCCGAGCAGCGATCGAGCAACGGCGTGGAACCACACAATTCCCGGCGTGTTGGTGTCGAAGACATCCCGGTAGTGCACCCCGCCCCGCAGCACCGCCCGGGCGGCGAGATCGTAGAGTGTCACATCGACCCACAATGGCAGGCACAAAAACAGCGGCACCCCGCCGAGAATCGCCAAACCGAGGGCAAACCACCCGATCCACTCCGAACGGGTGCGACGAGCATCGGAATTGGCTGGGTCTGACTCCATCGGGAATGCTCGGTGGTGGACCAACCTGGCGGGAACCCGGAGAAGTTGGGAAAAACTTTCGGAAGTTTCCAGAAAAAGATTGCGTCCGCCAGACCTGAAAATTACGATCGCGAAAGTGGAAATGGAGAGTTCCCACCGCGAGCGCCCGGACGGACCCGGTTCTTCTTCGCACCGTCCGTCTTATCGCCCGCTCACAGCACCGGCAGCCCCGCACCCACGCCTCGCGGGCTGTCCGTTCCCGATCTCCCCTCGGGAATGAAGGATTGACCGTCGCAGGAGCGAACAGATGAGCACAGCCGTTCTGAACCCGCCTTGCCCGGAAAGAACTCTGTCCGCGAGTCCCTTGCCGGAACTCCGCCGACTCGTGGTCACCACCACCGAAGACGAAGTTGTCATCACCGGTCGCGTGTCGAGCTACTACCTGAAACAACTCGCCCAGGAATCGATTCGCGGCACCGTTGGGGGGCGCCGGCTTCTCAACCGCGTCGCCGTCGTTGGGCGATAAACGAGTCCCTCTCTCCCGAAGAACGCCCACCCGACAGGGTGGGCGTTCTCATTTGGTGCAAGCCAGAACTGACAGACCGGCCCCGGCAGAGCAGAAATCTTTGGATCATTTTGCAATTTTCCACACCTTCACCGAAGTTTCGCGCGGGCGGGGTGGTTTCCGCGTCACTCACGGATACAGTACAGTATTACCCCGTCGCGTGATCGGATCTGTGAACCCGTTCACCACCCACGGCGGTCTAAGTGTAGGCTCCGGCAGTATCGCCGGGCTTACTCCGGGTCCGGAGCGGATCCGGGTTAGTGCTCCCCTTCTCGCAAGGAGTCGGTCCCCGACGACCGGCCGACGACGATGACGCTCGACAAAGTACGAAACATCGGAATCATGGCCCACGTGGATGCGGGCAAAACCACGACTACGGAGCGCATCCTCTACTACAGCGGCACCAAACACAAGGTCGGCGACGTCGACGACGGGGACACCACCACCGACTTCGACCCCCTCGAACGCCAAAAAGGGATCACCATCAACTCGGCGGCCGTCTCCATCGACTGGGCCGACCGGTCAGGTAACGAAATCGCCATCAACATCATCGACACCCCCGGCCACGTCGACTTCACCGCCGAAGTCGAACGTTCACTCCGCGTCCTCGACGGCGCGGTCGGCGTCTTCTGCGCCAAGGGCGGCGTCGAAGTGCAGTCCGAAACCGTCTGGCGGCAGGCAGCCAAGTACAAGGTTCCCCGCATCGCCTACGTCAACAAGCTCGACCGCATGGGTGCCAACTTCTGGAGCACCGTCGAGCAGATGAAAACCAAGCTCCACGCGACACCCGTTGTCGTGACGATCCCCGCCGGACAGGACGATGCCCTCGAAGGGATCATCGACCTGATCAAGATGCGGCTGATCACCCGGGACACGACCGACAAGACGCACCGGAAATTCAACGTCACGCCGATCCCGGAGAAGTACAAGGCCGAAGCCGAGAAACGCCGAAACGAGATGCTCGACGGAATCTCCGCCGCCTCCGACGAGGTGATGGAAGCCGTCCTGGATGGCAAGGAGGTCACCGAGGAGCAGATCTTCGCAGCCCTCCGTAAGGGGACGCTGGAGAACATCTTCACGCCCGTCCACTGCGGCAGCAGCAAGATGTTCCACGGCGTGCAGCAACTCCTCGACCTCGTCGTGGAATGCCTGCCCAGCCCGATCGACCGGCCTCCGGTCAACGGCACGCACCCGAAGACGAAGGAAGCGGAGATCCGCAAGCCGGAAGAATCCGAGCCAATGAGCGCCCTCGCGTTCAAGACGGTCGCCGAAACCAACGGCGACCTCGTCTACATTCGCGTCTACTCCGGCGAAATGCGGCCCGGCGAGTCGTACACCAACACGACCACCGGCAAGAAAGAACGGATCGCCCGGTTCTACCGGATGATGGGCGACAAGCGGATTTCCCTGGAAAAGGCCGGCCCCGGCGACATCGTTGCCGCCATGGGCCTCGCCGACACCTACACCGGAAACACGCTCTGCGACCCGGATAAACCGGTGGCCCTCGAAGCCATCCAGTTCCCGAAACCCGTGATTTCGCAGGCCCTGACCTTCGCGAAATCCCTCGATGCCGGGAAGGTCGGCGAAGCGCTCAACCGCCTCGTCCGCGACGACCCGACGTTGAAGACCCACACGGACGAGGAAACCAAGGACACGATCGTTTCCGGGATGGGCGAACTCCACCTGGAAATCTCCATCGAGAAGCTCAAACGGGCGATCGGGGTCCCCCAAGAAAACACCGAACTGATCAAGCTCGGCAAACCGCGGGTGGCGTACCGCCAAACCTTCTCCCGCATGGTGGACTTCGAGCACCAGTTCAAGAAGCAGACCGGCGGCCGCGGGAAGTACGCCGTCATCGTCGTGAAATACACCCCGCTGACCCCCGACAAGATCGAGGAGAAGGTCAAGGAGATCGAGGAACTCAAGGATCCGAAGGTCAAACCGGACCCGAACAACGTCTACTTCGTGAACAGCATCACGCAGGGGTCGATTCCGAAGGAATACATCCCGAGCGTGGAGGAAGGTCTCCGCGAGGCGGCGAAGAAGGGGTACAAGTACCCGTTCCCGTTCGTCGACCTCGAGTTCGAACTCCACTTCGGGAAGTTCCACGACGTCGACTCGTCGCAGGACGCGTTCTACCTGTGTGCCCTGGAAGCGTTCCGGACCGCGGAAGAAAAGGCCGGCATCCAACTTCTGGAGCCGATCATGAAGGTGGTGGTGGTTTCGCCCAAGGATTACCAGGGGCAGATCACCGGGAACATCAGCAGCAAACGCGGGCTGATCGAGGAAACGAGCGAGGATCGCGGCGTGGCCCAAGTGGTGGCGAAGGTTCCCCTGGCGAACCTCTTCGGTTACACCAGCGACCTCCGCTCCGCGACCAAAGGCCAGGCGAGCTTCTCGATGGAGTTCAGCCATTACGCCCCGGTGCCGGTGGAACTCGCTGACATTCCGAAGCTTCCGGCGAAGAAGTAACATCACCCTCTGCGACCGCCGCCGACACCCCGGCGGCGGTCTTCTTTTTTTCCCATCCGATGACGCCACACGCTGCCTACACCACTCGCCTCGCCGATCGCCGGGCGGAGGCCGGGGAATTTGCCCGTCGCATTGATCGGCTCGGCCAGTGGCGGATCGCTCTCTTCGTCCTCGCCGCGCTCGTCGCAAACATCGCCGCCATTTCCGGGGCCTTTCCCTGGTGGTGGGCGACCCTCGCGGGCATCCCCTTCGTGCTCCTCTTCGCCTGGGGGAAGGTTCTCGGCACTCGGCGAAGTCGGATCCTTCGTGCGGTGCGATTCTACGAGCATGCCCTCGATCGACTCGGCGGAACCTGGGTCGGTCGCGGGCCGGATGGTGCCCGTTTCGCGGGGCCGGATCACCCATTCGCGGCCGACCTCGATGTGTTCGGGCGAGGGAGCCTCTTTCAGCGGATCTGCACCGCCCGCACCGCCGACGGGGAGCAGCTTCTGGCTTCGTGGTTCCTGACCCCTGCTTCGCCGACCGAGGTGAGATCCCGGCAAGACGCGGTCGCGGACCTGCGTGACCGCCTCGATTTGCGGGAATTCCTGGCGGTTGCGGGGCCCGATGTGCAAGCCGCCACGGACTTCGCGCTGCTTGCCGACTGGGCGGAGGAACCGCCGCGAGACGTGTCGCCGGGTCGCCGGTGGGCGGTGATCGTGCTCGGCTGGTGCAACTTCGTCGCACTTCTGGGTTGGCTCGCCGCCGGAACCACCGGCTTGCCCCTGTTGCTGACCCTCGCTCTCTCGACGGTTGCGGTTTACCCGCTTGACCGGTGGGGCCGGACCACAATCGCCACGCTGGAACGGGTCGCGAACGACCTGTCCCTTCTCGAAGCGAGCCTGCACCGTTTCGAGAAGGAAGCGTTTTCCGCGGAGCGATTGCGTTCGGTTTTCGCGGCGGAACCGGGTGGGAAGCGGCCATCGGAGCAGGTGCGGGAACTCCGGGAACTCGCGGGCCGGATTGCGGGCCGACGCAACCACATCGCGGTCCCGTTCGCGCTTCTGACCCTCTGGGATGTCCGGACGTCGTTTTTGTTCGACGACTGGAAACGGCGATCCGGGGCGGGGGTGCGGAAGTGGCTGGCGGAAATCGCGGACCTGGAAGCCCTGTCGAGCCTCGCCGGCTGGAGCTTCGAGAACCCCACCGACCCGTGCCCGAGGGTACTCGAGATTCCATCGGCGAAGTTCGATGCGACCGATCTCGGCCATCCGCTGCTGCCGCCGGAAAAGTGCGTCCCCAACGATGTCGCTCTCGGAGGGGATGACGGCTCGCGGGTTCTCGTCGTCAGCGGGTCGAACATGTCCGGGAAAAGCACGCTGCTCCGGTCGATCGGCACCAACGTGGTGCTGGGGCTGGCGGGGGGGACGGTGCGGGCGAAGTCGTTGACGCTGACGCCGCTCGCGATCGGGGCGACGATCCGCGTCCAGGACTCGCTGCAGGACGGTCGATCGCGGTTCTTCGCCGAGGTGACGCGGGTGCGGGCGGTGCTGGATCTGGCCACGGGAGCGACCCCGGTTTTGTTCCTCTTCGACGAGTTGTTCGCGGGGACCAACTCGGCCGACCGGGTGCGGGGTGCGGAGGCGGTTCTGCGGAAACTGGTCGATGGCGGGGCGATCGGCCTGGTGACGACGCACGACCTCGCCCTGACGGAGGCGACCGCAAGCCTGGGTGGCCGGGCGGTCAACGTGCACTTCGCGGACCAGGTGACGGACGGTGCAATGTCCTTCGACTACCGGATGCGGCCCGGCGTCGTCACCCACGGCAACGGCGTCGCCCTGATGCGAGCGGTCGGCCTGGAGGTGTAGACCGGACGTTACGGAGCCGCTCGATTCCGCACCGCCGCCCGTACTTCCTCCGCTATCAGGGTGGCCGCGTCCTTCTCCGCCGCTCGGATGGAATCACCCCAGTAGGACGTGTCGTGCGGAACGTCCCCAAATCCCCGGACGGCGACGACGCGTTCCGTGGTGCCATCGGGCCACTGCAAGCGGATCCGGGCGCGAATCCAGACGTTTACTCCAAACGCGAGGCGGTCCCATTCCCGTTTCTTTCCAAAGTCTGGATCTTTCTGCTCTTTCCGGGAAAGAACCATCTCCTTGACCCCGACGGCAATCGCCGAAACCGTGAGGATTCCGAGTGTCACAACCGGAAAGCCGTCCTCCTCGATGTACTGGGTCAGGAGGACCGGCCACGCCGCATCGGTCGGACGTTCCAATCCGTCGTGATCCTCAAATCCGCGAAGCCGCATCCGATAGGATTCGATTCGCAGTTCGACACGCGTCGGTTTCGCCTCGCCCAGTTCCTTGATGGCGTCCGACACCGCCTGGCAACACACGGAATATGGGGCGAGTTTCTCTTTCCGGTCGGGACCGACGAGCCGCCGCGAGTCCGTCACCTGGATCGCAATCCCATCGGCGGAAACCCAGGAGGGAGGCGGCGAAGGTGGCGAACCGGGGACGTGACAGCCCACCAGGAACACGCACCCGGCGAGAACCCACAACCGCAGGTGCATGGCCTTCCCCCCGAATCGGCAGTTATTCGGTGCGGGGGAATATCCTCGCTCGTCAGAGGTTTCAAGTGAAGTTCGGAGGCGGTCCGGGGTGACGTCAGCCATCGCCCGCGAACTCGGCCAACTGCGTCTCTTCGTCGCGGCAGGAACGTGAATCCTCGAAGAACTCGCCCGCACTCCGCACGAATTCGGCGAATCCTGGCGCACGGATTCCGAATCCAATCTGATCTTCGACGCGGTTTCGCCAGTCCGTTGCATGTCCAGTACGCCATCCACGACGCAGAACGAGTCGTCTTCTTTCGTCAGTTCGCGCTGATGGAGTAGGACCGGTCTCGCGGTGGGGGTGGCTCCCGGAGTATGATGGCTTCGCGGTGGGGCATCGGTCTTGCCGGGAAAACGGGGCCGGGGTCGGTCATGAGCGAAACCGTCCTGATTGTCGACGACGAGGACAGCGTCCGCCGGACGTTCCAGGAATGGCTGACCGGAAGCGGGCTCGGGGTGCGGGTTTTTGCCGCCGCCGACGCGGAAACCGCACTTCTGCTGGCCAACGAGAATCCCATCGACCTCGCGGTTCTCGACTGGAACCTCGGATCGGGAACCGATGGATTGCGACTGCTCGAAGACCTCGTCGAATTCCAGCCGGACATCGTCGCGATCCTGGTGACCGGCTTCGCCAACCAGGCCACGCCGCTCGACGCCCTCCGCATGGGTGTCCGCGATTACCTCGATAAGAACCAGGACCTCAACCGGGAAATCTTCCTGACAGCCGTGCGTCGGCAGCTTGTCAAAATCGCCCCGGCGAAACGGCAACGCGAACTCAACCGCTCGCTCGCCGACTTCCGCGAATCCGTGGAAAAAGTGCTTCCCCTCGTGCGATCCGCAGAGGCGCTCAACGATCCGGTTCCCCTCCCGGACGCGGTCCACGCCCTGCTGCGGTTCCTGCTCCGCGTGACCGGGGCCCCGTATGGCGTGCTCGTCGTCCGGCACCTCCACGCGGATGGTTCCGACACGACGATCGCGTATGGGCCGGATGGCAAGCCGCTGCCGGGCCCGGGCGTGCCGTTTGGGCGCTCCCTGGCGGCGTCGGTGGTTAGCATGCAGGAACCGTGCGTCATGAACGATTTCGACCCCGGAACCGCGGGGATCGTCGATGTCGCAACCTTCGAGAAGGGCCGGAAATCGCTCCTGGCGGCACCCCTCAATGTCGGACCGGGGACACACGTGGTTCTGGAACTCTTCGACAAGCCCCGCTTCACGGACGAGGATCGGTCGCTGGTGTCGGCCGCGTCGGAAATCGGAGCGGAACTGCTTCGCGGGGCCCTGGCGGAGCGGCAGACACACCGACTTCTCTTCGATGCCGTCGATGCGGCACTCCGCGCGAGCGAATCCGTGACCGCGTCGCTGACGTACCCGTCCACGACACCCGATTCTCCGCCCCCTGCCGCGGTGCTGGAACGACTTCGCCAAGGGATGGACGAGGCCGCCAACGCCGTTGTCGACGCCGATACCGGCCTGAAATTGATGGAAGCCGTCCGGGTCCTCGCGGTCCGGCACGGTCCCCCCGCCGTCGACCATTGCCTCCGACTCGTCGAAAGTGTGCGACAACTGCTCGACGAAACGACTACCTGAGTCGCGAGTCGGGAAGTCCCGGACGACTGGCGACTGGAATCCCATGCCCGAGCCGACCGTGTTCGACGAAATCTTTTCCCTGATGTCCCCCGACCGGTTGCTCCGCGATCCGCGAGCGACCGGCGAGGGAGTGGCCGTCGCGATCGTCGATTCCGGCGTGGAGCGGAGCCTGCTCGAGGAAAAATTCCGCAACCAGGGACAGTCGATCGAACCCATCGAGGGGGTGGTCTTCCGGGCGGGGTCGAACTCGCCCTTGCCGTACGACGGCCACCAGTCTTCGCCGCACGGAACCACGGTGGCGGACATCGTGCTGACGCTCGCCCCGCGGGTGAAGCTCTATTCCGCCGACGTTTTCGGGCCGCAGGGAACCTGCGAGGTCGAAGCCGTCATCGCGGCGATCCGCCATGCCATCGACGTCTGGAAGGTCAAGGTCGTCAACCTGTCGCTTGGCGTGCCCGAACACAAACTCCAGCAACTCCCGCGTCGGCAGCAGTTGCTGCGAACGATCGAGGAGGCGTATTTCCGGGATGTGCTCGTCTTCGCGGCGGCTCACAACGAGCACCCGCTGACGCGGAGTTACCCCGCCGCTTTTGCCCCACCGCTGATTTCCGTCGACAAGGCACTCTTCGACGATCCGCTGCGGTTCGCGTATCGGCTGCGGGAATCCGTGGAATTCCAGGCCCATTCCCGGGGGTATCTCGGCCCGTTTGCTCGTGAGCCCGCCACCAGCTGGGCGACCCCGCACCTGGCCGGAATCGCCGCCCGGATCCTCTCCTTGAAGCCGGATCTGAAGCCGTTCGAAATCAAGACGATCCTGTACTGGATGTTCCGCGCCGAGGACCGCACCGCGAGTTGATCGGTCCACGGACTTCAGAAGTTTCCCGAAAAAATTCCGGCCCTTCACACGCATCGTCGGATGCATGGGAAGGGCCGCCGGTTTTTCAAGAATCGCGTTGGTTTCTCACCCAACCAGTTTCTCGATGACCCGTCCTTCCCGGAAGAGTTGGATCGGCCGGCCGGTCGGGGTTTGGAGTTCGGTGTCGGCGCTGACGCCGAGCTGGCGGAAGATGGTGGCCGAGACGTCGTCCGGGGTCACGGGCTCGGTCGCGGGAGCCATCCCGGACGCGTCGGTGGAGCCGTGGACGTAACCACCCTTGATTCCGCCCCCGGCGAGGACACAGGCCATCGAGCGAGCCCAGTGGTCCCGGCCGACGTTCTTGTTGATCTTCGGCGTCCGCCCAAATTCCCCGGCACACATCACGATCGTCTCGTCGAGCATACCGCGATCCGCGAGGTCCGAAATCAGAGCGGACAGCGTCTGGTCGAGTTGCGGCATCAGCTTGGTCTTGTGTGACTCGAACGTTTTCTGGTGCGTGTCCCAGCCGCCGATGCCGACGGTGACGAAGCGAACACCCGCCTCGACAAGCCGCCGGGCCGCGAGTGCCCCCTGCCCGAAGTTGCCTGCACCGTAGGTTTCGCGGAGCTTTGCCGGTTCTTCGTTGAGGTTGAACGCTTTCTGGGTCTTGTCCGACCGAAGAATGTCGAGGGCCTGCTTGTGGAAGGTGTCGAGACCGCTGACAAGGTCGCTCGACTTGTCGAGTTCGCGGAAAGATTCGTCAAAGGTGCTGAGGAGTTTTTCCCGCTTGTCGAGATCGGTGAGGGAAACCCCGTTCGGGAGTGTAATCCCGCGAACGCGGAAGGAGGAGCCCTTCTCGCCTTTGTCGCCCTTCCCGCCGGCGGACCCTTCGATGATGAAGGGGTTATAGCCGGTGCCGAGATAGCCTGCCCCGCCGGCTTGCCCGCCGCGGAGGTCGGAGAAAGTGACGTAGGGCGGAATCCCAGGCCCGACGGGAAGCAGCTTGGACGCGATCGACCCCATCGAGGGATATTGCAGCGCGGCAGTGGGCTTGTTCCCGGTGGTCATGAAGACAGTGGCTGGGCCGTGGGACGGAATCGTGTGGTGCAGCGACCGCACGACTGTGACTTTGTCCGCAACCTGGGCCATCTTGGGGAGCGTTTCCGCGAATTGCATCCCCGGGGCTTTCGTGTCGATGGACTTGAACTGCCCGCGAATCCCTTCCGGCGCTTCCGGTTTGTTATCCCACATATCGATCGTGGCCGGCCCACCTGCGAGCCACACAAGAATGACGGACTTCGCCCGCGGCGACGTCGAAGACGATTCCTTCGCCTTGGCCGCGAGGAAACTGGGGAGTGTGAGACCAATCGCACCGGCGGCTCCAATCTGGAGGAAATCGCGACGGTGGAAGTTTTCGCAATCAAACATGGCAGCCTCCGGGGTTATGTGAGTCGTTGCATAAAGACGTTGAGCATTTTTCGCACTTCAACCAACTGCTCGTGCAAGTCGTCGTGAACCTCAGTCGAGAAACATCCAAGGTCGCGGGCCAAGATCAGTTGATACTCCAGTTCGGCAGAGCTTCCTGATGCGGTGTTGAGTGCTCTATGAAAGTCAGCATCGTTGTTTCGCCCACAACCTTCCGCGATTTTTGCGGGGATCAGC
The DNA here is from genome assembly GCA_964552815.1 of uncultured Alcaligenaceae bacterium. Classification (GTDB taxonomy): domain Bacteria; phylum Planctomycetota; class Planctomycetia; order Gemmatales; family Gemmataceae; genus CAYUHJ01. The sequence goes on along the minus strand of CAZKIQ010000002.1, from coordinate 284,824 downwards.
ATGACCACTTTTCGCATCAAACCGAATACTTCATCTCGCGGGAAGCTGTTTGTGACAGGATAAACCCGCAGCACCAAAGCATGGGCTTTTTGCCAGACTTTCACTTGGCGGAAATCTTGCATGCGGTTCGCTCGGTCATTTGATTCCAGCCATTAGCTGTTAGCTATTAGCTAAAGACTAACAGCTAATGGCTGGAATCAGCTTTCTTCGGTTCAGTGGTTCAGAATAAATTCCCGCGTGTTGATCAATGCCCACATCACATCTTGCATCGCCTCGGAGCGGGATTTCCCTTCCTTCAAGAACTCCAACGCCTTCGCCTTCTCCTTCTCGGTGGGAACTCGCGTGAGGGTTGCGAGGAATAGTTCCTCGATCGCCTTCTCATCGCTGAGTTTCGACTTGGCGATGGTGCTGGCCCGGTTAGAACCCGATCGCAATTTCTGCGTCAGATTCGTGTCGGACATCATGAAGAGGGTTTGCGGCAGGGCGGGTTCCATGGCCCGCTCGCAGTCGCAGGCGGTGGTTCGGGGCGGCCGGCCGAAAATCCGCATCACATAACTCAGGTTCGCGCTCTGCAGCCGGCTCGAACCCACCTCGGACATTTTCTTCCCGGCCGGTCCGTCGTTCGCGAAGTTCTCGTCCACACCCAACGCGGAATTGAGCACGTCGATCACCTGCTCCGCCATCATCGGCCGGACATAGGCCCGCGAGTAATTGTTCGTATCGAATTCGTTCGATGCGTTCGGCTTTGCCGAAAGCTGGTAGGTTCGGCTCAGCAGGATCGTCCTCTCAAGTTTCCGGATGTCGTAGCCGGACTCGACGAAGCTCTTGGCCAGGGCGTCCAGCAGGCGGGGGTTCGTGGGCGGGTTGGCCTGGGAGAAATCGTCGACGGGGTTGACCAACCCGACGCCGAGGTAGTGGGCCCACACCCGGTTCGCAAAACTGCGGGCGAAGAACGGGTTCTGCGGATCCCGGATCCATTTCCACAGCGTTTCTCGGGTATCGGTCCCTTTCTCGTGGGGAAGGTCAGGGCCGCCGAGCGCTTTGGAGGGAATGACCCGAGTCGTCATGGGGATCGGCTTGAGAGCAATCGGTCGGACCCCCCGGCCGGTCACCTGCGTGGCCGTCGTTGCGAAGTACATCTCGCGGATGGTGTTGAGTTGGTTGTTGTTCTTTCCCGTCAGAGCCTCTTTTCGCTTCTTGTTTTCCTCGTCCGCGAGTTTCTTCATCTCCGGGGAACTGAACTGGCCGCTGGATGCGACCACCGGAGCAAAGACATTCGCGAATCCCCAGTAATCTTCTTGCGTCCAGCGGTCGGTGGGGTGCTTGTGGCACTGGGCACATTCGAGGCGGACGCCGAGAAACGCGGCGGCGACCTTTTCCCCCCACTGCTCCGGGGGCACATTTTGCTGGCGACGCCAGAACAGGTCGAGAGTTTTCTTTTCCGGGTAGGTCGTATCCCAGCCTTTCGCGAGTTCCTCGTCGAATTTTCTCGTGATTTCGAGCCATTCCTCCGGTTTCTTTCCGTCGGAACTGGTGGCGGTCAGAATGTCCCGGACGATCTCGTCGTAGGGCTGGTTCTCGGCGATGCGTTTGCGAAGCCAGTCGTGCCACTGCTGGCTCCGCCGCGGCTTGAGCCCCTGCGGGTTCTCGAGGGCGTCGGTGTTGTTGCCGGTGATATCGCTGAGTTTCGTGGCCCAGATCGCGGCGTGGAGGGGGTGCTTCAACAACTCGTCGATCTTTTTTTCCCGCTTGTTCGGGGACTTGTCCGCCAGGAATTTCCGGGCTTCCTCGGGTGTCGGCAGGATTCCCAGGGTGTCGATCGCCACCCGGCGGAGGAATTCGAGGTCGCTCGCCGGCTCGGACGGGACCATGTTCATGAGCTTCAACTTCGCGAAGACTTCCCGATCGACGAAGTTGTCGGCCGGCAGGTTGGGGTACTGGAACCCGGCTTTCACGGGGGCAGGCACCAGCACGCGGACCGCTCGCACCGCCCCGCGGTACAGCACGGTCAGACCGACGTCCCCGGGTTGACGGGCCGTCAGTTCCCCGAGAGGCGAAAGGCCCGCAACGGAATCGTCGGTGATCCGGAAGTCACACAACGGCGTAATGTCCTCGACGGTGCCGTCCGCGAACTTGGCAGAAACGCGAATCCGGAACGGTTTGTCGTTCTTGAGAACAGCGAAGTCCGGGGGATTGACGGACAGTTCCTGAATCGTCCCACTGCCAGGCGTGTGGACCGCCCCGCCGGCGATCCAATCCCGCAGAATCCCGTAAATCCAGGAGCTTTTTCCGAACCGCGAGCCCCCTTCGTGTGGGATCGAACCGGTCGCCTTGAGGAGGAGCAGGCTGTTGTCCGGGTTCCGCAAGTCGATGCGCCGACCGAGGTTATCCCGGGTCAGGGCGGCATGGTCGAAGGCCGGCTCGAACCCGAAGAGAGAGAGCCGGAACCCGTTCTTCCCCTGAAATGAGCCGTGGCAGGAACCGCTGTTACAACCGGCCTTCGAGAGCACCCCCATCACGTGCCGCTCGAAATCGACCTTCTCGATTTTCCCTCCGCCCGGCAGATCGGCGGCGGTGGCGAGGCCGGGAACGGCGACGGAAACCGCGGTGGCGGCAAGAATTGCAGCGATTCGCATGGCGAGATCCCGACGAGGCGATCGGCGAGCCGACCGGGGGAAGGCGGGGAGTAGTCCCCTCATCAAACCCTACCTTGGGGGAAAAGTTCCGCACGAATTTCCCTGGCGGAAATTGAAACTTTGCCGAAGTTTCCGGGTTATGCTTGCACTACCCCGCATCCCGAAATTCGGAGCCTCGATGAGTCGTCTCCTCATCCTGATGCCGGTATTGGTGTTGGTTCCGCTCGGAAGACTGGCAGCTGCCGAGGCTCCGGTGCGGGAAGCCCCGAAGGTTGTGAGCCCGACCACCACCAGTGTCGGCCGGATGATCCCGGACCTGACCAGCAAGGACATCGACGGGAAAGCCTTCCAGCTCTCCGAATTTGCGAAGTCCCGCAAAGCCACCGTCATCGCCCTGACCAGCACCAGTTGCCCCATCTCGAAGAAATACCTGCCCACACTCGCGAAGCTGGAGAAGGAATACGCCGGGAAAAATATCGGATTCCTGTTCCTCAATCCGATCGCATCCGAGAAACCCGAGGATGCCCAGAAAGCGGTGCGAGCCGCCGGGATAGTCGGGCCCTACCTCCTCGACGCGGACAATTCCCTCGCCCGGGCGATCGGGGCCCGGTCGACCGCAGATGTCTTCCTGCTCGATGCGAAGCGGACGGTCATCTACCACGGAGCGATCGACGACCAGTACGGGCTCGGATATTCCCAGGAAGCTCCGAAGCAGTCGTTCCTCGCGGATGCCTTGGCGGCGGTGGTGGCGGGGTCGCCGGTGAAGGTGCAGGCGACCACCGCGCCGGGGTGCGAACTCGACCTTTCCAAGGCGAAAGTTCTGGAAGTCGCGGTGACCTACCACAACCGCATATCGCGGATCATCCAGAAACATTGCTGGGAGTGCCATCGCCAGGGGGGCGTGGCTCCGTTCTCGCTGGCCACCCACGATGACGTGGTCGCCCATAAGGGGATGATCAAGAAGGTCGTCGATCGGGGCACGATGCCGCCGTGGTTCGCCGCGACCGGCGGGGATCACCCGAAATTCGAGAACGATCGATCCCTCCCGACTGCGGACAAGTCCGACCTCCTCGCCTGGCTCGCGGGCGGCACCCCGGTCGGTGATGCCGCCGACGCCCCGCTTCCCCCCTGGATTCCCGGGGAATGGACGATCGGCAAACCCGATGTCATCTTCCAGATCCCCAAGCCGATCCCCATCAAGGCCACCGGCACGATGCCGTACCAGACCGCATTCGTGGAAACGCACTTCGAAGAAGACCGCTGGGTCAAGGGGTTCGAGATCCAGCCGACGGACAAGTCGGTGGTCCACCACGTGCTGGTGTTCGCGATGAACAACGACCCCAAGCTCACGCCGGCCCAGCGGGCGAAGGCGAACTCGGACGAGAGCCAGGGTTTCTTCGCCGCCTACGTGCCCGGGAACTCGAGCCAGGTTCTTCCCGAAGGATTCGCGAAGAAGCTTCCCAGGGGCTCGAAACTGCGGTTCCAGTTGCACTACACCCCGAGCGGCACCGCCACCAAGGAGCAGGTCCGGCTCGGCCTGATCTTCGCCCCGGAACCGCCGAAGCACGAGGTCAAGGTTTACGGCCTGGTCAACTACAAGATCCGGATCCCGCCCGGAGCGGAAGATCACGCGGAGAAGGCCGAGCTCCGCCTGCCGCTGGATGTTGTTGTTGTTGGCTTCCTGCCCCACCTCCACGTCCGCGGGAAGGCCTGCCGCTACGAGGCGACCACACCGGAAGGGAAGAAAGTCCCGCTTCTCGACATTCCCCACTACGACTTCAACTGGCAACTCCGCTACCAATTCGCCGAGCCGATCCGGCTCTCGCGGGGCTCGACGCTGGGCTTCTACGCCACCTTCGACAACAGCGCGAAGAACCCCGCCAATCCGGACCCGAAGCAAACCGTCCGCTGGGGCCCCCAGACCACGGACGAGATGCACCTCGGATACGTCGAGTTCTACGTCCCCACGAAGTGAGCTTTCTCCCTGTTGCCAGGAAAACGCAGGTCTGCAAAGTCGGTCACTGCTCCGCGAGTGACTGCAATTTCACCCATTGAAGCGGGTGTTGCATTTTCGGGACATCATCCCGTCACTTGCGGAGCGAGCGACCGACTTTGCAGAAGGGCGACGCACGTCTTTTTCCGCTCCTTTCTGGTTGACACCCCTCGCGGCCGTGGCTATGAGCCGGCCACGGGTGCGTCCTGGGGGAAACTGGGCGTGCCCGGATACCGATTGCTGGAACAACGATGGCCGACGCAACCACTCCGGTGGCGGCGCTGAAGGATGGCATCCGACTCTTCGCGGACGAGCGCGGATGGGAGCCGTTCCACAGCCCCAAGAACCTCACCATGGCTCTGGCCAGCGAGGTCGGGGAACTGTGCGAAATCTTCCGCTGGCTTACACCGGAAGAATCCCGGACCGCCAGCAGCGATCCGTCGACCCGGGTTGCGATCGCCGACGAACTTGCGGACATCGCCAACATCATCTTCCTGCTGAGCGTCCACACGGGGATCGATCTCTCCGAGGCGATCGCGGCGAAGATGGCGAAGAATGCGGTGAAATACCCGGCTCCGGCGAAGCCCTGACAAGGCCTCGCGGAACCGTTTGAGCTGCCGCCGACAGCGGCGGACCGGCGCGGATCGTTTGGGGGCGATCCGCGCCGGGTCGGGGGACAACGAAGTTCGAGCGTCGCCGATGCTCGGGCGAACTGGGAAACGTTCGAAGGGGGGCGACTGTGCGTAGCCGATTCGCTTTCTGGACCGGGTCGGCCGCCGTCGGGGTGGTCGTGTTGGCGACCGCCGTCGTCGGTGTCCGCGGGCAGGATCCGGGGTCGGCGAAGTACTACCCCGCACAGGTCACACCGCCCCCGCCCGGCGTCTTCCCGAACTCCACGGTGACGCAGGGCGGCCAGCCGACCACGCTCCCGTCCAGTGCCAACCCGAACGTGCAGTACGGCTCGCAACCGGCCCGGCCGATCGTCCAGACATCCGGAACGAACACGCCCGCACCCACCGGCCGACCGCGAATCACGCAAGCCGTGGTCGCCGGTCCGGAAGGTGTGATCCCGGCGAGTTTCGAATCCGGTTCGCCGATCCCACCGCCGCCGCTGAAACTGCCCTCGAAATCGACAACGCCTCCGCCGACGCCGATTCCTGATGCGTCCGCGCCGAACCTCGGTGCGCTTCCGCCGCCGATGATCCAGGTGGAATCGGCACCAGATCCGAAACAGAATCCTCCGATGGTCCCGGCTCCGAAACCGTTTGCGGCGCCGACCTCGACACCCACGCCCAAACCGCTCCCGTTCCAGCCGAAGCCGCTTCCGACCTCGGGGGTGGAGGTTCCCCCGGTGAAACCACCGGTCGAAACGAAGTCGACCTTCGCACCGCCGCCCGCGATGCCTGTCACGCCGCCACCCGCCGTGCCGAGCCAGGTCTTCCCGGCGAGTAGCACTCCGGTGGTTTCCCAAAGCGTGGCGAAACCGCAACCGCTGACGATGCCCTCGGTGTCGCTTGGCACTCCGCTGCCGTCGAAGGCGATGCCCGCGGTCACGGTGGAAGTGCTGACGCCGGAATCGATCAGTGTCGGCTCGCCGATCACGTTCGAGTATGTGGTGCGGAACGCGGGTTCGACGGCAGTGCAGAACGTTCGCGTGGAAGCGGACCAACCCGGCCGGACGACGCTGGTCGGGACGGAACCCGCCGCGGAAGTGGCCGGCGAGCGACTCGCCTGGAACCTCGGAACTATCGAAGGTGGGGCAGAGAAACGCGTCAAGGCCACGGTCAAGGCGGCAGACGAGGGGGACCTCCGCAGCCGGGCGACGGTCACGTTCGCCACCGCCGCGGATGGTCAGGTCAAGGTGACGCGGCCGCGGGTCACCGTCGCCGTCACCGGCCCCGAATCCGCCCGGGTCGGCGACCCCGTCGCGTTCCAGATCAAACTCACGAACTCGGGCACCGGCCCGGCCGGGAAATTGGTGCTCCGTGCCGAATTCACCGGTGGTCTCGCCCACTCGGCCGGGGCCGTCATCGAGGCGGAACTCGCCAACCTCGCCGCCGGATCCTCGCGATCGCTCACGCTTGACACGATCGCCGCCAAGTCCGGCCCGCAAACCTGCACCATCACCGCCACTGCGGACTCCAACGCACCGGAAGCCGCCAAGGCGACGGTCAACCTCGTCGAACCGCTCCTGATCGTGAAGCAAACCGGGCCGGCGAAGTGCCTGGTCCGCAGCGAGCCGGTCTACGCCATCGAACTCTCGAACCCCGGCACCGCCGCCACCGACGCGATCACCGTCTGGTCGACGATTCCGGAAGGCTTCGAGTTCGTTTCCGCCACCGAGGGGGGCACCGTCGCCACGGGGAACAAGACCGTCTCCTGGCGGGTTCCGGGGCTCCAACCCGGCACAGCCCGCGTCGTGACCGTGAAACTGCGGGCGACCGCACCTTCCGCCGGTGTCGTCAAAACCGACGCGCAAGCCGGTGCGGATGCGACCGGAATTGTGCAAACTGGCACGAAGCCCGAAGCCGCCTCGAAGCCGCTGACCGCCCACGCGGAAACGGTCGTGAAATCCGAGGGGGTCCCGGCACTGCGGTTCGAGGTGGTCGACGTCGAAGACCCGGTTGAAATTGGCAAGGAAGCTGTGTACGAGATCCGCGTCGCGAACCAGGGGACGGGTGCTTGCACCAACGTCCTGGTTGTTGCCGACCTGCCGGATGGTTCCGCTGCGATGGGTGCCACTGGTCCGACGACCGGCCGGGCGAGCGGTCAGCAGATCGCCTTCGACCCGATCCCGGTGCTCGCCGTCAAGGGAGACGCGACGTTCCGTGTCCGGGTCAAGGGCACGCTTCCGGGCGACCAGCGGTTCAAGGTTCGCGTCTCGTGCGACCAGATCCGCACCCCGGTCGTGAAGGAAGAATCGACGCGGTTCTACAAGGAATAACGCCGGAAGATTCTGCAAGGATCGGCACCGATGGATGATGGCCTTGAGGGGGTACGGGGGAGTCGGTAGGATTCGCCGCCTTGCGGGCGGGTCGGGGTTTCCCACCCGCAGCGGACGAACCTGCCAGGAAGGAACGGGTCAACGCCGTGGTTCCCGACGACGGAACCCAGGCAGGGGGAGGAGCCCGAGATGAGCGCAGGACGCGTCGCCCAAAAAGAACAGGTCCGGGTCCATATCCGGTGGATGATCCGCCGCGACATGGCCGACGTACTCGCGATCGAGCAGCAAAGCTTCGAATTCGCGTGGACGGAGGACGACTTCCTCCGGTGTCTCCGCCAGCGGAATTGCATCGGCATGGTCGCCGAGCACAACGACCGCATCGTCGGCTTCATGATCTACGAACTGCACAAGAACCGCCTGCACGTCCTCAACTTCGCCGTCGCCCCGCAATACCGCCGGCTCGGCGTCGGGGGCCAGATGGTCGCGAAACTCGTCGGCAAGCTCTCCAGCCACCGCCGAACCAAGATTACCCTCGCTGTCCGCGAGCGGAACCTGACCGCCCAGCTCTTCTTCCGGGCCCAGGAATTCAAGGCGGTCCGGGTCCTGCGGAACTACTACGAGGACAGCGGCGAGGACGCCTTCCAGATGGAGCACCGCGTCGGCGTCGACGAGTGCGATCCGTTCGAAGTCCCGGCCAACCGCATCGCCGCGTACTGATCCGACACACGCCCTCGGTCGAGCTGCTGCTGCGAGAAGGGGACGCGGCGGCCGCTCGACCGTCGATTTTGCAGGGGGACCTCATGTCGCGGATTCTCGGACGTTGGACATGGCCGGCCGTCGGGGCGTCGGCTATCGGGGTCGCCGTCGGGCCGGGCACCGGGATCGCGGAACCGATCAAGGAACCGCTGACCCCGTCGCGAGTCTCGGCTCCCCGCGGGGAAGCTCCGATCACTCCCGCCGCTGCCGTGGTTCCGATCGTGCCGGCTGTCGGAATTCCGACTCCCGCCTCTCCCGCGAAATCCGAGAAACTTCCATCGACACCGGCCCCCGTTCTGCCGCCCCCGGCCATCGCGCCGCGAACCGAAGCCGAGCGACTGCCGAGTGGTCTGGTCGAACTTCCGGCTCCAAATGTTCCGGCTCCAACTGTTCCGGCTCCGATGGTGCCCGCTCCGGCGATTCCCTCGCCGATGATCCCGGCACCGGCGATTCCGGCGCCTACGCCGCCATCCGCACCGACCATCCCTGCACTTTCGAACCCGGCGATTCCCGCACCCGAGGTTCCAACCCCGGCTATTCCCGCACCGACGATCCCGGCTCCGATCGTTCCGCTGACTCCGCCGGCCCCGGTGACGGATCTCGCCCCGGCCCCGCATCCGCTGTTGAAGGAAATCGAGGCGGCCCCGGTTCCACGCCCGGTGACCGTCGCGCCGACCCCGAAACCGGTGGAAGTGACAGCCAAGCCGACGCCGATCGCCCCGGCCCCACGTCCGGTTGAGGTCATTCCGGCCCCGAAACTGACGCCGGTTGGGGAAATTCCGGCCCCGAAACCGACGCTTCCCGATCCGGTGCGGGTTGCCTCGCCCGCGCAGCCCGCAAAGTCGGCAGAGCCGGTGCAGTCAGCTCCGCCGTCCCAGCCGGATTTGAACTTGCGACCGACCGTTCCGGGTCTTACGCTCAACTCAGGCCAGTCGGCCCCGGTCTTGCCGGAGGTTTCTCCCGCGCCGCGCCCCGTGTCGGCGACGACGCCGGCCACGCTGACCGCAACACCGCCGCTGCAGCTTTCCGAGGATCCACCCATGACGCTCGCACCACGCCAACTCGCGATGTCCGCTGCACTCGGATTCGCACTCGCGTCCGTCCCGATGTCCCCGGCCCAGGCCCAAGGATCGGACGCACCCGCAAAACAAGCCGACCTCGACGACCTCAAGCTCCAGATCGCGAACCTCAAAAAGGATCTCGAGAAAGCCCAGCGCGACGCCCAGCGAGATTTGCAGGACCAGCTCTACGGCAAGCAGGTCGACGGCCGGACCATCGACGGCGTTTACGGTCGGCTCGACAAGCGGATCACCAACGTCGAAGAATCCCTGAAGCGGATCGAGGATCAGCTTTCGAAACTGTCCAAGAGCACCTCCAGCTTCACCCCCCAGGGCCCGACCAGCACCCATGGTTACGTCCGCATCGTCAACAGCTACCCGGTCGACGTGTCGATCATGCTCAACGGGAAGTCATACCGCATGACGCCCGACGAGGTCCGCACCGTCGAGGTTCCGGTCGGCAGCTACACCTACGAGTTGCTCGGCTCCGGTTCGCCGGCCACCACCAGCACCGTCCGCAACAACGAAACCGTCACGCTGCGGATTCGCTGAGATTCCGTATGATCGAAGGATGCGGCGTGCGGAACCGGATGGAAGATTTTCTTCCCTCCGCATTCCGGATTCCGCATCCGCACTTTGCGCACCATGATCATCACCATTGACGGCTACGCAGGCTCGGGGAAGACGACCGCGGCCCGTCGTCTGGCGGAATCGCTGGGCTTCCGGTTGCTCAACACGGGCGGGATGTACCGGGCCGTCGCGTTGCTGCTGGGCCGGCGGGGGATCGACATCTACGCGGAAACCCGGGACGCCGGCCGCATCGCCGGCTTCGTGGCCGAGCTCACTTTCGAGATGCCAGCCAACCACGTCATCGTCAACGGCGAGGACCTGACCGCCCTGATCGCGTCCGAGGAAGTGGGCCGGGGGGCAAGCCGTGTCGGAATCTTCCCGGAAGTGCGAGCCCGCTTGAAGGCGGAGCAACGCCGGATCGCCGACGCACTCGACATCGTCTGCGAGGGCCGTGACCAGGGAACCGCCGTCTTCCCGGACGCCCCGGTGAAATTCTTCTTCTACGCCAGCCCGGAAGTGCGAGCCGCCCGCCGGGTGGAGCAACTCCAGACCCTCCAGCAACCCGCCGACTTTGCGACGATCGTGCGGCAGATCGCCGACCGGGATCGGCAGGACGAAACTCGCCCGATCGACCCTCTCTGCCAGGCTCACGACGCGATCCGTCTCGACACGACCGAGATGACCATGGACGACGTGCTGCTGACGATGCTCGAAACCGTGCGGAAGTCGGGCCAGCCGCAACACTGATCCGGAATCTTCGATGGATTTTTTCACCCGTCGAAACGTCGCGATTCTCGGGCTTTTGCAGATCGGCGTCCTGTCGGTCGGCGTGCTGTCGGCCGGGGTTTGCCACAAGTGGTACCCCCTCGCCGGGCTCTCCGTTCCCGACCGCACCTCGTTCTGCTCAGAGTACGGCATCCTGACGCTCGTCCTTCCTCTGGGCTGGGTCGCCGGCGCCATGATATGCGTCGGCAGCGATGCGGAGTCGGCCGATTCCCGCGGGAAATGGGCGATCTTCTCCGGCCTCGGGATGCTCGCCGCGTGGATTGGGGTCACCGCTTACGCAGCCATACTCCCGCTTTTCTGGATCATGACCGGCGGTTGCCCAGGCGGCTTGTCGCCCTGATTCTGCCACGGCTCCAGAAAGATCCGTACCCTGATTTGTGACTCTTGCAACAAACCGGGGACAGGTCATGAGTTCGCTGGCGATCGCCGGACTGATGTTTGTGTGCGTACTGACCAGCACGTTGGTGGCGATGATGCTGGCTCGGCGACTTCCGGAGCACCACCTGAGCAGCGAGTCCCGGGATGCGATCAAGCAGGGGCTGGGGGTGATCGGGACGCTGACCGCGCTGGTGATCGGGCTTCTGGTTGCTTCCACGAAGGGAACCTACGACGCCCAGAGCGGGACGATCAAGGAGCTGGCAGCCCAGTTGGCGGCGATCGACCGGGTGCTGGCTCGCTATGGCCCGGAATCAGCCGACGCCCGATCCCACGTGCGATCGCTCTGCCAGGCAATCCTCGACCAGGCCTGGCCCTCCGACGGGAAAGCGACCATCGACTTCACCGGGGGACCCACGAAAGGCGCCGGGGAAGCCCTCTTCGATTCCATTACCGCCCTCGAGCCGCGGACAGATTCCCAGCGATTCCTCAAGTCTCGAGCCCTGGAAATGACCGTGTCCCTTGCACCGCTCCGACAGCGGCTGGTCGTCAACAGCGAGCGATCGATCCCCGCGCCGCTGCTGATCGTGCTCGGGGTCTGGCAGGCGGCACTTTTCGCAGGATTCGGGCTGCTCGCGCCGAGGAATGCGACCACGATCGCCGTGCTTTTCCTCTGCATGTTGTCGGTCTCGGGTGCGCTCTTCCTGATCCTCGAACTGGACCGTCCGTTCGATGGGGTGGTGCGCGTGTCGGATGCGCCCCTCCACGCGGTCATGGATCACCTCGGGAAGTGACGCCGACTCGCCGACTCACACCCTGCCGAACCGCGGGGGAATTTCGAGGCCGTGGGATTCCATCGTCTCGGGGTCGGTGAACATCTTCTCCGGCGGGCCGTCCGCGACAACCTTCCCGGCGTCGAGCAGGATCGCCCGGGAGCAGGTGTCGAGCACGAATTCGAGGTCGTGGGTGGCAACGAGCATGGTGCCAGGAAGGTCGACGATCAACCGGATGAGTTCGCGTCGGCCCCGTGGGTCGAGGTACATCGACGGTTCGTCGAGAAGGAGGATGCCGGGCCGCATCGCGAGGATACCCGCGATCGCCGCCCGCCGTTTTTCGCCTCCGGAAAGGTTGTGCGGAACGCGATCGTCGAACCCGAGCAGCCCGACTCGACCGAGAGCATCACGGGCCCGCACTGCCGCCTCGTCGCGGGAAACCCCCAGATTCAGGGGCCCAAACGCGACATCTTCCAGGACGCTGGCAGAGAAGAGTTGATCATCCGGATTCTGGAAGACGACCCCGACGGTTTCGGGCAGCCGACGACGGTGGGCTGGATCCGCCGGGTCGAGCCCGGCCACTTCCGCTTCCCCCCGGCGGCCGGGAAGCACGCCACACAGCCGCAAAAACAGCGACGTTTTCCCCGCACCGTTGGGCCCGACGATCGCCACCCGCTCCCCCGCGGCGATCGAAAATTCGACCGCATCCAGAGCGATCCGCCCATCCGCGTAGGCATGGCTCATCTTCGAAACGCGAATCGCCGGATCATGCCCCATCCTTTCCAGCGTAGCGGAGACGCCGATCGAAGGCGAATCGGCATGGCACCCCGGCCGCAAATCCGCTGCGGGGCAGCCGGGTGATCGCGACCGACCCTTGGCGTTTCCCGCATCCCGGATAATCTCGCCGACACGCCCGCAGGTTCCACGGGAGCAGGACCATGGCCCGACGCCGACCCTCCAAACCCGGGCCTTTCCTCATGCATGTCGAGTTGCTCCGCGAACGCATCCCGAACCCGGAGCAGTATCCCTTCTCCCTGCCGGTCGTCCGGAACCTTTCGAAGCTGGAGTTCCACCCGAAAGTGACGTTTTTCGTGGGCGAGAATGGATCCGGGAAATCCACATTGCTGGAAGCGATCGCGATCGAGTGTGGACTCAACCCGGAGGGTGGCAGCCGAAATTTCAACTTCGCGACCCGGGAATCGCACTCGAAATTGCACGAGTGCCTGCGAATCGCGAAGTACCCGGGAATCCCCGGCGACAGCTACTTCCTCCGCGCCGAGAGCTACTACAACGTCGCATCGGAAATCGACGATTTGGGGCCGGGGATACTGGGTGGGTATGGCGGCGTTTCGCTCCACGCCCAATCGCACGGCGAATCGTTCTTCACCCTCTTCCGCGAACGGTTTCGCTCGAATGGGCTCTACTTCCTCGACGAACCCGAAGCGGCGCTGTCGCCACGCCGGCAGCTGGAGTTCCTCGTCATCCTCCACGATTACATCCGACGCGGCGGGCAGTTTGTGATCGCCACCCACTCGCCGATCATCATGGCCTACCCGGACGCGCGGATCTATTCCCTCGATTCCCAGGGAATTCGCGAGGTGCCGTACCTGGAAACGGAGCATTTCCTGATCACCCGCGGGTTCCTCAGCAATCCCCGTCGCTCGATCGAGGATCTGCTCGGCGAATCCGCGGAAAACCGGGAGTAGCTTTCACGCGGGGAGCAATTCCTTGACCGCGTCCTGCTCTTCGAGCAACTCGGTCAGCGTGGCCTGGAACTTGGCTTTACCGAAGGCGTCGAGTTCGAGCCCCTCGATCACTTTCCAGTTCCCGCTGCCGTCGGCGGTGCAGGGGTACCCGAAGACGAGGCCGGCGGGGACACCGTACTCCCCCTTGGAGACGGTGGCGGCGCTGGTCCAGTCGTTGGCGGCGGTGCCGCGGATCAGCGACTTGACGTGATCGATCGCGCCGTTGGCCGCGGAGAGGGCGCTGGAAAGGCCACGGGCCTTGATGACGGCGGCACCGCGGGTCTGGCATTGCGGCACGAACGTGCTTTCCAGCCACTGCCGATCGGTGATCACTTCCGTTGCCGGCTTCCCGTTGATCTTCGCGTTCGTAAAGTCCGGGAACTGGGTGCTGGAGTGGTTGCCCCAGATCGTCATTTTCGTGACGACCTCGTTCTGGACGCCCGCTTTCTTCGCGAGTGCCGACACCGCCCGGTTGTGGTCGAGGCGGGTCATCGCGCTCCAGCGCTCCGCGGGGATGTCCTTGCCGTTGCGGTAGGCGACCAGGCAGTTCGTGTTGCACGGGTTGCCGACGATCAGGATGCGGACGTCCGAAGCGGCGTTCTTCGCGAGGGCGGCACCCTGGCCGACGAAGATTTTCCCATTCATGCCGAGCAGATCCTTGCGCTCCATCCCCTGCTTCCGGGGTGCGGCCCCGACGAGAAGCGCGTAGTTGACGCCGGAGAACGCCTTGTTGGCGTCGTCGGTGTAGATGACGTTTTCGAGGGTGGGGAACCCGCAATCTTCGAGTTCCATGACGACGCCTTCCAGTGCCTGGAGGGCGGGGGTGATTTCGAGGAGTTGCAGGATGACTTTGGTGTCGGGTCCGAAGACTTCGCCGGACGCGAGCCGGGCGAGCATGGAATACGCGACTTGACCGGCCGCCCCGGTAACCGCCACACGGACCGTTTTCGCCATGGTTCAACATCTCCGACGAGACTCGGCGTTTTCTTCGCCGATGGGATCGCTCGGAGTTGGCTTATGGCGAAAGGCGGAGCCGATCAAGATGCGGCGACCCCGGAGAACCGTGTGAGGTGTCTTCCCGGGCACAAACCGATTTCCCGGCCGATCACTTCTTGGTCGTCGGCGGAATCACCGGCGGCGGGGTCGGCGTCGGAATCGGCGGCGTCGGGACCTCGGGCGGTTTGATGTCCGCGGGCGGCTTGATGTCCGGGATCGGCGGCGGGGACATCCGCGAGTTCAGCGTCGACCCCAACAGCCGAATTTCCGCGACCTTGCTTTCCAGTTCGTTGGCCCGCTTCGCGAACTTTTCCCCGGCGGCGGTTTTCTCCCCGCACAATTTCACGAGTCGACGCAGGTACTCGACCGCTTTCTCCACCGTTCCCCGTGATTCCTGGCTCCCTTGCTTCGGGATTCCGACCAGAGCAAGTTCCGCGTCGGAAGCCTGCTCGAGTGCCTGCCCCTTGAGGGTGACGTCGTCGAACTCATCCGCCAGTTTCGCGAACTCGTCACGGGCCTTTTCGAGGTTCTCGATTCCCTTCATTCGCAACTTCTGTTCGCGGACGGAGAGGAAGGCGATCCCTTCGGGGCCAGCCCAGATGCGGGCTTGCTCCAGTCGGGCGACCCGGCCTGCCGTCGATTTCTTGTGGTCCTCGATGAACTTTTCGAGGTCGGTTTGTGTTCCGAGTTCCTCGAAGCTGGTCCAAACGGAGGATGCGGACCGTCGGCTTTCGCGGGCGAGATACCACCACAACCCGCCGATGATGGCGATGCCGAGCACGATGCCGATCGCCTTGGGGTTGACGGATGCGAAGGCGGCTTTGACCCCGCCCCACATCTCCTGAATCCCCTCGCCGACCGATTCCGGTTCCTTTCCGGAGTGCGGCGTCGGGGCGTTCGGATCCGTCGTGACGGGTGCCGAGGTCGGTGCGGCAGCGGCGGCGTCTTTCTGGTCTTCCGCCTTCATGCGGGGCTCCCGGTCAGAAAAATTCGCAGAATCGGCAAGATCCTTCAATCTCGTCGATGATAGGAGGTCCCCCGGAGCCGGTCAACGCCGCCAGTCGAGTGCAGGGGTGTGCGGAGGTATCCGATTTCGCGGGCAGGTTCGGGCCGGATGTGCGGCGCGAGCGGGATAGAATGGAGGGAAACTGCAACTCCGATCGGTTCGCGTCCGGATCGGGTGGAACTGTCGCTGAGCGTTGGAGATGCCCCTCAAACCCGTCGAGATGCCGGAAACGGTTGCGGTGCCGGCGAACGTGCGTGCATTCGTGGCCGAGGCGGAGCAGCGGATCGAGCAGTTCCAGATCAAGTCGCGGTGCCCCGCGTTCGTGCCGAGCGACTATTCCGGGGCGTACCGGATTCTGAGGGCACTTTCTGCGGGAAGTTTCCTGCCGGGGAACCGCTTCTGCGAGTGGGGCAGCGGGTTCGGCGTCGTGACCGCGCTGGCCTCGATGCTCGATTTCGAGGCGTTCGGGATCGAGGTCGAGGACGAGCTCGTCACGCAGGCGCAGCTTCTGGCCGAGGATTTCGGGCTGTACGCCGAGTTCACTCGGGGCAGTTTCGTCCCCCGGGCTGCCGAGGATTTCTGTGCCCGCGGCGAATTCGCCTGGCTCACCACCGACGGCGACGATTCCTACGAGGAACTTGGCATGGAGATCCACGACATGGATGTCGTCTACGCCTACCCCTGGCCCGACGAGGAACAGGTGACGGCGAAACTCTTCGAGAAGTACGCCAGCATCGGGGCGGTGCTGGTCACGTACCACGGAGCACTCGAGGGGTTCCGTGTCCGCCGGAAGACAGGTCGTTCCAAAAAACCTCGGTGATGCGTCCGATCCCATGTTCTCCCCCATCGACGAGCACTGGATGCGGCACGCCCTCGCCCTCGCGGCCCGGGGGCAGGGGGCGGTCGAGCCCAATCCGATGGTCGGGGCGGTCGTGCTGGGGGAAGACGGAACCCTGGCCGGCGACGGTTTCCACGAGCAATTCGGCGGCCCGCACGCGGAGGTGCACGCGTTCGCGGCGGCTGGCGAGCGAGCCCGCGGGGGAACCCTGTACGTCACGCTCGAACCCTGCTGCCATCACGGGAAGACGCCCCCCTGCACCGACGCGGTCCTGCGATCGGGGGTGCGGCGGGTCGTGGTCGCGATGGCCGACCCGTTCCCGCGAGTCGCCGGCGGTGGGTTGCAGATCCTTCGCGAAGCCGGCATCGCCGTCGAGGTCGGGCTTGGCGAACTCGAAGCGAGACGCCTCAACGCACCCTACCTCAAGCTCCTATCCACCGGGAAACCCTGGGTGATCGCGAAGTGGGCGATGACCCTCGACGGCAAGATCGCGACCCGGATCGGCGACTCGAAATGGATCAGCGGCGAGGAATCGCGAGCCCGGGTACACGAGCTTCGTGGCCGGGTCGACGCCGTCGTGGTCGGGCGCGGGACGCTGACTGCCGACGACCCGCTCCTGACCGCACGTCCGCCGGGGAAACGGGTTCCCACCCGCGTGGTCGTCACCCAGTCCGGGGAACTTCCGGTCCCGTGTCGACTTCGGGAGACGGCCCGGGAATCGCCAGTGATGGTAGTGACGGCCGCGGAAAATGCGGGGAAACTCGCAGCTTGGTCGGCCGCGGGGGCGGAAGTGGTCGGGGTTCCCGGCGGGGATTCGAGCAGTGACAGGGGTCTGTCACCGGCAGCGATTCTCGCGGAAATGGGTCAGCGGCGGTGGACCAACATCCTCGTCGAGGGGGGCGGCGGGCTCCTCGGAAGCTTCCTCGATGCCGGGGAAATCGACGAGGTCTGGGCGTTCGCGGCTCCGGTTCTGGTCGGGGGGACGGGACCTTCTCCGCTCGGCGGGCTCGGTTTCGCGAGGCTGGCGGAGGCGGTCCGGCTCGGTGACTGCGAGGTGGTTCCCTGCGGCGGCGATGTTCTGATCCGGGGGCGAGTCGTGAGGGCGGGTGTGTAGAAAGACCGCGACCCGCGGGTTCCGGTCCGCGGGTCGCGTGCCTCTTCTCTCCGACCCCAACCTGCACCAGACTTAGCGACGGCTCGGCGGTTCCGGGGGGAGCAGCCCAAACGCGGGGGGTTTGGGAACGTTCCGCTTCGGAGCGGGACGCGCCTCGGGTTCGCGATCTGGTGCGGCACCGCGGGCCACCACCGGCGGTTCCAGGAGGGGAACTCCGCCGATCGCACTGGTCCGCGTCTCGACGCCGCGACCACCGCTGGTCAGGGATGCCACGCCACTGCTGGCCGGCAACGCGGACTCACCCGGATTCGCTCGCTGGTTCCGGGCCGCGACCCGTTGCGGCGGCTTCTTCAACGACGTGATCCACGCGTCTTGCATCGCATCCACGCTGTCGAATCCGTACATCTGCACCGCGTTTTCCCAGTTCCGGTTGTCGCTCTGCATCCCCGTCGCGATGAACTTCAGAAACTTCTTCCGGCCCCCCTGATCGACGAGGAACTGCGTCAGCGAGTACCCCTGGGCGTAGAGCACGATCATGTCCCGTGGGTATTCCTTGAGGGTGAGCAGCACTCGCAGCGGGATCCCGCGGCCCTGGTTGAGGATTTCCCGGCACCGCACGTCGTGGGTGAAGCGTTCCTCGTCGTTCTCGCTCAGCACGCTTCCCCCCTCGTCGGCCCAGCGGGGCACCGCCTGCCCGAAGTGGTGGGCGAGCACGGTGTGCGTCACCTCGTGGGGGAGGACGCTGTGGAAGAGTTGCTCGAAACCGCCGAAGATTTGCATTTCCTGGGACATGACCGCGGGTCGGCGGTTGCCGTCGACGCCGAAGGTGAAGGTGGTCGCGCCACCGGTGCGTTCCGGGGAAATCTTGACGACCAGCGGGCAGCGTTGGGGCCAGCGTGGCATCTCGTAGCCGAGCCACTCCTGGGCCTTTTCCCGGCGGTATTTCTCGGCCGCGTCTGCGAACCGCTTGGCCAGTTCCTTGTTGGGAGCTTCGACGACGAAATTGTCCGTCACAACCCGCTCGGCCGCAGTCGCGGGGTGGGCGAGGGCGAACGTCAGTGCGAGTGCGAGCGCAGTCGGAGCGAGCCGGCGAAGCGTCATTCCGTTGACCTCCGAGGCGGGGCGAGCGTCGATGTGACGCCCACTTCCCTGGGGCGTCGCAAGTCTACACGCAGTCCGCGTGCCGACGGTTTTGGAAGTGCAGGAACCGCGAAACGAGGTGCGTCTAAGGTGCGGCCGGTATGGGACTTCCGGTCTGGTTCGCGGGAACCAACCGCACCGCCTGACCGAAAAACCGGTGTAACTTCTACAGTTTCGAGCCGCTTTGGCCGAGAGTTGTAAGTCTTACACGTACCCGAGGGGTGCAGCCAATTCTCTGCTTTCCATCGAGTGGGCTGTCCGGCCAACAGCTAATCGCTGGAATGCAGAAGCTTTCGAACTTTCCCATTCCAGCGATTCGCCGTTAGACGCTTGCGTTTAGCTCGAACCCTCAGAAAGCCTGATTGCACTCATCCCGCCGGCTCAGCCAAGCCGCGGTTGCGGGCCCGCCTGGAAATCGATCACTTCCATCTCGACCGCCCGGGAACCGTTCCACTCATTGATTTTGGGGGTAAACGCAAGGCAGCATCGGCCGCCGTCGGACATCAACTCGTCGAGCCGATCCCCCATCCCGAAGCCGACGGCCCGCATGGTGCTCCCGCCCTGGCGGACGCGGAAAGAGAGGTGCCGCTCGCCGCCGCCGATCCGCCGTGGGGTTCCCTCGATGGTCACGTCCGCCGCCAGGAACCGCGGTCGCGGATTCTCTTCCCCGTACGGTTCGAGCTTGTCGATGTCCCCGAGGAGGGAGAAGGTCAGAGCCGAGATCGGAACCTCGGCATCGAGGACCAGCCGGGGGGGCGGGGGACCATCGGGGAAGTGGCGACCGGCGTACTCCGCAAACTTCGCCCGCAGACACTCGAGCCGGGACGGGAGGAGCTTGAAGCCGGCCGCCTTGGCGTGCCCACCATGCCCGAGCAACTCGCCATCGCACGCCCGGAGGGCCTCGTGGAGCGCGAACCCGGAGATCGATCGACCCGATCCGGTCGACACCGCGTCCCCTTCCTTGAGGGCGACCACCAGCACGGGGCGAGCGTACTGCTCCGCTAGCCGACCCGCGACGATCCCCACCACGCCTGCATGCCACTCCGTCGACCCGACGACGATGGCCGGCTCGGACTGGAATCCTGCCGCCTCGACCATTTCCCGCGCCTGGCTCGTGATCTTTCGCTCGACCGCCTGCCGCTGGGCATTCTGGGCTTCGAGGTACTCCGCGAGCTCCTTTGCCCGGTCCGGATTCGGGGTGGTCAGAAGTTCGACGACAAGCCGGGCACATCCGAGCCGCCCCGCCGCGTTGAGGCGTGGTGCCAGCCGGTAGCCCACATCCTCGGAGGAAATCGCCTGCGTCAGCTTTGCCGCCTCGACCAGTGCCCGGATGCCGACACCCGGTTTCGCCGTCAGCCGCTCCAACCCTTTCCGAACCAGAATCCGATTCTCGTCGCGGAGCGGAACCACATCCGCGACCAGTCCGAGCGCCGCGAACCCGATCGCATCCAGCAGAAACTCGCGGAAGTCGGGCGTGACTTTCTCGCTCTGGCAAACCAGCACCGCGATCGCCCAGGCGAGCTTGAAGGCAACTCCGGCCCCGGAAAGCCCCGCGAACGGGTACTCGGACCCCGGCAATCGCGGGTGCACGAGCGTCGCGGCGTCCGGGAGGGTTGGGGCCATCTCGTGGTGGTCCGTGACGATCAACTCGATCCCGACGGACTTCGCAACCTCCGCCTCTGCGACGCTGGCGATCCCGCAATCGACCGTGATGACGAGGGAAACCCCCGTTTCCGCAAGCCCCCGCAGTGCCTCCGCGTTGACGCCGTACCCCTCTTCGAGCCGGTTCGGGACGTAGTACTCGACCGTCGCCTGCAGTTTGCGAAGCAGTCCGAGCAGGATCGCGGTGCCGGTGATACCGTCAGCGTCGTAATCGCCGTAGACGCAGATTCGACGGCCGGCACCGACCGCCCGGACGATCCGCTCGGCGGCGTCCCGGATTCCCGGCAGTTGCAACGGCGGATGCAGTGCGGAGAGCGGGGAATCCAGGAATTGCCGGGCTTCTGTGGGGTCGGAAATGCCGCGGTTGAGGAGAAGCTTGGCCACGACCGGGGAGACGCGGGTCGCCTGGCCAAGCCGGCGGGAGGCGTCGGGGTCGTGCGGGACGAGGTGCCAGAGTTTCGCGGCGCGGGCCAAGCGACCTCCTGGCACACGGGCAAAGCCAAAGTTGAGTTCGAGCGTGCCGGACCTCGGCAGCAATTGGACTCACCATATCGGATCCGCCCCGGAAGCGAACCCCGGCGGCGGAGAATCAGGCCGGCCCTTCGAGGAGCACGATCATTTCTTCGTTCGCGCGGCCTTCCACCCCTCGACGGTGTACTCGTCGTGCACGCCGCACGAGAACTGCAAGGGTTTCAGCAACCCGACCGGCCGGTCCGCCTTCGGGTTCTTGAACTTCTCCGCGTCGGAAACGTTGGTCAGGGTATTGTTCTCCACCATTGCAGCGTAGCTGGCGGCGTTCCGAAACAACGGCCGAGCCGTATCAATGCATTCGATGATGTTGTCGCGAATTCGAATGGTGAGGAAATCACATTTCGAGTTGAAGCCAAACAACCCATCCTTGCGAGGTGTGGATGTGGTGCGTGCGATGATGTGGTTGTTGCAGATTTCGAGGTTGTTGTAAACCTCGTTGGACCAGAAGACGCCCCGGCCCGGGTTGCTGATGAGGTTGTTGTGGAATCGGCAGGGCCCTTTCGCGTCGGCTTTGCCAAACCCGGAAATCAGGTTGCCGTGGTCTTTGGTTGTGTCGAAGTCGAAGAGATTGTGGTCGATCTCGACCCCGTTGCGGACGAATTCAATGGAGTAGCTATCCTTGAACCAGTTGTGATGGATGTGGAATGTTTTGCCACTCTTCGGCACCCCGCCACCCGCGTGTTTGGGAATCGAGACGGTGCCGTGGAGTACATTGTGATCAATCTCCACATCCTCATCATTTTCGAATGGCAACTCGATGGAGAAATTCACCTCGATGGTGTTGTGATGGATCCGGCAGCGCTTCCCCTGGCGAATCTTGATGCCATAAAATTCGTGTTCCTTCTCCTGTCGGGTCCGCGTGAACCGGTTGTGGGCAATCTCGGAGTCGGCCATCCAGATCGCGAAAATGGCACCCCCGGTGATTCCACCTTTGATCCCGGGCTGACCCTTGGCCCAACGTCCGCCAGCATCGACGAATTCGCAATCGAGAATCTTGGCGTTCTTCATCCCGAACGAGCGGATCCCCGTCCACATTGTCTCCTTGACTCGCACCCGCTCGATGGTTAGATCTCGCGGTTCCCAGCCATACACCGCCCCATGCATTTGCGGGCCGTGTAATGTGAGATCGCGGATGGTCACCCCGGATGACTTATCCTTGAGTCGCACCAGGAAAGCCTGAGTATCCATCTTCTTGGTCGTCATTTCCGGGTCGGGCAGGGTTGAGGTGGCCGGCTTCCACTTGGATATATGCGTCACTACCGTCTTATCCATGCCCGCGCCGGTCAATGTCATCTTGGATTTGAGTTCGAGCGGCTCGGAAAGTTCATACCGCCCCGCCGCGAGCTCGATGTTGTCCCCTTCCGCTCCGTCCTTGACCGCCGCGACCAGAGCCTCCACGGTGTCAACCGTCTTGGCGAAGCTCCACATTGGTGTGAGAGCCACCATCGCCACAGTCAGAGTTCGAATCACAAGGTTCTCCAAAAAAGTGCACCATTGCCGAATTCAACCCCTCCCGGAGCACGGGGTTCCGCTTTGAGAATGGAGACAGACCGGAAACAACGGGCGGGGCCGGTGGGATGGAAGAATTGCGAAGGCGAAGCTAACCTGCGGGCGCAGGGTGTGACTTCGCCTTTGTGAGATGGGGTGTTCGTTCGGCACCCGTTACTTGGCACCCTTTGGAGCGAGCAGGGCGGTCATCTGCTTGCCTTCCATCATGGGTGCTTTCTCGACCTTGCAGAACTCGAGGAGTTTCTCGACCATTCCGTCGATGATCCGCTTTCCTTCCTCGATGTGCTGCATTTCCCGGCCTCGGAACTGCACCTTGAGCAGGACCTTGTCGTTGTGCTCGAGGAATTCCTTGGCCTGGTTGATTTTGGTTTCGATGTCGTGGGTCCCGGTCTTGGGCCGGACGCGGAGTTCTTTGAGTTTCTGCTGGTGCGTTTTTTGTGCGGCCTTCTTGGACTGGGCGTATTTGAACTTGCCGTAGTCCATGATTTTGCAGACGGGTGGCCGTTCCTGGGCGGCAACTTCGACGAGGTCGAGGCCGGCCTCGCGGGCCATTTCCATGGCCTGGGCCGTGGGAACGATGCCATGCTGTTCGCCCTCGGCACCGATCAATCGGATCGGGCTGATGCGAATCTGCTCATTCATCCGGGGGCCGGCCGGGGCACGGGGTGGGGCGTTGCGGTCGAACGGTGGGATACGAATTCTCCGGACACAGGAAATCAGGTTGAGGGCCTGCCGAAACACCGGGGTCTCAATCCGGGATCGGCAAGGGAATTTCTTTATCCTTAACTTGCCTTTGTCGCTCAGTCAACGGCGTCAGCCGGAAAAATCGCGCCGACCCTTGCCGTTGGTTCCCGCCGCCCGGAGAATGCAGTCCGGAACCCACCCCAGCCTCCGGGTTCTTTCCCTCCGTCTGCTTTCCCTTTTCCTCCCCTGGAGAAACCCGATGTTCCGCCCGACCCGACTGGTCGCCGCGGCCGGGGTGATCGCTGCCATGACGCTGGCCGCTTCCGCCTCCGCCGACGATTCCAAGCTCAAAGTCAAAGTGGGCGACCCCTTCCCCGATGTCCCGCTCCAGGCGGCACAGATCGAAAAAGCCCTCGGGAAGTCCGCCAAAACCGTCAGCATCGCCGACCTCAAGGGGAAGATCGTCGTTGTCTTCTTCTACCCCCGGGCCCTGACCAAAGGTTGCACAGTCGAATCCTGCGGGTTCCGCGACCTGGCGGAAAAATTCCCCAAAGATGCGGTCATTCTTGGTGCCAGCAATGACGGCGAGGCGAAGCAAAAGGAATTCATCGACAAGCACATGCTCCCGTACGCCCTCCTCTGCGACACCGACAACAAGCTCATCAATTCCCTCGGCATCAACGACGGAAAGGCGGCCAAACGCCTGACATTCGTCGTCGACAAGGAAGGGAAGATCGCGAAGATCTACGAGAAGGTCTCTGTGAAAGAGCACCCGGCAGAAGTGCTGAAGTTCGTCGAAGAGCTGAGCAAGAAGTAACCGCCGAGAATCCGGAAGCCGCGGCGACCTTCCGCGGCTTTCCCGACCACATTCGCACCTCCGCCCGATTTTTTCTGGCTCGCCCTCTCTCCATGGCATAAACTGCGACAATCCTACCCGTCGGAGTCTCACCGTGCGCGATCTCTGCCGAATCTCGACCCTGTGCGGGTCGGCCGCCGTCATGCTTTGCCTCACGCTCGTCGGCCTTGCGGATGGACCGAAAGACAATATCCCCGACAAGGTCCGCCCGATTCCCCCCGCGGGTTCCAAAGTATCCGAGGAAGACAAGGCGGACCTCCGAACCGGCCTCGCCGAGCTCAAAAAAGAACTCGACGCGCTCCCGAAACTTCTCAAGGACAAGCCGGAGTTGCTGGACCTGATCCCGGACGTGGAGATTTACCACAAGGCAGTCCGGTATGCGGTGGATTTCGATGAAATCTACGTCGACCCGAAGCGAAAGCGGGACGATGTCAAATCCGCGAAAACCGTCCTGAAACAAGGCCTGAAACGGGCGAAAGAACTCAGGGACGGCAAACCCTCTTGGCCGACGGCGACGGGGAACGTGGTGCGGGGTTACCGCTCGAAAATCGACGGGTCCGCGCAGCCCTACGGGATCGTGGTTCCGAAATCGTTCGCAGAGACGCCGAAAGAAAAACGTCGGCTCGACTTCTGGTGGCACGGCCGCGGCGAGAACCTGACCGAGGTCAATTTCATCGAGGACCGCACGAAGAACGCCGGCCAATTCGTACCCGAAAACACCTTCGTGCTGCACCCCTACGGACGGTATTGCAACGCCAACAAGTTCGCCGGCGAAGTCGACACCTTCGAGGCCCTCGAACACGCCCGGAAGCATTATGCGATCGACGATCTCCGTCTGACGGCCCGCGGATTTAGCATGGGGGGTGCGGCGTGCTGGCAGTTCGCGACGCACTTCCCAACCCTGTGGGCGGCCGCCGCACCCGGTGCCGGATTCGCCGAAACCAAGGAATTCCTCAACAATTTCCAGAACGAGAAGGTCAAGCCGACCTGGTTCGAGGAACGTCTCTGGCACATGTACGACGCCACCGACTACGCCCAGAACATCTTCAACCTTCCCACGGTTGCGTACTCCGGCGAGAACGACAAGCAGAAGCAGGCCGCCGACGTGATGGCCCGCGAAATGAAGAAAGTCGGCCTCGAACTCAACCACATCATCGGGCCGAAAACGGGGCACTCCTACGAGAAAAACGCAAAGGCCGAGGTGAGCAAACAGATCGACGCGATCCTCGCCAAGGGCCGCAACCCGTTCCCGAAAGAGATCAAGTTCGTGACCTACACCCTTCGCTACAACCGCTGTGCGTGGGTCGAAGTCACCGGACTGGAAAAGCACTTCGCGAAAGCCACGGTCGAGGGGACCGGCGACGGCTACGTCTTCGACCTCAAGACCTCCGGTGTCACCGGCCTGGCCGTCAGCGCCGCGGGCTCCGGAAAAGGAGCCAAAATCATCATCGACGGCCAGACCGTCTGGGCTCCCCAGGGCGGCCAGATGGATGCGATCCCTGTGGTCCACCGGTTCCGCAAAGTCGATGGAAAGTGGACCACCGAACCCGCAACCGCCACGACCAGCCTCGCGAAGAAACCCGGCCTCCACGGCCCGATCGACGACGCATTCATGGATCGCTTCTTGATGGTCTACCCCACCGGTGAACCGCTCAACACCACCGTCGGCGACTGGGTTGCCGCCGAGTCCAAGCACGCCGTCGAGCACTGGCGCAACCAGTTCCGCGGCGACGCACCTCGCAAAAATGACTCCGACGTGACCGACAAGGACATCGCCCAGAGCAACCTGATCCTCTGGGGCGACCCGTCGAGCAACAAAATCCTCGCTCGAATCGCGGACAAGCTTCCGATCACCTGGACGAAAGAGGCTGTGATCGTCGGCGAGAAGAAGTACCCGGCCGGCACACACGTCCCCGTGCTAATCTTCCCGAACCCGCTCAACCCGGAAAAGTACGTCGTCCTCAACAGTGGCTTCACCTTCCGCGAATACGACTACCTCAACAACGCCCGGCAGGTCCCGAAACTGCCCGACTACGCCGTCCTGGATGTGACCACCCCCCCGGATTCCCGCTGGCCTGGCAAGGTCGTCCACGCCGGATTCTTCGGGGAAAAGTGGGAACTCCAGAAGGACGACGGGAAGTAAACCTCACCTCGCGAAACCGATCGTGTCGGCCCTGCCAAACCCGACACGATCGGATATACTACCCCTAGCCGGAAAGCGGTCGCAGGGGTCGGGATCCCACGGCCGTCAACCGTTCACTTCCTCCGAGCCGTGAGGCTCACCCCATGGAATTGAAGTCCCACCCCAACTCGCTGGTCGAGTACGGCACCGTCATTGACGCACAGTCGATGGTCGTCCCGCCCGACACCACCGAACTCGAACTGGAACCCGGCCACCCAGGCCTCGGCGACAACGACTACATCGCTCGCCGAAAGTTCCTCTTCGACCTGACCCGCAAGCACCGCCTGGAGAACCTCGGCCCACCGGTGGTCCAGTACACCGCCGAGGAAACCCGGATCTGGCGCGAGGTCAGCCCGAAACTCGACGAACTGCACCGACAATTCGCGTGCGGTCTCTACAACCGCGCCAAGGACGATCTGCGGATCACCGAGACGGAAATCCCCCAACTCCGGACGATTTCGCAACGCCTCGAACGTGAAACCAACATGCACCTCGTCCCCGCGGAGGGGGCCCTGCCGTATCGCACGTTCTACGAGTACATTGCCGGGCGAGGCTTCCCCGTCACACAGTTTATACGGCACGGTTCGCACCCGGAATTTACCCCGGAACCGGACATGATCCATGACTGCCTGGGTCACGTCCCACCGCTGATGAATCAGGATTATGCCGAGCTATTGACGCTCATCGGCAAGGCAGCGGCATCAACCCCCCATGGCGATCAGGTGCTGGCATTGAAGCGATTTAGCTGGTTCTCCATCGAGTTTGGCTTGATCGAGGAGCAGGGCGAAACCAAGGTTTTCGGGGCGGGAATTCTTTCTTCGACCGGCGAAATCCCACACTCGCTCTTCTCCAGCGAGGCGACCCGGCGACCGTTCGTGACGGAAACCGTCATCAATACAGACTATGATCCTTCGAAAATGCAAGTCGACTTCTTCATCGCACCGAGCCTGCCATTCCTGCGGCAGGAACTCGAATCGCTGGTGCGACGGTTCAACATCCCGGTGTTATGAGCGTGTAGCCGCGACGCGAAAGCGGAGCGCGGCTGGTCAACTAGCAATATCCAACACTCATACGGAACCACCATACCATGCAAGACATTCCCATTCGCAAGATCGACCATGTGCGGTTCTTCGTCGGCAACGCCCGGCAATCCGCATTCTTTTACCGTAATGCCTTCGGGTTCGACGTGATTGCCTACGCGGGCCTGGAAACAAAAGTGAAACAAGAAGCGGGCTACGTGCTCCGCCAGGGGGACGTCACATTTGTCCTCGTCTCTCCATTGCGGCCGAGTCATGCCGATGTGCAACGGCTCGTATTGCACGGCGACGGCGTCTCGGATATCGCACTCGAGGTCGATGATGTTCGAGTTGCATACAACCTCGCCGTCGAGCGAGGTGCCCATG
The DNA here is from genome assembly GCA_964552815.1 of uncultured Alcaligenaceae bacterium. Lineage (GTDB taxonomy): Bacteria > Planctomycetota > Planctomycetia > Gemmatales > Gemmataceae > CAYUHJ01. The sequence goes on along the minus strand of CAZKIQ010000002.1, from coordinate 257,267 downwards.
GCGTCAAGGGGCCAACTGCCCATGAGGACGAACACGGAGTCTACGAATCTGCCACAATCCGCGCGTACGGTGACACCACCCATACATTCGTCAATCACGACCGCTACCGCGGTTCCTTCGCCCCCGGCTTCAAAGACATCGACCCCGCTCGATATCAGCCTTCTACCTATCAACCTACCGGCTTGAAGACGATCGACCACATCGTCGGCAATGTCGAAGAGGGAAGAATGGATGAGTGGGTGGAGTTCTACCGCAAGGTCCTGGGATTCGAGCAACTCGTCAGCTTCGACGACAAGGATATCAGCACAGAGTACTCCGCATTGATGTCCAAGGTTGTCCAAAACGGAACCGGGCGGGTGAAGTTTCCCATCAATGAACCCGCCAAGGCGAAACGGCGGAGCCAAATCGAGGAATATATCGACTTCTACGGCGGTGCCGGCGTTCAACATATCGCCCTGACGACCGATGATATCATCGGCACAGTCAAGGCTCTCCGTGCCAATGATGTCTCATTCTTGCGGGTTCCGAAGACCTACTACGACGCGGTCCCCGATCGCGTGGGCCCGATCAACGAGGATCTCAATGAACTCGCGGAGCTCGGGATCCTCATCGACAAGGATGACGAAGGATATATGTTGCAGATTTTCACGAAGCCGGTGCAAGATCGGCCGACGTTATTTTTTGAAATCATCCAACGCGAAGGGTCCAAGAGCTTCGGCAAGGGCAACTTCAAGGCACTTTTCGAGGCCATTGAACGGGAACAGGCCATTCGCGGCACGTTGTAAGGATGTGACAACGGGTACAATGCTGACCCGCCACCCATGGCCAGCGACGAACTGTGAGCGATGACCGACGCCGACAAGTTTGATCGCTGGCTCTTCAATGGTTGAAAAATTGTTCCCGCTGTGAGATTCGCCTGAGTACACACCATGCCGCTTCCTATCCCACCTGTTGCGTCGCTTCGCGACTTCTATGCCTTTGAGCAGCATGTCAAAACCTGCCGGGGGCACCGTGGGTTGCAGATGGTGCCGCAATGGTATGAGATCCCGGCATTCTATTTCTCCAACCCCATCGCCATCATCGGAGATGGCGATTGTGTCCAGGCTCCACACGGGAGTCGGGCTCTGGATTATGAACTCGAACTCGCCTGTGTGATTGGAGCCCCCGCCAGCGATCTCGTTGCAGATGATTCGGCAATGGATTGCATTGCCGGTTTCACCATTATGAATGACTGGTCGGCCCGGGATATCCAACGGGCGGAAATGGCGGTCGGGCTGGGGCCGAGCAAATCGAAGGATTTTGCAACATCCCTGGGCCCTCATCTTATTCCCTTCGCGGAATTGAAGGATTGTTACCGCGATGGCCGACTGCATCTGGAGATGACCGCCACCGTGAATGGGAAGGAATATAGCCGGGGAAATGCCGGTTCGATGTATTGGACTTGGCCGCAAATAGTGGCTCACGCCAGCCGGGATACACAACTTCGCCCCGGCGATGTGATCGGTTCGGGAACGGTGGGCACCGGTTGCATCCTGGAACTGACGCCGGAAGCGGTGGGTGGGTGGCTGCAACCGGGGGATGTCGTCGAACTCACGATCGAGCGGATCGGCACGTTACGGAACACGGTCCGATCCCGGGCGGAATGATCACTTGCACGTCTCGAAAAGGATCTCGCAAAGCTTGCCGATCGTTTTTCCCTCCCGGCCCGGGCCAACTCCCTGGGGAATGGGGACATCGTTGACGAAGATGGCGAAGGTGAGTTCCCGGCCGGTGGCGGTGGTCATGATGCCGGCGAGCGACTTGCTCCGCAACATTCCTCGCGAATTCATGACGTCCGGCCAGAGCAACGTCCCCGTTTTCGCGAAGACCTTACCCCGGGCGGGGCTCTTTTCGCCCACTGACGTCGCGAGCGTTCCATCCACGCCGAGCGATGGGAACCCCGCACGGTAGACGTCCCATTCCTTCCGCTTCCGCATCGCCTGGAGGAGTTGCACCGTTGCCCGAGGTGTGACGGCGTCCGCCACGGAACCCCCCGCGGAACTGCTGAAACTGGTGGCGCCGACGTCGACACCCAGGGATTTGAGAATCTTTCGCTGCTCCTGCAGACCCTCCTCGGCGGTGCGCTTCCCGGCTTTGACAGCAATAAGGCAGGGGAACGTGCTGGCATAAAGGTTGTGACTCACCTTGAGACAAACTTTGACGAGTTCCGAGAGGGGCTCGGACTGGTAAAGCGCTACCCGGGGCAGTTTCGCATATGCATCGAACGGCGGGAACTCGCCAGAAAGGGGCCGGGCCAGGGTGGCCGTCACGCGAATTCCCTCCTTTCGAAGGGCTTCGATGAGCAGTGTCCGTGCGAAGAGTGCGGGCTCCTCGACGGGGAAGATTCGCACCACGGGCTTTCCGCCGGCCGGCACGCTGCCGCGAACCACGAACTGATTCCCACCGGCGGATTGCATCGCGATGGAAACCGGGGAATCCGCTTCGCCCGTGGAAACCTCGAAATCCATCTGGAAGGCTTTCGTGTCGGGTCGCATTTTCGCGATGGCAGGGTCGCCGGATTTGGACCCGGGCGTGACCAGGATGTCGATCGCGTTGTCGTTGACCGTCACGGGAGAGACGAGTGTGGGGCCGCTGCCGGTTCCGCGGGTGTGCACGAAGAGGCGGTCGTCGACGAGAATCTCGCCGTCGACTTCCCGAATTCCCGCGGCCTTGACCTGTTTTGCGAGGGATTCGAGGGCGGCCAGCGGGTTGGTGTCGGTGAGCGTCGCCTCGACGGGTGGGAAGTTGGCGTAGGTGTGGTCGTTGTCCGCGAACGCGAGAGTGCCATCTTTCTTCGTTCGACCGCCAAAGGTGGGGTCGCCGCTGCCGACGAGAATCAGATCCCCCTTGAGGACCCCGTCCACGATTTCGCCGCGTCGGTAGATCGGCGTTTCGAAGCGGAAGTCGGGCCCGAGGGCGACCAGGGTGGCGGCACAGGAGAAAAGTTTCGTGACGGAAGCCGGCGTTGCAAACTTGTCCGGGTTCCGGGAAAAGACGGCATCGCCCGTCTTCGCGTCGACGACCAGAATTCCCCAGTGGGCGTGTTTGTAGTCCTTGCCGTCGATTACCGCTTCGATCTGTTTTGCGAGCGGGTCATCCGCGGCCCGTGCCAGACAGGGGGCGACCAGTACGATTCCCAACACGACGCCAACCACGATCCGCCAGCGACTCGACGTAACCACGGCCAACCGCCTTTCCGAATCGAGCCACACGAAACACCCTCGAATCCTGGGATTGTACCCGGAAAACCGACGTGTCACGAACCTCGTCGGCGGGCCAGGTGGTTCACCACGACTTTCCCCTCCGACATCACCACATCGAAAATCACCACCAACGGCGGCACGAACCACACCCGACGGTAGAGACTATCCCGCGATTCGCCATGTTCGAGCGGGTTCTGAGCCAGTTCCCGGTTGATCCGCTCGGCGGCCAACTCGATGACCAGTCGAGATTCCACGTCCGCGGCAACGTAGAAATCCGCGAGTGTGTCTAGCGATTCGTCCGTCCACTCAACTTGCATCGCGGAGCCTCCGCAGGCGTTCCATGACTTGCTCGGCCGTGTGCCGCGGGCTTTCCCGCATTCGCCGGTCGAGTTCCTCGTTGCTCACGTCGAGGTCGGGGTACTCGATTTTGGTCGGCAGATATTTGCCGATCACCCGTCCGGACTCGTCCCGGAGTTCCACCTCGGAATCGGCGGCGGCGAGAAGTTTGTCGCGAATTGCTGCATCCACCACGATCGTGACCATCGTTGTTCCTCCGAATCGGATTCGCTCACACGCTGGAATTTTACCCTGTCCACCTTTCAGGAGTACCTCCCAGGAATCGACTTTCAGCAACCGGACCGCGAGACGGTCAACCGCGTGACGAATCGCCCCGGCGGTTTCGCCGTTCCGCTATTTCGCGCCGACTCTCGTACAGTTCCTCGAGTGCGTCTCCGACCGCCCTCACCGCCGCGGCGTCGTCGAACAGGACGCCAGCCGCGTCCGCCAGGTCCTTCGCCGTCTGACCGGCCCCGGAGTTCCCTCCTGGCTCCTGCACGGGGTCGAACTGAACCGCTCAAAGTCTGAGCGTATCTGTCTGCCTGAGATTCAACATCGCAGCCCGATTGCGAGAATCGAGCTGACGTTGCCGACGTCGTCAGTCGAAACTGGGCAAATTCTTGCCGGCACGCCTTGCCCGAACTTCCCCCCCTTCCGCAAAGTTCAATTTACACCGGTACCAGTACGATTTCGTCGCGCTGTTGCCGTGATCCGCCCGGAGGTCGCCCGTGCTTCCCACTCACGGTCCGGAACCCGGACGGTTCGCCGGCAGCTACCGTGTCCCGGACGCCGGGACGGGAGCCCGGGCGGTGGTTGCAGATCTGACCGGGGACAGAGTGGCCGACACTATCGCGGTGACCGGCCCGGGTATCCGGGTGAGGGTGACCGTCACAGACGGGGCGACCGGGGCCCCTGTCCGCTCCTTTACCGCGTTCGAGGATTCGTTCACCGACAGTGCCGTGCTCGCGGCCGGGGACGTGAACGGGGACGGGATCGCCGACATCGCGGTCGGTCCAGATGGGTTTGGCGGCCCCCGGGTGACGGTCTTCGACGGGGCCACCGGCGCGGTGCTCGCCGACTTCTTCGGAATCGACGACCCGGACTTCCGCGGCGGCGTACGGGGATGGCGGCGAGATTTGGAAGGTGAGTCAAGCGGCGGGAAGTCAGATCAGCTGGTAAGTACCGCGGGTGACCCCAAGCTGGTTGAGGGCGCGGAGGTTCCGCCAGAGATCCCGTCCGCTGGAGCGGCCGGCCAGAAGAGAAGTGTACAAACTCAACGTCGTCGCCACCTGCTGCGGTGCCTCACGCAGCAAATCGACCCGGTAGTGCCGGACGCCCAGCTCCAGCATCCGACCCACATATTCCCCGGCACTCTGGGGAACGGAATTGTAGACCGTGTTTCGGCAGCCGGTATCGGGTAGCACCGGAAACTCCGCGCCGACCCGATCCCGAAGCTCCACCCGGTGGGAATCGCACGGCCGGCCGCAATCCCGGTGATCCTTCCCCGCGCTCAGAAACGCCGCGAAAACGCAGTGCTCCATGTGGAACATCGGCATATGTTGATGGATCACCGGTTCCAACCGGAGCGGGTCGGACCGGCGAAGCAGGCTCGCGAACTGATCCCAGTTGAGGTCGAAACTCGGGACCAGACGCTCCAACCCCGCACGGATCAAAATGTCGGCCGTCAGTTCGTTCGCGACGTTGAGCGAGAAATCCCCGACGAGTTTCGCCGTGGGAAGGTGTTCCTGAAAGTAGCCGATCGACGCCAGATTTCGCACCAAAATTAGGTCCGGGACCGCCCGCACGATCAGCGATTGGAAGCCATCCTCCCCCGGTTTGAGGATCCGAAGCGTGGCCAGGCCGATGGGAATGCCGGCGTCTTTTGCTCGCGGCACCGCATCACGATAGAGGCGGAGATCCTCGAAATCGCAGTAAATCGCGGCCGGGCGGGGCAGGCCCTCGGGCGGGGTCCAGGCCAGGACCGCGTCGAGTTGGTCGAGCGTGCGGACCAGAACGGTCAGGCTCGGAGCGGGGAGTTCGGAGCGTGGGGCGGAAGAAATTTCCGCTCGCAGGGAATCGAGGGCGTGCGGATTCGCGATCGGGTGGGCGGGGAATCGCCCGGCTGCCAGGTCGCTCGCGGCACGACGGCGGAGGTCGTTGAGTACGCTCTTCGGCACCAGGCAACCCGCGGGAAGATCGATCTTCGCCGAGGTCAGTGCGAACGGGGTGTCACCGAGGCGGGAAAGTTGCTCGCGAATTTCCTCCTCGAAAGTGGGGCGGTTCGTGGCGAGTTCCAGCGGCCCGGGCCAGGTCGAGGTCGCGGTGCGTCCCACGGCGTCCGTCAGGGTCAGCGTCACCGAGCCGCCGAGGGTGCCGGAAAGTTCCGCGACAAGCGGCGCTCGCCGGGCTGGGCGATCCTGGGCGTAGCTGTGTTCGAGGCGCTTCCGCAACGCGGGGTCGTCCGTTTTCCACACATCGCAGCCGAGGGGGATTGCAGAAAAGTCCAGGGTTCCAGGGCGAAATGTGATGTCGACCACGGCCGACACTCCGCTTCGCGTCGCGGCTTCACGAGTCGAGAGGACGCGACCGCCGGGTTCTTTTTCCTCCGGAGTTCCGAGGTCGAACATGACCCCGTCACCGGGAAGGATCAGATTCTCGACGGATTCGCACGTTTCGATGCGTACCCCGTCGCGGAACTTTTCGAGCACTCTTCCCACCCGGATGCCGCGAGATTTGGGGAACCGCCCGCGGACGAGTTTCTGGTGGTCGACGCCGTCCAAAAATCCGGGGGTGAGCCCCCGGGAGAACGTCTGGGCGAGGTCGAGTTCCTCCCGGCGGGAAAGCGAAAACTCGCGGGATTCCAGGGCCGCATCGAGCGCCTGCCGATAGGTCTGGCACGTCGCGGCAACGTAGGGACCGCCCTTGAGGCGACCCTCGATCTTGAAGGAAATCACGCCCGCGTCGAGCAGCGGCTGGATGTGGTCGAAGGCGGCGAGATCCTGGGGGCTCAAAAGATACGCCCGGTCGCCGAGGTCGCGGGGGGTGCCGTCGACGATCATTTCGTAGGGGAGTCGGCACGCCTGGGCACACTGGCCACGATTCGCACTCCGACCGCCGAGCGCCTCGCTGGTCAGGCACTGGCCGGAATACGCCACGCACAACGCCCCGTGCACGAACACTTCCACCGGTACGTCGGTCCCCGCGGTGACCTTGCGGATATCGTCGATCGACAGTTCCCGGGCTAGCACGACACGGTCGACGCCAAGGTCGCGGGCAAAGGCGATGCCGCGGGGTTCCGTCAGCGTCATCTGGGTGCTGGCATGGATCGGCAGGGTCGGGGCGAGTCGGCGGATCAGGCGGACCAGGCCGAGATCCTGCACGATCACCGCATCCACCCCGGCCGATGCGATCGCCGCCACGAAATCCGCGACCGCGGGCAACTCGTCCGAAAAGATCAGCGTGTTGAGCGTCACAAACCCGCGGACGTTGCGGGAATGCAGGAACTTCATCACATCGGGAAGTTCCGATGGGTCGAAGTTGGCGGCCCGGGCCCGGGCGTTGAACGCGGACAGCCCGAAGTAGACCGCGTCTGCCCCGTTGGCCGCCGCCGCCCTCAATGCTTCCCAGTCCCCGGCAGGGGCGAGGAGTTCCGGTTTGTGGCGATTCGCGAATTCCCGCTGACTCATGCCCCCATTCTACAGTACCCCCGCATTTCCCGGAACCTCCGGGGTCACGCGGTTTCGCAGCAAAAGAAGCTCCATCAATCGAAGAAATTCCTGGGGAATGGATTGACAGGCGGACGGCGGGAGACCATTCTGTCAACTGTTGACAGTTGGTCTTCCACCCCGCGGTCGCATCCGATGCCTGCCGAGTCTCTGGCCCCACTTCTTCGAACCTCGCTGGCCGACGCACTGGTCGCTCGCCTGCGACAGGGCATTGTCACTGGCGAAATCGCGGGCGGCGAGTCGCTTTCCGAACCGTCCCTTGCCCGGCAGTTTGGCGTCAGTCGGGGGCCGGTCCGCGAGGCACTTCTACAACTGGAACGCGAGCGGCTCATCGAATTTTCCGGAAGCGGTCGGAGTCGGGTGCGTGCCCTCACCGACCGAGACCTCGAAGAAATCGTCACGCTTCGGGCGGCTCTCGAGGGGCTCGCGGCCCGGCTGGCGACTGGTCGCTGGACCCCGGCGGATACGGACGCCATCGAGAAACTGATTGATGCCCAGGCGGCGGCCCGCACGACCGAGGAATTGAACCGCCTCGATCTCGATTTGCACGAAGCCGTCGTCCGCGCCGCCCATCACGAGCGACTTCTCGATGCCTGGCTGCCGCTTCGACCGCAGATGGAGCGCTGGCTGGCAACGATTTTCCGCGAGCAGGAGCGTCTCAAGGTGGAGCCGCGGTCGGTGACGGTCGCGGCCCATCGCGAGTTACTGAAAGTGCTGAGTGCGGGTGACCCGGATGCGGCCGAGAAGCTGACGACGACCCACATCGGCTCTTGGCGAAGCTGGCTCGGTACTGCTCGATTCCCCACCCCTCGACCCGTGCGAGGCAAGCGATGACCGCCACTCCGCTCGCCCTGATGCTTCTCGCGGCCGCGGCCCCACCCGAGGCACGACCATCCGCCGAGGGAATCGCCTTCTTCGAATCGCGGGTCCGGCCGATTCTGGTCGAGCACTGCCAGAACTGCCACGGATCGAAGAAACAACAGGGCGGGCTCCGCGTCGACACCCGGGAGGGCGTTCTGGCCGGCGGAGATTCTGGTCCGCTCCTGGTGCCGGGCAAACCCGAGAAGAGCCTGCTGATCCGGGCGATCCGGCATACCGACGCCGACCTCAAGATGCCCCCGAAATCGCCCCTTTCCGCGGCGCAAATCGCGTCGCTCGAGGAGTGGGTTCGCCTGGGCGCCCCCGACCCGCGAGACGGAACCCAGTCCTCGTCCCCTTCTCCGGTGGCGAAGCACTGGGCCTTCCAACCGGTTCAGAAACCCGCGATTCCGACGGTGAAAACCCGCGACTGGGTCCGGACCTCCGTCGATGCGTTTGTGCTCGCGAAGCTGGAGGCCAACGGGCTCAAACCCTCGCCCGAGGCGGATCGCCGAACGCTTCTGCGGCGAATCTATTTCGATCTCATCGGCCTGCCACCAACACCGGAGCAGGTGGAGAATTTCGAAAAAAACCCGGATCCGAAGGCGTTCGAGAAAGTCGTCGACGACCTGCTCGCGTCCCCCCGTTACGGCGAGGGGTGGGCCCGGCACTGGCTTGACATCGCCCGCTACGCCGACACCAAGGACGGGGTCCTGATGTACGGCGACGATCGGGTGCGTCCCTTTGCGTACACCTACCGTGACTATGTCATTCGTGCGTTCAACGAGGATCGGCCGTTCGATCAGTTCGTGCTCGAACAACTGGCCGCAGATCGGATCCCCGATTCCCCGCCCGAGCGACTGGCGGCAATGGGGTTCCTGACGCTGGGTCGCATGTTTGACGGCAACTCGCATGATGTGATCGACGACCAAATCGACGTGGTCACACGCGGCTTTCTTGGGCTGACGGTTGCCTGTGCCCGTTGTCACGACCACAAGTACGACCCCATTCCCACCGCGGACTACTACGCCCTGTACGGGGTTTTTGCGAACAGCGAGACACCGTTGATTTCGCCTCGCTTGGAGCCGGACACCGTTGGCCCGAAGGAATTCGAGGCGAAGTACGCGGCGGCGGAAAAGGGAATCACGGAGATGCTCGATCAGCAGTATCGGCTGCTGAGTGAGACGGCACGCATCCGCACGCCGGACTACCTGCTGCACGTCGCGACAACGGAACCGGATCCGATCGAGACTGCGATTTTCTTCATGTCCCTGTCGCCGGGTGATCTCCGCCCCGTGATCACCGGCCGCTGGCGAGCCTACCTCGCGAAACGGGCAGTCCCCACCGATCCGATCTTCGGCCCCTGGGCCCGATTGCGTGCCCTTCCAGATCACCAGTTTGCACTGACGTCGCGTGGTGTCATCGCCGAAATTTCCATCGATGCGAAGGTGAACCGACATGTGCGGGCCGCACTCACCGCGGCCCGCTTGAATTCCCGAGCGGAAGTGGCCCGGTTGTATGGGTCTCTTCTCAAGGAGACTTACGTATCGGCGAGGGTCCAGGTCGGCCCGCCGGATCAGGATCGGTTCGAACTTCTCGCGGTGGTTGCGGGGCAGAACTCGCCGGCATACTTCCCGAAAAGCCAGACTCGGAAATACATGTCTCGCGGCGAGACCGACAACTTTGGGGGGAAACTCCAAAATCTTGACCGTCTCGCGGTCCACGAGAAGAACGCACCCGCACGGGCGATGTGCCTGCAAGATTCGCACACGCCCTCGGAACCGCGGATTTTCGTCCGCGGAAACCCATCCCGGCCCGGCGAAATGGTTGCTCGCAGAAACCTGAGTGCACTCGGAAGCCAGCCATTCGGGCCGGGCAGCGGTCGGCTCGACCTCGCGCGGACGATCGTCGACCCGAAAAATCCCCTGACCGCTCGCGTCTTCGTCAACCGTGTCTGGATGCACCATTTCGGCGAACCGCTTGTGAGCTCGCCCAGCGATTTCGGCGTCCGGACGGCGGCCCCCGTGCATCAGGCCCTGCTCGATCATCTCGCATTCGACTTCATGAAGAAGGGGTGGTCGATCAAAAAACTCCACCGCGAAATCGTGCTTTCCAGTGCGTATCGCCAGTCAAGTGCTGACCGCGAAGATGGCCGGGGGAAGGATCCGGAAAACCGACTCCTCTGGCGGGCGAATCGGCGTCGGCTCGATTTCGAATCGATGCGGGATGCGATGCTTTCCGTCTCGGGCCGACTGGAGGAGAAGCTTTACGGCCGGCCGGTCGAGATCGCGAACGACGCAAGTCAGCGGCGTCGGACGGTGTATGGCATGGTCGATCGGCAAAGTCTGCCGGGTGTTTTTCGGGCGTTCGATTTTGCGAGTCCGGATGCGTCCGCGGAGCGCCGCAATTTCACGACCGTTCCCCAGCAGGCTCTCTTCGCCATGAATTCCCCGTTCGTGGCAACCCAGGCCAAGGCGTTGGCCGCCCGAGCGGAGGTCGCGGCTGCCCCGGACCCGGAAGCCAAGGTTCGAAACTTGCATCGTCTGGCGCTGCAACGCAACCCGACCACCGACGAGATTCAACTCGCCCTCAATTTCGTTGCCGCGGCCAACAAGGATGCGACCAAATCGCAACTCGGCCCCTGGGAGCAGTGGGCCCAGGTGCTGCTGCTCACGAACGAGTTCCTGTTCGTCGACTGAGGGTTCCGGGGCTTGTAGCATTCGATTTCGAAGGAGAAGCCATGCTCGGACCACGATCGACGAACGTCGCGCTTTCTCGCCGAGAAGTTCTCGCCAAAACGGGCGTCGGTCTGGGGGTGCTGGGCCTGGCCGGCGTCTTCTCGGATCTTGGTGCTACCGAGGTGGTCGATCCGCTGGCCCCGAAGAAGCCGCACTTTCCGGCACGGGCCAAGCACGTCATCCACATCTATCTCAATGGCGGTCCGTCACAGGTCGACACCTTCGACCCCAAGCCGGCACTGAAGAAGCTGGAAGGCAAGGCTCTTCCGGGCAAACTCAGTACCGAGCGGGCGACCGGGGCGGTACTCCCCTCGCCGTTCTCGTTCCGGAAGTACGGTAAGTCCGGGCTCGAGATCAGCGAGCTCTTCGCGAAGACCGCCACCGCCCACGCGGACGATCTCTGCATCATCCGCTCGATGCATGCGAATACGCCGAACCATGAGCAATCGATGCGGCTCATGAACTGCGGGGACGAGCGGCTCTCCCGTCCGAGTTATGGGGCCTGGCTCACCTACGGTCTCGGCACGGAAAATCGCAACCTGCCCGGATTCGTCGTTCTGTGCCCGGGACTGCCCGTTGCGGATGTCTCCAACTGGCGAAGTGCCTTCCTCCCGGGTGCCTACCAGGGAACGCACATCGACACCCGGAAAACTCGAGCCACCGAGCTGATCGAGAACATCACCAATCCGGGCATTTCGAAGACTGCCCAGCGTCGGCAACTGGATGCACTCGCGGTGTTGAACAAGAACCACCAGGAAACCCGGGGGGATGCCGCCCTCGAAGCGCGAATCCAGTCCTTCGAACTGGCTTACAGAATGCAGATGGAGGCGACCGACGCGTTCGATGTCGAGAAGGAAACCAGGGCGGTTCGCGAGCGGTACGGGAATGGAGTCCACGGTCGGCAATTGTTGATCGCCCGGCGGCTGATCGAACGCGGGGTGCGGGTCGTGCAGTGCTACCACGGCGACGTGCAACCCTGGGATAGCCACAACAACGTGGCGGGCGAGCACCGCCGGCTCGCGGGGGAGATCGATGGCCCCATCGCCGCGTTGCTGGCGGACCTGAAACGACTCGATCTTCTCAAGGAAACCCTCGTCGTCATCGGAGGCGAGTTCGGGCGGACTCCGGTGGTCGAACTCGTAGGAGGGAAGCCGGGCGGCGGCCGGGACCACAACCACTGGGGCTTCTCCGTGGTGCTGGCGGGCGGTGGAGTCAAGGGCGGGATTTCCTACGGAGCGACCGACGAGGTCGGCTTCAAGGCGGTCGAGAATCGGGTCCACGTCCACGATCTGCACGCCACCCTGCTCCACCTGCTGGGCTTCGACCACGAGAAACTGACCTACCGCTTCAGTGGCCGCGACTTCCGCCTGACCGACGTTCACGGGCTCGTGGTCAAGGACATCCTTTCCTGAGTCGTGGACTTCGCGGTCGCGGCGGGGTTCTTCCGACGAAGTGCGGAAAAAAAGGAGAATGTCATCGCGAACCAGGCGGTTCCGAGAAGGGCGGAGGCAAGGACGTCGGTGGGCCAGTGCATGCCGAGGTAGATCCGCGTCCAACCGACTCCGCCGGCGATCAGGGCCAGTGCGAAGATCGCTGGCCATCGCCACCAGCCCGTGCATCGGAAGGCGAGAATGACTGCAAGAATGCCGGCGAGCGCAACGGCCCGGATGGTGTGGCCGCTCGGGAAGCTGTATGCCCCGATCGCCGTCAGCGTCTCGGTGGGTTCCGGCCGTTCCACAGCGAACCACGCTTTTCCGACGTACTCGATCGCCGTGCTACCAAGCATCGCGAAGAGCAGCATCGACGCCGACGCGAATTGCCGGCGAAGGACGAGGACAAGGGCGATCACGGCACCGAGTAGGTTCCCCGCCCCGCCGCCGAGGGTCGTCAGAACCTCGGCGAACCGCGTCAGATCGGGGTTGGCGGCGGATCGCATGTCGGCCCGGACCGCGAGATTCCAGTCATTCCACTCCCCGGCCGTCACGCCGTGGGCCAGGTACGCGAAACCACCCAGGCACGCGATCGCCAATGCAATGCTCACGATCCCCGGAAGCCCGATTCGGCGGGCGACGTGGAGAAACCCCGCCAGGACCGTAAAAATCCGCCGGCCGACGTCGCCGAATCGCGTGTTCCCGACCCAACCCAACCGCGGCATCCGCCGGTAACCGGGACCCACAAGCATCCGCAGCGGTTGATGGATCGTTTCGAATTCGAATCGGCGACCCTCCACGAGTTCCCCGTCCAGGCTCATCGGGATCGGCTCCTCCGATGTGATTTCGACCCGCCTCGCCCGGCGGTGGACCACATTCTCGTCCGCGACGTAGTTCCCGGCCAGCAACCTCGCCGCGATCACCGACATATCCAGTGTCGAGCCCACCGATCGGACGAGGACAATGTCGAGTTTCCCGTCTTCCGGGTCGGCCCGAGGAGCAACGACATACCCCCCCGCGGCAGTCCGGGCGTTGGCGACGACGAGATTGAGGATCTCGAAATTTTGCGGATGGTGGTGGTCGAACCGGACGGTGACCCGGAAGGTGGGGGGATCGGCGATCGGACCGGCAGCGCCGCGGAGGTACGCGAGTGGGCCCCACGCCGCCTTCGTGTCCGAGGTGACTTCTGCGGCCACCTTACCGGAAAACCCGCCCGTCGCAACATTGACTAGGAATCCGGACCAGTCCCCGGCCACCCGGACGACGTCGATTTTCCGCGTGTGGTGGCGTCGCAACAACCCGACCGCCTGCACTGGATCGAGCGGAATCGCCAGCGTCCGGCACAGGTCGTTCCCCGTTCCCAGCGGGATCACCAGCACAGGCACCGGGGGGAAGTCCGGTCCGAGTGCGTTGACCGCCCCGTGGATGGTCCCATCACCGCCGGCCACCGCGAGGAGATCGACTTTCTGGGAAAGTGCTTCGCGAATCTGGGTCCGGAGATCGAGCGAAGAATCCGACTCGAAAACCGTGGCACCGCGAAGCTCGGAAAGAGCGGTACGGACCTCGTCCGCCGCTCCCGCAGATCCCGCCTTCGAGTTGATCAGCAGCGCGATACGCACATCTTCCCTCGCCGAAGCGTGTCGGTCACCGGGCAGGGAATCACCCGGAGGCAATTGTTGTACCGATCGCCAAGCTTTCCAGGAAATGCACGACTCGGCCCGCTCACGCTTCCTCCCGCCCCAGAGGCGATACCGACACCGGCGACCCCTTGGCCAGGGCCACGCACACCGGCTGCACCCCCTCCATCACCGACCATTCCGGGCCGTACATCTCGCCCCAGGAGACGTCGATGACGGACTCGCGGATCGGGAAGATTTCCCAGGGTGGGTGGACCACCTCGTACTGCAGCCTTCGCCCCCGTCGGCTGGTGCCAAACCCCCACGACTGGTTGAGGAAGAAATCTTCTCGACTTCCCGGCTGGATCGGCCGCGACTCGGGATCGGCGGCAACCCACAGCGAGTGCGACCGCGACCCCCGGCGGAGGGTGTAGGAAACCGTCACCGTTGGCGGTTCCGACTTGATCGCGCCGGTGATCCTCGCCACCCGGTACGGTTCGTTGTAGATCAGCCGGGCGACGACCGCGACGATCGGTTTGGGCACGAACTCCCGCACAAACACGACACCCCGCACCGGCCCCCGGCGGACGTAGAACCGCAGATTCCACTCGGCGAAATCGCGGTGGGCAGGCCACGACACCCCGAGAACCCGTGTGTCCAGGAACTGGAACCCGACCAGGCTCGCGAAGCACTTCCCATCCTGGAAATCCAGATCCATCCCCGGTGGCAGGAGCGGGCGAAGCAGCGGCTCTGGAACCGCATAGCTCGCGACAATCAGGTGCTCCCACCGTGCCGTCAGGAACGGCCGACGCGATGCGAGGGGCAACATCTGTGCTCCCATCAACCGAGTTTTGGGTGTTGGACGCGAAGATAACCGAGCAGCCGGCGAGTTCGCAACCGCCACAACCGGGAACTCCGGGAACTCGACTCAGGAACCTGCAGAGCTTCCCGCGTCGACGGCCTGCAGGTGCATCGCGAGATACGATCGGCGTTCCACCTCCGTGAGCCCGAAGTCGGCCGCGGTTTGCAGCACGACCGCCTTCGCCGCCTCGAATTGTTCCGGCTCCGCGAGAATCTCGAGTTCCACGAACTTCCCGATTGCACCCCCATCGTCGAGGCACACCTCCAGCGCGAAACCGGCGCGCGTCAGTTGGTACACATCGCGATTCTTGGAAACGACCGCCACCGGCCAGTAACCCAGGGCCGTGAGCAAGCGTTTCGCCGTTTCCGCACCTTCCGCGCCGGGCTCGACCGTCAACTCGATCTCGGTCCGCGTCTTGGTGGCCGTGTCCGTTTTCGGGCCCTTGTAGGTGATGCAATTGACCTCGCCGATCTGCCGGATCCGGACGGCTTCGTCGGTTCTCGCGAAGTCACGGTCCGGGGCGTTGAAGTAGGCATCGGTGTCGATCCGCGATTCTGCGAGTTTCGCTCCCATTCCGGCCAGTTTCGCCCGGAGCCCGTCCCAGTCCGCAAACCGATATTTGACTTCGACCTCCAGCATCGCGTGCTCCTCGAGCGGAATTGGCCCCACATGGAAAGTGCTTCCGCGATGTACAATACGCGAATCCACCGGGAACGGAATTCTTCGCCGAGAGATCGGGTCGGAAACGGGAGACGGTCGTGCCGCAATCGGTTCTGGTCGGGAAAGTCGGATCCATTCCCGACGGGGGAAACACCCTCGTGGAAGTCAACAACCGCGACGTCGCGGTCTTCCACATCGACGGGAAGTATTTTGCGATCGACGACCTCTGCCCGCACGCCGGGGCGTCTCTTTCCGGCGGCCCGGTCGAGAACGGAATCGTGACGTGCCCCTGGCACTACTGGAGGTTCCGCCTCTCCGACGGTGCCTGGGCGGACAACCCCCGCGTCAAGACGGGGTGGTACCCGATCCGCATCGAGGGGGATGAGATCTGGCTCGACGTGCCGGAGAAGAAGCTTCCGGCCCCGCCGTGTTCCCCGTCCGGAGGCTGCCCATGACCCGCGTCCTGCTCGTCGGCCTGGTGTTGCTCGCGTTCGCGCCGCAGACTCCGTCTCAACTTCCCCGGACGGAAGCGGTGACGCCGAAACTGGAACCGGTTGCGGAGGCGAAGATCCTGATGCAGGGGCTGTCCAAGCCCAATTTCGACGGGCTTGGCAAGCTCCTCCGCCAGAAGCCGACGGAAGACGAGGCCTGGAAATTTGCCCGCGGGCAGGGATTGCTGATCGCCGAGACGGGGAATCTTCTGATGCTTCGCCCGCCGCAGGGGAAGCAAGCCCAGGATGCCTGGCTCTCCCGATCGCAGGATCTTCGCGATGCCGGGGCGAAGATCGCAAAGGCGGCGGGGCAAAAAGACTACGTCGCCGCCCGGGCGGGGCTGGCGAAACTGGCCAACGTCTGCAACAAGTGCCACGAAACCTTCCGTGTCCCAACCCGCGTCGCCCCGCCGGACGGACCGTAACGGTTCCGAATTGCCCGCATGTCGAACCAATCGTTTCCTTGACGTGTCCGGTAGGGAACCCTACGTTGACCCGGTTTCTGGGCAAAGCCGGGGCGACCCGGAGCGAAACACCATCACCCAGACCAGGCCGCGCGGCCTGGGCCCGGTTCGGAAACCGTACACGAGAACCCCATGTCCACGACCCCGTCGTCCGTCGGCGGCGCCCCGTCGGGCGTCGCACCTTCCAAGCCCCGACCCAATGAGATCAAACTCATCAGCCACTCCAACCTGTTCTACTGGTGGCCGGTCTGGGCGCTCGCATTCTTCATGTCGATCTGGACCTGGGTCGAAGATCATCGCCTCGCCATCGTTCCACCCGGCGGGTCAGCGACCCAGAAAGGTCGGGGAACTTACGAACTTTCCTTCGGCGACAAGCCCGAGACGGCGTCCCTCGAAACCGCCGTCCGCGTCTCGTCATCGGGTAGCACCGACCCGGCCTTCCGACCTCGCGTTTCCCAGCAAGCCTGGCTCGGGGCCGTCTTCGTCATCGGCCTCGTCCTGACGATCGCCATCACCAACGTCCCGTTGCGCGGCCTGTGGTCCTTCGTCGCGATCATCCTGATCGTTGTGCTCGCGCTCTTCATCTCGCTCCTCAAGGAGTGGGACCGAATTTTCGAAATGCTCGGGAACCTGCACATCTACATCAACATGGCAGGCTACCTCTTCATCGGGATTTCCGTCTTCATCCTGTGGGCCCTTGCCACCTTCGTCTTCGACCGCCGATCGTACATTATCTTCACCCCCGGCCAGATTCGGGTTTGCGAGCATATCGGTGCCGCGGTGAAGGTGTACGATACTTTCGGAATCCACATGGAGAAGCAACGGGACGACCTGTTCCGTCACCTGATCCTCGGTTTCGGGTCCGGCGACCTGATCGTCCGCACTGCCGGGGCCGAGCGGAACGAGATCAAACTCCCGAACGTGCTCGGCATCGGCTGGCGGATTCAGACGGTCGAGAACATGCTTCGCGAACGGTCGACCAACGTGACCGCTTAACGACACAGGAGTACGCCGTGATTTCCGTCCAATCCCGGTATCGCGGCTGCCTCCTCGGTCTTGCAGCAGGAGACGCACTTGGCACAACCCTGGAATTCAAACGGCCCGGCAGTTTCGAGCCCATCTCCGACATCGTCGGCGGTGGGCCGTTCCGTCTCAAGCCCGGCCAGTGGACCGACGACACTTCCATGGCCCTCTGCCTGGCGGAAAGCCTGATCGAAACCGGAAAGTTCGACCCGATTCATCAACTCGAAACTTACTGTCGGTGGGAATCCAGGGGGCATTTCAGCGTCAAGGGATACTGCTTCGACATCGGCAACACCACTCACAGTGCGCTGGAAAGCTACCGCCATAATCCCAGGGAATATCCAGGACCCACCGATCCCCACTCCGCCGGCAACGGCAGCATCATGCGGCTCGGACCAGTACCCCTCCGATACGCATCCAATCCCTCCGATGCGATCTTCTACGCGGCCCAGTCTTCTCGCACCACGCACGGCGCCCGTGAATGCATCGACGCCTGTCGATACCTTGCCGGGTTGATCGTGGGAGCCGTGCAGGGTCGGCCCAAAGAGGAACTACTTGGCGAGATGTTCTCACCCGTGCCTGGAATGTGGGGGAAAGAACCGCTCGCCCCGAAAATTCTCGAAATTGCGATGGGTTCCTTCCGCGACAGCGAATCCATCCGCGGTAGCGGGTACGTCGTCAAATCCCTGGAAGCCGCCCTGTGGGCATTCCACAGTTCCGACAACTTCCGCGATGGGGCCCTTCTGGCCGTCAATCTCGGCGACGATGCCGACACCACCGGAGCGGTCTACGGGCAACTCGCGGGAGCGTTCTACGGAGAAGAAGGGATTCCCGAAGATTGGCGGTCGATACTTGCGATGCGCGAAACAATCGCGACCTTCGCGGATCAATTGTGGGAGTTGGCCAACCTGTCATCTAAAGAGGAACGTCGATGCGTTATTCCTGGCTCGGAGGGCTAATCATGTCCGCCGCTCTGGCTCCCTCGGCCGTCGCAGACGATGCGACCACCGCCAAGGCAAAGAAATTCATTGCAGACCATGAGGCCAAGTTCAAGCCTCTTGATGTATCCGCTGGCAAGGCCTGGTGGGATGCGAATACCTCCGGAAAAGACGAGGATTTCAAGCGAAAAGAAGAGGCTCAGAACAAGATTGACGCCGCCCTCGCGGACAAAACCGTCTTCGCGGAACTCAAAGCATTGAAAGAGGCGAAGGATAAGGGTGCCATCGATAACAAGATCACGGCCCGTGCAATTGATGTGTTATACCTGCTATATCTGGAAAAGCAGGTCGACCCCGAATTGTTGAAAAAGATCACCGCCAAGGCCAATGCCGTGGAGCAAAAGTTTAATGTTTTTCGCGCCAATGTGGATGGCAAAGAAATGACCGATAGCCAGGTCCGCGAAACCCTGAAGAAGTCTCAAGATGCCGCGATTCGCCGAAAGGTATGGGAGGCCGGGAAAAGGGTGGGCGCCGATGTGGAAGCGGACCTCAAGGAACTGGTCAAACTCCGCAACGAGGCGGCGAAGCAACTGGGGTTCAAGAACTATCACGCGATGATGCTGTATCTCAATGAGCAAGACGGGGCCGAGCTACTCAAGCTTTTCGATGATCTGGATGCATTGACGAAGGAACCTTTCCAGACTGCGAAAGCGGAGATTGATGAACGGCTTGCCAAGAGCTATGGAATCAAGGTCGGCGAACTCATGCCGTGGCACTATCACGACCCGTTTTTCCAGGAATCCCCGGCGGTTTTCGATGCCAACCTCGACGCACCTCTTGCCAAGGCGGACATCCTGAAGCTATGTTCCACGTTCTATTCCGGGATTGGCCTGCCCATCGACGATGTGATTGCCCGGAGTGATCTGTATGAGAAGAAGGGAAAATCCCCCCACGCGTTTTGTACCGACATCGACCGCGAAGGGGATGTGCGCGTGCTTGCCAACATCGTCCCGAATGAGTACTGGATGGGGACGATGCTACACGAGCTTGGTCATGCGGTTTACAGCAGTAAGAATATCCCGCAATCGATCCCCTACGTCCTCCGCGGCGAGGCTCATATCCTCACCACGGAGGGGGTTGCAATGCAATTCGAGCGGTTCTCGAAATCCCGTGCCTGGCTCGAGAAAATGGGGGTCAAGATCGAAAAGCCCCAGGAATTTGACGCGGCGGCGAAGAAAGTGCAACGCAACCAGTTGCTGATCTTCTCGCGGTGGTGTCAGGTGATGTTGCGATTCGAGAAGGGAATGTATGAGAACCCGGATCAGGACCTCAACAAGCTCTGGTGGGACCTGGTTGAGAAGTATCAACTCATCAAGCGTCCGGAAGGTCGCAATGCCCCGGACTATGGCAGCAAGATCCACATTTGTAGTGCGCCGGTGTACTACCACAACTACATGATGGGCCAACTCTTCGCCTCGCAGGTTCACCATACGATCGCGAAGGATGTCTACAATGATGCCGATCCTTCCACGGTTCTATACATCGGCGACAAGAAGGTCGGCGAGTTCATGAAGAAGAAGGTTTTCGAGCCGGGCCGAACGCTGGATTGGAAAGGCCTGACGAAGTTCGCAACCGGGGAGGAGTTGAATCCCCGGGCGTTTGCGAAGGATTTTCAGGGGAAGTAGTGGTCACAGGGACTTCGCCAGGATGACGCCCTCGCCATTGCGAAGCGTCACCTGGTTGACCCGGCCTCCGAGGGAGCCATCAGCGTTGACGATGCGATACCACCCATCCAGCACATGGGTGGTCGCGGTGTTGTTCGCCGTGGTCCCCGTGATACCCCGGGTATACGACAACGGCTTGTATAGGGCCATCGCGTTCTCGTATTTCCGTGAGTAGACTTTATACTGCAACGATTTGTTCGCCGGGTCCAGTCCTGCCGCGAAGGTCGTGTAATCTCCAACGGGTTTGCCCACATCATAGGTGACGGCGGGAATCCAGTGTTGCGTCCAACTGCTGGCAGGTTCGTTTCCGCCGTTGACCATCAGGAAAGTCGTTCGCGGGTCCGCGACGAGGTAATACATCGCAAGTGATGCCAATTGCATTCGCGGATCGTTGATGTTGAATCCATTGGTGGGAAGCGTGTCGAGAATCTGATACGCCCTGCCACCCGAGATTTCGCGTCGGTAGTTGACCGAGGCGGCGAGATCCTCGAACTGCACGGTATTGGCGCTCAAGGGTCTGAGTGCGAATTCTTCAAGTGAGGAAACCCCGTTGCGTGCGATCGGCTCGGCGGTTTTCCCACCTCCCGCGGTGTTGGCGAGAAGCCATTTCCCATCGACGGCCAGGCGTTTGTTGATGCTTCCGAGTAGCGATCCGTAGTCGGCGGGATAGCCATCCAGCGATTCGGCAATGCCCGATGGGTCGACGGCGAGCCGGCCGATCGAGTTGTCGACGAAGAATCCCGTCGCGAGCGGTTGCGTCTTCAAGTACCTGAGGTGGTAATCGACGGCCCACGCGCGGAAGCCGGGGTTCGAGACATTGGTGGCGAAGCGGAGCGGTCCGTAGTTGGGGTAAAAGATCCGGGATTCGTAGAGGAATCGGGCATCGAAGCCCGACCTTCGCTTGGCGTACTCGGCGTCGGAGAGGTAGCCGTCGCCATCCTTGTCGGCGGTTTTGTCGAAGGCGGGGATGATGCCTCTGGCTGTGTAATCCCGACCGAGAATGGTGCGAGCGACCGGGGTCGTGCCCGTGCCCGTGGTGCGGATGCGAACGTAAAAGAGCCGGGAAGTTCCACCCAAAGAGGCGGCGACCCAGTCTTTGGGGGGGTCAAATGTGATGGTGCCGGTGCGACGGAAATTGGCGGTTCCATCGGAATTGAGAGTGAGCGTCTTCCAGAGAGTCGGGCGACCCTGCGAGTCGACGGCGGCGACGTACTCGATTGTCGACGACCAGCCAGTTCCCGCCGCGGATTTCAAATCCACGTTGATCTCTCGGAACTTTTCCAGAAACCCGAGCGCGACCGATTCCCCCCGCGTCGCCAGCGGGAGGGTTGTGTCCGCATTCTTCGCGTTCGGCGTGAGGTTGGTCCAGGTGCCGGCGGAGCTGCGGAAGACGCCCCAGAAGTGGTTGACGGGTACCGCCGACGCACTCATCCCGGCGAAGGGTGTCGCCTTGGTGGCGTGGTAGAACGCCGACTCCCGGTTGAGTTTGTTGCGGTCGGCGTACTCGTTCCAGTCGGTGAGCAAGCCCAGGTAAATGTTCGAAACGTTGGTATACACGAACTGCGGCGTGCCTGGGGAAATGCCGGCGATCGTCTGCAGATAGGCGTCGTTCGGGACGACCAGGTCGATGCTGTTACGAAGCAGGCTCTGCTCAAAGTTTCCGAACGGGGTGCCGTAATACGCGAGGTTTGCGAGTCGGATCCACGAGTAGTGCTGCGGGACCGCGGGAAGGCTCGGATTCGAGGGGCTCGGTGCTGGGGTTGGGGTGGGTGTCGGTGTCGGTGTCGGAATCGGGGTGGATCCGGTTCCCCCGGTGTCGGATGGAGCAGGCGTAGGCGTTGTGGGTTTGTCGTTGGCGGTCGGGATCGTCGTGGTCTGGTTTGGGGCGGCGGAGAGGAGGAAGTTATCGAAGACGAGCTGGCCGGCGGTTCCGGTGCCTCGAGTGAGTCCGACCCGGCCGCCGCTGCGGATCCCGGAGTCCGTGCGGCTCAGGGCATAGGCGGGAGAAAGTCCCCAGGTTCCGTCCGAATTGAGGTACTGCCCCGTGTCGGAGCGGTAGATCTGGACGCGAATCGAGGTTCCGGCAAGGACCATCGAAGTTTGGAGCCAGACGCCACTGACGTAGTCGCGGGAGGTGATCCGGCCGAGTTCCACGGACGTGCCGGCAACCACTCGTGTCAGGCGGATGTCGAGGCCTCGGGTAACGGATAGGCCGTAGTAGGTGGGCGTGGCGGTTTCGAGGTTCGAGCCCCGCGCGAAGATCCCGGCGGGAATCGTACTGTCGACGAGGATCGAGGAAGAAACCTGGACGTCGGCGGGGGCAGCCTGAGTCAGCCAGGCGCGGGCGGAACCGGCGCTGGTGGCGGTGACCCGCAACGTCTCGTCGGTTTCGGTGCGGACCGTCACGCCGGACCCGGAGGACCAGAATCCCCATCCGTTGGGGAGTTTGTTTGCGGCCCCGCCTGCAAACCGTTCCTCGACGTCCAGGCTTCCCGGCGGTGGAGTGGGGGCTCCGATTCGCAGGCTGTCGAGTGCGACATCCCCGGAATTTCGAGGAGCACGCGCGAACCCGACCTGGCCGGCCGTCTTGATCGTCGCGTCAGTGGTGGTGATGGCAGCGACCGGTTGCCGGGTCCACTTTCCGTCGCTTCCGAGGAATTGGTTCGTGTCCGCGCGATATAGAAATGCCCGCAGCTGGCTACTTTCCGCCCGGATGGTCATCGTCAGCCACTGGCCCGAGACGTAATCCGCGGACTTCACCCGGCCGAGCGAGGTCGATTTTCCGCCGATGACGCGAACGAGCTCGACCTCAACACCCCGGACGACGCTGACGGCGTAGTAGCTCGCATTCGCGGTATTGAGGTTCTGGCCCCGGATCAGAAGTTGCGTCGGGGCGAGCGAATTCGCGAGAACGGCGGCAGACGCTTCGACATTGGCCGCATACGGGGCAGCCAGCCAGGCCCGTGCGGAAGATGTGCTGCTCCCGGACGAAACAAGCCGGCCCTGGTCTCCGAGCCCCGCAGCGGTCGGATCGACGCGGAAGGTCGCGGAAGTGTCGCTGGCCCACTGACTCCAGCCGGCCGGCATCCCCGAGCTCGGCCCACGCTGGAACGCCTCCACAAGCCAGGGTGTGGCGGCGGGTAATTCGCGAGATTCCAAAATTTCGATGAGCAAGCGAGATGGCCGTGGAGGACGGCGATCGGACATGGCTGTTCCCACGGCAAGGGCGGCGCGAACCGGGGACGTCGCGCCGGGCCGACACAATACCCACCCACCGAGAACTGTCAACGCGTCCTCGAATCTGCCGGAAACCCCCAGGAATCCCTCCAATTCCTCGATCTCCCAGGGCACCAACACCAAAGCACCGGCCTACTTCTAACGAGGTGGAACCCAT
Organism: uncultured Alcaligenaceae bacterium; assembly: GCA_964552815.1. Taxonomy (GTDB): domain Bacteria; phylum Planctomycetota; class Planctomycetia; order Gemmatales; family Gemmataceae; genus CAYUHJ01. The sequence continues at coordinate 233,766 of CAZKIQ010000002.1, read as the reverse complement.
TCGCCAACGATCGAACCCGGCTGAGAGAGAAGTTCCGAGATCAAACCGGGGCCAGCACGACCCTCGCAACTTGACCGGAATTCCGAATTCTCGGTACAGTGAATGGGTTCCGACGACCGCCTCCGTCGGCTATACTGCCCACACGCGGACGTTTGTCCCCACCGCGACCCGCCCAAGAGAGTGCTCGGCGTGAAGGCGATCATCAGCGACATCCACAGCAATCTCGAAGCCCTCCAGGCTGTCCTGGCTGACATCCGGTCCCAGGGCATCACCGAAATTTACTGCCTCGGGGATGTGGTAGGGTACGGACCCAACCCACGGGAGTGCATCGATCTTGTGATCGACTGCAAACTGGTGCTCATGGGGAACCACGACCAGGGTGCCATGTTCGACCCGGACGGCTTCAACGCCTCCGCGGAACGAGCCATCTTCTGGACCCGGGCGCAACTCGAAACCGGCTCCGACCCCCGGCCACTGCGAGAAAAACGCTGGGAATTCCTTGCCGAGCGACCGCGAAGTCACCGCGAGAACGGCCACCTCTTCGTCCACGGCTCCGCCCGCAACCCCCTCAACGAGTACGTCTTCCCGGAAGACATCTACAACCAGCGGAAGATGGAGCGGATTTTCGCACTCGTCGACAAGTACTGCTTCCAGGGCCACACCCACGTCCCGGGCGTGTTCACGGAAAACCTGCAATTCTTCAGCCCCGAGGACGTCAACGGGGTGTACAAACTCGACGGCCGAAAGACACTGTGCAACGTCGGCAGCGTGGGCCAGCCGCGGGACGGGAACTGGCGGGCCTGCTACACCCTCCTCGACGACGACACCATCCGCTTCAAGCGGGTCGAGTACGATGTCGAGAAGACGATCAAGAAAATCTACGACATCCCGGATCTGGAAAACTTCCTCGGCGATCGGCTGCGGGAAGGTCGGTAACGGGGTCAACATCCGCTGCGATTTCGCGTTCTACAGTTTGCCAGTGGCCCGTGTTCGCCCATCCTCGCAGGTTGTGGGCATGAGCGTCGAATCTTTCTCGAACGGCCAGTGGGCCATGACCGCCGGCGAAGACAACGGTCGCCCCGTCATCTTCCGCGTCCGCACGGACCGACCCTACGGTCTGGTCCCGGCCGCGTATCCGCACCTCATCAGCGTCGTTTGGAAGTACGAGTCGGACAACCCGGTCGGGATGCCATCGTCCGCCGATTCCGAGCGGATGACCGAGTTCGAAGATCTGCTGGCCGGCGCCCTGCACAAGGCGACCGCGGCGGTGCTGATGGCCGTGGAAACCGGCACCGGCGTGCGTGCCTGGCAGTGGTACGCCCGGGACCCGGACGAGGTCGTCGATCTCGTCAACGCGGCCCTGGCGGAAAAGGAACCGTTTCCCGTCGAATTCGCAGGCGAGGAAGACCCCGCCTGGGAGGGGCACTCAAAGGCCCTCGCCATTCTGCAATCCCTCGGGCCAGTCGAAGCCGCCGGGTCGTAACCCCCGACGGCTCGCCGTCCGATCCCGTCACGCCGGCAACGCCGCCTTCGCCGGCCGATCCCGTCACGCCGGCAACGCCGCCTTCGCTGCCCGCTCCGCCTGCACTTCCCGGCGGAGCTCATCCATCAACGGCCACAACACATCCACCTCCGGTTTGAAGACGTCGCCGATCAAGACATCGGTGACGCGGTCCTTGAGGTCCGGGTGCTTCTTCACGAACCGGCCGAAACTGAAGCCCTCGTAAAATTCGCACACCAACCGACGCATCCGCTCCATGCCCGCAATGTAGTCGGCTTCCCACCGGCGGAGCGATGGCTCCGAGGTGTCCCCGACGGCAAGGGCGTCGCAGATGGCGTCCGCCGCCATCATGCCCGACGTCAGGGCGAGCAGAACACCGGAGGAATAGAGCGGATCGAGGAACCCAAACGCGTCGCCGACCAGGCACCAGCCGTCCCCCGCAACCTGCTTCGCCCGGTAGCTGTACTCCTTTTGGGCCCGGAAAATGTCGCATCGGGTCGCATCGGCGAGCCTCGGTTGCAGCCCCGGGGCCCGTGCGACTTCCTCGAAGTAGATCGTTTCGAGGTCCTTGGTGGATCGGTTCTGGAAGAGGTAATCGTACCCCGCCACCACGCCGACGCTGAGCACGTCGTCGTGCAGGGGGATGTACCAGAACCAGCCGTTCTTCCCCTCCGTCTGGATGACGACCGTCGCCCCCTCGTCCTTGCCGATGTCGCGGTGAGCCCCCTTCCAGTAGGTCCAGATCGCGGCTTTCTTCAGGACCGGATCCCACTCGCGGAGGTCGAGCCGGTCGATGAGCATGGAACTTTGGCCGCTTGCATCGACGACGACCTTCGCTCGAACTTCGCGTTCCGGGCCATCCTCCGGCTTCACCCGCACCCCCACGGCTCGTTTCCCCTCTAACATGACCTCCAGAACGCGGGCTCCCTCGTGGACCGTCACCCCGTGGTCGCGGGCGTTCTGAAGCATCAGGTGGTCGAACTCGCTGCGGCGGACCTGCCAGGTCTGCGAGGATTCGTGCGGGTTGTGGTCCACGAAGTAGAACGGCTCGGAGAGTTTCCCCCGCTGGTTGACGAACTGCACGCTGTACTTCTTGACGAAATGGCTCGACTGCATTTTCGGCAACATCCCGAGTCGCTTCAGGACGTGGTAAGTCTGCGGGATCAGCGATTCGCCGATGTGGAAGCGTGGGAAGTGATCGCGTTCGAAGAGCTCGACGCGGTACCCCTTCTGGGCGAGAAGCGTGGCCGTCGAGGTTCCGGACGGACCGCCGCCGATGACGACGATGTCGGGGGAAGCAGGGGAAACCATGGATTTCTCCGGGGAAAGGGTCATTTCCAGACGCTGCCGTCGGGCTCGTGCGGTTCGCGGGCGGCCCGGAGCAGCGAGGTGAGTTTCTTCAAATCCGCGGGGGTCAGGTGGCCGAGCTGCTTCGCATGGCACTCCCGCAGCGGTCCGGCCATCGTGTCGAGCAGCTGCAACCCGGCGTCAGTGGCAGCGACGAGCACCGTCCGGCGATCGGTCGTCGAGCGTTCCCGGGTCACAAGCTGGCGGATTTCGAGCTTGTCGATCATCCGCGTGATGTCCGGCGCTCGCGAAACCAGCCGATCCGCGATGGTCAGTGTCGGCAACGAATCCGGGTAGACCGCTCGAAGCAATCGCAGAACGTTGTACTGCTGGGGTGTCAGGTCAAAGCGGGCGAAGAGCTCGTCCTCATGGACGCGAAGACGATCGTAGGTCCGCCACAGCGCAAGAAACGCTTCCTGCTCCGGAGAGTCGAAGCGGTGCCCGGTGGTGGGCGAGTTCTGGGCGGCGGTCGACGTTCGCGTCTGGGTCATGCTCGAATGGTAGCCGTGCGGACAATGGTTGTCCACACAAATATCGTCCGACGCGGCAGTGGTTCCGCAGCTTCGCGGGGGAAATTCGGGCGAATCAGGCGGGTTGCTTGACGAGTTGCCGGGCACAGGCGGCGGCACCGATGTACCCTGCGTCCGAACCGAGCTGGGCGTAGTGAATTTGGACCTTGCTGGCCGGGTAACTCAGGCCGTATCGCCCGACGTATTCTTTGATTTTCGCCAGGAACGGGTCGCCGGCCGCCACCATTCCCCCCGCAAAGCAGATCAGTTGCGGGTCGACGGTCGCCATCATCGCGCACGCGCCGAGGGCGAGGTAGAACGCCGTGTCGTCGACGATTTCCTGGGCGAGGTGGTCGCCCGCGGCCGCCACATCGAAGATTTCCTTGGAGTTCATCTCCGTGCCGTCGCCATCGCGAAGGAGCTCGCGGAGCCGGGTGGGACCACGGTACGAAGCGAGCGATTCCCGGGTCCGCGCGACAACGGCGGTAGCGCTGGCGTAGGCTTCGAGGCAGCCGCGTCGGCCGCACCCGCAGAGTCGGCCGCGATCGGGGAGGTCGATCCTGAGGTGTCCGACTTCGCCACCGTGGCTGTGCTCCCCCTCGATGACGCGGTCGTCGATGATGATTCCACCGCCGATCCCGGTGCCGAGGGTGAAGAGAACCATGCTGCGGAATTCGCGGCCGGCCCCGACCCAGAATTCCCCCATGGCGGCAGCGTTGGCGTCGTTCTGGAACGCGGTCGGCTTGTTGAAGACCTTCCGGATGTGGGCCGGAACCGGCACGTTTCGCCACGGCTTCAGGTTCGGCGGATCCAGAATCAGCCCGAGTTTGATGTCCATCAGCCCCGGCGTCGCCACACCGATCGCCGTGATGTCCGACATCACCAGCCCCGCGACCCTCACCGACTGGCGGATCGCCTCGCACATCGTTTCGAGGCCGTGCTCCTGTCCGAGTTCCGGCTGCGTCGGCAAGCTGATCGAAGGGGATGCGTTCCCCGCGTCGTCGACCACCGCCGCCTTCATGGTGGTCCCACCGACATCCAGCCCGACGAATTTCGGAAGATCGGCCATGTCTCGTGTCCCGGTCCGTGACCTTGGAGAGCGTACGGACGGGTAGTGTATCGCGCGGGCGGCTTGGCGAAACCCCGACTCCGACGGCGACTTCCGCCGACACCGTCGAAGAGAAAAGGAAAGGTGGAGGGGATTAGGAAGTGGGGAGACGGAAAAAAACAGCGGTCGCGGGGTTGACTAGTCTCCCGCAACCGCTGGTGTGCCTCGTCCGGCTATGCCTCGTCTGGCATTGGCCTCGTCCGGCAGAAATATCCTGGCTCATTTCCCGGCCGAGGTCAAGTGTTCGCGACGATTTTGGTGAAATCTCAATTCTTTCTCATCGACATCCGGCACCTTGGCGGAGTGGTGTCCCTGCGGATTGGGGCATCTGACGGGAGGGCGAGGCGGGCGAGGCTCCCGCTGAGCCGGAAATCTGACGGGAGGGCGAGGCTCCCGCCGAGCCGGAAATCTGACGGGAGGGCGAGGCTCCCGCCGAGCCGGACTTCCTGCCCGAAATGGCTCCCCGGACCCCGGAAGTTCGGCTCGGCAGGAGCCTCGCCCTCCCGGTCGCCCCAAACAATAGGGACACCTTGGCGGAGTTCCTGTTTGCGATCCGCCCGGGGCTGTGGGAGAATGCCGCAAATCCTGGGCTTCCCGCCTCCTGAAAATCCGATCGCCCCTTCCTCCCCGGACCCGCTGCCATGCCCGACGTTTCCCGCCGACAGTTTCTCGCCACTTCCGCCGCCACCCTCAGCGCCGCGAGCTACCTCCGCGCCGGGGACGCACCCAACGACAAGATCCGCCTCGCGGTGATGGGCGTCCGCAGTCGGGGGAAGCAACTCCTTGGCTACCTCTCGAAACTCGACGGGTTCGAGATCGCGTATCTCGTCGATGTCGATGAGAACGTGATTCCGGACGCGATGAAAGTCGTCAAACAGCCGACGCCGCCGAAAGTGGAGAAGGATGTCCGCAAGGCACTCGCGGACAAGTCGGTGACGGCACTCGTCGTTGCGGCTCCGGACCACTGGCACGCCCTCGCCACGATGTGGGGGTTGCAGCACGACAAGCACGTCTACGTCGAGAAGCCAGTCTCCCACGACCTTGCCGAGGGCTCCGCGCTGGTGGCGGCGACGCGGAAGGCGAAGAAGGTGGTGCAGGTCGGAACCCAGCGGCGATCCGCCGACCACGTCATCGCGGCGAAGGAATACATCGCAGCGGGGAAACTCGGGAAAGTCGCCTTCGCCCGGGCCGCCATCGCCGGATCCCGCAAACCGATCGGGAAGCTCGAAAATTCCCCGGTTCCGAAGGGCGTCGACTACGACCTCTGGCTCGGGCCCGCGAAAGCCCGTGAATTCAACAAGAACCACTTCCACTACAACTGGCACTGGTTCTGGGAGTACGGCACCGGCGAAATCGGCAACAACGGCATCCACGGTCTCGATGTCGCCCGCTACGTCCTCGGCCTCGACGCCCCGACCCGCATCACCTCCGCCGGCGGGAAGTACATCTTCGACGACGACCAGCAAACCCCCGACACGCAAATCGCCACCTTCGAATTCCCCGGCTGCACCCTCGCCTGGGAACACCGCACCTGGGACCGCGTCACCATCGAGGGGGAATCCTTCTCCGTCGCCTTGCACGGGGAGAAGGGGACGATGTACTTCACGAAGAAAGGCTGGGTCGTGAAAGCGGGCAAGGACGGCACCGAGGTCGTCGATTCCCTCAAACACGCCGACGCGATGGAGGTTGCGCACCTGAAGAACTTCTTCGATGCGATCCGCGGGGAGAAGAAACTCAACGCCGAGGTCGAGGAAGGGCACAACAGCACCCGGCTTTGCCACCTCGGCAACATCGCCTTCCGCACCGGCCACGCGATCAAGTTCGACGCAAAGACGGAAACGCTCGTCGACGACGCCGATGCGAACAAGCTCCTCGGCCGGGAGTATCGCGCCGGCTTCGAACTTCCGAAAATCTGAGCCGCGATACCCAGGCTCTGCTCCGGTGTTGGAACGCGTACCCCGGTCGAACGAGTCGGTCGGGCCACAATCTTGGGGACATCCATGCGAACGCTTATTCTTCTGGCGGCCGTGATCGGCCTCTCCCTCTCCAGCGGCCGGGCGGACGAGAAAAAAGCCGACGGCGGCAAGCCGGTGGAAAAGGTGGACGGCAAAAAGACCGCCCGCGCTCAGCGAATCTTCGGAGAATTGAAGTCGATCGCCGACGGAACCCTCGTCCTGGTCGCCCGCGGCGACGGCGGCGAGAAGGAGACGAAGGTCACCACCAACGATCGCACCAAGGTCACCCTCGAAACCGCCGAGGATCAGAAGTTCAAGGGTGAGGACGGCAAGGAGCGGACCCGGCCCGTCCGCAAGGAAGGGAAAGTCGCCGACCTCAAGCCGGGGATGCGGCTGGCCGTCACGGCGAGTGCCGACAAGGTCGCAATGCAGATCATCGCCCTCCGCGGAACCGGCAAGGACGGCGACAAGTAATCTCGACCCGAGACGAGGCCGGTGCAGATGCGCCGGCCTCGTTGTTTCGAGAGGGGACCTGTCGTCCGCGATTTCCGGCAGCTCCGCTGAATTTTGTTACTCCTGTCTTTTCCGCGATCCCTGAGACTGGCACTCGCTCGGATTTCCGGGCTAGAACAGTGGCAGTGCTAGTGTCAGTGATCGTGCAAAGCCATAACTCAAAGGTGACCCGGAACCGCGGCGCCGTCGCCGGCACCCTCACGGAAGAATCGTTGATGTCAACCGGTCACCCCGCCAGCCCGCTTGCCAGCTCTGTGTCGGTCGCATCTCACACCGTCGGCGGCGGCAATCCGCTGCTGTGGATCGCGGGGCCGTGCGTCATCGAGTCCCGCGAGCATTGCCTCGGCGTGGCAGAGACACTGCTCGAAACTTCGCGGGAGATCGGGTTTCCGCTCGTCTTCAAGGCGTCGTTTGACAAGGCAAACCGCTCGTCGGGGAAGTCGTTCCGGGGCGTCGGGTTGCAGGAGGGGCTACGGATTCTCGACGCGGTCCGGGAAAAGACGGGGCTGGCGGTAACGACCGACGTGCACGAAATTTCGCACTGCAAGCCAGCCGCTGAGGTTTGCGAGATTCTCCAGATTCCCGCGTTTCTCGCCCGGCAGACCGATCTGCTGGTGGCGGCCGGGGAAACGGGGCGGGTCGTCAACGTGAAAAAGGGGCAGTTCATGGCCCCCTGGGATATGAAAAACGTCGTCGCGAAGCTCGCCGAGGTCGGAAATCGCCGGGTTTTGCTGACGGAACGCGGCACCACTTTCGGGTACGGGATGCTCGTCAACGACATGCGGGCGATCCCGTGGATGCAACAAACCGGCGCTCCGGTGATCTTTGACGCCACCCACAGCGTACAGACGCCGGGAGCACTCGGAGATCGTACTGGCGGCGATCGGACCATGGTACCGGTTCTTGCCCGGGCAGCGGTGGCGGCGGGTTGCGACGGCCTCTTCGTGGAAACGCACCCCGACCCCGACCGCGCCCCGAGCGACGGGCCCAACATGGTTCCGCTGGACCAGTTCCCGAACCTGGTGCGCGTCTGCCTGCGACTTCGTGCTGCCCTCTCTGTATCTCCGACTGTGTGAGAACTGCCGCGATGAAGTACTCGGTCACCGTCGTTCCCGTGTTGGCCCTGCTGCTGGTCGGGTGCGGCCGCTACAGTTCGAAGTCGACGGCACCGGAGCGGCCACCAGAGGATCCCTGGCCCCGTGTCGCCCCCGCACTCCGGGAAACCAACGATTCCGGGACCTGCCGACGCGTCTTGACGGAACTCAACTCGGGCCTTTCCGCGAACCCCAGTGCCGAGCAACCGACCGGGCTGTCTCCGGAGCAGGAAGCGTCTCTCCGGAAGTTGCTGCCGCTGACCGAGGAGGATGGAGCCGAGGTTCGCGGGGCGTCATATTCCAGTTTCGACCCCAATTACCTCGCGGATGCGTACTACTTTCGCGACATCGCCCGGGCGTTGGAAGTTCCGCCTGACGACCCGGTCAAGCAGGCGGACGCGGCCTTCGCGTGGATGTGCCGGCAACTGGTGGCAACGCAATCCATCCGTCAGGTCGGGCCCGACAAGTTCGAGCTCTCCCCGCCCGCCCCACCCTCTGCGGTCCTCCGTCGCGGTTCGGGAAGCGGGCTGGAACGGGCGTACGTCTTCCTCGCGATTCTGCAACAACTCGGGCTCGACGGCTGCCTGGTAGGGCCATCAGAAGCGGCTGACAGGCCCGGCCACTGGAGTCCCCCGGGTGTCGCTCCGGGCCGCGGTCCCTTCTGGGCCGTCGGTGTCCGGATTGGTGGGGATGTCGTCCTCTACCACCCCTGGCGAGGCGAGAAAATCCCCGGAACCCTCGCCGAGGCCGTCGCGAAACCGCAGACGCTGGAGGGCTGGCTCGGGGCCCAGACAGGGGACGTGACCCCGGACATCGTCAAGCGATCGATCCCGTTCCTGGCTGTGCCCCTGTCCGCGATTGCCCCGCGAAACGCACTTCTGGAACAGAAACTCCAGCAAACCACCGGCGAGCCGCGACTGGCGATCGATGTCGTCGCCCTGCGCGATCGTTTCGCAAAAGAGGGGAAGCAACCCGAGGTCAAGTTCTGGAATCCCACCTCGGACCCCTACACCTACACCCGTGTCCCGCTTTCTTTTCTGCCGATCGAGGAAGGCGGCTGGGACGCGGAACCGCTGGGGCGTCGGGTGTCGGACCGCTACAAGAAGGGGCTCATCCCGGCTCGCCTGATCGCCGGGGTGCAGGGCCTCGAGGGGATTCCCGAGGCCCAGCAGCAGCTTCTGATCTCGATCGTGGAGCGGTACGTCGGGATGTTTTTGACGCCCCCGACGCCGCGAGAACAGATCCAGCGTGGGATGTTCGCCGACGCGACGCCGGATCTGGTGCGGAAACGGGATGCGTTCGACGCCGCCGCCCAGCGGATTCGCACGGACACAAATCGGGACGCCATGCTTCGGGAATGGGTGAGCAGAGCAGGGAAGGCTTACGGAGAGTTGAGCATCGCACGCCTCAACGAAAAGACCGATCCAAACCGAGTTGTGACGGCCCAGCAGGGGATCGAGCAGTTCTGGAAGGAAAATGCGACCGGGGCGTCCGCCATCGCGGACCAGGCACTCGCTGCCGTCGGATCCGCGGAGGCGACCTACCTTCTTGCGCTGTGCAAACACGAGCAAGCCGAGCGTTCCCAGGTCCGCTACGATCGAACCCGGGCGGCGGCGGGCACGGATAGTCGAGCCACCCCAGCCGCGGACCGGGCCCGGGAGAAGGCACTCGACGACTGGAACGACGCGCTCGGATGGTGGGGCCGGTACGAGAAATACCAGTCGATGCAGGAAGCCGCATTCCCCGGCCGAACCGAGCACGCCCGCCAACTCGCCGACCGCGCTCGCAGGGCCGCATCGGCACTCGGTGGACGCTGAGGTTCCTTCCTACGACCAGTTCGCGAAGTCAGGCGTCCGGCCCGACATCCTCCGCCGGGGTGGCGACGTCCCAGACCGCGACGGGAGCTCGGTTCGTTGCCGTCACCAGAAGCTTCCCGTCGGCGCTAAACGCGAGGGACCGCACCCCGCGAGTTCCGGTCTCGATGACCTGGGTGCGGCGCCCGGTTGCAAGCGACCACACCCACACCTGTCCATCCTGGGTCCCGGCCGCCAGGAACTCATCCTTCTTCGAGAAGGCGAGCCGGGTCACAACCCGCTCGAAGCCTTCCAGCGTCCGCACCAGGTTTCGACCCGGCACGTTCCATATCTGGACCGCACCGTTGAATCCGACCGCGAGGTGCTTTCCGTCGCCCGAGAATGCGAGGGAATACAGACCCTTCCGGCGGGCGGGGAGATCATAAAGCCGCTCGCCGGTTGTCGGATCGTACACCTCGACGTGGTTGGTTGAGGTCCGGCCAGGGTCGCCCACGCCAACCGCGAGAGATCGGCCGTCGGGGGCAACGGCCAGGCAGATGACGGTGTTCTCAACCTCAAACGCGAATCGCTCCGTGCCTGCTGCGACATTCCAGATCCGCACCCGTCGATGGTTCGGTTTTAGGTTGCCAGTGGTCGCGACCCACGACGCATCCGGGGCGACACACAGAAATCGCGGCTCGCGAACGCGGACAGGAACCTGTCCACGCTCGGTGTCGGAAATCAGATCGCGAACGACAATCCGGTCCTGACGGTCATCGACCCGACACATCGCGACGACCCGCCGATCGGGAGTGAGCCACGCGGCCAGCCCATCGTTGAAGACTTTCGGAGGAAACAGGGTCCGGCCGGGGTCCGGTGTGCCGGGTTTCCACTTCGCCCACTGTCTCGCTGACACGGCGACGACATCTCCGCCAGTGGTGAATCCGACGTCGAGTGCCGCGAAGTCCAGCTGGGCTCGGGGTTTCGAATCGAGACGCCAGCTGTCGTCGATCCGCACCGGGGCCTTCGCATTGCGGACGAACGCGGCACTTCCGGGGCCCAGGACAACCGGTTCCGCCGGTCCACCGCGAATCACTCGCACGTCTCCGTCCGTCGGTTCGACCCGCGCCGACCCGGAACCGGACGACCAGACGGTAAACGAACCGCGCTTCGACACGACTTCCATGGGCCCGGCCCCCACCACGAGTCGGCTGCCGGCCGCGAATGCGGTGACGCGCCCCTCGATGAGGATGAGCTTCTGGCTTTGCTCCCCGACCATCTCGGGGTCGAATCGCACCACCGATTCGGGGTGGACTTCCACCCGCGTGTGGTCGGGAAACTCTACCACGGCAACGCTGTCTTCGCCCACCGTCCGAATAACCTGGTCCGGGGAAAGGGGCTCATCGAGACGGGCCGCGGTCGGACCCGCCAGGCCGACGATTTCGACGGAACCGGAAACGGAAGTGATGCGTGCGAAATCGGCAGCAGCGGGCCCGGGCTTGTCGACCGATCGTGGCGAGTCCGGGGAACGCAGCCCCAGCCAGACCGCGACGAAAACCGCCGCTGCCAGCGATACCACCGCGACCCAGAGTCGGGTTCGCCGCCTGGAGCGGCCCGGGATCGGACGGCGCGAAATCTCCGCCATTACCACCTGGGTGGTTCTCTCGACCCGATCCGCCTCGATCTTCGCGACAGTCGGCTCGGCGAGGTCGAACTCCGTGCGAAGCCCGCGCAGAACGAGTTCCAGTCGCACGCCCGCCAGATGGCGATCCTGCGCACCCTGGTCGGCCGCCAGAATCGATTCCAGTTCGACGGCCTCGACCTCGGTCAGCGTGCCGTCGATGAGCCGATCGGTAAGTTCGTCGGTGCGGTTCATGTCGGTTTCAACTGCCCCTCGATGCAGGCCCGAAGGCGGAAACGGATACGGGAGATGGCACGCTGGACGGCGGCCGGGGTCGTCCCTTGACGGTTTGCGATCGCCTCGAACGACAACCCTCGCTCGTAACGCAGTCGAAGCATCGACGCCTCGTCTTTTGGCAATTCTTCCCGGCAATTCCGCAACGCTGCAAGGTAGACATCGGAATCGTCCTGGCTGGATTCCTCGGCCCGGAGCCGCTCGGTGAGTTGCTCCCGGTACGCCGCCAACCGCTGCTCCGCTCGAGAAAGCGTGCGGATTTCCTTCCGCAGCCGGTTCCGCGTCAACGTGCGGATCCAAGCACCGAAATCGGTTCCGAGCTGGTAGCTGTGCAGGTGCGTGTACGCGTCGATGAAAGCTTGCTGCACCAGGCTCTCGGTAGCCGCCCAGTCACGAACCAGAGTGGAGGCGATCCGCCAGACGTCCGACTCGTAAAGTCGGATCAATTCCGCGAATGCCTGCGTGTCGCCACTCAGGACCTGCCGGACCAGACGGTCGGCTTCCGGCAACGGTTCGGGATTCGGTACCATCTCGCCCATAGAACGGAATCCCTGCCACGACGACATCCAGACAGAAAAGCGTCTCCTCGGGACGGTCGATCGCTGTTAGTTTTCCTCCAACAACTCACAACGGTCAACTCACTACTCCTTGAGCGGGTCCATACGAACCCGCGACTGTCCGGCCGGGTCGGCGGGCGTAGCATGTCTTGAGCCGCTTCTCCCCTTTCGAGCCCATTTCCCCGAGCCTTCGATGAAACTGGCCTACCTGCTGGTCCCGTTCGCGATGACCAGCCTCTGCAGCCCCGCGGCCGAACCGCCGACCATCCCGGCGGACTCGATTGCGATCAAGAAAGATCTGCTCTTCTCCGACAACTTCGAATCCGCCGAACCCGCCAAGCCCTGGCACAAGGTTGTCCCAACGTTCACATACGAGAAAGGCATCTTGAAGGGAACTCAGACGCGTGACAAGGACATGCCGGCCGAGGGAAAGAAGCCGGCCGTGAAAGCCCACGCTGCCGTCCACGGGCTCGAAATCCCCACCAAGGACAGCGTCGTGGAGGTGAAAATTCGCTTCGACGGCGCCACCATGATCGATGTCGAATTCGACGATCGCAAATACACCGGTTCCCACTACGGCCACATCTGCCGGGCTCAGGTTCGCCTCAATGGGGTCACAATCATTGATGAGCGCGACGGGAACATGAAGAACGAAATATATGCGATGAAAAAGAACCCCGAGAAGAAAGCCGAGGTCTCGAAACTTCTGGTCGGCCGGAGCGCGCACTTCCCCTTCCCGACGAAACTTCAGGCCGGGAAGTGGTACACCCTCGTCGTCGAAACCGTGGGCGACGAAATGCGGGTGACCCTCGATGGCAAACCCGCCGGGTACCTGAAGTCGTCCGGAATTGGCCACGAAACCAAGTCAAAAATCGAACTCGGCGTCGCCGGGAAGGACGGTTGTTTCGACGACATCAAGGTCTGGTCCGCCGAGCCCGCGAAGAAGAAGTAGGCATCTTCGCGAAGGGGTAGCGGCTATCAGAGGGCACCGAGGGGGAACGTGGGTCCGCCGTTGGTCAGACGGTAGCACGTCCCCTGGCAGGCGGCGTGGTTGCCAAGAGCCTGGCCGTACACCGCTTCCGCGTATTGCTTGGCATGGTAGGCATGTGCCCGGTTCGCGATTGCAAGGTACATCGAGACGTCTTCGAGAAGGAGAGCGCTGTACCGGAACACCGCCTGGCACGCGAGCCATCGGTTGAGCGTCTTGTGCAAGTTCTGAAGCACGATCCGGGTATCGCCCATGCTCTGGACCGTTGCTTCGCGGTTGGCCGACCCCTTCAATTTTTTGATGGCAGTGTCGAGAGCATTGAGATCGCCGATGATGCCGCCGGCGTTGACGAGGGACTCGATCCGCTTCGCGGTGAGGATCTGGTCGAGCAACTCGACCCGTTTTGTGAGGTCGAGTTGGTCGCCGTTTTCCAGGGCCTTCAACGCCCGTTTGTCTTGCAACCCCTCGACAACCCCGAAGATGAGTTCGACGAGGAGGGCGGCGTCTCCACGGATGCCGCCGCCGAGGGCCGAGGTCTTGAGTTTGCCGGAGATCACCATTCCCGTCCCGGCCCCGCTTCCGGTGAGGAACCCGGATTCGACAGCCTTCACGATGTTGGTGAGTTGCCAGCCCTTCAGGCAGACCTGGGCCAAGAAACCGCTCAGGGCCCCGCGAAACGCCCCGGACGCGCTCGTCTTGATCACCCCCGTCACCCGCTTCACCGCGGCCCCCACGAGCCAGGTCTGCTCGAGGTGTTTGAGTAGATCGGTCATTCCCATGTGAGCGGTCACGTCGTGGATGAGGGCGGCCAATCGGTCTTTGCGATTCTTGTCCCACCCCTCGCACCAGTCGGCCCACCGGAAAATCCCGTGGTTGGCTATCGGGATCTTGCCGATCGAAATGGTCGAAAGCGCACTGCCGGGCACGATCCCCTGGGTCAGCGAGCCCAGAAGGTCCTCGGCCAACCGTCCGAGGCGGGCGCCGACGGCGAACAGAAATTCGGTCGCTGCAAGGTGGAACTCGTGCAGGTGCCGCATCGACTCGCTGCCCTCGAGGCCGATCTTGAGCGTCCGGTGGAACCGCATCATCCGCCAGGTCAGCAGCACCGTGGAGCAGCAATCCCGGCCGGCGGGGTTCCCGGTCCAAGATTGGTTCTCGTAGGTGGATCGGCCGAGCCCGCTGAGGTTCTCCGCGAGCCGCAATCGGTTGTGCTCGACCACGTCAATCTTCCGGATCAGATCCCGGAGGACGGTCGTGTTGAGAAGTTGGGCGAGGATCGACACCTTCTCCCAGTTCGGCAGGCTCGGTTCGGCGACCTCATACTTGGCGAGGGCGTGCTCGAGCTTGACGGCGTCGTAGACCTCGATCGCCCCCTGGATGAGTAGCCCGGTCACGAGCCCGGGGATGGAAGGCGGAAAGAGCACCGCGGTCCCAAGAATTGCGGTCCCCTTGGCAATGTTCTTCACGATTTTGGTCTTGTTGGCGAGCCGGAAACCGCGTTCGAGTTCCTTCAACTGCGATCCCTTCTCGCTCATCTCGGACCGGACGTTCGTGCGGACGTTGTCGAATACCCCTTTGACCCCGCTGCGAAACGCCCGGACCGGGGGGCGGACCGTGGAGATGGCATAACCCGAGGTGTCTTCCAGCAGGTCATCCCACGCGATCGCTTCGGACAGTTGCATGAGTGGGCGCTCTTGCGGGGCAGGGGTGAATTCTGTTCCAAATGGAGCGGAGTCGGATCAATGTACTCAGAAAGCGCACACCATTCCACAACGGAAACGCGGAGGTTCAAAACGCAGAAACCCCGGGATTTCCCGGGGTTTCTTGCAGATGCGGAAGAGAGGACTTGAACCTCCACTCCATTGCTGGAACCAGAACCTGAATCTGGCGCGTCTGCCAATTCCGCCACTTCCGCGAGGGTGGAACCGTATGATATCGGCACCCCCGGACCCGTCAAGTCGTTTGCACTGCCGCCGCAATCACTTGGGGTAGCCCTGTTTGTGGGGTTCACCCACTCCTGGGTGGGTCAAGCTTGCCGGGTGACCCGCGGTTCCGGCAAATCGCGTGTGGCGTTCTGCGAAGCTCACGCCAGCCCTGTTCGCAGTGGCCAGCGACCTCGGCTTGTGGTTGGGCGGGGTGGAGGTTGTGAGGTGTTCCCGGTGGGCGGGAAGCGTGAAGTTTGTGTGCAGATCGTCTCGTTCTCGAGCCATGTCCATCCTCCCGCAAGCAGCAAACGCTGCCGACGCGAGGCGACGAATCTTCCACTCGATTCAGATCAGAACGCAGACATCATTCCCGGAAGGGGGACACTGTAGCGCCCACTGAAACAAACCCTTGTCAACCAAGCACTGTTTTCGGCGTGTCGGAGCCTCGATGTGCTCCGACACGATCACGCTGCCGAGCCTGGTCCTTCCAGAGAATCGATCTTTGCTGCGAGAATGAAATCGTTTTCGGTGAGGCCGTTGACGGAGTGAGTCCAGATCGCGATGGTCACGTTCTTGTAGCCGACCAGGTGCAGGTCCGGGTGGTGTCCCTCTTCTTCCGCAAGTTTTCCGACACGGTCGAAGAATGCCAGGGCGGCCAGGAAATCGGTGGCTTTCCAGTCTTTCGCGATTCTTTGCCCTCCCGCGGTTAGTCTCCAACCGGGGATGGCGGCCAGCAGATCGGGAATGTCCGATTCCGGAATTTTTGGAACGCCCCCCTCGCAGGCGACGCATTTTTTCGCGGTAAGGTCAGCAGTGGTCGTCATGGTGGCTCCTCGTGGAATAAATTCAGAATATGCCGAAGTTCCGGAGATGTCCGGGTGCGGACGGTAAGCGGAAAGAAGTCGCCGGTTCCCGGTCGATGCTGCCGGGCGTGCCTATTCTGAGTTCATCCGAGGAACTTCGCCGAAGGAGCTAGGATGGCTACGCTGTTTGATGTCGCAATTGTTGGTGGCGGAATCGTTGGCACTGCGACGGGAATGGCACTCGCAGAAGCCGGTCAGCGGGTGATTGTGATCGAGGCGGAGGAAAAGCTGGCTGCCCACCAGACCGGGAACAATTCGGGTGTCATCCATTCCGGCATCTACTACAAGCCCGGTTCCGCGAAGGCCCGTAACTGTGCCGATGGCCGCGAGCGTCTCTACCGATTCTGTGCGGAGAACGGGATCGCCTACGAGAGGTGCGGCAAACTCATCGTCGCCACCGATGCCACGGAACTTCCCGCCCTCGACGAGATCGAACGTCGCGGCCTGGCTAACGGGTTGACGGGTCTGAGGCGGCTGTCCGGCCCGGAACTTCGTGAGTTCGAGCCCCACGTTGCGGGGATTGCCGGGCTACACGTTCCGCAGACTGGGATCGTCGATTTCCCGGCGACCACCCGGGCGTACGCTCGAAAAATTCAGGAGGCCGGCGGGGAAATCCGCACCAGCGCCCGGCTGCTTCGAGTCACGCACAGTGGTCCGGAACTGATTCTCGAAACGACTGCAGGTGAGGTTCGCTCCCGGTTCCTTGTCAACTGTGCCGGCCTGCTCTGCGACCGCGTCGCCCGCATGTGCGGCATCGACCCCGGCGTCAAAATCATCCCGTTCCGCGGGGAATACTACGAGCTCGCCCCCTCCGCCCACCACCTGGTGCGGAACCTGATCTACCCGGTCCCGGATCCCCGGTTGCCGTTCCTCGGCGTCCACTTCACGCGGATGATCAAGGGGGGAATCGAGGCTGGCCCCAACGCCGTGCTCGCACTGCGGCGGGAAGGCTACCGTTTCTGGCAGTTCTCCGCCCGGGATACCGCCGAGATGCTCGCCTACCCCGGATTCTGGAAGATGGCCGCGAAGTTTTGGAAGGTCGGGGCGATGGAGGTGCATCGTTCGCTGAGCCAACGGGAATTCTGGCTCGCACTGCGGCGACTCGTGCCCGCCGTGGCGTTCCACGACCTGGTTCGGGCGGGTGCGGGCGTCCGGGCGCAGGCGGTCGCCCCGGATGGGAAACTGGTTGACGATTTCCACATCCGCGGGGCCGATCGGATGATCCACGTCCTCAATGCCCCATCCCCCGCTGCGACGGCATCCATCAGTATCGGCCGATCCATTGCCGAGATGGTGCACAAGCAACTCGAAACCGGGAAGGGTGCTGCCTGAGTCTTGTCGGAATCGCGATCGGGGTCAGGGGACCCCGATCGGAAACTTTTGCCGAGACGTGGGGAAAGCTCGTTACTTTTTGACTTCGACCAGTTCCATCGTCGTCGATCCGGTCACTTGCCCTTCGAGTTTCGTGACCATTTTCACGAGTTGGCCGGGAACTTCGTCGGAGGTCCAGATCTGGCCCTGAGCCTTGACGGGTTTCTCGGTTTTGAACTTGTACCACTTCGTCTTGTAGGTCGTGCCGCCAACTTTCACATCCTCGGTGCCTTCCTCGAAGGTGCCTTCGGGCTTGCCGATGTTGTCGGGTTTTTTCCCGGCGGGCACGTCGACGGATTTGAGAACATCGCGTTTGGTGGCAGGCCCCTTGATTTCCATGCCAGCGACGGTGGTGACGGTGCTGGTTTCGACGACGGCCTTCTCCGCACCGACTTCGATGAGCTTGTTGGTGATGGTGGTTTCGGACTTCATGCCGCCGAAATCATTGGTGGCCTTGTAGGTGACGATGGTGCCGACTTTCTGCTGGGACCAGGCCTTGAATTCGGGATTGTCCATTTTCTCGGCCGCGACGGAGAGAACCGGCGCAGCAGCGAGGGCGATGACCACAGCCAGGGGACGGAACATGCGATTTCTCCGAGGGGAGGCTCCCTGTTCGGAATGTGAGCAGGGTGTGGGCGGAGTATGCTAGTTGGCCGTCGGGCGGTCGGCCACAAGCGGAGATGGGTGGGAACTCGCAAGCAGCTTGTCGATCAGATCGAGGGTCCGGATCGTGGCCCCCTGCTGGGCCCGGACGAGTTCACGGGCGGCCGTCCCCATCTGGGTTCGCACCGAGCCGTCGGCCAGGATGCCGGCGGTTTCTCGTTCCAGTTCCTTCGCATCGCGCACTATCCGGGCACCGCCGACTTCCACCAGCAGCCGGGCGGCATCGCGGAAGTTCCAGATGTGCGGGCCGAAACAGACGGGCACACCGTACCCCGCGGGTTCGATCATGCTCTGCCCGCCGCGATGGCCGTCGAGGCTGCCTCCGGTAAAGCCGACGTCCGCGAGAGCCCACGCCTCGCCGAGTTTGCCGATCGTATCGAGCAGAATCACTGCCGGGGCCCGCGGAAGTGGAGTCGTGATCGTGGACCACCGCACGTTCGACAGCCCGCTTCCCTCGACGAGTTTCGCGACTTCCCCGAAGCGGTCGGGGTGGCGGGGAACCAGGATCAGCCGGAGATCGGGGAATTGCGATCGGAGCCGGGCGAAGACATCGAGGACGATCGATTCTTCTGGTGCGTGGGTGCTGCCGGCGACCCAGACGCGAGTATCCGGGGGGAGTCCCAGCATGGTCGCCATTGCGGTTCCGCTGGCCGCGGCCGTCGCCCCGTCGTACTTCACCGAGCCGGTGACAACGACGCGATCGGCAGTGACACCGAGTTGTCGCAATCGCTCCGCGGTCTCCTCCGTCTGAGCCGCGAACGCCGAGACAGGCCGGAGGAGCAGGGGATCGACCAGCCTGCGGAGCCGTCGCATTCGCGAAAAGGTTCGGGGGCTCACCCGGGCATTCGCGACCACAACGGTGATCCGGCGACGGGCCGCGGAGGCGAGGAAGTTCGGCCAGAGTTCGCTTTCTGCCAGCACAATCACCGTCGGGTTCACGGCATCGAGCGTGCGGTTGACGGACCAGGAAAAGTCGAGGGGAAACGCGATCACCTGGCCATCGCGGAATCGGTTGCGAGCCTCGGTCAGGCCGGTGTCGGTGGTGCTGGAAACGACGATGAGCCAGTCCGGATGACGCTGGCGGAACGCGGAAACGAGGGTCGCGAGGAGGTGGATTTCCCCGACGCTGACCCCGTGGAACCAGGCGACGGGTCGGCCGGAAGGGTTGGCGATTCCCCCGCTTCCGAGCAGTTTCCCGGTCATTTCCTGGCGGTATCGCCCCGTGGCGAGCGCACGCCAGAGAAGCCACGGCGACAGCACCGCGGCCACGAGGAGGTAGAGCAGGTCGACGAGAATCATCGGGAATGCTCCTCCCGGATTCGCGAGAGGAGCGTCGAGATGGGCCGTGTCACTTCTTCTCGGGGATCGGGTAGCCGCGTTCCTTGCCGCTGGTGATCATGATGTAGCCGTCTTCCTTGTCCTTCTCCTTGGAGACGACGTAGTAGCCGCGATCGATTGGTCCGAGCATCCCGGCAAGGGCCTCGGCCACCGTCACGTCCTTGCCGGAGTAATTGAACCGGGCGTTCATGGAGACGCCCTTCGCGTTGGTGAACTTGATCTTTCCGGCCTTCTTCAGGCGGACCTCGGCGGCGAGCTCATCCAGGGAATCGCGGAGAAGGGCGTTCTTGAAATCGACGGTGATCTTCGTGTTGTTGAGAATCTTCCGGGTTGTCTCGGCTGCCTTGGTGTCTTTCGGGGCGTCCTTCGGGGGTTCCGCACCGATCTGGGACGAGATGGCGAGCAGCACCATCAGAGCCGACGCGACGAGGGTCCGCATGGAAAATCTCCGTGGGGGAAAGGAGCAAACCGGATGTCGTGATCCTATTCGCTTTTCCCCTCGCCGCCAACGAAGAACTCGGCCGGAGTTTTTCCGGTTCTCGGCGAAACGACGGGATTTCCAGTCGACGTCCCCGGTTTCCTCACCGGGTCTGGTACTCCACTGCGACCACTCGCCGGGTGATCCGCTTTCCATCGCGAAGAAGCTCGACGATCTGCGATTCCCCCACCGGCAGGTGCGTCAGCGAGCGGTGCAGGTCGTCGACGGACGCGACCGGTTTCCCGGCATAGCCGATGATCACGTCCTCGATCCAGAGCCCGGCCGATTCCGCGGGGCCATCTTCTTCGAGAAGCTGGATCTCGACGCCGGTCTTCTGTGTCAGGTCGAACTTCCGGGCCAGTTCCGGCGCGATCGGCACCTGCCGGGCGTGCAACCCCAGGTAGCCGCGAACCACCCGGCCACGCGACATCAACTGGGGAAGGATCGTTTTCGCCGTGTTGACCGGGACCGCAAAGCAAATCCCCTGGGCAGGCTGGATCACGGCGGTGTTGATGCCGATCACCCGCCCTCGGCTGTCGACCAGCGGACCGCCGCTGTTTCCCGGATTGAGGGCCGCGTCGGTCTGGATCACGTTGTCGACGACGTGCCCAGAAACGCTTCGCAGAGTTCGCCCGAGTGCACTCACAACCCCAGCGGTAACGGTGGACTCGAACCCGAGCGGGCTGCCGATCGCCACCACAAGTTGGCCCACCCTCAGGGCTCCTGAGTCGCCGAGGTCCGCGAACGGCAGGCCGGACCCGTCCGCCTGCACGACGGCAAGATCTGTCCAGGGGTCGGCACCGACGACCCGGCCGATCAGTTCCGTCCCGTCGTGGAGACGAACCCGCACGGACCGGGCTCGTTCGACAACGTGGTGGTTGGTGAGCAAGAAACCGTCGCCCGCGATGAGCACGCCTGACCCTGACCCGCCGCGATCCTCGCCGCCCACGCGGAGGTTGACCACTGCCGGCCGCAACCGCTCCGCGACGGTGACGACGACGTTCGAGAACGCGTCGAGTGCCTCCGCTTCCGACGGGATCGGCCGGGAAATCGGCGACTCGTCGGGATCCGAAACTCCGCCGTTGGTGATGAAGTTCTGCCAGAACCGGGACATGGGCCATCCCTCTTGGTGAGGTGAAACCTTGTTCGAGAGTCGGCGAATTCTACGCACCGTGGCAACTCGAAACCTGGTGTCGCCGGCACAGTGATGGCTTGCGGGTCCCGGCAAAATGAGAAATCGGATCGAAGCTCACGAATTTGTCATTGACGACAGATCGTGAAGGAGGTACGGTGTGATTGATCAGTTTGGCTCGCTCATCGATCACAATTATGCCCGCTTCTACCGTTGTCGAGTCCGCGGTCGATTTGCTCCTGGATCTGATCGCCCGCGGTAAATACCAGATCGGGGATCGGCTACCGCCCATCAAGGAGTTGGCGGTGGCGCTGGATCTGCCGCCGCATGCCGTCCGGGATGCGTTGTTGCAGGCCCAGACGATCGGATTTGTGACGGTCCGGCCGCGATCCGGCGCCTATGTCAGGTCGCTCGATTTTTCCAGCCTGGCGGGTGCGTTCGCCAAGGCCCTTCCACGGTCCCTCTCCCCCGTGGATGTGAATCTGCTCGACGCCCTGGAAGCCCGGCGGGTGATCGAGGTCGAGATGGCGGTGACGGCCGCGACCCGTCGCCGACTGGCGGACCTGGTTCCGGTCCGGGAGTCGCTGCAGGCGATGTACGCGGACATCAAGGATTACCACGCCTACATCCGACACAACGAGGCGTTCCACCTGGGGATCGCGAAAATCGCCGGAAATCAGGTGCTTTACGCGATCCTGAAGCATCTCATCGAACTTCTTCGGTGCGTGCTGGTGGAGCGTCAACCAGTGAGCTGGTCGGACAAGGTGAGCCGGAAACGTGCAACCGATATGCGGGAGCACGACGCAATTTTTGCCGCCCTGGTTGCCGGCGATCCGGATGCCACCCGGTCGGCAATGTTGGAGCATTTGAAAGACACGACAGACACCCTCATTCCCCCTTCCACGCGGGCATGAGAGTCGGTGTGATGGCGCATCGAGCGTTCTCCCCGTCCGATGCTTGGTTATCGTTGCCCAAAATTCCCAGAGGCTTACGATGGACAAGTTCCGTGACCACGCCCGGCGGGGATTTACCCTGATCGAGCTCCTCGTTGTCATCGCGATTGTCGCGATCCTGATCGGCTTGCTTCTTCCGGCGGTGCAGAAGGTTCGCGAAGCCGCCGCCCGGGCGAAGTGTCAGAATAATCTCAAGCAGATCGGCCTCGCCCTGCACAACTACCACGACGCAAACCTGCGATATCCTTACGCCCGCCCCGTGTTCCCGACCGGTCTGGTCGGCAGCGAAAGCATGGCCGGGAATCAGAACGTCCTCTTCAACCCCTACATTCCCGCGACCATCGATCAACCCCCGATCACCCCCGACACCATCGGCGGCTGGATGGTCCGGATCCTGCCCTACATCGAGCAAGAGAACACTTTCTCCCTCGTCGGCGGCAAGACCACGCCGGGCGACATTGCTGCGGGTTACAACACCCTGAAGGAAACCAAGGTCGACATCTACCGCTGCCCGTCGGCCCTCGCTCCGCAGGGAACCCGCTATCCCGCCTCCTACGCCGGTGTCACCGGCACCGACGAGAGCGTACCCGGAGCCAACGCCACAACGGGATTTTTCCCCGTGAAAACCCCCTTCGACAACTCCATCAAACCGACCCGCGTCCGGGCGACCGACATCACCGATGGGCTCAGCAACACGGTTGCCGTCGGCGAACGCCACTCCACAGTTGGCTCCATGTCGTGGGCCCTCCTCGACTACGACACCGCCCTGGGCTTCCCGAACATGAACTACATGGGCGGGGCGGAAACCGGCGTCAGCGGGGCGTGCATCGCGAAACTGCCCGGCCGGTTCGAACCCTTCGACTCCGCCGACCTCTGCACGCAGGAACGCTTCAACAGCCCCCACGCCAGCGGCGGGAACTGGCTCCGGGCCGACGGAAGCGTCCGCTTCTTCCCCTTCACTGCCGGGGCAACCACCATCCAGGACATGGCGACCATCGCGGGTGGCGAAATCATCAACGACAATCCCTAACTGAGGAGCCGGACATGAGACGGAAACAGTTCGCCGGGTTTCTCGTAGGGTTCGCGGGGATCCTCGCCGTCGGATGTCAGGGACAGCCGCCGGTCGAGGTCAGCGGAAAGGTCCGATTCCGGGGCAAACCCGTGATCTGGGGCACCGTCAACGCCATCGCCTCGGACCAGATGACGCACTACGCCACCATCCAACCGGACGGGTCGTTCCACTTCGAGAAGTTGCCCCCCGGCCCGGCGAGTTTCGGCATCGTCAGTCCGGACCCTTATTTCCAGCGCTCGATGACGGCGGAAATGAAAGCCGAGCTTGCGGAACGCGAGGCCAAGCTCGGAATCGTGCCAGTGGCGAAACCGCCGAAAGGGGCGTGGTTCCCGATCCCCGCCCGCTACGCCGACCCACGGACGGCCAATTTCCAGGCCAACCTCGAAGGCCCGAGCATGGAGCTTGCCTGGGATTTGAAGTAGGTCCTCCGAGCCGATCCATCCGAGCCAGCCAGTGTATCTCACGATGCCCCGGCTGGCTCGGCTCATGTCCGTCAGTACCGCACCCAGCCCTGGATCTCGAACCACTGCAGAATCCACGGGCTTCGCCAGGGGTTCCACGCAGGGTAGAACGCCGACATCGCCGAGAATCCTAGCAGAAACGCGGCGAGCACCCGTCCCGTCGCCGATCGCGCAAGGCCATCCCCGCACCGGACGAGCCCGAGAATCCAGAGCGGCGTCAGCCAGAACAGCCACCGCGGCCCCGACGTCGACCCGCCGTAGTTGTTGGTCTTCCACACGTAGAACGCGAAAACGACCACCGACACCGACACGGTCACCGCCGCGAGCAACGGCAGAGTCCACAACGGCCCCGCGAACGTCCCACGCCCCAGCACCGCGTTGACATCCCGCTTCCCGTCCCGGGCCAACTTTCCCAAACCCACCGCCGCCAGAATCCACACCGGGGTCAGGCTGAACCACCCGTGATGCCCGAGGAGCAGGTGGAAAGCATAAACCAGTTTCGATTGGTGGGCAAAGTCGATTCCGGGCGTGCCCAGCTTCGCCCAGTGGCTGCCGGGGAAGTTGTACCAGGGCCCGCCGAACTCGCCGTAGGCGGGCTTCCACGTCCCCATCGCCGCGAAATTGCAGGCGATCAGTGCTGCCAGTGGGATGGCCGCTCCGACTGCCAACGCGACCGCACCCCGCGGCCGGACCAGCAGAGTCGGCACGAAAATCCCCGCCAGAAACGCCGCCGCCGGCAGTTCCAGGGCCATCGCCAACCCCGCGAAGAACCCGGACACGAGCCACCCGCCGAGCCCGACTTCCCGATTGCGCAACAGCGGGTAGATCGCGAACACGATGCAAAACGCCGCCGGGGAGTGGTTGTTGAGCGTCCCCGAGAACGTGATCAGGTAGCTCCCCAGACACGCCGTCGCGAACCCCAGCAGCCGGCCGAAATCCGTCGTCCCGTGGATTTCCAGCAATTTCGCAAGCAGCAGCAGATACACGGCGAAGGGCAACACGTTGACCGTGACCAGAATCGTCGCCATGACGTTCCAGCGATCGTGCACGATCGACCAGCCCAGGAACTGCTTCAAAACCCAGTATTCCCCCGCGAGCAGCGTTGGCATCAACGGCGGTTTGCTGGAATAGAACCGCCCCGTTGCCGGGTCCATGACCTTGTCGAGCGACTGGTAGTCCGGCTCGAAGATGATCCCGGTGTCGCGGTAGCCGGTGATGGCGGTGTGGTTCTCGCGTTGGCCGATGACGTAGGTTCCGTCGTCGACCAGCGCCCGGATCGTCGCCCAGCGGGAGCGGTCGTTGGACGAGAACATGGGCGTCGGTTCCGGCCGGAATGTCGGCCACACCCGCGTAGGCACGAGCTCCGGATCGCGGTCAGCCCCGAAACTTCCCGCCCCCGGCTTGTACCGGCTCGGTTCAAAAACGTTTTCCGAACCTACAATCTTCGCGGTGGCGATCCCCAGCGTCGCCGCCCCGAGCAGCAGGTAGAACGCCCGGCGAACCTCGGCGGTGGCGTCAACTCGCGTCATGGCCCATTCCGATTCCGGGAAGGTCAGGAACTCGCCGTCTTCTCCGCGATGCTGTAAGGAAGCTCGTCCGCCGGCCCGCGGTCGACGATCAGTTCCGCGAGCAAACCCGCGATCAACAACTGCGACCCGAACAGCAGCAACCCCACACACCCGACCACCGTCAGAATCTGGCCAAGTGGTTCGAGCCCGACTTCGAAGAAGAACCGGACGAAGATGTTGATCGCGAGCACCGCAAGTCCGATGATCCCAAGCGAAATCGGCACGAGGCCCAGAGTTCCGAGGAAGTGCTGCGGCCGCTGCCCGAATGTCGTCAGGAACTGCACCGAAATCAGGTCCAGGAATCCCTTGACGAACCGGCGCACGCCGAACTTCGAGTATCCGAACTTCCGCTTCCGGTGGTTGATGATCAACTCGCCGGTCCGGAACCCGCGCTCGGCCGCGAGCACGGGTACGAAGCGGTGGAGTTCGCCGTAAAGCCGCAGTTCCCGGAGCACCTCGGCCCGGTACGCCTTGAAGCCGCAGTTGTGGTCGTGCAGGCTGACCCCGGTGACCCGACTGACGACGAGGTTGAACAACCGGCTCGGCATCACCTTGTGCCACGGATCGTGCCGGATCTTCTTCCACCCCGTGACGACGTCGTAGCCGCTCGCCAGCGCTTCGAGGAACCGCGGGATCTCGGCGGGGTCGTCCTGCAGGTCCGCGTCGAGGGTGAAGACGGTCGCCCCGCGGGCTTCGCGGAATCCCGCTTCCAGGGCTGCCGCCTTGCCGAAGTTCCGGCGGAACCGCAGCCCGCGAATCCGGGCATCTTTCCCGGCCAACTCGCGAATGACATCCCATGTCCCATCGGTGCTGCCGTCATCGATGAAGATGATCTCGCAGGGTTTGCCGAGCTTCGCGAAAGCGTCGGTGATTTCGTTGAAGAGAATCGGGAGGCTTTCCCGCTCGTTGCAGGCCGGAATCACGAGGGAAATCAGGTCTGGATCGGGCCGTGGGGGCAGGTTGTCCATCTCGGCCGGTCTCGCACGGGGGAGAATCTCGTGACAGCATACAAGCCGGACGTCGAGATGCTTCCCGGAGTGGGCAGAATCACCCGGAAGAAACGCAAACGCGGCGCACAAGGCGCCGCGTGGAAGGATCCGATGGCCTGCCCGGTCAGTTGCTAAATTCGGGCTTCCGTTTCGCGAGTTGGGCCTGCAATCGGGCGACGATGCTGCTGTGCATCTGGCTGACGCGGGACTCGCTCAGGTTGAGCGTCGCCCCGATTTCCTTCATCGTCATTTCTTCGTAGTAGTACAGAATCACGATCAGCCGCTCGTTCCGGTTGAGCCCGCGAGTGACGAGCCGCATCAGGTCGCGGTTCTGGAGCCGGCTCGTCGGATCCTCGGACTTCTTGTCCTCGAGGATGTCGATCTCGCGGACGTCCTTGTAGCTGTCGGTTTCGTACCACTTCTTGTTGAGGCTCACGAGGTTGACGGCACTCGCCTCGGCGACGTAGGCCTCGATCTGCTCCATCGGGACGCCGAGTTTCTCGGCGAGTTCCGCGTGCGTCGGTTTGCGGCCGAGGGCCGTTTCGAGCGCCTTGGCCGCCGCATCCATCTTGGATTGCTTCGACCGCACCAGACGGGGGACCCAGTCCATGGTGCGAAGTTCGTCGAGCATCGCACCGCGGATGCGGGGAACGCAGTAGGTCTCGAATTTCACTCCCCGTTCGAGGTCAAACGCCTCGATGGCGTCGAGGAGTCCGAAGACGCCCGCGGAGATGAGGTCGTCGAGCTCGACGCCATCCGGGAGGCGAGCCCAGATCCGCTCGGCGTTGTACTTCACGAGCGGGAGGTAGTGCTCGACCAGCCGGTTCCGCAGATCCAGGGTCGGGTGAGCCCGATAGTCCTTCCAGATCTGCGACATGTCGACGTCGGCTCGTGTCACCATTGCTGCAATCCTCCCTGACAATCGCGGAGCGGCGCTTCCTGCGGTCCGAATCTCGCAGCGAGATCGCGTTCCGTTCCCGGTAAACCGGGTGTGGCGCGACTCGCAGTCGAGGTCCCCCGTGGACCTGCAACCGTTGTGGTGCGAAATCACCGAAATCCGAGGATGCTCCCCGGCGTGTCGATGCTCGCCCATCACAATCGGCGGGAATGTCGCTCGCGATTTCCCCCGGGGTGTGGACCGAGACGGTCCGGCACCCGCTGTAGAACAATCGGCCGCGAATCGGGTGGGCTTCAACGAAACCCACAAATCTTCCGCGGTCGGCCCCTGCTTCCCAATCGCCCTCGATACCGCTCTTGCCGCCGATTTGACCGCTTCCCCCGGTTCCCCGAGAGCAAGCGATTCCACCGGAAACGGGATCCGTCGCGGTTCCCCAACCGCTTGGGTTCCAGATCGGTACCGAGCCCGAACGAGAGGGACGCCAGATAGCGTCGGCGAAGTCGGGTGTCGAGAGGAAACCGCGGCCGGGTCGGCTATTTTTCGCGGATTCGACGGGGTAAGATGCACACGATTCGCACGGTTTCGCGAAGTCTGACGGACCTGGAAGGGGAGCCGACATGTCACGCACGACGGGACTGATCACGGCGGCGGGCGTACTTCTGGTCGGCATCGCCATTGTGGAACTGGCCGGCGTCGGGTTCCTCCGCTGGGAGGCGACACCCGCCACCGCCGCACCCCCGGCTCCGAAGTTCGCCGAGGACCGCCTTCCTAAAGGGCTCGACGTGAAGGCCATTCCCTTCGACGGCGACCGCTCCGTGAAGTACCTCAAATCCCTCTGCGAACTCGGCCCCCGCGTCAGCGGCTCCGAGGCGATGACCGCCCAGCAGAAACTCCTCACCAAGCACTTCGAGGGGCACGGCGCGAAAGTTAGCCGGCAGGAGTTCCAGGCCAAGCAACGGGGCCGGGCCGCCGTCGGGATGGTCAACCTCATCGCCTCCTGGAACCCCGATGCGAAATCCCGCGTGATCTTCTGCGCCCACTACGACACCCGCCCGTTCGCCAGCGAAGACGAGCGGAAGAACTGGGGCAAACCCTTCCCCTCCGCCAACGACGGCACCTCCGGCGTTGCCTTCCTGATGGAACTCGCCCACCACATGAAGGAGTTCCCGACCAAGCTCGGCGTCGACTTCGTTCTCTTCGACGGTGAGGAGTACGTCTTCGAGCAGGGGGACAAGTACTTCTTCGGTTCCGAGCACTTTGGCCGCGACTACGTCCGGGACCGCGCCAAGCTTCCGTACCGCTACGAGGCGGCGATTCTGCTGGACCTATTCGCCCACGCCGACGCCCGGCTCGCGGTGGAGGGGAACTCGTGGGCCGCCGCGCCGGGGTTGATCGAGCAGATCTGGGGGGTCGCCGAGAAAGTCGGGGCGAAATCCTTCAAGTTCGAGCGTGGCTTCATCCGCGCCGCCGCCGTTTCCGACGACCACATCGCCCTGATCGCCGCCGGAATACCCGCCGTCGACATCATCGACTTCGACTACGAACACTGGCACAAGCTCTCGGATACGCCGGACAAGATCTCGCCGAAGCAGATGGCCGAGGTCGCCAACGTCCTGACCACCTGGCTGCAACTGCAGAAGTGACCGGATTCGCGGACGCGCAAGACCCGTGTGCCGAAGTCTCGGGAGCTGTATCATCACGCTCGGACGTGTCGATCACTCCTCGAGAACATTCTGACCATGGATCACTTCACGTATCGCGGCGGTGTGCTGCACTGCGAAGACATTCCCATCCCCGACCTGGCGGCGGAATACGGAACGCCGCTTTTCGTCTACAGCCAGGCGACGCTGCTACGGCACCTCGGGGAACTGCAAACAGCATTCGCGCCCGCTGATCCGATCATCTGCTACAGCGTCAAAACCAACGGAAACCTCAGCATCTGCAAGCTCATGGCCGAGCACGGCTCCGGCTTCGATGTCACTTCCGGCGGCGAACTCTACCGCGCCCTCCGGGCCGGCAGCAACGGGGCAAAGATCGTTTTCGCCGGTGTCGGCAAAACCGACGCGGAAATGCGGTACGGGCTGGAGAACAACGTCTTCCTCTTCAACGTAGAATCCGAGGAGGAACTCTTCGCCCTCGGAGCCGTCGCCCAGAGCATGGGCCGCAAGGCTCCGGTCGCGTTGCGGGTGAACCCGGACCTGCCGCCGAAAACACACGCGAAAACCGACACAAGCGTCAAAGGCGTCAAATTCGGACTCGACATCGAGACGGTTCTCGAAGTCGCCCAGAGAGCGGTCGGCCATCCGGGGCTCGAAATCGTCGGCTTGCACATGCACCTCGGCTCGCCGATCCTCAAGGCGGAGCCGTACCAGCAAGGGGCGGCGAAGGGGTTGCATCTGATCGCAGAACTGCGGAAACAGGGGCACCCGATCGCGTACCTCAACATGGGCGGCGGGTTCGGGATCCACTACCGGAAGCAGGAAGCCCTGCCGGCGAGCGCATTCGCCGACGTGATTCTGCCCGCGGTGGCGGAGGCGAAGTGCCGGCTGGTGCTGGAACCGGGGCGGTTCATCGTCGGGAACGCGGGAGTCCTCGTGAGCCGGGTCATCTTCAACAAGGAAACCGGGGGCAAGCACTACGTCATCCAGGACGCGGCGATGAACGACCTGATTCGGCCGACGCTTTACGACTCGTTCCACCGGATCTGGCCGGTTTCCCCCGCCGCGGGTCTGCCGACGCCGCCGGAAGATTACGAGTCGGCGATTCCGGGGACGATTCCGCAAGACGTGGTGGGCCCGGTCTGTGAATCCGGGGACTTTCTGGCGAAAGCGCGGAACCTGCCGGCATTGCACCGCGGGGATTTGCTGGCGACGTTCTCCGCCGGCGCGTACGGCATGGCCATGTCGTCCAACTACAACAGCCGACTCCGTGCCGCCGAAGTTCTCGTCACAGGCGGTACGCACCGCCTGATCCGTCGCCGGGAGACCTTCACCGACCTGACGGCGTGCGAAGAAAGTTGCGTCCGGTGAGGTCGGTGTTCACAATCGAACTAGAACCGCCGGTCGGGTGCGCCCCGGCCGGGGCCCGTCTACGCTCGAACGACTCTGGGAGGATGACCCGGTGAGACTCCGAATCGCGACCCTCGGGTTCGCACTCCTTGGGTGCTGCCTCACAGCCCCGACCGTCGTCGCCCAGGCTCCGCCCAAACCGCTCACCCAGCTCGAACGGTTCCGAACCGCCCGCGACCTCATCCTCGAGGGCCGCTTCGACATCGCCGGCGAATACCTCAAAGAGTTCCTCGCCAACAACCCCTCCGACAAGGACCTCCTCGACATCGAAGCCCGCTTCGGCGTGACCGTGTTCGAGAAACTCAAGCTCGTCCAGCGGTGGTCGGAAGACCCGAAGGCGAACGCGGATTACCTCAAGGTCGTCGATGACATCATCGCGAAGGACCGGGAAGCGCGGGTGAAACTGTACCGCGACCCCGCCCGGATCGCGAAGTTTATCCGCAATCTCGGGGCCACCACCGAGGAGCGAATCTACGCCGAGCAGCAACTCTACCCGAGCGGCGACGCGGTCGTCGCCCCGATGGTGGAGATCCTCCGAAGTTCCTCGGACCTCACGCTCCGCTCCGGGATTCTCGGGGCGATCCGCAAACTCGGGCCGGAAATCGTCCCCGGGTTCCTGGCGTCCCTCGAAGGAATGCCGGACGAGATGAAGCCGCCCGTCCTCGCCGCAATTGTGGCCCGGTCGGACGTGCTTTCCCTCACGAACTCCGCCGAGTCCGACCCCCGCCCCTGGCTGTGGTACTACGCTTCCGCCGACGCGATGCCGAACGTCAAAACCGACGCCGCCATCCTGCTGCGATCCCTGGTCGGCCCGATCGAGAAACGCCCCGCGGACGTCGAACTTTACAACCTCGCCAAGCCCTTCACCGAGAAGAAGGCCCAGTTCAAAACCCTCGACGCGGTGGCGAACAAGGTCACCGTCTGGGTGTGGGACCCGGCCAAGATGAACGTCGCCCCGGTGGTCACCTCCAGGGCCCAGGCCGAGGAATTTTACGGCTACCGCTACCTCCGCTGGTCCCTGGAACGCGATCCGGATGACCTTGCATCCCAGGAACTCTTCCTGACATTCGCCTCCGAGCGGGCGGTGGAACGTTGCAAGTTCGGAGTTCTGTCAAAGTCCGAGCCGGCCGCCTACCAGCTTCTCGCCGCCGCACCCTCCGAGATGCTGATCCGTCTCCTCGACCAGGCGATGCGAGCGCAAAACACGGCCCTCGTCTTCGCCCTCGCTCAGGGGCTCGCAGATCGGGCCGAGAAACTCGCCGTCAACCCGACCGTGATCGACCTTCCGGACGGGAAGAAGGTCGAGAAACCCGCGGTTTTGGTGAAGGCACTCGATTACCCGGAACCGCGGGTGCAACTGGTGGCGGCGATCGGCCTGCTCCGGGTTCCCGGGCCGGCCCAGCACGGAAAACAAGCCCGGGTCGTGGAGATTTTGAAACGTTCCGCCGGTGCCGAACCTCCCGCTGCCGGCACCACCAACACCGGCCGGGCCCTGGTCGTCGACCCCGTCGACATCCGCGGCGCCCGATTGAGCAAATACCTCGGCCAGCTCGGATTCGTGACGGAACGGTTTGCCTCCGGCCGGGATCTCCTCCGCCGGGTCAACCGGGCCTCCGACTTCGACCTGATTGTGATCGACCGACACCTGGCGAACCCGGAACTCGGCGATGTCCTCTCGCAACTCCACGCCGACGCGAACATCGCCCGCCGGCCGATCCTGGTGGTCGCCTCGACGGACAAGGTGATCCCCGTCCCGCTCGACCAGATGCTTCTGCGGCTCGCGGGACTGGTGGCGATCACCGACACCGAGGAGCCGACCGTCACCACCCCGTTCGCCATCGACCCGACCCGGCCTCCGCCGGACGACATCGAGAAGGCTCGCCGGGACATCACTGCGACCCGTGACCGCGACTTCGCCCGGATCTACGAGTCCCGACTCGCCCGGCTGAAGCGGATCGTGGACGCCGCCAACCTGCCGACGACAAAGGCGATGGAAGACCGCCTCAACCTCCGGCTGCCGCAGTTTACCTGGGCCGCGATCATGGCGGAGTACCTGATCACGCCGCAATCGGCCCCGGACACAGTCCGGCGATTCCAGGCGATCACCAGCATCGTCAAATCTCGACCGGAGCTTTCCGAGGCCCCACAACGGGTCAACACCGACGGAATCGTCCGCCTCATCGAGGAAATCCAGGTCAGCCTGGGGGCGGAACGGCTCGCCAAGCTCGAAGAACTGCGGAAGCGGATCCCACCGGACTCGCTGGCACTCCCCCCCAATACCTCCCGCGATCCGATTCTCGAAGCGAAGCTCACCCGGCTGGTCGGGAATCGGAAGGGAATGACGGTGGTCCCGGAACCGTACAGCCTGATCGGGTTCGAGGACGATGTCAAAGCGTCGTTCCAGGAACCGGGCATGATGCCCCGCGACCCCGGTGAGAAGCGACTCGCCGCGAAATACGCCGTCGAGTGGCTCCGCCGTCTCGCCTTGAACGAAATCCCCGGCTACGACGTCCGACCGGCCGAGCCCGCGCTGAAGACGGCGATGCGGGAAGACGAGCTCGCCGAGCCCGCGATCGATGCCCTGTCGCGAATCCCGACGGCGGAAGCGCAACAGGACCTCCTCAACGTCGCACTAAGCGTGATGCGGCCGGCGGAGATTCGTTTCCGCGCCGCCGACCGGGCCCTCCTCCACATCCAGGCGAATGGGAAACTGATTCCGAAGAACATGCTTGACGCCCTTCCCCCAGCCGCGGAAATGGAGAAGGTGGGGGATTTGAAGGGGAAACTGCTTGTGCTCCAACAGGTGCTCCTCGGAACGAAAAACGAGATTGGCACGCTGGTTCCCAAGTATCCGAATCCGCTGACGCCCCCGGCTCCGCCGATGCCGGAACCGAAGAAAGAGTAGTCCAGGCAAGAACTTCCGGAAATTCGCCCGACGTCTCCATCCCGGAGACGTCGGCTCATTTTCCGGCGCAAGCCTGGTCGCAGTCCGCGTCCCAGGTCAGAAGTATCCGCCGCTTCTGAGGACCCGAAGATGACGCCGGCCAGCCACCCACCGAAACTCGAAGAACTCACCGCCCGATTCCTGGCTCGCCAAAGCTCTGCCGGGCTTGAGGATGCGGATCTGGACGGCGACGTCGAACCGCACGAAGTCGTGGCCGGGTTCCGGGTCGAGGCTCGGGTCTGCTGGGGCGAGGCGACCACCGCGCTGCGGATGCTCTCGAATTCGGAAGATCTTCCGCTTCCGCCGCCGGAATGGGCCGCTTACGCGGCCGTTCTGCCGACCGCGTTTGCAGTTCCGCTCGCGGTCGGGTTCTTCCCGCAGCGTGTCCGGGAATTCCACCCGCTGCTCGGAACGACCGACCTGACGCGGTTCCAACCGTCTGGGATGGCCACGCCGGCGGCCGGCTTTGTGAGTCTGCGGGGCTGGGTGCGGAAGGTCGCACGAGGATCTTTCCCGGCCGACGCTCTGCTCGCAGCCGGGCTGGCGGTCAACGTCGGAGATGCCGCCGACGCGGCCGCGGCTCTGGCCACTGCGATGCAGCGCGGCGGTGACGAGTTCGCCGCCGTCGCCCAGAATCAGCACGCCGCGATTTTGTGGGCCAGCGGCCGATGCGAGGAAGCCCTCGCCGCCTGGGAATCGATGCCAGCCGGCGCCGTGACGAATTTCAACCGAGGGATGGCTCTGCTGTTTCTGGGTCGGGCGAAGGAAGCGCTCAAGTTCCTCACCGATGCGACCGCGGAACTCCCGGAGGATACGGGCTGGTCCCACCTCGCGAAGCTTTACCTCTCGCTGGCCCGGACACGGAAGTGAGAAACGGAACGTGATTGGACGTGTCGAAGCCGCGGACTTCCGCGGCTTCGAGTCATTAGGGGACATCGCCGGGTCGGCCCAGTGTGGCATCCTCTGGTCGAAGCCCGGCGTGCACGACTCCGGCATCGTTGCGGTAGATGTCGTCCCCGTTTACGCCGGCTTTCCCGGACGTGCAAAACCGGACCGAACCATCGAGGTAGAGGACGTTCTGCCCACGGGGATGGGGAGAAACCGGGCCGTCCATCGGGCTGGCTTCCCGTGACGGCATGTCGGCCGCAACCGGCGTCGAGTCGCCGTTTTTCTCCCCCCGTCGGATTCCCAGCAGTGTGCCATCGCCACCGCGATAGCCGAGGTTGTAGGTGTAGCCGACCCGGGTCACTTTCCAGTCGTCCCCCCGTGGAACCTCGACCAGACTGGCATCGTCCGGGTCCGCCGCAGGGCAGACGGCCAGCAGGTCCTTTGAGAGGTTGCCAGTGCGGGCGAGCGGGATCACGAATTTCCCCGCAGAGGGCACTTCTCCGATCCCCACCTGTGGGAATCGGCCGTCGCTGGCGTCAGCGTGGTGGGTCAGGGCGACGTGGAGTTCTTGCATCTGCTTCTGGCACGCGAGAAGCTGGTTTTCCTGCCGGATCCGACCGATCGCGGTGAGGGTGATTCCGACGGCGAGCAGACCGATCCCGGCAGCGACGGTGACGTCGGCCCACCGCCAGGAGAAAATCACAGGACCGCTCGGGCGAGAACGCGGGACCGGATGCCCTTCCGGCGGAGTCCGACGTGGCGTCATCGGCAGCGTGGGCGGAGCGGGTCGCCGGATGACCGGACGCGGAGCCGCCACGACCGCACCTGCGACACGGGCGATGGTTTCCTGCACCAAATTGGCTGGTGGTTGCGATGAGGTCGCCCGGACTTCTTCAAGAACTCCCAGAACCAGGCGAATTCGCTCGATCTGGGCGGCCTCGGACGGGTTCGAGTCCAGACGCCGGCGGACGCCCTCGAGTTCCTCCGCGGGCAGTTCTCCGAGGGCAAATTGGAGAAGAGTTTCGTCCATGGCGGGTTCCGGTCAGCTAGAAGTTTCGGGGAACGGGTGCGGCCCCTGCCAGGTCTCGGCGAGCTTGGCGAGGGCGGCGTGCAGGCGGGATTTCACCGTTCCCAGCGGGATTCCGAGCGTGTCGGCCACTTCCTGATACTTCATTCCCTGGAAATAGGTCAGGGCGATGACATCCCGGAAGGTTTCCGGCAGACTGGCCACCGCCGACCGCACCAGTTCACGGGTCTCGGCCGCCGACACCTGTTCCGGAGGGCCCGGAGTCGTGTCCGGCGTCGCCTCCGCCAGCGGTCGCGATTCCTCACTCGGATCGCTCCCACCAGAGGCCGCGTCCCCCTTGGTGTCGGGCCTGCGACCGCGGCGGCGAAGCGCGTCGATCGCCTGGTTGGTCGCGATCGCGTACAGCCAGGGCCGGGCGGGCCGACCCGACTCGTACTTGTCGATCTTCGTGAAGACCTGCACGAACGTGTTCTGGAACACGTCCGCCGCCAGGTCATCGTGACCGAGAAATCGCCGGAGATACCCGTACAGTTCCCGCTCGTAGCGGCGCACGAGATCCCCGAACGATTCGAGTTCGCCGCCGCGAATGCGGTCGAGGATCTCCTCGTCTGTCAACTCGGCGACAAACTCGTCGGTGAGGTCCACCTGCAACTCGTACGTCGGCGTCCGGGCGAAGGTTCGCGAGATGAGATAGTTTACGGAACCCGGCAACCGACGGAGAGTCCCTCGGGGACTAACCCAGTTCTGATACCTCGCATTGATCTCAACGGTGTGTTTCGAAATTCGCCTGGAACAGATCTCGGCTAGTCGCCTGGTTTGAGGAAATGCTTGAGTTTCTTGAGATTGCCAAGTGCGTTCAGGCCTTTCTTCGTGACGGCCGTTCCCTGCAGATCCAGGCGATTCAGATCCGCGAAGCCCGCAACAATCGCCATCCCGTCATCCGTGACTTTGGTTCTGTAAAGCTCCAGCGCCTCGAGACGGCGGAGCGGCTTGAGGCTGCGAAGGGCGGCGTCCGTCGCGGGGGTATTGTTCAGCACGAGCGATCGAAGTTCGGTCAGCCGGCCAAGATGCAGAATGCCTTCGTCTGTGATCTCGGTATTTGCCACGGAAAGAGATTGCAGATTCTTCATTCCCGACAGATCCTTCAGGCCAGCGTTCGTCAGCTTCGTGTGCCTCAGTGACAGGAATCGGATCTTTTCGTTTGCGGCAATGGCCTTCACTCCGACATCCGTTATTGGAGCACTTTCCGCATAAAGAAATACGAGTGTTTCGGAGGCGGCCAACGCTTTCGCCCCTTCGTCCGCCACGGATGTGGCTCCGATGTCCAGGTGAAGTAACCGGGGGTATTTTGCGACGAACTTCATGCCTTCATTCGAGACACGGGTGTAGTTCACGTTCAAAGAGACCAGGTTTTCGAATCGGCCGAGCGCCTTCAGGGCGTCGTCCGTGGTTAGCTCCCGAGTGCCGCTGAACGAAAGGCCAAAGGGTTGCCCCGGAGATGGCAACTCCGCGAGGATCTCCGGCAACTTCTCCTCCACAAGCTTGAAAGTGGGAAGTTCACCGGGTTTTCCTTCGGGTCGCTCGTGGTATGTGAGGAAGTATTCCTGGTCAACGCCCATCCAACCCACGCGGGCCCCGGCCTTCTTCCAGGCCGCGACCACCTCATCGGGGAGGGGCTTGGGGGCCTTCGGCGATTCGTCTGCCGCCGACACTTTTCCCAGGGCCAGCACCACCAGAAGACAAGCCACTCGTGCACTCATGACCGTGACCTTTACTTGGAAGCGTTCGACTCGACAAAACCATAGGACAGTCTCTCCACTCTGACTGCAATTCTTTGGCGCGGTGCCCCGTAGATCATGGCCAGGATTATCGTCTTGAGTCCTGGCCGTTCGCCGGATCCGCGAAAAGGAGAGGCCTTCGAAGCTCTCAAGAGAGGTCACTTCCGGAGCGAGTGATCGCCTCACGAGGTCGAATTCCGCTTTTGAGTGGGGTCGGGGAGGCAAAATCGGCACTTTCCGGGGCGATTGGTTAGTCACGGATCGGGCGGGGCGTAAAAAGTTCGGCGGAAGCTCTCGAACTTCGGTGGATCGCTCCCGCCTCGAGGTCACGGTATGAAGCAACTTTACGCCGCTGGTCCGCTCCATACTGGCTCGTCCCCGTCGCCGGGGTTTGCCCCCGAAGGTGCGGTTGTTGCCCCGCCGATCGACGCTCCACCGACGTTTCGTGCGGGCACGGCCGGGCTGTCGCCGGAAGAACTTCCGACGGTGATTTTGCTGGCGGGATACAAGGTCCCCCCGGGCCGCCCGCCGGAATCGGATCGACCGATGCCGGTGCGACTGGCGCTGGTCAGCACGGTTTCCGCGGGCCGGGTTCTGGTCCACGTCACGCCGGGAACCTCCTCCTACTTCGCCCACGCCCTGCTGCACGTTCCGCCGACCGCGGATGCCCAGCTCGCGATCCAGACGTGGGGCAGCCCGATGTGGCAGCGGTCGGAACCGCAGACCTACGGGGATCTTCCGGACCTTCCCTATCTTCCGGTCGCGGATGCGCTCGACGACGGGATCATCAAGGACTGGCTGGCGACGGCGGCGAAGCGGGAATTGCTCGAGTTCACGCTGACGGCGTTGCTGGGGACGCCGCCACACTCGAAAGTCTTCGTTGTCGCCCCGGCGGAGGACATGGCGAAGCTTGTGTACGCGGTGACGCGGGCGTTTCCGACCGGGATGCTCGAGGAATTCACGTTCTCGACCTACGAATCGGAACCGCGTTCGAGCCCGGCCCGACTGGTGGGGTACGACGGCGGGTCGGCCGACTGGGACCTTCCGACCGACTGCTACAGCGACGGCGGTGTGGCTTTCAACACGTTCACCGGCCGGCAGTCGTTGCTGTCCACGGAGGTTCCATTCTCCGAGTTCGCCGCCAACGCGCTCGCGTCCGGGGAATTCGGGCCGCTCGATGAGTTCAAGGCGACCTGGCAGCGGCTCGGGATGGCCGGCTATCGGCAGTTCGACCTCGTCTTCCGGCTCGCCCGCGGGACCGGCGTCCTCAGCAAGGAAGAAACCACCGAGGCCCTGCAGTACCCCCCGCTCGCCGCGTGGGTGGCGGGTCGATCCGACGCCCAGAAGCAGTTCCTCGAGTGGGCCCTCGAGGACCGTGATTTCGCCAACGCCAGCTTTTCCCGCGTCGTCCAGAGCCTCCGCCAGAAGACAGACGTCATCACGAAGCTCGGCACCACCGTCCGCGAGGAGGGGCTCAAGGCCCTCAAGGCCGGCGACAAGAACCGCACCGCCAACGCCCTCGAAGTGATTCTCCCGATGGTCGCGCCGGCGAAGGCCAACGCCGTCTGGGCCGAACTTCTCGGGCAAATCACCGACCCGGACTCGCTTTCCTGGGAAATGCGGTGGTATCTCCTCGCTCGGTTCGTCCGCTTCAAGCAGCAGCAGAACCCGAACGCGGGCGTGGATCCGGCCCTGGTCAAGTGGACCGACGTGCCGGCGGAAAAACTCGCGGAATTGCTCGCCGTCGAGCTTCCGCGATCCTACCAGCTCGCGGGAACTCGGGCGTGCCTGGCCCGTGAGGGGGAGCCGTCTTCCACCTTCGCCCGCACCCTCACTTCCCACCCGTCCCTCGCGCTGACGCTCCTGCAACCGACCGACGTCAAGGCGGCCACGGACAAGCAGGAGAAGCTGTACGACACGCTCCTGGCGGAAGC
Source organism: uncultured Alcaligenaceae bacterium (assembly GCA_964552815.1). Classification (GTDB taxonomy): domain Bacteria; phylum Planctomycetota; class Planctomycetia; order Gemmatales; family Gemmataceae; genus CAYUHJ01. The sequence continues at coordinate 195,136 of CAZKIQ010000002.1, read as the reverse complement.
CCCGTTCCACCCGTGGTTCGAGGACCTGATCGGGAAGGCGAGCGACTACCCGCCGGTGCTTCTGAACAAGTTCTTCGAGGCCACACTCACCGCGGGGAAGGTGGATGCGGCCCCGGTGATCCGCTCGCACGGTCCCCGGTTGCTGGAACTTTTCGCCGGGCAATCCGGGCTCGACCGTGTCGGTCGGCAGTTCCTCGCGGATCCTCCGCACGACATCCTCCATTCTCCGTCGCTGCTCGAATTCCTCGGGAAATTGCGGGAAGAACCGCAGGTCGGGGAAGACGTCAAATCCCGGGCGGCGGCGGTGCAGGCTGTTCGGGCGTACCTCGACGAGCCGACGTTTTCCGCGGAGACGATGAAGCCGGCGGGGGATGCGCTCGCGGTGACGCCGCCGGTGGTTCCGCCGGGGACGAAACAGGAGGTGTTCGCCGCCGTCTCGGAGGAGCTGGCGAAGCGGGCCAGCGACGCGGGGCTGCAATCGGACCTGGAAGCGGCCCTGGTCCACTTCGGGCCGGTGCTCGCGGCCGATTCCACCGACCTGTACGAGAACCTGCTCCGCGATCTCCGCGGCCGCACAGACTTCGCGCGAAACACGAACCTCGCCTACACGTTCCTGGCAGTCGCGCTCGGTGCGACGGAAGCCCCGGAGCTTGCGGGGAAACTGGAAGGGCTCGACGTCCAGGCGTTCGCGATCGCGGCCGAGGCGGGGAAACGGGGCGGCAACCGCATGCTGACGGAGATCGACCGCCGGACCGAATCCTGGCCCAAGTCGGCGAAAACGCAGTGGGGTTTCCTCAAGGCCGCCGTCCAACCCCCCGGATTGAAGCGGCTTGTGCGGGACATCGCCTTCTTCGCCGCCGGTGCCGGAATCGCGAGCCTCGGCTGGCTCATCTACGGGCTGGTGAAATAATCCAATCGGTGAATCGAGGGATGTTTCCGCCACCATCCCCACCGGACGGCCACGGCATTTTCCTGCTCGATTTCTGTACCTTCCGAGGTCGTCCCGATGAGCTACGACTTGTTCCTTTATCGCCGCAAAGGGACGGGGCCGCTCACGAAGAGAGCATTTCTGAAATTCTTCAAGGGCCGACCGCATTGCGAGGTTCAGGACTCCCAGGTGGGATACCAGAACGAGAAAACTGGAGTGTATTTCACCTTTGAGTTCTCCAAAGGAAGCGACCCCAGTGAGGGTGCCTCGCACATCTTCTTCAACATGAACTATTACCGGCCGCACATCTTCGGCCTCGAAGCAGAGCGTTTATTGACGCCGATGGTGGAAGAGCTCGACCTGGTTGTGTCAGACACCCAGATAGACGGCATGGGCGACGGAGAGTATTCGCCAGAAGGATTCCTCCGCGGTTGGAACGCCGGCAACCGCTTTGCCCACAAAGCTCTCGCTTCGATCAAAGAAGAGGATGAGGAACCGGTCAGCCCAGCACATGTTTTGCCCATGAAACAATTGCGAGAGTGCTGGGAATGGACATATGGCATCGATGAACTTTACGAGGAGATCCACGACCAAGGCATCGATGTGTTCATACCCCAGGTTCTGTATCTTCTCTGCGATGGCACGCTCCAAACCGTCTGCATCTGGCCGCAACTGATCCCCACGGCGGTGCCGAAAGTCGATCGTGTGCTGGTGTTGCGTGACCAGTTACCGGACTGTTTCGAGCAACCGGACGACCCCGCCAATGCGCTCGTGCCGTGGCACGATCTGCGCCACGCCGCCTCGGAGTTTGAAGTGGTTGATGCGGAGGGGAACAGTCTGCCGTACATTCTGATGGATTACGGAACTGCCGAGGACGCGCCGCCGGAACTGATCGATTTCGTGCGGGCGGTACCCTCCTTCCCTGGAACATTGCAGGCCATCGCGGTCGATCAGATTCTCGATGAGGAACTCGTCAAATCTCGCTAACACAGGACAGGCCGCGTTTGTCACCGTGGTGGCTCGTTCCGAATCTGCTTGCCCTTGATGCCCCGGCTGTCGCGGTTATCTGGCAGCGGTTCCTCGGCGACGGGGTGACGATTCTGGCGTCGGTCGCGCTCGGGGCCACTGTCTGGGGAATCTACCTGCTTGATCGCGTTCTCGATGGGCCGCACTCGGGAACGGGTTCGGAGCGGCACCAGTTTGCAGCCCGTTTCCCGACTACCTTCGGAGCGCTTGCCGGAATCGCGTTCCTGACGGCGGCGGTTTGCGCGTTGCAGGGTTTGACGGCCAGCCAGTTCCGCGCCGGCATGCTCCTCGGCTCGGGGGTGGCCGCATACCTTGTCGCGGTGCACACCCGGAATCTTGCCGGCGGGAAGGAAGTCTTCGTGGGCCTGATGTTCGGGCTCGGCGTGGGGTTAACTGCAAACGACGGGGCGGGGGTGGTCGCCTTTGCCGGGATTTGCGTCCTCAACTGCTCGCTGATCGCCCGGTGGGAAGGGGACCCGACTGGGCCCGGGATCCGCATCCCGCTCGGAGCGGCGCTGTGGGCCGGGATTGCGGCCGGATTCGCTGACACCCGGGTGTCACTGGCGGTGGGAGTGTCGCTGCTTCTGCTCGGGGCGTTGCACCTTGCCCGATTTCGACTCGGTTCCCGGAGACTTCGAGCACTCGCAGACGCAGCACTTCTGACCCCGCTGATTCTGTTTTGACCCGGGAAGACGCGGCTGTCGCCGGAAGCGGTCGGTGTGCCGGATCGTGTCAGGAAAATGCCTTTCTCGCAGGTCCCGCGATCCTAGAATAAGCCCCGATTTCGGCACGCCTTTCCCCCAGGTGCACCATGACGGACACTCCGTCCGAGGCGGTGCAAGATTACCTCAAGGCAATCCACCGCCTCGGCGGGGCGGGGCAACTCGTGCCCCCGGCGGACATCGCGAATCTGCTCGCCGTCAAGGCCCCCTCGGTCACCGGGATGCTCAAACGGCTCGCGGAAGCGGGGTGGATCGAGTACACCCCCGGGAGCGGGGCCCGGCTGTCGGAAACCGGCCTCACCGAAGCCCTCCGGGTCATCCGCCGACATCGCCTCATCGAGCTTTTCCTCACGCAGGTTCTTGGGCTCGATTGGTCCGAGGTCGACGCCGAGGCGGAAGCACTCGAGCACGCGATTTCCCCCCGGCTCGAAGCGGCGATTGCCCGACACCTCGGGGAACCGCTCGAGGATCCGCACGGCCACCTGATTCCGTCCGCGACCGGGGAGATGCGACACCGGGATCTGCAACGCCTCTCCGAGTTCCGGGCGGGTCAACACGTCGTCATCCGGGAAGCGCAGGACGACAATCCGGACCGCCTCCGCCGGTGGCGCGACCTCGGCCTCGTGCCGGGAACAGTGGTGCACATCCTGAGCTACCAGCCCCTCGACGACCTCTTCGAGGTGGACGTCGTCGGCACGGTGATCCGCCTCGGCAGCGAGGGGCTTGCCGGGCTGCGTGGGGAACTCGCGCCGGCGAAGTAGAGCCGAGGAAGTCGAACCGGGGCCTGTCCGAGATTCTCCCGGAATTCACGGGATCCAGTTCGATTCGGGGCCAACCGCGGCGCAGAACTCGGCGAGCAATTTCGCGGCGTTCGACAGGTCATCGAGGTGGACCACTTCCACCGGGCTGTGCATGTATCGGTTCGGGATGCCGATGAGTCCAGTGGCGACGCCGGCGCGGGAGATCTGGATCGCGTTGGCGTCGGTGCCGGTGGCCCGTGGGGTGCCGCGAATCTGCACGGGGATGCTGTGTTTCTGGGCGGTTTCCTCGAGCAAGTCGAAAACGCGGGGGTTGATGTTGGGCCCGCGAAAGATCACGGGGCCGCCGCCGCACTTGATTTCCCCCTGCGTTTTCTTGTCGTTTCCCGGCGTGTCGGTGGCGTGGCAGACGTCGACGGCGATTCCGACGTGGGGGTCGACGGCGAAGGTGGCCGTCGTCGCCCCGCGGAGCCCAATCTCCTCCGCCACGGTGGAAACGCCGTAGACCGCGGCTCGCAGGGGTCGCCCGCGCAGCAACCGCACCGCCTCGATCACGACCCAGAGCCCGACCTTGTCGTCCATCGCCGGGGATGCGGCGAGGTTGTTCCGCAACGGGCGGTATCCGAGCGCGAACGTGAGCGGATCCCCCGGGCGAACGAGTTGCTCCGCTTCTTCCTTGTTCCGTACCCCGATGTCGACCCACACATCCTGGAATTCCGGAACCTTCTTGCGCTCGTCCGGGGAGAGCAGGTGGATCGCCCGGCGCGCGACGACGCCCGGAATCGGGCCGGCTTTCCCCCACACGGTGAGGTTCTGGCCGAGCAGCACCTGCATGTCCCACCCGCCGATCGGCTGGATGTAGAGGAATCCGTCGCCGTCGATGTGCTGGACCATGAGGGCGATCTGGTCGCAGTGGCCAGCGAGCAGGATTCGCGGGGCGTCGGCCGGGCGACCTTCCGGGAATCGGGCCGCAAACACGTTGCCGTGCGAATCGGTGCGAACCTCATCCGCGAACCCGCCTGCCCAGTCCCGGACCACCTTCTGCACCGGTTGCTCGAAGCCCGATGGGCTCGGCGTTTCGAGGATCTGCTTCAAAAACGCGTGCGAAAGATCGTCCATGGAGTCTCAACCTGGGCGGAACTGGGGCGGAAATCGGGCAGCCTGGTCAATCCTGGAATTGTCACGCAAGCGGAGCCGATCGAGAAGTGGAACCGGTAGAATTCTGCTCACGCCCGCTTCCCGGTTGCATGGCCACGCCGAGTGTCTATGATGATTCGCGCTCGGCGATTCGCCGCCTTCATCGATTCTTCTCACACCCGCGGGTTGCGGAAAGGTTTCCTCTGATGGGCAAACTTCTCGAACGGCGAACCACCGACGGCAGCGACATCGGCAGCCGACCCTGGACTCTCCAGGATGCCATCGAGACCTACAACGTCCGCAACTGGGGCAAGGGCTATTTCAACGTCAACGAGCTCGGGCACGTCACCGTCCACCCCAACAAGGTCCCCGAGCAGGCGATCGACCTCAAGGAATTGATCGACCAGCTGCAAAATCGCGGCATCCAACTCCCGATTCTGCTCCGATTCACCGACATCCTCAAACACCGCATCGGCGAAATCGCGGAAGCCTTCAAGCGGTCCCGGGAAGAGTACGGCTACACCGGCGGGTACGCCTGCGTCTACCCCATCAAGGTCAACCAGCAACGCCACGTCGTCGAGGAGGTGCTGAATTTCGGCAAACCCCACGGCTTCGGCCTCGAAGCGGGCAGCAAGCCGGAACTCCTCGCCGTCCTGGCGGTGACCAACAACGAGGACCAGACCCCGATCATCTGCAACGGGTTCAAAGACGACGAATTCATCAAAATGGTCGTCCTCGCCCGGAAGATCGGGAAGAACATTATCCCCGTCGTCGAGCAGTTCTCCGAGCTCGAAATGATCGTGAAGTACATGGAGGAACTCGGAGTCCGGCAGCCGATCGGGGTGCGGGTCAAACTCGCAACCCGGGGCGCCGGTCGCTGGCGGAGCTCCGCCGGGTATCGCTCGAAATTCGGGCTCACCATCACCGAAGTGATCGACGCCCTGGAGTACCTCAAGGCCCGGGGAATGCAGGACTGCCTGCAGATGACCCACTTCCACATGGGAAGTCAGATCACGAACATCCGCAAGGTCAAGGACGCCCTCAACGAGGCGGCCCGGATCTTCGTGGAACTTCACCGCCTCGGAGCGGGGTTGAAGTACATCGACGTTGGCGGCGGGCTCGGCGTCGACTACGACGGCTCCCAGACCGACTTCGAATCGAGCATCAACTACACCCTTCAAGAGTACGCGAACGACGTCGTGTTCCGCATCAAGGCGGTGTGCGACGAGGCCGGCGTGCCGCACCCGACGATCATTTCGGAGAGCGGCCGGGCGATTGTCGCGTACCACTCCGTGCTCGTCTTCGATGTGCTCGGAACTCACTCCTTCGACAAGTGCGAGGCACCGCCGGAACTCCCTTCCGACGCTCCCGGCCCGATCCGCGACCTGTTCTCGGCATACAAGGAACTCAACAAAAAGAACCTCCTCGAGTACTACCACGACGCCATCGACCAGATGGAGCAGGTGCTGAGCCTCTTCAACCTCGGCCACCTGTCGGTCGAACTTCGTGCCCTTGCGGAGCGGCTTTTCTGGGCATTCGGGCGGAAACTGCAACGGCTCGTCCGCGAACTCGACCATGTGCCGGAAGAGCTGCAGAACCTCGACACGATGATGTCGGACACGTACTTCTGCAATTTCTCGGTCTTCCAGAGCATGCCGGACTCCTGGGCGATCGATCAGCTCTTCCCGCTGATGCCGATCCACCGGCTTCTGGAAGCTCCGAACCGACGCGGGGTTCTCGGCGACATCACCTGCGATTCGGACGGGAAAGTCGACCAGTTCATCGACCTCCGCGATGTCCGGGGAACTCTGGAGCTTCACACGGTGACTCCGGGGCAGCAGTACTGCCTCGGTGCGTTCCTGCTCGGAGCGTACCAGGAGATTCTCGGCGACCTCCACAACCTGCTCGGCGACACGAACGCGGTCCACGTTTCCCTGGAAGAGGACGGCACACCAAACGTCGACACGGTGATCAAGGGGGACACGGTGACGGAGGTTTTGCACTACGTCCAGTACAACGCCGAGAAACTGACGGATCGGGTGCGGAAGGACGTCGAGCGAGCGGTCCGGGCGGGCCGGCTGACGATCGCGGAAAGTCGAGCGTTCCTCGGTTTCTACGAGCACGGCCTGAGCGGGTACACGTACCTGGAAGAACCGTGAGATAGGGGACGGCGCCTCGGAGGAGCCTCGCCCTCCCGGAAAGCTCCGATTTCCGGGAGGGCGAGGCTCCCGCCGAGCCGGCGTCTCCACCGGAAACCCTCGATTTTCACGGTTTTCGGGAGGGCGAGGCTCCCGCCGAGCCGGCAGTCACACGGGAAATCCGGGGACCGTGCAAAGTAGGGCACTCGCTCCGCGAGTGCAGGCTCATGTCCCCCGTACATCCAACCGTCCCCGAGAATCACGCAGTCACTCGCGCGGAGCGAGTGACCTACTTTGCCGAAACCGTCGCGGAATCTGCCGCAACTTCGCTAGGCGAATCGCCCGGGGGGAGGGTACAACGGGTGGATTGGGAGGGAATTCCCCTCAAAGACTCAGCGAAGGGTCGCGGATGACGGCACGGTTCACGGTTCTGGCCAGCGGGTCGGCGGGAAACGCCAGTCTGCTCGAAGTCGGCGGGTATGGGTTGCTCATCGATTGTGGGCTCGGGCCGCAAACCATCACGGAGCACCTGTCGGCGATCGGGCGAACCTGGGCGTCGGTGCACGCGGTGCTTCTGACCCATACCCACCGGGACCACTGGAATCGGCTGACGCTGGCTCATCTCCGTCGACGGAACATCGCCCTTTTCGGGCATTCCGAACATTTTTCCGCGATGGCGGTCTGTCGGGAATACGACCCCCTCCACCGGGCGGGGCTCCTCCGCGGTTTCGAAGCCGATGCCAGTTTCGAAATCGGCCCCTCGATCCGGTGCCGGGCTGTGGAAGTTCCTCACGATTCGACACCGACGTTCGCGTTTCGGCTCGAAGGTCGCGAAGGACTTTTCGGCTCGTCCTGGTCGCTCGGGTTCGCCTCGGATGTCGGCCACCCCACGGACCAGTTGCTGGACGCATTCGCCGGCGTGGATGTGCTCGCAGTGGAATACAACCACGATGTCCGGATGCAGCGGATGAGCAAGCGGCCGAAACTGCTGATCGACCGCGTGCTCGGGAAGCTTGGGCACCTCTCGAACGTGCAGGCGGCGGACCTCACGCGGGCGGTGGCGGAATCCGGGGATTTGCGAGCGGTCGTGCAGTTGCACCTGAGCCGGGATTGCAACACACCGGAGCTTGCGGCGGCGGCGGCACGGTCGGCCCTGCGGGGATTCCCGGACACCGCAATTGTCACGTCTTCCCAGTTTGCCCCAACCTGCCCGATCGACCTGACACCTCACCCGGGCTCGCGGAAACGGCCCACTTCCCCCCGTCCCGTGCGACTCCGCGTTCCCTCGGTGCAACCCACGCTGCCGGGTTTGGAAGCGGGGTAAGCCGGGGAAACTCTGCGGGTTCTCCGGATCTCGTCAATTCCCCGTGTCGCGGCCATTTCCCCGATTCCACAGATCTCGAAGGTTCCCCGGTCGATACCAGTTGTGCCGCCCACCGGCTTTTCCCCGGTCCGGGCGATCGGGCGAATCGTTGTCCGGGACGCGAGGAACCGACATGAAACGGCTGATCGGAATGGGGCTGGGCGTGGCGTGGGCCACAGTCGCGACGGCGGCAGAGCCCGCAGTGGAGACATCGAAACCGGCGAATACCACCCAAAACGCCGGGTTCTTCCCGGGTAACAAGCCCGCGAGCCTGCCCAGCTACTCTCCGGCAAGCTACAGCAGCTTCAACGGGGGCGAGGTGTCGGCGACGGTTCCGACCCCCGCTGCTCGGTCGAAAGACGTCGAGAAGCGTGCGTCCCCGACCGCGAAACCGGCCGGGAAGTCGACTTCCGCACAGGCGGTTCCGGTGCCCACCGCGGCAAAGTCGAAGCCGATTCCCGAGGTGAAGCTGGCGGCTCTCCCGGTGATGGCACCAGCCGCATCGCCCGCACCGGCTCCCTCGCCACAACCCGTCTACACCGCGTTGCCGTATCCAACCCTCTCGCAGGTCCAGGCAACTCCACCGTCGCAGCCGATCCAGCAGGTGCAGGCGACCCCGGTTGTGACCGCATCACCGGTGCTGGCAGCCAATGCGACCGGCTATCCGGTGACCCCGACGATGCCGGCGACGTACATGACCCGCACAAGCTTCCAGGCCCCGATGCCGACCCCCACTCCGGCTCCTAGCCCAGCTCCCACACCTGCCGCAACTCCGGCCATGGCTGCCCCACCATACCCCGTCTATGCGGGTTACGCCCCGGGGTACGGCGATTGTGGAAGCTGCCAGACCTGCGAGAAGCCCGGAATTCTTCGGCGAATCTACAACTGGTTCACTTCGCAACCGGGGCCGAAGTGCGCTCCGTCCTGCCTGCCGACGCCCTACCAGGCTCCGCTTTTGTCTTACTTCCCCGGGAAACCGGTGACCGCGCCGTACTTCGTCAGCCCCGAGCCGTGCCCGCCGAAACACCAGTGGGGCGGCCTGCTGCAACGCAACCGCTGCAACGACGGTGCCTGCTCGACTTGTGGGGCAACCCGGAACCGAGTCTTTTCGCGATCGACTGGCTGTGAGACGGACTCGTGCGGAAGCTGCACACCCTGCAGCCCGTGCGGTGGGCAGTACCCGACCGTCCTTGCCTGGTGGAACTCGAAATTCGGGATGCGTCGGCAGATGTGCGACTTCGCGAATTACGGCGGATATGGCTACCCCTACGGCTATCCGTACGGTTGCGGCACCCCAATGGCGGCGCCGTCCCCCACACCTGCCCCGATGACCGCACCGGCTCCGATGCCTGCTCCGACTGCGACGCCGACCCCGATGCCGATACATCCGCAACCGACGGGCTCAACCGGGCCGACCGCAGCGGCTCAACCGTCCGCCGACTGGCTCGCCGGCTATCGCTTCGCCGTCGCCACAGCCGGCCGGAACCCCATGAAGAACACCGCCCCGACGGTGCTTCCGCCGGACGTCCCCCGCATGCCGCAGCCGGCCCCGCAGATGGACACCCCGCCGCACATGGCCGGCGTACCGCACTACCAACCGATGCCCTACTCGGCGAAACCGACCAACGCGATGCCGGTCTCCGTCACGCAACCCTTCACGAACCCGTGATGGAAGTGGAATCGAAGAAAACCGCGCGGGCGAGGGAACCACATCCCTCGCCCGCATCAATTTCGGAGGGCGTTGAAATCACGTCGCCACGCTGGCCTCGGAGTACACCTCCGGACCTTCCCAAAGCCAATTCACAGCCTGGTGCCGTTCCATCGCGATACTTTCGGCCGTCCCAACCGCTTCTTTCGCCGCCCGATCGATCCGTTTCCCCTGGATCGCCAATTCGCCCTCGATGAGCGGCAGGTGGGAAATCTCGAGTGGTCCGAACCAGCAGGTTCGCGCGAACTCGGCGAAATCCATTCGTTTCGGGGTGATTCGGTAATTTCTCAACCGCCAGTGGATCGCGAAGAGTTGGTTACGGAGCTCGCGAATCTCTTCCATAGAGCGTATTTCGGGCTTCGCGAGCAACTCGCGGGCGACTTCTGCGTTGAGGAGGCCCAGAGTCTTCCACATCGCATTGAAGTTCACGAGTTGGTCGTACGGTGGAATCTCGAACCGTTTCAAAGCCCAGGCGAGGATGACGAGCCCCTCCAGTCGCCAGGTGGAATTGATTTGCGAGCGTGACGGGAGTTGTCCGAGCCGTTGATGGAGGGTCAGTCGTTCTTGCTCCTCGAACTCTTCGTCGATTTCAACGTCTTTCACCCATGTCAGCAGATCCGCATACGTCTCTTTGACATGCTCGGCCTCGCGATCGTCTTGTTCCAAGATTGCCCGGGCAGTGACTGCGACGAGGGCCAACGCCCGCCGGGCCACTCGTTCCGGCGAAGGCGGATTCGCTTCTTCCCCGGGTGTTTCACCCTCTCCTCGGGGTCGAGAGGATTCGTGCATCGCCGCCCCGGCCGGGCTCGTCATGGACACTTCGCCGTAAACCCGCGGCCAGACCGCCTCGGGATCCTCTTCGTCTTCACCGCCAGCCCCAAACAGGATCCGACCGTTCGCGTCCCGCAAACCCGATGGCGTGAAAATGACACCATCCAGAAGCCGGGTCACCTCGAAGAGGAGTTCAAGACGGGGATCACCCTCCGGGTCGAAGTCGGGCTCGAATTCCGTGGAAAGCGAGAATCGGAATGTCGACGGGAGCAGCAGGATGCGTTGTTTTCTCGGCGTATCCGGGAACTGCGAGAAGTAGCCTTGCATACCGGACATCTGCACAGACCAGTTTGGCTCCGAGTAGTATTCTGGGTCGTGGCCGAGCGTGAGGGTTTGTTTCGATTTACCGGTTCCGAAAACGACGGTGGCTCTTCTCCAATCCTCCTCGGTGGGGTCGAACTTGACCTTCGGAGCGCGATCGCGGAGGAGTGCCGCGACGGCTTTTGGATCCGCGATTCGCGAAAAAATGTTGATCGGTTCCTGAGCCATCGAGGATCCCTCTTGTCCCGATCCATCGAGGTCACGTGGAGTCGGAGTGCAGGTGTCGATCACTTCCCCGGTCGGCCGCGGAGGAAGTCGGTGATGGAAGAGGGGGGATTTTTGGGGACGCGGTCGCCGTTGTGGTAGCGGTGGCAATCGGTACAGGCGTCGCGGATGCCGCCGATCGGGACGCCGTTCTCGATTCGAGCCGGGGCATGACACTCCCGGCAGTTCGCGATTCCCGGGATGTCCGCGGGGTGCTGGTACTCCGGTTCTGCGGAAGTTCCCCCGGCGTGCTGGCGGGCGGTCGAGCGTTCCTGTTCCAGATTCCGAAACGCCCCGGGGTGGCACTGGTCGCAACGGACGGCCCGGTGGGCGGTGTGGTCGAACTGACCGCGGGTGAGCCAGCGGGTCGGCAGCGAGACGGGCAGAATCTTCGCCGGAATCCGCGGATCGACGCCTGCCCCGGCGGTCGGGAACTCGGCGGCGTGGCATTCCAGGCAGGTTTTGCGGCCCGCGAAGAGATCACGTTTTGCCCGGTTGACGGCGGTCTCGATTTGGGCTCGGACGTTCTCCTTCGCCTGCGGATCGAGATCGTCCGGCCGCGGATCGACCCGCCCGGTCCCCCGATCGACACCCGCGGGCGGCTTCAACGCATCCAGGATGTACCGCTCTGCGTACACCTCACGAAGGAACCGATCCAGACCGTCCGGTTGGACGTGGTGCGGCACCTCACGATTCCGCAAACCCGGCGACTCGTCGAACGTCAGCGGATGGCACGCCTTGCAGTTCGCCTCGAACGTCACCGGCTCGAAATACGCCCCCTTCGCGTCAAGCTTGTGGCACGCGGCACAATCCAGTTGCAGGGCCGCGGTCGGGTCGCCGACACGGAGCATTGAACCGTATCGCACCCGGTCTGCGGAATTCTCCATCTTCGACAGGGAAAACGCGTTCTTTCCCGTGAGCCCCATCCCCGGCGACATGTGGACCGCGTGGCTAAACTTCAACGACCGCTTGTGTTTTTCCGGCAGGTGGAACTCCGGGTGGTTCTTCGCGAACGACGTGATCTGACTCGCCACCGCCATCCCGCCCGGGTTGAGGTGGTGGGGTGCCATGTCCCGGTGGCACCGCGTGCAACTCGCATCTTCGAGCCGAACCAGCGAGAAGTTTCGACCCTGGTGATCCCGGTGGCAGCTCGCACATTCCCCGGTCGATTCCGTCTTCGCAAGCGGGTGGTGCGGCGGGCCGGCGTGGCACTGCTCGCAACGCAGGTGCTCCCCGGACATCGCCTGGTGGGTCGGGCCGATTCCGAACGCTGCGAGAAACCGGGCCGATTGCTTGTCACCGGTCACGGGCTGGAACGGGACGTGGCACGCCTCGCACTGGTTGTCCCAGGCGGCGTGCGGGTTCGCGAGCGGACCGCGGGAAGCGGCCGCGTTGATTGTGCGGTGCCCCGAATCCGTGACCGCATACACCACCGTCGCCGCGACCAGCGGAATCGCCACGAAGACGGCCGCCAGAACCCACAACACGGTGCGAGTCCGCGTCATCGGTCGGCGGATGCTGTGGTAGCCCCAGTTGATCCGGGCCGACTTCTCTTTGCTCGTTCTCGGCAACGACATCGCGGACCCTCGTCAATCGGCCGGACCCGGCATGCTCTCAGTTTGAGGACGACGACCCCAGGGGCAACATTTTCCCTCGAAAAAAGGGAAACTTCCGCGATGGTGGCGTCACTCCCCCCGCAGTTCGCGGAGAACCTCGTTCGGGGCGGGTTCATAACTGAGCGGTTCCATGCTCGACGACGCCCGGCCCTGGCTCAGGCTGCGGACGCGGTCCTCGTAGTCGAAGAGCAAGCGCAACGGGACGCGGGCATCGACCTCGCTCATCTGGCCGGGGAGGAACTCCGTCCGCTCGATGAGTCCGCCGCGGGACGCGAGGTCGCCGGTGACGTTGCCGAGGAAATCCTCCGGCGTCGTCACGATCACCTTCATGATCGGCTCGAGAAGGACCATGTTGTCTTCCATCGCCTGGCGGACGGCTCGGTTCGCGGCGAGGACGAACGCCTCCTCCGAGGAAAGCTGGGGGTCGAACTTCGCCTCCAGGATTTTGGCCTGGGCGTTGATCATAGGGTATCCGAACTCGCCGGTGAGGAGGGCGTCCTTGAGCCCCGACTCGGTGGCGACGCCGATCGCGTTCGGGAGCACCTCGCTGGAAACGAAATTGGCGACGACCACCGGCGTCGGGCTGCGGTGGTTCGTGAACTCGACCTTGATCTTCGCGTACACGTCGCGTTCGCCGAGCTTCTTGACCTCGACCTCGACGGTGCGGGGATTGGCGAGCATTTCGCGGTAGGAAACCCGTGGTTTGCGGGCCTTCACCTTGAGTCGGAAGTCGCGTTCGAGCCGGTGGCGTTTCACCTCGAGGTGGAGGGTACCCATGCCGGAAATCAGCGTCTGGCCCGTGTCCTTGTCGGCCTTCACCTTGAAGGTAGGATCCTCCAGTTGCAGCATTTCCAGGGCCTGGGCGAGCTTGTCCTTGTCGGCTCCGCTTTCGGGTTCGATGCTCTGGCTGACGACGGCCTCGGCGAAGGTGATCGATTCGAGCACGATCGGGTGCTGGGTTTCGCAGAGGGTGTCGCCGGTTTTGGTTTCCTTCAGGCCGATGACGGCGAAGATGTCGCCGGCGGGGGCGGTGTCGACTTCCTCCAGCCCGCGGTAAGGGTCGGCGTGGACGTGGTAGAGCTTGGCGACGTTCTCTTTTTTGTCGTTGCCGGGGTTGAGCGCCCGGGCGTTGGGCCGCAGAATTCCCGAGTAGACGCGGATGAAAAAGCGGTGCCCGTTCGGGTGCCAGGCCGCCTTGAAGACGAGCCCGCAGAACGGTTCTTTCGGGTCGCACTTCCGTTTTTCTTCCTTCTTCGACTTCGGGTTGATCCCGGTGACCGGCGGGCGATCGAGCGGGCTCGGGAGGTAGTAGGTGACCGCGTCGAGGAGCGGCTGGATTCCGATGTGTTCCCGGCCGCTGCCGCACAGAACCGGGTAGATTTGCCGCTTCAGCGTCTGCTCGCGGACGAGTTGCCGGACTTTCTCGATGTCCGGTTCCTGCCCCTCGAGGACCGTCGTCGTGATGAGGTCTTTGTCGTCGAACTGGGTGAGGGCGTCGAACATTTGTTCGCGGTATTTTTTCGCGAACTCGACGTTTTCCTCCGGGATTTCGGCAGTGCGGACGGTCTTGCCGTAGTCCCCGGCATCGAAGAACAGGGCCTTCCACTCGATGAGGTCGATGACGCCGCGGAATGGGGTGGGGCTGTCCTTCGGGGAGCCGGAACCGATCGGCACGACGACGGGGACGGGCAGGCCCTGGGTCGCGGTGTCGGGGGTGAGGCGTTCGTGGATGGTTTTGAGGGTGTGGGCGAAGTTCGCGCCGACGACGTCCATCTTGTTGACGAAGACGATGCGGGGGACGCCGTACTTGTTCGCCTGCCGCCAGACGGTCTCGGACTGGGCTTCGACCCCCTTTTGACCATCGAACACGACGATGGCCCCGTCGAGCACACGCAAGCTGCGTTCGACTTCGGCGGTGAAGTCGACGTGGCCCGGGGTGTCGATGAGGTTGACGGTGTGGCCCCGCCACTGGAACGGGATGCAGGCGGAGTAGATGGTGATGCCGCGTTGCTGTTCTTCGGGGTCGTAGTCGGTCTCGGTGGTCCCCTGGTCGACGCCGCCGAGCTTGTGCTTGGCCGCGGAGTAGTAGAGCAGGTGCTCGGTGGTGGTGGTTTTTCCCGCGTCGATGTGCGCGATCACGCCGAGGTTTCGGATCCTGGCTAACTCGGATTCGGCAGCTTTGGCCATGACTTCACCGGGGAACAGTTCGCAGCGGGCAGTTCGCAGTGGTCAGTGTAATGAGATTGGGTTTCGCCGGAATGGGAAGTGGCGGGGTCGACGCGAGTGATCGAGCCCGAGTGCGGGGTCGCGATTCCGGAAGAGTCGTTTGTCAGTGCGGAATTCGCCCCGGAACCACTCTGATCACCTCGCAATGGCGGACGAGAGGTATACTGAGGGAGTCTCACTGAACGGAGAACAGCGATGCCAGAAGCCAGCGTTCGTGAAGCGGCTCAGCGGTTGGTCGAACAATTGCCCGAAGACGCGACCTGGGAAGACCTCCAGTATGAAATTTACGTTCGCCAGTCGGTGGAGGCCGGCTTGGCCGACGCCCGCGAAGGGCGTGTCGTTTCGGTAGAGGAAGTCAAAAAACGCTTGGGCTTGCCCCTATGAGCGTCTCTTGGACCGAAACCGCTGCCTACCAGTTACAAGCCATCCGAGATTATCTCGCTCGAAGTAGCCCGGGTTATGCCCAATCCCTTGCCGGCCGGATCGTCGCAAAGTCTCTCGCTCTGGACGGCCAACCGTTCTTTGGGGCCGAGGTGGCAGAATACGGTGATCCCGAGATTCGCGAGGTCTTCGAGCACCCATATCGAATTCTGTATCGTTTGACCGGGAAGAACGTCCTGGTGATCGCGGTGATCCACGCTGCCCGACGATTGCCGCGTACCCCACCTGAGTGAGCAACTTGACACCATGCGAAGTCGCAGGTCAAACTGTCACCGTTTCTTCGGCGGGAGGAACTGGGTGATGTCGAGGCCGTTGGGGCCGAGGTGGGTGTCAAGGATGTCGATTCGGCCGCGGGATTTCATGCCGACCAAGATGCGGCCGGTCTCCTCCCACCAGATCCCGGCGAGGATGTCGGGGTTGGTTTGCTTCAGCTTCCGGTACTGCTCCAGCCGTTTGGAGAAGGCCTCGGCTTCCGCGGTGGCGAGGGCTAGCTTTTCCCGCCGGGCCGCCTCCGCCTGCTGCTCGTAGCGGAACCTCGTCGCCTCAGCCTCGCGATGCCGCTGAGCGGCTTCCTGGCTGGCCTGGTACTCGCGGGTCCGGATTGCGGTCTGGGCCTGGTTGACCGCCTCGAAGGCATCGCGAACCTCGGCCGGGGCGGCAAGGTGGTCGACGGTCACCCGCTGCACGACGATCCCGAGGGAATGCGGAGCCAGGCGGGCGGGAAGACGCTCGCCGAGCCACCGGGAAAGGGCCGCCCGACCGGTGAGAAGAACCTCGTCGACGGTGCGGCCGGCCACCCACTCCGCCGCGATCGCCTCCGTTTCCCTTGCCAGAACCGCATCCGCGATGTCCCGGTTCCGCACGAAATCGTCCAGTTCCCCGTCCCGTTCCGAGACCGCGTACTCGACCACGAGCTTGACGTTGACGAGGTTCTGGTCGCCGGTCAGAAGTTGACCCGGGTAACCGGTGGAGGAATCGTCGCCGGCTTCGGGTGAGTAACCGACATCGAGCTGGCGGACGGTGCGGACCCGGACGCGGTCGACGCGGTCGATTCCCCAGGGAAGCCCGATCCACAACCCGGGACCCGGTCGAGCGACGACTTCCCCGAATCGGCGGACGACGCCGCGTTCTTCCGGGCGAATCTGGGCGATTCCCGTGAGGAAATACGCGGCCAACAGGAGGATCAGGAGGTAGCGGAGTCGGAGCATCTCACCCCGGGAGTTGTTTGCCGCGGGCGGCGAGCATCCGGCCGAGCTGGTCGGCGGAGAGCCGCGGGTCGTCGACGAGGAGTGCCCCCATTTCCGTGGCGATGAAGCGTTCCAGATCCTCGCCGGTCCACCCCTGCTCGACGAGGCGTTCCCCGATGGCGGCGAGGGCCTTGTCGCGGAGCTTGTCCGTCTGGCGGGAGATCGTCCCCTCGTGGACGCCGAGCAGATTCGCGACTTCCCGCTGGCTCATGCGGTACCGCCAGCGGAGGCCGAGAATCAGTCGCTCGCTCTCGGAAACGTCGCTGAGCCAGTCCCGGGCAGCGGAGCAGAAGGCCTCGTGCCAGCGGGCTTCCGTGCGGGGAATCGAGGGAATTGGCATCGCGATGTCCTCGTCCGGCAGCGACACGACGCCCGCCTGGAGTCGGAGTTTCGAGAGGTGCCAGTTCTGGAAGACGCGGATGAGCCAGGGGGCGAGCGGCCGCTGACCGTCGTACCGGGCCAGCACGCCGGTTCCACCCTCGGTGTCCGGGACGAGGAGATGGCTCCAGAACTCGGTGACGGCCGTGTCCTGCCGCTCCTCGTCGCGGGGGTACAGCCGACATGCCCGGGCTCGGAGCGCGTCCACGAGCAGGCAGTCGGATCGGCCGGTCCGCACCGCGAAGAGCATTTCCCAGGCGGAATCGAGGCGTTCCAGGCAGCCCACGCACACGGTCCAGTCCGGGGCGTAGAGGCCGTCGAGGAAGCTCGACCAGGTCACGTCTCCGTCGGCCTTGGGGAGGAAGATCGCCATCGCCCGCACCAGATGCTGCCGGAATGCCGTCTCGGTGAGCGGGATTGCGGGAACCTGGAGCCGGCAGAAGTGGTACAGCAGCCCCAGGCGGGCCTCGTCGGCGGGGGAGATCGGCGGGACGGAATCATACGACGGCTCGGCCACGCGAAGCTCCTGCGGGTCCGAGCCCATTTTACGCACAACCGCACGATCGGCGGCGAAGGATTCCGGCAGCCCCTCGGTGCAAACCTCGGCAAGGGGCAGATTCGAACCGCCATCACGCGCAGCTTGCAGCCACTTCCCGGTTGGTTCGCACCGTGGGCAAAAACGGTTCGAGGAACCCGACGAAGCTGGCACCGCCGTCGGCCCAGCGGACGCCGTGACCGGAAGGAAGCCGGGCCTCGAAGACGACGTCGTGGGCGTAGTGCCCAAAGACGTTCCACCAGGTCCGCTCGGCCAGAATTTTTGCGACGACCCCGGCGGCGGCCACGTTCTGCTCGGCAACAGGGCCTCGTGGGGAACCCCAGAATCGATCGGTGGACCGACCCGCGTGCTTCGCCAATGCCCGGGCTGCAACTGTAAGCGACTCCCGGACGCTGTGTTTCGCCGCCGCCGAGGCGAGAAGTTCCGCCGTAGTGGGAGGAATTCCATCCGGCCCGGTCAACGTCGCGGGGGTCCGCCGTTGGCCCAGAAGAAGCAGCAGATTCGAAATCCCAGCGTGTTCCATTGCTGTCGCGAATTCTGCCGGGGAAGCGGGTCCGCTGCGCCAATTCGCGAGTGGTCGGCGGAATGTTTCAAAGGCCGCGGCGTAGTCGGCGAGGACTTCCGCATCGAAATTCGGGGCAGGCGGTGTAACCGGGACGCCTTCCTCATGCCACCGGACAAGACACGCCGCGATCCGTTCCAGATGCTCGGAAACGAGCAGGCGGGAGTGGGTGGCCCGGAACTCGGGGAAAAGGAGCGGCACCGCTTCTGTCAGGAGATTCGTCACAGTCGGCACGATCGGCCTCCGGGGGTTGGGAAGGGTTGCCGGGAGTTACCCGTTCTACCAACCGTGCGGCGCGGGTTCCGGGCATCCCCTCGAAAGTCCACAGACAGCCGGTTGCTGGCCTGGGTTCAGTCGCTAGGATATGGCCTACTCGACATCAGGGACGACTCCTGCCACCCCGCTTGAGGGGAGGTTTTGACCGGTGGCTACCCTCCTGGCCCGGAAAGGTTCGGCGATGGAAAAGTGGCTGTGCTACGGGACCATCGGCGTCGCCGCCCTGATGGCGATCGTCTTTCTCCTCGACTTGGTCGTCGGAGCACCATTCGGCGGCAAGCCGTTCGTGGTCGGCGACATACTCGGGTTCCTCGCCAGCCTGATCGTCGGCTACCTCGGATTCAATGCGAGCCGGGACTTGAAGTAGCCAGTTGTTCGGAAACCAGTTTCACCACCGCTGACAGGACCCCGTCGGCCGTGAATTCCACCGCTTCCGCGGCCACCGGAAAACCCAGATCTCGTACCGCTTTCCCCGTCTCCGGGCTGATCGCCACCAGTTTGATGTCCCCCCGATGGATCCGGCCGCGGATCGTGTCGTCGCACGCCCCCAGAAACGCCCGCGCGATGTTCGAGCTCGTCAGGGTGACGTATCCGATTTCCCCCCGGCGGAGCGGTGCAAACGCATCCGCGTGCGGGTCGACGGCGTCCACCTGATCGTAGGCGACCACCTGTTCCACCGTCGCGATCTTGCCGAGTTCCTCGCGAAGAAGCTCTCGCCCCCGATTCGCCCGGGCCAGCAGCACCCGTTTCCCCGCGACCTGCTCCGAGAGGGCCGCGACGAGCCCCTCCGACCAGAAATCCGTCGGCACGATGTCCGGTTCGAGGTGGTATTCCCGCAGAGCGTCTGCCGTCCGGGCTCCGATCGCCGCGAGCTTCACGCCCCCCAGGTCGCGGAGATCCCGGCCGAGATGCTTCAACCGCCGGACCACCGCGTGGACCCCGTTGACGCTTGTGAAGACGAGCCAGTCCCACCCCCGCTCGCGGAGTTTCCCGAGCGCCGCGTCGAGTGGCCCCGGATCAGCCGGTTCGCGGATCTCGACGGTTGGCAGCAGGTACGGCACCCCGCCAAGCAACTCGATCTTCCGCATCATCGCCGACGCCTGCTTCCGTGGCCGCGTGACGAGAATCCGCTGCCCGAACAGCGGGCGTTGCTCGAACCACGACTGCGCCGGCCGATTCGAGACCGCTTCCCCGATCAGGATCAGCCCCGGCGATTCCAGCCCCGCGTGGCGACGGGCCTGTTCCAGGTCCTTGAGCGTCGAGAAAACCGTCCGCATGTCCCCGGTCGACGCCCGCTCCACGATCGCCGCCGGCGTTTCCGGATCCTTGCCGAATCGGAGTAGTTCCGAGATCAGCACCGGCAGCCGGGCGATGCCCATGTAGATTGCGAGTGTGCCGGGAAACTTCGCGATCGCGTCCCACTGCAGTCGGTTTCCCGGCTTGTTGGGAAGCTCGTGCCCGGTGAGGAGTGCGACGGCGCTGGCGTGCATCCGGTGGGTCAGGGGGATGTCGAGGTACGCCGCCGTCGCCAGGGCGGCGGTCACCCCAGGGACGATCTCGTAAGCGATCCCGGCACCACGCAGGCACTCCGCTTCTTCCCCGCCGCGGCCGAAAATCAGTGGATCCCCACCCTTGAGGCGGACCACCACCTTCCCCGCGTTCGCCGCCTCGATCATCCGCGCGTAGATGTGCGGATATTTGTCCGGATGTTGCCCGGGAAGATCGCGGACGCACACCGTCTCCGCCGTCGGATTCGCGTAATCCAGCAGCCGGCGGGGAACCAGCTGGTCGTGGAGGACGAGATCCGCCCGGGACAGAACCTCGGCGGCACGAAGCGTCAGCAAGCCCGGATCACCCGGACCCGCCCCGACCAGAAAGACACGCGGTTCGCTTGCAGAATCCATGAACTCAGAATAGCAGGTCCCGGGCCGATCGCGGGCGTCGGTCAGGCGTCACACCGCCACCTGCTCCTCGCTCTTCTCCCAGATTTCTTCGTGGGAAGGCGGGAACGCGTAGCAAATCCCGACCCCGACGAGGTACAGCCCGAACATTGGCACGAAAAGATACAGCATCGTCACGGCGTCCGGTGTGGGAGTGATCAACGCGGAGAAAAACGCCAGCACGAGCACCGCAATCCGCCAGCGAGCCCAGTAATCCGCAGCCGTGAACGTCCCTAGCCGGTTGAGGAAAACCATCACCAAAGGCGTCTGGAAGGAGACGCCGAACACCAGCGGCAGAATCAACGCAAAGCCCAACCACTCGTTGAGCCGAAGGTCCGGGTCGAGATCGATCCAGTTGTTGAAGGCAAGCAACGCCCGCACGGCCCCGGGCAGCACGACGAACTGGCACAGCAGCACGCCGGTGATGAACAACCCGACGCTCGCCGGAAGATACTTGTGCACGTACGCCCGCTCGTGCGGATACAGCCCCGCCGCCACGAACGACCAGATCTGGAAGAAAATCCACGGGCTCGCGAGCACGATGCCGCACAACAGCGACACCTTGAAGTAGACCATGAACGCTTCCTGCACGCTCAGGGTCGTCAGATACTGTTTCGTCTCGAGCAACCCTTCTCCGACCCCAGACATGTAGTTGATCTGGGCCGGGTAGACCTGGGCCGTGATCTCGACTTCCTTCTCCTTCGGCGGCGGCAATCCGAGCGCTTTGGCCAGCGGTTCCGTCGGAAGAATCACCGGCATGTCCCGGGGCGCTCCGCGAAGTTCCTCCCGCTCGGCCGCACTCAACACCAGCAGGCTGCCGTCCGCGTCTTTGACCCGTTGCAGAAGTTCCCGCGCTCGTTCTGGCGGAGTCCGCTCGGCCGAGAGTCTCTTCCGCGCTTTCTCGGTCCGCTGGGCGTAGAAGTCCCGAACCTGCGACTCGACGGGGTCCACAATGATCCGCAGCATCGGCCGACCGACGCCAAAGTTATCCCACCCCAGACTCTGGCCGATCGAATCCAGGATGAACCCGATGAACATGCAGATCACGAGTCCGATCAACGCCTTGATCAGCCGCGATCGCAGTTCCTCGATGTGGTCGCCGAACGACATTCGAGAATCTTTGAAAATGTCGTCCGGATCGTCGAATTGCTGTGCCGAGAGAGCCATGTCTCGTATCCGCGTCGGGTCGGTGAGGCCCAACCGCGCGGCGAAGGTGCCCGACTGGTTGGAAAAGGGGAAGGCTTCGAGGTTCCCACATCTTACGAAAGCCGCGGTTCCGGCTCAAGTTCGCTCGGCGGGGGGAATCTGATCTTGCGAAATCACACAATCTGGAACATTACCACCGCCCCGGAACCGTACCCGACCGCAAGATTGCGATCGCCCGGTGCCCACGCCATTGTGCTGACCTCGTCCTGCCCCGTGGCCCGGTCCTCGCCGACGTGCGGTCCCTTCTTGTTCGCCGGCTGCCAGAGGTTGACCCGGCCGGTGCGGTCCCCGGAAGCGAGAAGGAATCCGCGATTCTGCCAGGCCACTGCGGAAACGGTCCCGCCGGGATGGTCGAAGCTCTGCGGAGCCGTCCCTTCCGGCCCTTTCCCGCCGCAATCCCAGAGGTAGACGGCAGGCCCGCCGCCCGTCGCGAGAAGCCGACCGAGGTAATCCCACGCCAGTTCGCGAACCTTCGACGGGTAGCCGGACATTTGCAACGGCGTCCCGGTGTCGGCGTACCAGAAGTGCACCGTCGCGTCCTGATTTCCGTGGGCGAGAACCTGGCCGTCCGGCGACCACGCCATCTTCAACGGCGACCCCTTCCACTCCAGTTTCCGCGGCGAATCCGGAGCATCCAATCGGCGGAGGATCACACCCCCGTAGCTGGCGATGGTCAGTTCCCCGGTGCCGGGTCGCCAGGCGAGGTCGGCGACGGTGCTGGCATGATCCGCGAACTCGGCGAGCATGGTGCCGGCGGTGTTCCAAACCCGCACTTTCTTCCCGGCGGCGGTCGCAAGCGTCTGCCCATCCGGGGCCCAGGCCAGATGCTCGACCCAGGCCGACCCGCCGGCCATCGCGTGTTTTTCCGTGCCCGTTGCCGTGTCCCACAGGCGGAGCATCCCATCCTGACCGGAGCTGGCGAGGAGGGTTCCGCCTGGCTGCCAGGCGATGGCGGTGGTTCCGAAACCGTGACCAGGAAGTGTGTGGGCTGCAGAACCCGTCCGCGATTCCAGGAGCACAATCGGCCCACTGACCGCCGCCGCCGCGATCTTCGACTCGTCCGGCGACCAAGCCAGGCCAATGCAGTGGTCCGGAAGCGTCGTCGACCACGCCTTCCGCAAGCGATTCTCGGACTTCCCGCCTCGTTTCCCAACGGCCATGCGATTCTCCCCAGGGTTCCTCCGTCAGGGTAGAAATGCGGCCGATTCGAGAGTAGAAATTCGCGGTTCCGGGGAGTCGCTTTGTTCGCGGCCACCTCAGCGGGTGCTAACTTCGGCGGACGAAGGGTGAGGAATCGAAGTGGGCGAGAAGATCGGCTGGGTCGTCGTGCGACCACCCGCACCCCGGCCCGATTTCCCGCGGCAACATCGTACGGCGTGTCACCGAGAAAAATCACACTGCCGGCCGGGAGGGCGAACGAATCCAGTGCCGCGTGGACAATGTCCGGGTCCGGCTTCGAGCGATCGGCATCATCGGAAGAAGTTTGAGCCTCGACAAACTCGTCCGCCTCGCAAATGCGAAGCAACTCCGAAAGTTCCGATTTCTTCGCGGAGCTTGCGACGGCGAGTTTGAGCCCCGCGTCCTGCATCCGGCTCAGGAGTTCGCGAACGCCAGGAAACGGTTGCAGGTGGGGGAGAAACTGGGTCCGGAAGATCTCGCCCCGGCGATCGCTAATGACTTTCCCGGGATCGCCGTCTGCGGAGATTCTCGCTACCTCAGGCACGAGTTTGTCGCTGCCCATGCCGATGCATCGACGAACCGCCCTGAAATCGACGGAAATCCCGTGCTCGGCGAACGCCTGCACCCAGGCGTAGGCATGGGCATTGTTGCTGTCGACGAGTGTGCCGTCGATGTCCAGAAGGACTCCTTGGATATGCGGAGCGGGTGGCATCGGAGAAACTCGGTGGCGAGGGAACCGCGTTTCTCCGATGCAATCGCTGTGCCAGGGATGGAGGCATCCATCCCGGGAGCGTCAGAACTTCAGGTTCAAACGCACCCCGCCGATATAGGCCATGTTTGCCAGGGCACCCGCCTCAGGCTTGATGATCTGGAAATCGGGTGTGAGATTCATCCAGGGGGTAACCTGGATGTTGTAGAAGAGTTCGATTCCATATCCATCGCGTGGAGCGAATACAGCCTGGGGCACGGGCCCAAACTCTTGACTCAAACCGGTGTAATACCAGCCGATCCCGAATGTATCGCCTTTCTGGGTGCGAAACGGGCTATTTCCGCCAATACCCAGGCTCAGGAAGTAGCGAATCGGAGTGGGGTTCCCATCGCTGATCGAGGCCCGACCGAAGATTCCCAGGCCTTTCTTGGAGTCGCCGGAATACATATGCAGGTACTGATCGAAGCCGTAATAGATCGTGTAGGAATCCCACAGGGTTGGTGACCCGGGAACAGCCGTGTAGGGATACACACCCGGCGGCGGCTCATTGAATGCAAGGTTGCTCAACTCCACATGCTTCCACAAACCTCCAAGGTGTTGCTCCCCTGGCTTGCTCAGGAAATTCGTTTTGACTTTCACTTCCGTCCCCACAATCACGCCCTGGGAGAACAGGTCGTCGAGTCGGAAGAAGTCCTTCGTGCGATCCTGGGGGTCGTAAACGAACGCCCCGATGGAGCCCCATTTTTGTGGGCTGACCACCCCGGCCGTGAACGAGGTGTAGGGCAGCGCGAGCAAGAACGCCGGGTTCGCGACGAAGGCCTGGTTCATGAACTGGCTGACCCCGTTCCCCCCGGCAAAGTCGTCCTGGTCGGCGGCCCCGAGCACGTTCTTTTTCCCGGCAAAAACGACCAGCGTTTTCGAAAGTGGCTGGGTCACGACAAAGTCCGTGATGTACGGCACACCAGGGTCGTTCGGAACCGGCGGGATTGCGGAAGCGAAGATCGGGGGCGGAAACGAACCTGTGTTGAGGCTGACGTTTCCGTAGTTTCCGAACCAGTTTTGGGCCCGCACGAGTAACTTCCCGTTGGGCATGCCCCCGAATTTTTCCAGGTCGAACGTGAACGCATAGTCGCCGCGGCCGGTGTACTCGAAGGTGTCGCCGAGTTGCAAAGGCAGCGGTCCCCCGGGCGGTAAACGGTACACTCCGCCGCCGACCCCGAAGCCGAACTGAGTGAGGTTCCCCTCAAACGTGATTCCGTTTTCCTTCAGGCGAGGGCGAAGTCCGCACCAGTCGCCGGTGAGCGTCGGGCGGGTCCAGAAGGTGTCGGCGGGTGTGCATGCCTCGCAACTGCTCGAAACGGTTGCGGGAGTGGCTGACGCCTCGCCCGAATTCACGGCTGCTTGAGGAACGGAATCGGTGATGGGTGACGCTTTTCCCGGCCCCCATGCGTCGCCGGCCTCTCCGGAAATGCGAGAGGGCGCCACCGGGATCGGGAGAGGCGAGCGCGGGGCGAGCGGTTCGCCAACTCCGGGAAGCAGGGAAGGCTGGGGAGCCGGCGTGGACGGAGATGTCTGAGCCGGCCCGCTCGACTGCCAGCCCACCAGGAAGGCAATCGCGCATAATCGACGCGAAATTCGCATGTCACGTCTCTCCATCCATGGATTGATGTGGGAATCCAATTTCCCATTTTCTCATCGGCACCAACTCCGAAATTGCCCGCGAACCAGTGGGAAAAATCGATCCCGCGGTTTTCTTCTCGATTCGCCGAACCGTTACCACCGATATTTTCGGTGTGATCCCTTCCTTGCGCACTCTTGGAGCATCCGATGCCGAGAATGCTGTGGACAGGCCTTCTGTCAGTGTCGGTATTGCTCCTCGGTTCCTCTTCCGTGTGGGCTCAGCCGGGGATTGCTCTTCCCGGTGCGGGTGCGGTGCAGGGGGGAATGGCGGGGGTTTCGACGGCGACGCCGTTGGATGCGGTCGGGGCGTTGTACTGGAACCCGGCTGCCATCGGCCGACTCGGACGGAATGAGGTGTCGATTGCGGGTTCGTTCGTCTACCCCGACATCTCTGTTTTCTCGAGCCGACCTCGCCTGGACGGAACCATCGCGAGCGGGCGGACTCGGAGCGATAACGGCTTCCCGCTCGTCCCGAGTATCGGGGTCGTCTCGAAACTCGACAACGATAGCCCCTACACGTTCGGGTTTGGCCTGATCGCGCTCGGCGGCGGGGGGGTCAACTTTCCCGCCGACCCAAGTAACCCGGTCCTCGCACCCACGGGTCCACTCGGTCAGGTCGTGCTGAGTTCCACGTTCTCGAACATGCAATTGCTGCAGTTGAATCCGACGATCTCCTACCAGGCGACGGACCGGCTGGTGATCGGGGTCGGCCCGACGGTGGACATCACGCTGGTTTCGTTCAACCCGGCATATTTCGCCCCGCCGAACCAGATCCCGGGCTTGCCCAACACGTTTCTCACGGCGACTGACGCCCGGCCGTACTGGGGCGGCGGGGTCCGCGTCGGTGCCGTCTACTCGCTGACCGATACGCTCGACATCGGCTTCGGGTACACCAGCCCGCAATGGCTCGAAACCTGGCGGTTCTACTCCAACGACAACCTCGGGAACCCGCGGACGCTGTCCCTCAAGGCGACCCTTCCTGCGATCTATTCCTGGGGTCTCGCCTGGACCGGGATCGACCGACTGACGCTCGGCGTCGACCTGCGGTACTTCGACTACAAGAACACCGACCTGTTCGGAACCGCGGTTCGCGACGGCGGTCTCGGCTGGGACAGCGCGTTCGCCGTCGCCATCGGGGGGAACTACCAGGTTACCGATCGCGTCGCGGTGCGGGCCGGGTACCAGTACAACACCAACCCGCTCGAAAACACCAGCACCCTGTTCAACCTGCAATCGCCGGCGATCATCCAGAACGTGATTTCGGTCGGGACCTCGCTTGGGCTCACGGAGGCCCTGACGCTCTCGCTGGGCTACGCCTACGGGTTCCAGAACTCGATCACAGGCACGGTGACGCAGGTTCCGTCGGCCCGGGTGACGATCGACGCGTCGAGCCATTCCTTGCAGTTCACGCTGCAGGCGAAGTTCGGCGGCGGGTGGAAGAAGAAACCGGCGTGCGGGCAGACGTGCGACACAACGCTCTCCCGGATTGCGGTCGGCTCGGATCCTCTTCCTGGCGGGGTCACTTCGACGCCGTGATGCGGTCCTTGACGCAGCGGAAACCGATGTGTGACATCCCGGTGTCAACGCCCGTGCCGCGTCTGGCGGCCGGGCGGTAACTCTCGCAGTAGCTGACGTGACACAAGAACGACCCGCCGCGGGTCACTCGCTTCGGGACGAGCGGCTCGTTCGGGTCCCAGAACGTGTCCGGCCCGGCGGGGTTGACCGTCACCCCGGCCCGGCCGACGTAGGCGTCGGCGCGGTACCAGTCGGCGCACCATTCCCACACGTTGCCGCCCATCTCGTGCAGCCCGTATCCGTTGGCCGGGAAACTCCTCACCGGGGCCGTGCGGTCCCACCCGTCGGCTTTCGTGTTGCGGTGCGGAAAATCACCCTGCCAGATGTTCGCCCGGAAGTCGGCGGTGTCGCCGGGAACTTGATTGCCCCACGGGAACCGGTTGCGGTCGAGCCCGCCTCGGGCCGCGAACTCCCACTCCGCCTCGGTCGGGAGCCGCTTCCCGGCCCACCTCGCGAACGCGTTGGCGTCGTCCCACGAAACGTGCACCACCGGGTGGTCGTCGCGGCCCGTCAGGTCACTGCCCGGCCCCTCCGGGTGCTTCCAGCACGCGCCGGCCGTCCACGTCCACCAGCGAGTCATGTCGTTGAAGGGGACGGCCTTGTCCGGTGGGGTGAAGACCAGCGAGCCCGGCCGAAGCCGGTCCTCCGGCGGCCTCGGGGTGCCGGGGGGAAACTGCTTCCGGAGTTCCTCCCACACCACCGGCTTCTCGGCCGTGGTGACGTAGCCGGTCGCGGCGACGAACTCACGAAACTGGGCGTTGGTGACCTCCGTCTCGTCCATGTAGAAGCCGTCGACGCGGACGAGGTGCGGGGGCAGCTCATTCCGCTGCCGCGTCTCCCCCTCCGCCCCCATCTGGAACTCCCCACCGGGAATCCAGACCATGCCCGGCGGCGAGTCCGGCGGGCGGTTGACGAACTGCGTGACCCCGAAAGTCAGCACAAACGCCGCTGCGAGGAGGCCGAGAGAGAGCGCCGAACGCCGCCACGACGGCGTGCCGGAAGGGAGTGCCGGTGGGACCGGGGTTGAGCGATTCGAGTGCGGACTCGGATTGAACATCAGAATCCTCGACTGGAAGTACGTCACCTTGAGAGATCGCCCGGCACCCCGGTCCCGACGTCACTTCACGAGTTCGACGTCCGGCAGCACCCACGTCTTGTCGAAGAGGGACGGCAGGGGGCCGTAGAAACGGAACAGGATCTCGAATTTCCCCTTCGGATCCGTCGGCGTCCAGTTCGACTCTTTGCCCTCCGGGGCTTTCGGCCCGAAGTACAGGTCCACCGATCCATCCTTGTTCACCTGCAATCCCTTGCTCTGAGAGGAGCGGGCGGCGTGCGACATGTTGCGGATGAGCGCGTGCGTGTCCCGATCGTACAGCGTCGCCGACCAGTACTGCCGGATGGGGGCCTTGGCCGGGACGTTGAGGCGGTACGTCTTGCTGCCGTCGAGCGGCTTGCCATCCTTGTCCTCGATGCCCATCAGATAGAACTGACCTTCCCCGAGCCGCTTGGGCAGGAAGAAGATGAACGAGAGCAGCAGGCCGCGGTCCTCGACCGGGTAGAAGTTGGGCTGCGCGAACTGCTCTTGGCCCGCCTTGAAGACGAGCCCCATCCGCTCGGGGAAGGACCACCGGCTCCCTTTCGCGAACGGGCCTTTGGAGACGAGTTCGTAGTACTTCCCTTCGAGGTACCCGTGCGCATTCTTGGCACCGGCGTTGAGGATCGCGGTCATCTTGGCATCGGGGGCGAACTTCTTACCCTTCTCGATGCCGAGTGAACGCAGCGTGTCGATCATGACCCGGTCCCGCTCCAGCCACGGTTCGTGTTGGACCACGCGATCCAGCGATTCGAAAAAGCGGATGTCGTACGGGATGGTCGCGTCGTACAGGACGCCGGCGGCATCCACGTAGGTGGTGGCAGGCGGGGTGTCCGCTTTCGAGAGCGGATAAATCTTGATCTTCTTGCCGTACTCCACCGCCTTGGCCAAGTCCTCGTCGCTGCCGCTTTGCCGGATCGACCGCAACAGGGCGTAGCCCTTGAATGTGGAGCACGCCAGGACGATGTACCCATCGGGCGTCTTCTCCTTGTAGCCCGGTGGGAGGATGAGGTACTTCCCACCCTTCCCCTTGTCCGCGCCGGCCGGCCCCACGTCCTCGAGCGGCGTCTGCCAGGCGTCCATGATCGTGCCGACGATCGCCCCACCCTCGGCCGGCGGGAACTCGATGACGATCGGCCCCACGTCCTTCGTGTCGAAGTACGGCGTGAGGTAGATCACGTCGGTGTTCGGCGTGAGGGTCTGGTTCTTCCAGTCGAGCAGCTTCGACCAGTAGAGGATCTGGTTGTCCCGGCCCTTGGTCTCGCGGAGCATCGCCTGGTACATGAGGTCGCGGTTGACCGCCGGCATGCCCCAGATCACTGCCTCAAGGGCACGATGCTGGAGGACCTGTTGTTCGAGGTCTTGGAACGACGCCGACTCGGGTTTCTTGTCTTGTGCGATCACATTCGGCCTGAGCGTCAGGACGGAGAGAAGACCGAGAACCACCGCAGTCCTGACCTGGCGAGAGACATGGAGGGTGTGGGTCATAAGTACCTACTGAGGACCTACAAGGTGGGAAAAGGCGTAACAACCAAAACCGCACAACGGCCACGAGGGTGGTTTCGCAAGGATCAATTCAGAAGGGACAAGTCAGAAAATCACGTGCGGCCGACGTGAGGTCGGCCGCACGTCAAGAACAATCAGTTCCCCGGCGGGGCGATCGTTTCGAGCTTCTTCATCAGCTCGGCGATCTTGATCGTGTTGTAGTTGATCCCCCCGGCGCTGAGGCTGCTCCCCGACTGGTTCGGGAAGTCCTTGAAGTCCGCGAAGAACCCGCGGATCACCTCCTGGGCGGGGACGAACAGCCAGAGGTTGTCGGCGTACCAACGGAGGTAACCCATCTCGCCGTGCTTCCACATCATCTCGTACGGGTCGGCCTTCAGGTTGATGATCAGCGGCCAGTTGGGCACCTCCCTGATGCCGGTCGCGATGTTGCCGGTGAAGATCGCGAAGTGGACCTTCCAGTCGCGGTACCGGATCGCGTTGAGGTCGCCCTGCTGGCCGAAGTAGAAGTACTCGTTCCGCGGGCTCTTCTTCTCCTCGCCGGTGAAGAACGGGAGCCAGTTGTACCCGTCGAGTTTGACCTTCCACTCCTTGCCGTTCGCCTTGAAGCCGCCCTTGGCGAGTTTCTGTTTGACTTCTGCATCTCCGGCGGCGGCGAGCAGGGTCGGCATCCAGTCGTTGTGGGCGATCGCGTCGTTGATCTTGCTCCCCGGCTTGAGGACGCCCGGCCAGCGGACGATCAGCGGGACGCGGTGGCCGCCTTCCCAGTTCGTGCCTTTTTCGCCGTGGAACGGGGTGATGCCGCCGTCCGGCCAGGAGGCGGTTTCGGCCCCGTTGTCGGTCGAGTACATGACGATGGTGTTGTCGGCGATGCCGAGGTCGTCGAGCTTCTTGAGGAGCTGGCCGACGTGCCCGTCGTGCTCGACCATGCCGTCCGGGTAGAGGCCGATGCCGGTCTTGCCTTCGGACTCCTTCTTGAGCCGGGTCCAGACGTGCATCCGGGTGCTGTTGTGCCAGAGGAAGAACGGCTTGTTGGCCTTGGTCTGGCGTTCCATGAAGTCGAGGCTGTGGGAGAGCATGTCCTCGTCGATGGTTTCCATCCGCTTGCGGGTGAGCGGGCCGGTGTCCTTGATCTCGCCCTCGGCCGAGGACTTGATCACGCCGCGGGGGCCGTACTTTTTCTTGAACGCGGGGTCCTTCGGGTAGTAGTAGGTCTCGGGCTCTTCTTCCGCGTTGAGGTGGTAGAGGTTGCCGTAGAACTCATCGAACCCGTGCGCGGTCGGGAGGTGCTTGTCGCGGTCGCCGAGGTGGTTCTTGCCGTATTGGGCAGTGGCGTACCCGTGGTTCTTGAGCAGGTCGGCGATGGTCGGTGCCCAGTCCGGGATGCCGTGCTCGCTGCCGGGCATGCCGATGGTGAGCAGTCCGGTCCGGAACGGGTGTTGGCCGAGGATGAAGGCGGCCCGGCCGGCGGTGCAGGATTGCTCGCCGTAGGCGTCGGTGAACAGCGTCCCTTCCTTCGCCAGCCGGTCGATGTTCGGCGTCTGGTAGCCCATGATCCCGTGGTTGTACGCCGAGATGTTGTGCACCCCGATGTCGTCGCCCCAGATGATGAGGATGTTGGGTTTCTTCCCTTCTTTCTGAAGGTTGGCCCGCACTTTGACATTGTGGGCGTGCAAGGCGGCGAGCGACGTGGCGGTCGGGTCGCAGCAACCCTGGGGAGAACTGACACTGGCCACGCTTGGCGGTGTGACGGACTCGCTGGAGGCGACGGCCGGGCGGAACGGCGTCAAGTATCCATTTGCAGCACCCCAGCCAAGAAGGGCACCTCCCAGAATCATCGCGAGCGAAACCAGATTGGAGCGGTGGAGCATCGCGGTCCCTCAAATGGAATCGATGAGCAGAAACTTGCCCGCAACTGAGAACCGGGATGTTGTATCAATTCCGACATTGGTGTCGGGTTTGGCCCACAATTTCGCGGTTCTCTCACAATCCTGACAGAAGACTCCTGCCGCAACTCTCTGGATCTGAGAGGTTTATGGCGGAATCGCTTCCGGAAAATGCGAATCAATTTCGGGACATCCGGGCCATCGGCGAAGCTTGACACTTTTCTTTCGCACGGATATGAGCATCCGATCGCGTAATGACCTGCTTTCCCGGTGTTGGCGTTCCGATGTCGCGAGCACTGATCTCGGGATGGCTGCTCGGCTGGATTTTGGCCCCGATTGCGGCTGGCCAATCCTCTCCGAACGTCGACATTCCGCCGCAGGTTCCGGGGAAGGTCTCGGAGTTTGCCACGGGAAGAAGTGACAATTCGAAAGATTCCACGCCGGCCCCATCGGCAATCCCATCGGACCCGGGAAAAAGCGAGAAAAAGTTCGACCCCTGGCCAGTGGAACCGCTCGAGGATCGCCTCAATCTCAAACCGGTGGCTCAACTTCGTGGTCGCATCGAGGCGGAGGGGATTGTCGCGGCCCAATCTGCCGAGAGCAAAGCCGCAATCGGCCAGTTGCAGAACGGGTTCGGGTTCCGCCGGATCCGACTCGGTGCACAGGGGCTCGTCGGCGATTCCTCCAGCTGGGTTTCCGAAGTCGAACTGGCTGGCGGAAACGTCCGCATCCGCGACGTATTCGTGGGCCTGGATGCGTTGCCGGGGCTCAGTCAGCTTCGCGTCGGCTACTTCCGCGAGCCGTACAGCCTGGAGGGGATGACCAGTTCGAACTTCATCACGTTCCTGGAACGGTCGCCGCTGACGGTGATCAGTCCGGTTCGGAACTGGGGCATCTGCGGATTCTGGTGGACGGAGGACAAACGCCTTCTGTTCACGACCGGCGCTTTCCGGGACGGCACCGCCAGTACCGGCCAAAGTTTCGGAAACGATGGCAACTGGGCCTCGACGACCCGACTCACCGGGTTACCGCTGTACAACCCCGATGCGGACGATTTCCGGTTGATCCACCTCGGGGGTGCGGTTTCCTACCGAGTCCCGCCGAACGATCTGATCAACTTCACGCCCCGCGATGTGTCGAACCTTCTGACGGTGGAGGATAACCCGGGTTCCCCGTTCCTGCCCGCACTGGCGATCCCGGCGTCGAATTACCAGCTTTACAACCTGCAAGCGGCGGCAGTTCGGGGGCCGGCGAGCGTCCAGGCCGAGTGGTCCGCGGCCGGCGTGCAACTCCTCAATTCGAAGTTCCTCTTCGTCAACGGCGTGTACCTGTCGGCCAGCTATTTCCTCACCGGCGAGCACCGCGGGTACAACCTCACGCGGGGATCTTTCGATCAGGTGGAAGTTCTGCGACCAGTGATTCGCACCCGAACCGACCCCCGCGGCGGTTACGGAGCAATCGAGTTGGCGGCCCGCTTTTCTTTCCTGGACCTCGGGTCCCCGAACCTCCCGCCGGACGCGATGGGCGTTCCCCAGCAGACGCAACTCTATCAACTCACCCTCGGGGTGAATTGGTATTTGAACACTTACACGCGGGTCATGGTCAACTACACCGCGGGGATGCCGGACAAAATCGGATTCTCGCCGACGGTGGCCCATCTGTTCGGGGTTCGGACGGCGATTTACTGGTAGATTCTGCCTCAGGTTGACCCGAAGGAATCCAGTTCGAGAACCTGCAGTGGGTGTGCGGCACCGGCCGGCGACGGGAATTCGTGTAACGGGTTGTCGCGGCTGGGTAATCCAGGTTGACCCATCCCGGCGGTTGCGGTCCAATGTGAGTTGAAGACTATTGGCCGCACTGTCGGGCTGGCTCCTGTCTTGCCCGGGCGGTTCCCCGAGAAAGGATCAACTCGAATGCGCTGCGCGTGGATCGCTTCCCTCGCCGCCGTCGTCGCCGTCACGGCCGGCTCCGTCCGGGCCGATGATGCACCGGCTGCAAAAGGTCCCTACGTTGTCCTCGTCGGGGTCAGCCAGTTCGACGACAAGTCGATCACCGCTCGCCCCACCGCCGAAAACGATGCCCAGGACTTCTACGACCTCTTCCACGATTCCCAATACCTCGGCGTCCCCGCCGACCGAATTTCGCTCCTGACCACGCCGACCGACGAGAAACGCAAGTCCGAGAAGGCGACCCGCGAAAACGTCTTGAAGGCCCTCCACGAGGCTGTCGAGAAGACCGGCAAAGGGGACACGATTATCATCGGCTGGTTCGGCCGCGGTGCCTCCGCCGGCGATCGCACCTGCCTCTTCACTTCCGACACCCAGTTCAAGGAACGCGCCAAGACCGGTGTCCTCGGCTCGGATCTGGAAGCGGAACTCAAGAACGCGAAAGACCGCAAAATCTGCGTCTTCTTCGACGTCAGCTTCAAGGGGTTCGACGCCGGCAAGGAAACCCTCGTCGAACCGAACCTCCGCGATGTCCTGGCGGCCGTCTTCGGCGGCGAAGAAAAAGGGGAGATGCCCACACCCCGCGACAAGGTCGTCTTCCTCGCCACCACGCCGACCCACGACCCGCTCTCGAAGGGAAAGAACGGCCTCTTCACCGCCATCGCCGTCGACGCCCTCAAAGGTGCCGCCGATGTCGAAGGCGAACCGGACGGCCTCGTCACCGTCGATGAATTCGTGAAATACGTCGAGAAGGCCCTCACCGACGAGGCCCGCACCATCGGGAAGACGACCCAAGAAAAGGAATCCGTCCCCTTCATCGTCGGCGAGGAAACCAGCCACTTCCCGCTGACGAAGAACCCGAAGGTCGCCCCGGAAGCGGAAAAACGCCTGAAGGCGTTCCTCGATCTGGTCAAGAACGGCCGGGTCGCGAAGGACCTCTCGGACGAAGGGAAGGTACTTCTCACCCGGATGCCGAAGCTCAAGGCGATCCGCGAACTCCGCAAGAAGTACCAGGAACTGGCCGACGGCAAGCTTTCCCCGGACGATTTCGCCACCGAACGCGACCGCATCCGGGGCTCGATGAAGATCGACTCCGACGCCGCCGAGACGTATGCGAAGAACGTGATGAAAGCGGTGGAACTCGTCCGTTCGCGATACGTCAAGGAAAAGAAGGCCAGCGAACTCGTTGTCGGGGCGATCAAGGGGATGTATCAGCGCCTCGACGTGACGATGCCCAAGGAGGTCGAGGAATCTTTGAAGGGGCTCGAAGACGCCAGCCGGGAAAAGCTCATCGACACGCTCGCCGCCGCCCGTGTCCAGCTCGGTCGCCGCGAGGACCTCGCCGAGGACAAGGACGTGGACACGTCCGTCCTGATGATGCTGGCGAGCCTCAACGACCCGTACACGACCTTCTACGACCGTGAAATGATCAAGAAGGCCGACAGCCAGCTTCGCGGCCAGTTCCGCGGCGTCGGGATCCAGATCCGCCGCGACCTCGTCCGCGACGGCCTGCTTGTCGTCTCCCCGATCAAGGGGAGCCCCGCTTACAAGGCTGGCATCAAGGCCGGCGACCTCATCGTCGAGATCCGCCGCGATTCCGACCCCAACGGCAAGCCGCTCCCAGAAGGCGCACCGAAGGTGATTTCCACCAAGGGCATGAAAACCGAACAAGCGATCGAACTGATCCTAGGCAAACCGCCGGTTCCGATCACCCTCATGGTCCAACGGGAGGGGGAACAGGAACTCAAAGAGTTCGTCATCCCCCGCGGGGTTGTTTCTGTCGAAACCGTGCTCGGCGTCAAACGCGACAAAAACGACGACTGGGACTTCTACATCGACCCAGAGAAGAAGATCGGCTACATCTGCCTGACGCAGTTCTCGCCGACCTCCTTAGACGACCTCAAGGACGCCGTGGAGAAGCTCAAGAAATCCGGGCTCAAGGGCCTGGTGATCGACCTTCGCTACAATCCGGGCGGGTTGCTCGACATCGCGGTTGACATCTGCGACCTCTTCATCGAAGACGGTTTGATCGTCTCCGTCCGTCCTCGGGTCGGCCGAACCGTCGACTACCACGACCGGGGCATCGCCAAGCACACCGACTTCCCGATCGCGGTTCTGATCAACGGCTTCAGCGCCAGCGCCGCCGAGATCCTCTCCGCCTGCCTGCAAGATTACGGTCGGGCCGTCATCATCGGCGAACGCAGCTATGGCAAGGGAAGCGTGCAATCGATCGAACGCTTCCCCACCACCGGCGGCCAGATCAAACTCACCACCGCCCGCTACTTCCCACCGCTCGGCCGAAATATCGACAAGCTCAGCAGCGGCGGGAAGGACGAAGACGAGTGGGGCGTCCGGCCGGACAAGGGCTACGAGGTCAAACTCTCCCGCGAAGAAAAGCAGGAACTCGCCGACTTCTTCCGCGACCGCGAAATCATCAAGGCCAAGCCCGACGCGGAAAAGAAGGAGATCAAGGATCGTCAGCTCGAGAAGGCCCTCGACTACCTCCGCGGCCAGTTGAAGGCGACCGCCGACAAGCCGATGAAAAAGGCCGGCTGACCCGCAACCGCAAACCGACCCGGCCCGCGGTTCCCGGAACCGCGGGCCGAGTCGTTTCCATGCACATCTTCCCGGTTCTACACTGAACCTCCGACAACCATCGCGTGTCCCACCTCCGCCAACCCTCGAACCCGGAGGCCAACGTGACCGACTCCGAAACCCCGGCCGTCATCAACTTCTACTCCACAACCGGAGAGTACGGGTGCTTCTCAAATTTCTCCCGGCATCGGATCTTCCTCAAGCAGAAGTCCTGGCCGACCACAGAGCACTACTTCCAGGCCCAGAAATTCGCGGGCGAACCGGATGAGGAGGAAGTTCGCCTCGCAAAAACGGCGATGATCGCCGCCCGGATGGGCCGGTCGCGGTCCCGGCCGTTCCGTCGAGACTGGGAATCCGTCAAGGATCAGGTCATGCTCGAAGCACTCCGGGCGAAGTTCTCCCAGCACGAGGACCTGAAGCAGATCCTTCTCGGGACGGGCGACGCCAAACTCGTCGAGCACACCGCGAACGATTCCTACTGGGGCGACGGCGGCGACGGGTCCGGGAAGAACCGCCTCGGCCAACTTCTGATGCAAGTTCGAGCCGAGTTGCGGGCCGACACGCAAAGTTGAACCGGGAAAGCATCCGCCCGGTCAGATCCACCGTCGCGGTCGGCGATTTGACCGGGGCGGAAAAAATGTTGTCCGCTCGCGGCCGGCGTTGTCGCTTTCTTTGTGAAGGATCCAGGACTGGCCCCGTCCCCAGTCCTACCCCGCTCCGCCGGTCCCGTCCCCGGCGGGGCGACTTCTCCTTTCCCAGCCAAGGTGGACTCACCCCAGTTCGCGCGTTACCGACATCGTCTCGCGGAAGTTGACGTCGCCGATCAGGCAGGGGTGCTTGTACTGTTCCGGCGAACCGCCCGTTGTCGCCACGCGGGCCCGGTCCCAGGCTGCCCAGGTTCCCGGCGGAAGCAGGAAAGCCCGCACCGGCCCGAGCCGACCCCCGTCCCGTTTCGCCGCGTACTCGATGTTGAGATCGCCCAGGGCACGCTCGTATTCCTGAAGGAATCGCCGCAACCCCGCATCGTCCCGCGTTTCCGTTTCCTCCAAAAACAGCCCGTAAAACGGTCGCGAATCGTCCCAGACGGGGGCAAGGCTGTACCCCCCGATCGCGTGCCCGCTCCGCCGGGTGGCGACTTCCGTCGCCTGCGTGACCTGGTGCTCGGACAGTTTCTCCCCCGTCAGATTCGCGAACCGGTGCCCCTTCCCGAGAAACTCGACCATCGGGGTCCGGCCCAAAAACCCCCGGACGCGGACGAGGTCCGAGATCTGGTAGCGATACAGCCCCGATTGCGTTGTCGGCAGGATGTAGTAGGACCTCCCGTCCTCGAGTTCGTGTGCCCCAAGGAACGTCGGCGATTTCGAGTCCGCTTCCCCCTCGGGAAGGAACTCGAAGAAGTTCGACCAGATATCGAGCACTCCGGCCGGGGTGTCGTTGGCGAAGGGGATGGTCATCCGGCCCTCGCTGGCGAGGAGTCCGAGGTCGCGGGTGACGGGGTTGCCGAAGAACTGCGGAAGTTGCCGAAGGTACGGCCCCATACTGCCGCCGGTCCAGGTTCCGATCAGGATGGTGTCGGGGTGCCAGACATCCTGGGGAAAGAGACGGCCCGCCTTCTCCGCGATCGCCGATAGTTCCCGGGCCTTTTCCGGCCGCGGCTTCAACTTCCGGGATACAAACTTGCGAATCTCCGGTGACAGGTCGATGTCACTGCGAAGCGTCCCGTCGTGAAGATCGCGGAGAAGGTGCTCACGCTCCGAGTTGAGCGTCCGGGCGAGCATCAGCAGCGTACTCGGATTCGCCGCGAGGAACATCGAGCACGGCCGGTGCAGGCCGAGCCGGAGGGCGAGGTAGTAGCGGGCAAGCGGGTCCTTGATCTTCCCGGAAATCGGGGGGACGACGTAGAGCCAGCGGATGATCCGCTTCTGCACCTGGGCGGTGTATCCGCTGAGGTTTCCGCAGGGGATGCCCGTTTCCGTGCGGTATTCCTCGGGGTCGCCGACCATCTGCACGATCGGCCGGAACGCGAGCCGGCGAGGGCGGTGGTCGATGTACGCCCGCACCCCCCACATGTTCCAGCCGCGTTTGTAGTCCGCCAGGTAACGCGTTGTGACGGGGATGAGCTTCCGGGCCGCGGTGGTGCCGCTGGTCAGGGCGAACATCAGGATCCGATCGCCCGCGATCAGGGCCGAGGTTTCCCCGCGTTTCGCCCGCTCGATGTACGGCTCGACGTACTCGTACGGAGCCGCCGGCACGTTCCGCCGATAGTCTGCGATCGTGCGAATGTCAGAAAAGTGATGATCCCGCCCGAACGCCGTCACCGCCTGGCGACGCAGGATTCCCTGAAGCAGGGCCAACTGGGCGGCTTCCGGGTTCTCGCAATCCCGCTCGAACGCCGCGATCCGTCGGCGGATCGGATAAGCGATCGACCGCCCGATCACCCGGCGAAGGAAGTAACGAAACGCCTGATTGAGCAGAGACATCCCGTAACCCCCGACGCGAGAAACTGACTGCGGCGAAACGGTCGCCATCTGCCAGTATGCGCTATTGTCTCCACGATTCGGGGTGAAGTGGGTAGGAATCGCTACCACGGGCAGGGCTTGCCGGTGGGTGGAAACGTCTGATATAGTTACGACTTCGGCCCGCAACTGGGATGCCGGCTCTCGCGCGATCGGCCGACGCGCGGTAAGGACCGGCGATACGGATTCGAAAAATCATGAGCGAACCTTTGATCGACCTCCGCGCTCTCCTCGTCGAACGGGAAGAGTTCGAAGGAAGCATGGTCTCCAAATTGCGCGAAGGGTTGGCCCAGGGGCCGGCCCAGGTCAAGAATCTGCGGGACATCAACGATACCCTCGGCAAACGGCTTTCCGCCGCCCAACCGGTCCAGCAAAAGAAACTCCACCTGAAACTCGGCGTGGCGCAGTTCTTCCTCGGCCACACCGGGAACGCGGTCGAGCACCTCAAGCAAGCCGACGGCCCGCTCGCCGCCTTCTTCCTCGGCCGGGCACTCGCCCTCCGCGGGGAGTACGACGAGGCCCTCAAGGCCTTCGAAAAAGCCGAGAAATCCGGGTACGCAGCCCAGCAGGTCCAGCTTCAGAAGGCCGGCGTGCTCCGGATGCAGGGGAACACGGGCGAGGCCAAGTCGATTCTGACGAAACTCAAGGACATGGCGTCCCACAACGCCGAGTACCACCACCAGGAAGGTGGCCTCGCCGAGGCGGAAGGGGACACCCCCCGCGCCGCCCGCAGCTACGAGCGGGCCGCAGAACTCGATCCGTCCCACACCGGCGCCCTCTTCCGGCTCGGCTTCCTCAATGACCTCGCCGGCAACGACCACGATGCGATCGGTTACTACGAGAAGTGCCTGAAACACCCGCCGGTCGGCAAGGGCGTCCTCTACAACCTCGGCGTCCTCTACGAGGACAACGGCCAGTTCGACAAGGCCGCCGACTGCTATCGCCGGCTCAAAAAGAGCGACCCGACCGACGAGCGCGCCAAGCTCTTCACCAAAGACGCGGAAGCGAGCCTGTCGCAGGAATACTCGCCCGATGACGAGCAGGTCAATCAGCAGATGGCGAAGGTGATGGAGGTTCCGATCACCGACTTCGAGCTGAGCGTCCGAAGCCGTAACTGCTTGAAGCGCATGAACATCCGCACGCTAGGCGACCTGACACGGGTGACGGAGGCCCAGTTGCTGGCGTCGAAGAATTTCGGGGAAACATCCCTGGCGGAAATCAAGATCATCATGGACGCGAAAGCCCTGCGGATCGGCCAGTCGCTGGAGCAGGGGCAGCAGTACGAGTTTCGCTACCGGCCGGCCCCCAACCTTTCCCCAGAAGAACAGGCGACCCTCGGGAAACCGGTCAGCGACCTCAACCTGTCCGTCCGGGCCCGAAAGTGCATGCAACGGCTGGCGATCGCGACCCTCGGAGAACTGTGTCAGCGTACCGCGGATGAGTTGCTCGAAGCGAAGAATTTCGGGATCACCTCTCTCAACGAGGTGCGGGAAAAACTGACGACTTACGGGCTCAAGCTCCGCGGGGACTGAGCCGGCTCGAAACCAAGATCGATTTCGATTCCCCATTCTTCACCGTTTCGGCGGTGTCGAGTGGGGATTTTTTTCGGGAAACCCCGCATTTCCGGCCCGTCTCGGGGGATCTCGAAGTTCCGTTTCCCCCGGCATAACCCGTCGATCCCGAACTTCGGCAGTCTTCTCCTTTCACCTTCGTCGCAATTGCGCAATCCGCCGGCTCTCGAGACTCCGATTCCAGTCTCAGGCCGCGAGGAACGGCGGCGGTTCTGTCACCCGATCCCACGAAGGGGAATTTCCATGCGTTCTCGGATTTGGCAACTCGCGGTGGCCGCCGTGCTCGCGATCAGCGGGATGGCGTCGGCCCAGACGGCCGACCTGATCATCGACAAGAGCCTCCCGTCGGTACCGTCCGTCCCGACGGCCACGCAGGCGGCTCCGGCACCGATGGCGGCCCCGGCGGCGGCCCCCGCCAC
Source organism: uncultured Alcaligenaceae bacterium (assembly GCA_964552815.1). Lineage (GTDB taxonomy): Bacteria > Planctomycetota > Planctomycetia > Gemmatales > Gemmataceae > CAYUHJ01. Next base: position 154,880 of record CAZKIQ010000002.1, on the reverse strand, counting down.
GGCCGCGCAACCCGTCAGCCCGATCATCATTCACGGCCAGGGTGGCTGCACGAACTGCGGCACCCCGGCGACCAGCTCCTACGCTTCCTGCGATCCCTGCAGCACCGGGAAACGGTCCCTGCTCGGTGGCGGACTCCTGAGCAGCCTCAAGATCGGCAGCGGGTGCGCCAATCCGGTCGATTGCGGAAGCTGTGCCTCCGAGAAGACCTTCGTCTTCGGTTCCTGTCGGCAGTTCTACAACCCCGGGAACGACTGCGGGAAGCACGGGTTCGGCGGGGGCTGCGGTGCTGGCGGGTGCGGGCACGGCGGAGGCTGCAAGAAGTGCGGCCTGATTCCGCCTGGCCCCGGCGGACTTGGTGCTCCGATTTGCGTCTACGGAAGCTACCTGATGCGGTAACCTCCGACGGAACTCCTCCCCAGGTCGAGCCCGGCGGTCGGATCCCCCGGGCTCGAACCGTTTGGCGAATCGGCCGGGCAACTCGTACCATCCAAGCGGACGAGTCTCCGGAGGTTTGTCATGGCCATCTCGCTCGATCTCGCACCGTCCGACCCCACCGCCCTCGACCCGGTTTGCGGGATGACGGTCTCCGTCACGTCGCCACGGGGTGGTTCGCATTCCCACGATGGGACGGAGTACCACTTCTGCAGCGAGGGATGCCGTCGGAAATTCGCGGCTAACCCGGCGAAGTTCCTCGCGGGCCACCGGGAGGAGATGCACACCGCGGAAGCTGCGATATCGGCCGCACCGGGGACGCGGTACATCTGCCCGATGGATCCGGAAGTCGAGAGCGATCGGCCCGGCACCTGTCCGATCTGCGGAATGGCCCTGGAACCCGCGACCCCGACGGCGGAATCGGTTGAGGATCCGGAACTCGCATCGATGCGGCGGCGGTTGCTCGTCGGCGTTTTGCTCGGCGTGCCGTTGCTGGCGATCTCGATGGTGGACATGGCCATCCCCGGCGAGCCGATCATGCGGACGCTGGGGCACACGACTTTCCTGGTGCTCCAGACAGTGCTGGCGACGCCGATCGTGGTGTGGTGCGGTTGGCCGTTCTTCGAGCGGTTCGCGAGGTCGGTGGCGACGGCACGGCCCAACATGTTCACCTTGATCGGACTCGGGGTCGGGACGGCGTACTTCTTTAGCCTCGCGATTCTCCTGCAGTCGTTGCTCGAAACACAGTGGATCCCCATTTCCGAGCCCTACTTTGAGTCGGCGGCGGCGATTGTGGTGCTGGTGCTTGTGGGGCAAGTGCTCGAACTGCGGGCCCGCCACCGGACCGGGGAAGCGGTGCGGAAACTGTTGCGGCTCGCCCCCAAGACGGCTCGCGTCGTGCTCCCGGATGGTCGGGAAGAGGAGCTTCCGATCGACCAGATTCAGGTCGGGGATCGGGTTCGCGTCCGACCGGGTGAGCGGGTTTCCGTCGACGGATTGGTGCGGGAAGGAACCACGACGATCGACGAGTCGATGCTCACCGGGGAGCCGATGCCAGCGAAGAAATCGGCGGGGGACAGCGTGTCCGCGGGTACGCTCAACGGAGTGGGGTCGATCGTCATCGAGACGACCCAGGTCGGTTCCGGGACGCTGCTGGCCAGGATCGTGCATCTGGTCGGGGATGCACAGCGGTCGCGGATTCCCCTGCAGAAACTGGTTGACCGGGTGTCGGCGATTTTCGTGCCCGCGGTGATCCTGGTTTCCCTGGCGACGTTCGCCTTGTGGATGGTGCTAGGTTCGCCGGAGCACCGGCTTGCATACGGGGTCGTGTGCGCCGTCTCGGTGCTGGTGATCTCGTGCCCGTGTGCTCTCGGGTTGGCGACGCCGATGGCGGTGGTCGTTGGCACTGGTCGGGGGGCAACCCGTGGCGTTCTCTTTCGCGATGCGGAGGCGCTCGAGCGGCTGAGCCGGGTCGACACCATTGTGTTCGACAAAACCGGCACGCTCACGGAGGGGAAACCGACGGTGGAGGCGACGACGGTTCCGGATGACGCACTGCGGCTGGCGGCGTCTCTGGAGCAGGCAAGCGAGCACGTGCTCGGCCAGGCGATTGTCGCGTATGCCCGGGAGTCCCGCCGACTGGAGCTTCGCCCGGCCAGTGACATCGAGGTGTCACCGGGTCGGGGCGTGGCGGGGGTTGTCGAGGGGAAACGCGTTGCGGTCGGGAATTTCCCGTATCTCCGCGATCTCGGCGTGGCCGGGGAAGAACCGACGGGCGGGCACGGAACCGTCGTGGGCGTCATCGTCGATGGGCACCTGGCCGGGTGGATTTCGATCGGCGACAAGATTCGCGAAACGTCGACGGCCGCGGTGACGGAGCTTCGCCGGGCTGGGCTCCGCACGATTCTGCTCACCGGGGATCGCCGGGCGTCGGCACAGGAAGTGGCGGGTCGGCTCGGGATCGACACGGTCATCGCGGAGAAACTTCCCGAGCACAAGCACTCGGTGGTGCGCGATCTCAAGCAATCGGGGAAAGTGGTGGCGATGATCGGTGACGGCATCAACGATGCGCCGGCACTCGCGGCGGCCGACGTGGGGATCGCGATTGGAACGGGGACGGATGTCGCGATTTCTTCCGCTGGCGTGACACTGGTCCGGCCTGACCTGCGAGCGGTGGTGGATGCCCGCAAGCTCAGCGAAGCGACGGTCCGCACGATCCGTCAGAACCTGGTCCTCGCGTTTGTCTACAACCTCGCGGCCGTGCCGATCGCGGCGGGAATCCTCATCCCGTTCGGCGGCGGGCTAATCTCTCCCATCTGGGCCGCCGCCGCGATGAGCCTCAGTTCCGTGTCGGTGATCGCCAATTCTCTGCGGATCCGGTGAAGCGGGGTAGGGACGAAATACCCCGGCGAGGCAAGCGCTTGCCTCGCCGGGGAAACTGTGGGCTCAAATTTGCGATCTCACTCCGTCCCGACTACTTCGGCCTCTTCGTTGATGCTCGATTCCGCGAGCGTCGTCAGATTCTTGTCGGTCTCGGATTCTTCCTCGAGCGTCTGTTGGAGAAGCTCGGCGGCGTCCTCGTAGCCGAGGCGTTTCGCGAAGGTGCGGACGCATCCGTACCCCGCCATTTCGTAGTGCTCGACCCGCTGGGCTGCGGCGATCAGGGCGGCATCCTTCACTTCCGGTTCGGCGTCCTCGTCGATGATCTCCTTCCCCTCCTCGATCAGGCCTTCCATCGCCTTGCACTTCTTTCCCTTCGCTTTGACCCCGAGTTCCTCGAAGATCTGGTCGAGCCGTTCGACCTGCTTTCGGGTGACTTCGAGGTGCTCGGTGAAGGCGGCCTTGAGTTGGCCGTTGGAGGCAGCCTTCGCCATTCGCGGCAACGCCTTGAGCAGTTGGTTTTCCGCGCTGTACAGGTCCCGCAGTTCCTCCACGTAGAGATCGTGCAGAGATTTCAGAGCCATCGGATTCACTCCGGTTGTGGTGTTGCAAAGGGGAAACAAGCTCCGAGTCGCGGAGCGCACCCGAGGCATCGCAATTCGCGGGCCGGTGATTGGTGGAAGGGGTATAACTTCACGAATCCCGCGGTGCGGAAGGGCCGCCCGCGAATCCTCCAGGAGCTCTCGGCCATGTCGCTCGCTTTCCGCATCGCGGCCGCCGTGTCTGCCATCATGCTCGTCCAATCGCCGACTTATGCCGACGAGGGGATGTGGCTCTTCAACGCCCCACCGCTCAAGGCACTCAAGGACAAGTACAACTTCGAACCCGACGCGAAGTGGCTCGAACACGTGCAGAAATCCTCGGTCCGCTTCAATTCCGGCGGATCGGGAAGCTTCGTTTCCCCGAATGGCCTGGTCATGACCAACCACCACGTCGGGGCGGATGACCTGCAGAAACTGTCGACCCCGGAGAAGAACTACCTCCGCGACGGTTTCCACGCGAAAACCCTTGCCGAGGAGATCAAGTGCAAGGGGCTGGAGTTGAACGTGCTCCAGTCGATCAAGGTCGTCACGGATGAGGTCAACGCGGCGACGAAGGACCTGAAGCCGGAGGAAGCGTTCGCGGCCCGGCAGAAGAAAATCGCGGAAATCGAGAAGGACGCCGCCGACCCCGCCAAGGGTATCCGGGCCGACGTGGTCACCCTCTTTGCTGGCGGGCAGTACCACCTGTACGTCTTCAAAAAGTACACCGATATCCGCCTGGTCTTCGCCCCGGAAAAGGCGATCGCGTTCTTCGGCGGCGACCCGGACAACTTCGAGTATCCCCGCTACGACCTCGACGTCTGCTTCTTCCGCGTGTACGAGAACGACAAACCAATCAAGCCGGAACACCACCTCGCGTGGTCGCCGAACGGTTCGAAGGACGGGGAACTGATCTTCGTCTCCGGCCACCCGGGTCGCACCAACCGACAAAACACCGTCGCCGAACTCGAATACCTCCGCGACACCGGCTACCCGTACCTCTTGCAGCGGCTCAACCGCCTGGAAGTGCTCCTCAAGGCGTGGGTCGACCGCAGCGAGCAGAACCGGCAACGCGGCGAAGACGAACTCTTCGGAATCCAGAACAGCCGGAAGGCCCGCATCGGCGGCCTGCAGGGGCTGCTCAACCCGGAACTGCTGGGTCGGAAGAAAGCCGAGGAAAAGCGGCTCAAGGAGTTCCTCGACGGTCCACACCAGGAAGATGTGCAGACTTCGAACATGGTGGCGGCCGCGAAGAAAGCGTTCGGAACCATCGAGGCGGCGGAAAAGGAACGCGCGAAACTCATCAAGGAAGTCACCCTGTTCGAGAACGGGGCTGCGTTCAACTCGCACCTGTTCCAGATCGCCCGCACCCTCGCCCGGGCCGGTGAGGAACTCCCCAAACAGTCCGGCGAGCGGCTCCGCGAATTCGCTGATGCCCGGCTCGATTCCCTCAAATTCCAGTTGTACTCCGACGAGCCGATCTACGAGGACATGGAAATCCTCAAACTCGCCGACGGCTTGACTTTCCTCGCCACCACCTACGGCGCGGACGACGAGACGGTCAAGAAGATCCTCGCCGGGAAGTCTCCGAAAGAGCGGGCCTTCGAGTTGATCACCGGCACCAAGGTCAAGGATGTCGACGTCCGCAAGAAGCTTTTCGAGGGTGGGAAAACGGCCCTGGACGAGGCCAAGGATCCCCTCGTCGAACTCGCTCGGCTGGTCGACCCGATGGCCCGGAAGGTCCGCAAGGAATTCGAAACCAAGGTCGATGAGCCGAAACGGGGGGCGTATGCCGCCCTCGCCAAGGCCCGCTTCCGCCTCGATGGCGACAAGACTTACCCGGACGCCACCTTCACGCTCCGGCTGAGCTACGGCACCGTGAAGGGGTACAAGGAAGGAAACACCGTCGTCCCGCCGTACACCACCTTCGAGGGGCTGTATGCCCACAGCAAGGCGCACGGCAACAAGGAGCCGTTCGAGCTTCCCAAACGCTGGGAAGAGCGGAAGTCCAAGCTCGACCTCAGCACGCCGTTGAACTTCGTCAGCACCGCGGACATCATCGGCGGGAACAGCGGCAGCCCCGTCATCAACAAGGCCGGCGAGGTCGTCGGCCTGATCTTCGACGGCAACATCCAGTCCCTCGTCCTCGACTTCATCTACGACGACACCGAGGCCCGGGCCGTTTCCGTGGATAGCCGGGGAATCGTCGAGGCGCTGCGGAAGGTCTACGAGGCCAACGACCTCGCGGATGAGTTGACCGGGAAGAAGTGACCGTTCGCGCCAACGGAATGGCGGATTTCGGTGTTCCATCCCCGACGGGTCCGGTACGATCGAGACCTCCCGTCGGGGATCAACCTATGTCGAAACGACGCGCCTTCACGCTCATCGAGTTGCTGGTGGTGATCGCGATCATTGTGATCCTGATCGGATTGCTGCTGCCGGCCGTGCAGAAGGTGCGGTCGGCGGCGATCCGCACCAAGGACAAGAACCACCTTCGCCAGGTCGGAATCGCAGTTCACAATTACATTTCCGCGAACGACGGCACGATTCCGCCATTGCGGACGATCGAGAACGGCAAAGAACGCTGGTGGTTCGGCGAGGTTGTGGACCCGTCACTTCCGAAGCCCTACTCGGTGACGACCGAGAGGGGGCACCTGATGCCGTACCTCGAGAACAACTCGTCGATTCTGCAGGGTCCGTCCAAGACGCCGGGGAAAGTTCGCCTCAACTACGACGGCTGCACCGGCGGGTTCGGGTACAACTCGAAGTACCTCGCCCCGGAAACGACCGTCGGCGGCGTGACGACGTGGGTCAAGATTCGAATCGGATGTGTGCAGAGCACTTCCCAGACGGTTTGCTTCACCAACGCCGCCGGTTCGGATCCGGGCGTCGGCGTGGACGGGACGGCCCCGTCGCTGGTGGAGGTTTGCACGGTCGAGCCGCCGTCGGCGAAGTACCCGACAGTCGCATTCCGGTGGGAACGCACCGCCCACGTCCTCTTTCTCGACGGCCACATCGACGCCTACGCCGACCCCACTCGGAATCCGCCGCCTGTCGGGGAAGGGCCCGAATTCAACGCCCTTCGCGACAAGTACAACCTCTTCGACATCGGAACCACCGACGAACTCTGGGATCGCAACTGACCTGGCTCGGTCCACGAAACTCACTCCACCGTCACGCTCTTCGCCAGGTTCCGCGGCTTGTCGACATCGCAGCCCCGCAGCACCGCAATCTCGTAGGCCAGCAGTTGCAGCGGAATCGACGCGACGATCGGCTGGAGATATTCCGGCACATCGGGAATCGGGATCACATCATCCGCGAGCGATGCGACGTCGGCATCCCCCTCGCCGCACACCGCGATCACTGGCCCGCCGCGAGCCTTGATCTCCTGCATGTTCGACATGACCTTGTCGAACACGTTCCCGCGGGGGACGAGAAACACCGACGGGGTTGCCTCGTCGACGAGGGCGATCGGCCCGTGCTTCATCTCGGCGGCCGGGTAACCCTCGGCGTGGATGTAGCTGATTTCCTTGAGCTTCAACGCCCCCTCGAGAGCCGCGGGGTAGAGGTACTGCCGGCCGAGGTAGAGCACGTTGCGGGCGTCGGCGTACTTCTCTGCGATCCGTCGCACCGTGTCGTGGCATTCCAGCGACTTGCGGACGAGATTGGGAAGTTCCCGCAGTTCCCGGATGATCTTCTCGCCCTGCGGTGCGGAAAGGTGCCGGAGGCGACCAAAATAGAGGGCCAGCATCGTGAGCGTCACGACCTGGGACGTAAACGCTTTCGTGGATGCGACACCGACTTCTGGCCCCGCGTGCAGGTAGACCCCGCCATCCGCCTCGCGGGCGATCGAGCTTCCGACCACGTTGCAAATCGCAAGGGTGGTGTGCCCCATCCGCTTCGATTCGCGAAGTGCCGCGAGCGTGTCGGCGGTTTCCCCGGACTGTGTGATCGCGAGTACGACGGTCCCGCGATCCATCGGCGGGTTTCGATACCGGAACTCGCTGGCGTACTCGACTTCCACAGGAATCCGGGCCAGTTCTTCGAAGAGGTACTCGCCAACGAGGCCGGCGTGGTAGCTGGTCCCGCACGCCGTCATGACGACGCGGTCGGTCGCGCGGAGTTGCTGGGGCGTCAGGTTGAGGCCGCCAAAGTGGGCGGTGGCGTCCGCATCGTCGAGCCGACCCCGCATCGCATTCGCGATCGTTTCCGGCTGCTCGTAAATTTCCTTGAGCATGTAGTGCGGAAATTCCCCACGATCCGCGTCGATCTCCCCGATGTAGTGGCGGATGTCGTGGGTGCTGGCGTCGACCGGGACGAATTCCGAGTCGCGGATGACGAAATCGTCTTCCGTCAGTTTGCAGATCTGGCGATCCTGCAGATACACGACCTTGTCCGCATGCCCCGCCAGTGCCGACGCATCCGAGGCCAGGTAGGTTCCCTCGGCTCCGACACCGATGACCAGCGGACTTCCGAGACGGGCACCAACGATCACACCCGGTTCTTGCCGGCAGATCACCGCGATGCCGTAGGTTCCTTTGACGAGCCCGAGCGCTTCCCGCACCGCCGTGAGAAGATCGCCGTCGTAAAGGCGACCGATCAGATGAGACAGAACTTCCGTGTCGGTGTCAGAGCTAAACTCGACACCATCCGCGAGGAGTTGCTGCTTGAGGGCGAGGTAGTTCTCGATGACCCCGTTGTGCACGACTGCCACATCGGCGGCGGCATCCATGTGCGGGTGAGCATTGCGGTCGGTCGCACCTCCGTGGGTGGCCCATCGGGTGTGGCTGATGCCAAAGTTTCCGGGAGCAGGCTCGGAATCCACGACCTTGACCAGTTCCGCGATCCGGCCGGCTTTCTTTCGAAGATGCAACTCCCCGCCCACGCCCGTCACCAACCCGGAACTGTCGTACCCGCGATATTCCAGCCGTTTGAGCCCGTCGAGCAGAATGGGGGTGGCTTCCCGACGACCGGTGAACCCGATGATGCCGCACATTCGCGATGCCTCCTGACGTGGATCCCGGAGAGATGGGACATGATCCATCGTCGTGGGAATGGAATCAATGCGAGTCAGGGAATCCCGCGGACGATGCGGGGCCCGAGGAACTTGGTGACGGAAACAGGGAGTCGCCGCCACAATCCGATCAGTCGAGAATACCGGGGATGATCGGGCCGCATTTCCCCGAGCTTCCCGCGACGGATATGATACTGCCACGTTGCGGGGAACGTCTCGGCTCCCCATTGTTTCTTGAACCGGAATGTCGGCCCATCGACGGTGGATCGACCAAAGTCAAACACTTCCTGCCGACGCTCGACCGCACGATCGAGCAGATGGCGGTACATCAGCATGTTCGCACAGGTGGAATTGTACGCTCGCAACGACGACGCCGTCGGCACCTCGCTGACCCCGGGGCCGTGCAAAAGCAACGCGGCCGCAACTGGGACGCTTCCGGAACGGACCACGCACAGTTCCGCCTCGCGGGGAAACGCTTGCAAAATCGTCCGAAATAGCCGCTTGCCGTACACCGGCGAACCGAGATCCCGCATATTATGGGCAAGCACATCGTGGAATGCATCCAGCATTTCCAGCCCGCCCCACTGCACCGCGAGCCCGGATTTCTCACCCTTGCGGACCTGGTTCCGCACTTTGGAATCGAGCGACTTCCACAGCTTCTCCGTCGTCGCGGGAAGTGCGAGCCGCATGTGCACCTTGGACGTGACCGCCTCGGGCAAGGCAGCGTGATCGATCGGCCGCTCCTGGCGAAGTTCGAGATGGCGGACGTCCAGTTTGGCGGCCAGTTCCACCGCACCATCCACCAGCGCAGCCTCGGCCAAGTCTGACTCCGTGTGCACCCCGTTGCTGTTGAGAAACGGAAGACTCACCAGGAATCGCCCGAAAATCACGCTCGAAACCAGGGCCAGCGGCAGATACCCGACCGTCCTGGCTCCGACCTGCGCTTCCAGAGCATAGACGTCGTACCCCAGACCGTCTCGCAGGACTCCGAGCCACCGCGGATCTCGGCTCAGTGACATCGGCCTGTCACACATCGCAAAATTGCGAAGCCGTTCCGACGCCGCGTCCAGGGACGCACCGGTGTGTAGTTCGATAGCCAGGAGCGATGGAGCGGGGGCGATGGGCGAGTGGATCATCGGGCGGCTCCGAGTGGGCAGGGTTCGGCAAGAAGTTCGTCGTACACACCCGCAATCCGTTGCATCCGTGCGGCAAAACTGTAGCGAGCTTCGATGGTCGCGCGGGCGGCCGTCGCGAATTTCGCCCGCAAATCAGGGTTAGAGAGCAGTCCCGCCAGGCAGGCCGACATTCCCTCGAGATCACCCGGGCGAACCAGATAGCCGTTCCGCGACGACTCAACCACCCGGGGAATCCCCGCGATACGCGTGGCGACGACGGGAACTTCCATGGCCATCGCTTCGAGCAAAACGTTCGGCAATCCTTCCCGCAAACTACTGAGCGCAAAAACGTCCATCGCCTCGAAATACGGCCGGACCTCTCCACACCAACCAGGCATCACCACACGATCCGCCACACCAAGGTCACGGGCTACCTCCAGGAGCCGACTCCGATCCTCCCCATCTCCGATGAGCAAAAGCGTGGCGTCGAGACCCCGGCGGATCAGGGCCGGAAGGCAGGCGATCAGCGAATCAAACGATTTCTCTGGAGAGAGTCGCCCAACTGCACCGATAAGCGGCTTGTCCGGGCGGAAACCCAGAGCCAATTTCGCCGCCTCCGTGGATCGAGTTCGCACAAACTCCCGCGTATCGATCCCATTCTCGAGCAACTCGCAAGTTTCCGGTGGGACACCACCTTCGCGGCACTCTTCGAGCAAATCCTCCGACACGCAGAAGACTTTTTCGTAGCGGGGCAGGCAGAATCGATCCACGCGATAGTACAACGGCGTCCGGGACGTGTGCTTCACCCAACCGTGCACTGTCGTCACCAAACGCATCGGGTGAAATCGATGCAATAGCAGGCCGAGTGCATTGGTCTTGTAGTCGTGGCCGTGCCAGATCTGCACGCGTTCCCGTTTGCATACATCCAGAATCGCAGATGCGACACGCCAGTCCCAGGGACCGCGATCCGCGACAGAAACCAGCGGAGCCCCGTATCGCCTCGCCTTTCGTTCGATCTCGGAATATCCCTCGTCGCCAGGGGGATGCAGGTATGCGCAAACATTGCGGTAACCGAGCGGCTCGAGAAATCGGGGCGAATTCAGTATCGTTTTGTCCGGCCCTCCACCCGCACCGGTAACAACTCGCGCGTCGAGAACCACGGCAGGCGAAGGCGAAAACCGCGACGGTTTTGCTCGTCGGATCGGCAGCAGAGCGTTCAGGGTGCTCATTCCGGGGAGTCTCATGGGGTCAGGAGCACAGAATCGCGCGGGTATTCTCTCGCGGCTTTTCGAGGGTCGGCACAAGGGGGACGATCCGATTCACAAGCGGCTCGAGGCAAGTTTCCCAACGGTGGTGGGTCTCCACAAATGCCCTTCCGGACCTGCCGAGCTCCTCACGAATTCCAGGGTTTTCGAGCAAGTGACATACGGTTGTCACCCATTCCGACACCGAAGTTGCAGCAAGCAAGTCCCGGCCGGGGACTGCGGTGATTCCGGCCAGAGCCGCAGGTGCCACGATTGTCGCTTTGCCCATCGCGAGAGCTTCGAGCACCTTGTTTTGCACCCCGCGAGCCAGTCGAAGTGGAACCACCGCGACGGCAGCCGGGGCCAGGTGCGGTCGCACATCCGGAACCGCACCGGTCACGCGAACGCCAGGAATTCTTTCGAGTTCGAGGACGGCCGACGTGGGGTTTCGTCCAATGATGTGAAACTCGGCAGAGGGAAACCGCGATCGTACGTAAGGCCATATCTGCCGTGCAAACCAACTCGCGCCGTCGATGTTGGGCAGATAATCCATTGCACCAACAAATGCACACGTTTGTGAGTTCTCTATCGGTTCGGGGCGATAATAGCGAAGATCCACTCCGTTGCTCGCGAAAAACGCTGTTCCCGCCCCTGCGAACTGCTCAAAGGTGGCGACCTCGGCGGGGCTCACGAACGAGATTCCTCGAGCCCAACCGGGAAGATCCTTCTCCACCTCACGCACGCGACTTGCCTCAAATCGATAGATCCACCGTTTTGGTCCGCGAGTGGACCCAGCGAAATCCATCCATTTCTGACTATCGACATCCATCAAATCCAGGAACGTGGGAACCCCATCCTCGGCGAGATTTCGCAGCAGGTGAGCCGTTCCGGACGAGGATGTCACGCAGGCATCGAACTTCACCTCCGCGGCCCATCGACGGATGATGGTGCGGATTTTTGCCTCGTTGAACAGGCCCTCCGTCAAGCTTCCGCCACCCATCGCAGAACCAATGGCCCTGGCCCATCTCCAACGCAGTCGAGCGGGAACCAGTGCAACACGCTCGCACAAACCACCTAGCAATTGCCTTGTTTGATCGTGGATCGGCTCATCTGCCAATGATACCAGCCACACTTTTGCTCGCTCCGCGAGCTGTTTTAGCAAGTGATGCGTCCTGATCCTGTCCCCCTTGTCCGGCGGGAACGGGACGCGGTGCGTCAGAAACAGCACCCGGGGACCGATCGATTTTCTGGAAAGTATCTGCGCCACGGTGTTGTCCTGCTCGGGGTCGATCGGAGAGTGTGACAACCGGTTGTCACGCGGCGGCCAAGCGTCGTTTTCTCGGCGTTTCTTGCGATTCTGGTGGCTTCCCGGGCACGCGAGCTTCAAGGATGGTTGTGGGGGTGTCGGCCGCGATCGCCTCGGGAGAAGGGAGCCAGAAGATACGCCGCAAGTTGGCCGGACCGACGCCGATGGCCTTGAATGCGGTGGCGACAACGATGCGGATGTCGAGCCAGAGTGTGCGGTGGCGGATGTAGAAGAGATCGTAGGCAACCTTGGCCCGGACGCTCTCGAGGTCGGAATCCGCCGGGAGTTGCACCTGGGCCAGACCGGTGACGCCTGGGACCACGGTCATCCGGGTGGCATAGCCGGGAACCTGTTCGCAGAGGCCCTTGGCCCGAATCACCTCGGGGCGTTCCGGTCGGGGGCCGACCAGGCTCATCTCCCCCCGGAGCACGTTGAAGAGTTGCGGAAGCTCATCGAGGTGCGTCGTGCGGAGGATCTTGCCCACCAGTGTCACCCGGCTGTCACTCTTAGTGGCCCAACGAATTCCCGAGATTTTCTCGCAATTGTGACGCATGGTTCGGAGCTTGACGATCGTGTAGTCGGTCCCGTTCCGACCGGCACGCGTCTGGGTGTAGAACCCCGGACCGCGTGACGAGATTCGGACGGCCAGCCAACAGATTCCGATGATCGGGAGGGCGGCGAGGAGCAAGCCGACGGCGGCGATGCGGTCGAGAATCGGGCGAATTCGCTCGTAGGTACCGGCTCCCCGCGGCTTCGAGGGCGGCTCAATGCGGGCGATTCGCGGCCAACGAGAAGAAACCATCTGCGTATGGAGCATGGCGTCCTGCCAGTTACGGACCTTGGTTCACGGGGGCCATCCTGGCGACCCGCGGGGAGGTATCAACACTTGCACACTTGCGGAATTCCGCGAACAAATTTGATGCAAAATCGTCGTCCGAATCGAACGATTGGTCGGCCGCGGGAGAGATGGACCGAGCAAGGTACAGTTTGAAAATCTGCGAATCACCCGCAAACGCTACCCTCGGGTTCCCCGCAGCGATCCAGCGGTCCCCCTTCGTCCACGCCCAGGAAACCTGAAGCGAGGTCGCGGGAACGCCGGGGCCGTCGAACCGAGCGGACCAGACCTCGTCCGAGGAACTGCCGATTGTTCGGCGAAATTCTCGTGAAATCTGGCGAAAGCCCGCGGAACGGTAGCAGACATCAGGGGTGTGGGCTCCGAGCGGACCCGGTTCGCCGTGTAGCACAAGGACATTCACGACGACCCCCGATCGGGCATGGCGGTAGCTACGCGACAGGTGGGCTGTTGCCTCCGATACGCGAAGATGGCCGGGGTCGATGGCATTGTCGGAACCGATCCAATCTCCAAATTCCATCGGAATCGCCAGCAGGCGGGCCTGGACGGCCGCGGCGTCATCGATCGGGCGTGAGGTGTCCCAGCGGTTCGCCAGGCCGAGGGCTGCGAACGCGGTTGCCACTCCGAGAATCGTCACGAGCCGCTGCATCGCGGTGCTGTGCCTCACGCCGGAAGTTGCTTGACGTAGTTGTAGCCGTACACGGAAGGCTCCGGTTTCGTGCCGCTGACGACGGCTCCGAGAAGCGGGATGTTCAACTGCACCAGTTTCTCGGAGGCGGTCACGACCTTGGGCAACTGGCTGACGTTCTGCATGATGCTGATCAAAACCCCGTCCACGTGCTGGCCGACGAGCAGGGCGTCGGCGACCGGAAGTACGGGGCAAGAGTCGACGATGATGATGTCGAACTGCCCCCGGAGTCGGTTGAAGAGGATCTCGAGCGGACTCCCCTGTGCGAGAGCGGAGATCACGCGGGTGGTGCAGTTTCCGGCAGGGATGAGCCAGAGGTCCGGGACCGATGTGGCGGTCACAGATTCGCTGACGTCGACCTCCTGGCACAGGACCTCGGCACAACCCGGGGTCAGGGGGCGGTCGAAGAGTTTGTGGGCCGTCGGGTTTCGCATATCACAGTCGAGAATCAGCGTCCGCATGCCGGCGGTGGCGAGGCTGGTTCCAAGCTGGCAGGCGAGGGACGTCTTCCCTTCCCCCTCGGTGGCGCTGGTGATCATGAGCACCTGCATCGCGTTGGCCTTGGCGGTGTGCAGGATCATGGTGCGGGCGGCGCTGACGGACTCGGCCATCGCACATCGCCAGTGGCCGTCATCGGTCAGCAGGGCGTTGCGATTGGGGAAAGCGGGGATCGTGCCGAGGACCCGCATCCCCATCTCGTTGACGACCAGGTCGACCGAGTCGACCCGGCGAGTCCGCCACTCGAGGAGGGCGACGGCGAGGAGGACGCAGGCGAGGATGGCGACCCCGGCGACGCCGGCCATGGCGATTTTCCGCTGGAGATTCTGGTTGAGCGAGACGACCGATTCCTCTCGAAGTTGGAGTCGCGAATCGGCTCGTTGCTCCAGTTGAAGCTGCAGGATTTCGCGGGAAATCGTGTCGCGGCGTTCCATCAGGGGCTTGAGTTCGTCGGTGGCGAGCATTGTTCCGAGGGAACCTTTTCGCATCGCCTGGATTTGGGTTTCGAGCCGTTTCTTCTCGTCTTCGTCGGCGGCGACCTGTCGCTGGAGGTACTTCAACTTCTCCGTGCACTGGTCGATTTTGGCCAGCATTTCCCGGCGACGGTGGGTGCGGATCAGCCCCTCGATCTCCGGGCGGATTTCCTGGATGGCGGCCTGGTACTCCTTCTCTGCCTTCCGGAGTTCCTCGGTGCTCTTCGAGAAGAGGGGGTGGTCCTTGGTGACCTGCCCCTCGAGTTTCTTGTGCTCGGCTTTCGCCCGGGCTAGTATCTCGGCCTTTTCGCGGACGCTCGGGGCGTCGGAAGCCGTTCGCTGCAAGATGTCTGGCTCGATCGGCAACTCGTCGATGTGCTTGACCTGGGTGTCGAGGTCGGTGCGCTCGGTTTCGATCAGGCGCACTTCCTTCTGCAGCCGACCGATCTCGGCGAGGATTCGCGTGAATTCGGAAACGTACAGGTTCAGGGTCACCGTGTTGGTGTGGGCATCGGGCGAGTTGCCGGTCTGGGCGAGGGCTTGCAGGTTCGCCTGCTTCGCGGAGATCTGTTTGACGAGGTCCGCCCGGGTGGTTTCGAGAAGCTTCAACTTGGACTCGCGAAGCTGTTTCTCGTCGGACTGGGCGTCTTCGAGGTATTCCCCCACGAGGGTGTCGAGGACGACCTTCAGGTACTGCGGGTCGTCGCCGGTCATTGTGACCGCCATGATTTCGGGGGATTCCCACTTCACGGTGATTGCGGTTTCGATGGCCTTGGCGGGGTCGGCTGATTCCTGCACGGTGGGGAACTGGGCCACTTTCGGCTTGGCGACGACGCGGTTGAGGAGGAGGCGGGTCTTCAGCAGGATGGCCTGGTTCTGCTTGAAACCGTCGGTGTCGAGTTCGTGGGTTCCCTTCCCGAGGTACGAGGCGGGGTTCTTGCGGACCTGGACGAGAGAGCGTGCCTGGTGTTTTCCGGTTGGGAGTGCGAACCAGACTGCGGCGGCAGCGGTTCCAGCGAGCAGCAGGCCGAGCAATCCGGCGATTGCCCACCGGCGTTTCAGGGCCGTGAGAAGTTCCAGCGGTGTCGGGAAACTGCGGGCGTGCGCCGGTGCGGAGACGACGGCGGGGCGATCGACGGCGAGCGCGGACGACGTGGTCGGGGTGGGTAAAACAAGCGGTGCGGTGGCGTCGCCACTGGTCGATCGCATCGTGCGACTCCCGGGTGAACCCGGCGGCTTGCCCCAATCCCTGGGCGCGAGCAGCGGTGCAGGACGAGAGGGTAACAAATACAAAATTGCATTTCGAGTCTGATTTCGAAGAAATCCCGGAAATCGACGCGGGCACTGCATTTCCGGGCAATATCGGTTCGAAAGCTTGGAAACGCTAGGGACTTCCGTCGTCGACCCTCCTCGTCTGCCGTTCACTCGCTCCGCATGGGACCACTCAGCTCGACCGGGAAGGCAACTCTAGCCCGACAGGTGTGGCGGTAGCGGCAGATCAGGCATTGAATTTCCCCCCCCTCATTTGAGGGGGTGTTCTTGATTTGCAAGAGATGCTAAACTTGGGCCTCGTCGCAAGGAGATTTGATACGACTTTGAATCGGGCCCGGGAAATCCCGAGAGAAAATTCCATGGCTTCTCACTTGGAACCAACTTCCGAGCAAGCGGACTTTTCGACCTTGGTAACACAAGCCTGCAATCAGGATCAGGCGGCGGCAACCGAGCTTGTACGGCGTTATGAATCTGAACTTCGCCGACTGATTCGCTATGAACTCACGAACCCCGCGATCCGTCGTCTATTCGACACCATGGATGTGTATCAATCGGTGATGGCGGGCTTTTTTCATCGCCTCGTTCAGGGGGAAATCGAAGCCTCAGACCCGGCTCAGGTTTTTGGCTTGCTTCGCGTCATGGCCCGGCACAAGGTGGCGGACAAGGCCAAATACGTCCTGGCGGTCAAACGCTATTCCGCGGACGCCGGTCTGACGCATCCTGCCCGAGCGCTCGATCTCCGTCCGGGTCCGCTCGAAACCAGAATGCAGGCCGACTTCGTCGAAAGGGTTGCCGCGTCTTTGCCCCAGGAACTGCGACCGGTTCTGGAACGGTGGATGGCGGGGTTCGAGTGGAAAGAGATCGCTGACGAGTTTGGCGGGAACGCGGATACCTGGCGGAAACGGTTCGATCGGGCCATGCGAGGGGTGCAGTCGAGCATCCGTGGTTAGAGGCGTGCCGATGGCACAACCATCCGAGCCGATCTGGGAGGCCATGCGGCAACGTTTCGCCGCCACGGGTTCGGTGCGCGCGGAGGATTTCATCCCGGCCGACGCGGGTGAAGAACTGACCCTCGATATCCTCTTTGCCGAGTATGCCCTGCGAAGCGAAGCGGGTGAGGTCCCCGACGTGGCCGAGTTCGTGCAACGTTTCCCCACGTTGGCAGAGAAGATCGAGCGTCAGATTGCGTTGCACCGTGCGGTGGCCGACGCCGCGGGCGAGGCACCAGACATTCCGGGCTTTCCTGGTTTCATCCCGGATAATGGGAGCCGGTAGGGCTCAGCCCGGAAGTCCCTGGAATTTCCGCAGTTCCCGAGCGAACTCGGCTGCGGTCGAGAATCGCTCTGAAGGGGTTTTGGAAATCGCTCGATGGACCGTGGCAGCCAGTTCGGGTGGAACATCGGGTCGTTGCGTTTCCAGTCGAGATGGGGACTCTTCCAGGATTCTGACGAAAACATCCTCCACGCCGTGAACAACGCCGGGAGGCGACGGAAAAAGCGGCCCGCCGGTGAGCAGGAAGTAGAGCGTGGCTCCGACGGCATAAATGTCCGATTGCGGGCTGGCGGAGCGGACATCGCGGACCTGTTCGGGCGGCATGAAATGGGGCGTACCACCGGCAAGGCCCGTCAGCGTCAACCCGCTCATTTCGCTATCCGCGTACGCTTTCGCCAGGCCGAAATCGACGAGCTTGATGTGATCACGTCCTTCGACTTGGCCCACCACCAGGTTGGAGGGTTTGACGTCGCGGTGGATGAACCCGGTCCCCTTCGGGGTCGGCACCGAGTGGGCGTAGGCCAGGGCATCCAGTGCCTGAATGATCCATGCACAGGCCCGCTCAACTGGAAGGGGGCCGATTCGCGAGACGATTTTCTCGGCGTCTTCGCCGGGGATGTACTCCATCGCGAACCAGAGAAAACCCTCGTGCTCGCCGGCACCGATGAACTGCACGATGTTCGGGTGTGACAGCCGGCGGACGACCTCGGTTTCGCGGAAAAACTTGGCGACGACTTCCGCGGATGGGCGAATGTGCGGTCGGATGGTCTTGATCGCGACGGGTTGTCCGGTGAGGTTGTGCCTCGCCTCGTAGACAATTCCGACTCCCCCACGGCCGAGTTCACGAAGGATCTCGAATCCCGTGCGTGGCGGATCCACCGGCCCGCTTTCGCGTGGCGGTTCCCGGAGATTGATCGTCGAGCCGGTGCCCAGATCTGGGGGTTCTTTCCCACCAGCAGGAGTGGGCTCTGGTGGCGGAGGGTCGATCCGCACCAGCAGGGAAGTGGCCCCGATCTGGATCAGGTCGCCATCGCGGAGATCGGTGTCGGTGATGCGGACCCCGTTGACGAGGGTCCCGTTCAAGCTGCGAAGATCTCGGACATGCACCCGGGGACCGTTGACCTCAAAGAGGAGATGGTACCGCGAAACGTATCCGTCCTCGGGTGGAAGTGAGAAGTGAACCAGCGGGTTGTCACGTCCGACGAGGAAGCTAGCGTGCCCTTCGAGTCGGAAGCGAGCTCCTGTGGAGGGGCCAGCGGTGACGCAAATTTCCACGGACATGGGAAATTCCCCGCGCTAAGCAGACAGCGATATTCGGTGTCACTACTTCTAATGACCGTACGCTACTCCGTCCGGAGCGTCAGTCAAAATGTTGCAGCACCCGCCCGCCTCGGGTCCGCATCCCACTTTGCCCATGCCAGGTTCCCCGAACGGGGTCCCTCCCTTGGTTTCGGGCTCGACACCGCCGCCCAACATTGGCCCGGGCTCGCAGATCTCCTTGCGTCGTCCCGGCGATGCCCCGCCCACTTTTCCTCTGGAAAAACTTGGCCGGTTTCTGATCGAGCGAAAGCTGGGCGAGGGAGCGTTTGGGGTCGTCTACAAGGCGAGCGATCCGGTCCTCGACCGCACGGTGGCCTTGAAGGTCGCGAAGCCCGAGGTGGTCAACACGCCGGACAAAGTGGCCCGGTTTCTTCGCGAGGCCAAGACAGCGGCGAACCTGCGGCACCCTCACATTGTGCCGGTTTTTGACAGCGGCCAGGACGGCGATCGCTTCTTCATCGCATCCGCGTATGTTCCCGGGCGGACACTCGATCAGGCTTTCCCCGATGGCGGCGGTGTTCTGGATCCTCAACATGCCGCCGGAATCGTGGCGAAGGTCGCCGATGCCCTTGCGTATGCCCACGCAAAGGGGGTGATCCACCGCGACATCAAGCCCTCGAACATCATTCTGGACCTGGCTGGCGAGCCCCTGGTGACCGACTTCGGACTGTCGTCGCGTTCCGGGGATGCGGATCTGGGCGACGACGGGTCCGCAGCGGGAACTCCTGCCTACATGGCCCCGGAACAGGCACTCGGCGCCGCCACCGCCGCCTCGGATCAGTATGCCCTGGGCTGCACCCTCTACCACCTGCTGACCGGTCGGACAGTCTTCCAGGGTTCTCCGCACCAGCAAGTTTTTCTGCACCGCACAGAGCCACCGGCTCACCCCCGGGCGATCAATCCTCGCTTGGCGAAGGATCTGTGCGCGATTGTGTTGAAGTGCCTCGCCAAGGATGCTCGAAGCCGTTACGAGTCGTGCGCGGAAGTTTCCGCCGAACTGCGACGCTGGCTGGTGGGCGAACCGATTCTGGCCCGGCCACCACGGTTTCTCGATCGGTTCGCCCGGTGGGTGCGGCGAAACCCCACTGCGGCCGTCACCTTCGCCGTCATGACCCTTCTTACCGGCGTATCGCTTCGCGAACGTGAAGCGGCCATGGAAATGCAGCGGCGATGGGCGGACAATCAACCCGACGGATTCCGATTGCAGCAGGAACTGGAGGAACTTCGGGGACTGATCAATTCGCCGCGTCCGGCACCCCCCGGCCAGGTTTCCCCCACGCCACCCGCAGTCCCCCCTCGAACTCCCCTGCCCCCAGCCGAGCGCGTTTCGGGCTGGTCGACCTGCCTTTCGATCCTGGCAGCGGAATGTCTCGCCGGAATCGGAGAACGCACGACTGCTTTCCAAATCTTGACGGCGATCCCGAATGACGACCGCTGCCCGGCCTGGCACGCCGCCGCCCGCCGCTGCGACGCGAGCGTCCTCACGGCTTACGGCCACAGTGGAGCGGTTCTCGGCGTCGCCTACACACCTGACGGATCCCGGCTCCTGACCGCTTCCAGCGACGGGACCGCCCGCGTCTGGGATGCCCGCACCGGCGTTCCCCGGCTGGAACTGGTGGGCCACACCGGACCCGTGACCGGGATCGGTTCAACACCCGACGGGCGGCTCGCCGTCACCTCATCCAGCGACAACACCGCCCGCGTTTGGGATTTGCGAACCGCCTCCACCGTGCGGGAACTCCAGGGTCACACGGCCGCCGTCACCACGGTCGCCCTGTTCCCGGATGGAAAGCGGGTGGTCACGGGTTCCGACGACAAATCCGCTCGCGTGTGGGATCTCACGACCGGGCAGACGCTTCGAGAATTGAAGGGGCATGGGTCACGGATCACGGGCATCGCGGTCGCTCCGGACGGCCGGGTCGTCACGGCCTCTTCCGACGGGACCGCACGAATCTGGAACACGGCGACCGGCGAGACCCAATTCGAGCTCGTCGGGCATTCTTCCGCCTTGAATGCGGTAACTGTCTCACCGGACGGCTTGCGAGTTCTCACCGCCTCCGATGACAAAACTGTCCGGGTGTGGGACCTGGCAACCGGGAAACCCGTAGAGGAGTTCCCCAAGCAGGAAAGAGCAGTGCTGGGGGTGGCCATCTCGCCCGACGGTTGCGTTGCCGCGACGACCGGCACCGACCGGATCGTGCGATTCTGGGACATAGGCACCGGCAAACCGCTCGGGGTCCGGTCGGGGCACACCGACCTTCCCACGACGGTCTGTTTCGCACCGGATGGCATCCGCGTCGCCACCGCTGGCGGTGACCTCACCGCCCGAATCTGGGACGCCCGCCCGTCTCGAACGGGTTGGGATGGATGGGAAATCGCGTCGGCGGCACGCCTACTCCTCGCCTCGTGCGGAGGCTCCAAATTCATCCCCCTCCGCCCTGTTCCCGACCCCGTCCCCGTGGAACTGGTCGGGCACACCAACAACATCGCGGAAATCCGTTTCAACTCGACCGGTAGATATGCTGTGACGGCTTCCCGCGATAAAACCGCACGCGTGTGGGACACCCGCACCGGACAGACCGTGTGCGTGGTGAGCGGACATACTGCGGAAGTGATTTCTGTTGCAATAACACCCAATGGGAATCGAGTGCTTATCGGTACAGAGTCAGGAGTCGTGAGTCTGTGGGACAGGCGGACGGGCGGATTGATCCGCGTGTTTAATCCTGTTACCGCTGCTAGCACCTACTCCATGGATCTATCTGCTGATGCAGGCAAGATCGCAGCGATGGTCAATGTGGGAAAGGTCTGGGACTTGCAGAGTGGCAAGACCCTTTTCCAGGATTCTGAAGATGACGGATATGCAGTGTCCATTACTCCCGATGGATCTCGAATCGCGATAGGATTTCGCTCAGCGTCTCTGGTCGAAGGACAGGCCTGTTTCGCAAAGGTCTACAACACGACCTCTAGCTCGTGTGTTGCGGTTCTACGCGGTCACACTCACTGGATTCATCTCATTGCAATCACACCCGACGGCCGCCGGGTAGTGACCGCGTCCTGGGACAAGACCACCCGCGTGTGGGACGCCGGGACCGGAGCCCAACAGCACCTGTTCCGACACCCCTCTCGCCCATATCGAATCACGATTTCGGATGACGGCGAGACGGTGGTCACGCACCTCGAATCGGGGGAATCGATCACCTGGCGAAAGGGTGTTCGGGACCCCATTCCCAACACCGACCGTCGCTGGCGAGAAACAATCTCGGGAAATCGAGTGATACTGATTCCGATTCGGATAACTCCCTCCGAGATGGCGGTCCGTTATGCCGCCACCGCACCCGATCCCAACTATCACATGAGATCCGCTGCAAGGTTAGAGTCCGAGGGGAAACGCCTCGCGGCCGCCGTCCACCACGCTCTCGCTTTCCGGGCATATGCAACCGAATCCTTTGAAACCGGCCAGTTCATGACCGGATTCTGGCATCTGCTCATTGCCGACCTCCTCCGACCCACTCCGCCTCGACCCTGATCAAGGAGAAGTCTGTGCCCGCGTCCCGTCCCCGCCATGGATTCACACTTATCGAACTTTTGGTGGTCATTGCCATTATTGCGGTATTGATTGGCCTACTATTGCCAGCCGTGCAGAAAGTGCGCGAAGCCGCTGCCCGTGCGAAATGTCAGAACCACCTCAAACAGGTTGGCCAGGCTTATCACAACTATGCCGGTGCGAATGGTAACCAATTCCCGCCCAGTCATGTGATCCAGATGACTCCCACACCCATGGCCCACGGATGGGGCGTGTATCTGCTCTCATACCTCGAACAAGAGGCACTTGCCAGTTCCTATACGATGAGCCAACCGGTGGTTTTCCCCGGGAACAAGGCGGTCGTCGCGAAACCGCTGACGGTTCTGCAATGCCCGTCGTCACCTCGCCCGAACCGGGTCTATCCCTTCGATGCCGGGCCCCTCGCAGGCCTTCCGCCCGGAGTATTCGCTTACGATGCCGCCGCCGCCGATTACTCGCCCATTTCCGGGGTTATGGGCGACCTCTGGCGGTTGGTCCTTGGCACCGAACCCGAGGGACAGCGGGAAGGTGCTCTCTCGGAGAATCGCCTCACGAAGATCCTGGAAATCACCGATGGCACTTCGAACACGATCCTGTCGGCGGAAATCGCCGGGAAAAACGATCTCTGGGCCAACGGCAGAATGATCTCCGAGCGAACCGAACAGGGAGGGGGATGGGGTGACCCCCTTTCCGGTGCGAACTGGCTCACCGGCTCCGACCCAACTGGCACAACCACACCCGGAACCTGTTTGATCGGTTGCACGAACAGCCAGCCCATCGGCTCGACCGGCCGCGGACTCTACAGCCACCACACCAGCGGAGCCAACGTGGTCCTCGCCGACGGCTCGGTTCGCTTCCTTACCACAAGCACCTCACCCGCCGCCGTGATCGGCCTCATCACCCGTTCCAAGGGAGATCTAGTGGGCGATCAGTGACGACCGTGGGAGAGGGCGAATCGGAGAAGGGTCGGTTGTCGCGCGAGTTCAGCCCAGAGTCCCCCTTCACGACCTTGCCAGGGACGTCGGTCAGGCGGAAGTCGCGGCCCTGGCGGATAGGGGGAGCTTCAGTGGGACTTATCCGAGTCCGCGAGGGAACGGCGAACTGGTCTAAGCGATCCTACGGCAATCTGCTGTCGAAGGGATGGGGATGGGAACTTTCCGCGTTCGCTCCAAATCTCCCGAGACCCCTCCAGGAAGCAAGGTTGTCGACCACCCCGATTCGCCCGATCATGAGGGTAGACAATACCTCCTCAGAGCGGCAAGAGAATCCAGAAGACTCCTCTTCGCGCGGTTCCGGTAAATCCGATCTCACGGAAAGAATTTTTTTAAAATGACCCGGCAGACGGTTTGAAGTTATCGGGGAAGTGTCGATAAAGCCGACCGTCATCGTGACTAATCGCACCCATTCCGCCGAGGCCGAGCGATGAGTTCCCGATCACTGGCGAAGTCGAGACGGAGTGCGAAGTCATTCTCACTGGGGCTGGAAGCGTTGGAAGATCGCAGCGTGCCGGCCACCTTCGCCGAGGCAGGCACCGCCCTCAACCTCAACCTGCTCGCAAACGAGCGAGTCTCGATCGTCGCCAACGCGTCGACATACACCCTCTCCTTGACCGGCGGCACATGGAGCGGCACGGACTCTGCCAACGTCACCGGGAACGGAACCGCGACGCTGACCGTCTCCGCCGCCGGGATCGCGGCGTTCACCGACGTCGCGGTGACGGACGCGGGGGCCGGCACCGGCGTCACGTTCAATAACAGCGGCGCGAACTTGTACTCCGAGACGTTCACGATAACCCTCGACAACGGGTCGAACGGTATCTCCATAGCTGGTCGGACGCGGTTTAGCGGGACCGCCGATCTCTTTGCGACCGCGGACAGCAGCATCAACATTAACAACGAAGTGTCCGCCGTCGGCGCATCGAACAACCTCACATTCACTACCACCGGTGCTGGCAACAACGTGGCCTACGGCGGCGCGGGCTTCTCGAACGCATTGGGGGGGACCGTGACGGTCGATTCCTCCGCCGCGATCACGGGCGTCGGCTCCGGTGACGACATCCGAGCGCGGTTCGTCGTTCTGGACGCAGTCGACGGCATCGGCACGGCGGCCGACCCACTGGAAATGAGCACGACATCGGTCACGGCCGACAACTCTTCCTCCGGCGGCGTCTTCCTGTCGATCGCCTCGAACTCCGGCTTCCAAGCGACCTCGGCGTCCGTCGCCAACGATGCCGGAACCGGCGTCGTCAGGATCGCCAAGCTCGGCGGTACGACCCTGACGGTGACCCGGGCGACCACCGTCGAAGGCGACGTCACAATCAGCACCAACGGCGCGAACCTGTCATTGGCCGGGGTGGAGGCCGGCGGTGCAAGTCATGACGTCGTCGCGTCGACGGGGGGGGCCGGCACCCTCACCGTCGCCAACGTGGTCGCCAGCCGGCTCGTCAGCCTGACCGCCGGCAGCGCGATCGTCGACGACGGAAACACGGCAACGGCGGTCGTCGCGCCCTCCACGGCACTGACGGCCTCCACCGGAATCGGCTCCCTGGCTGCGCCCTTGGATACGAATGTCGACAACCTGGAAGCGACCACCACCACCGGCGGCGTCTTCGTTTCCGAAGCCAACGCCCTCACAATCGGTGGCGTCAACGCCACGCTCACCGGCGTGAACGTGACCGGCGCGTCCGGCGAGATCCAGATCGTCGCCACGGGGGCGCTGATCGTCAACGAAGGCGTGCAGGCTCCCGGCGACGTCACGCTCCGCACGGCCGCTGGGGCCGACTTGACGACCGCGGCCGGGGTCGGCGGCGTCGGGTCATCGAACGGCACTCTGACCTTGGACGCGGGCCGGGATCTGTTGCTCGGGACGGCCTCGAACTTTGGGGACGTGACGGGCCGAGTGCTGACGCTATCGGCCAGCCGCGACATCATCGCGTCCAACAGCACCTTCGCGCAGGGCGGAACCGGGGTGACCGCCACCGCCGGCGGAGACATCACCATCCAGGGCAACGCGCTCATTAACTCGACCGGCGCGGGTGCCCCCGTGTCGCTCACCACCGGCGTGGGTGGCGTCCTGACCATCAACAACTCCATCTCCGGCCGCGGGTCGGCGACTAGCGTGGGTGGCTTGTTGACCGTCACCGCCGACGACGTGGTGCTCACCTCGGGCGGACTCGATTCGTCCGGTACCGTGACCGTCCGCCCGGTGTCGGCCGGCTGGACGATCAATCTGGGCACAAACGTCGTGGGCTCGCTCAGCCTGACCGACGCTGAACTCGACCGGATCACCGCCGGCACGCTCGTCGTCGGCCGAAACGACGCTACCGCCGCTGGCACGATCACCGTCAGCGCGAATCTGACCCTGACCACAAACCTGACACTGGTCACGGGTGCCGGCGTCGCGGGCAGTTCGTCAATCACCACCGGCGCAGCGACGCCAACGACCCTGACTGTCCGGCAGGGGGGCACTTCCACCTTCGACGGCGTCCTCGGCGGGCCGGGGGCGAACGAGAACAATTTCAACTTCACATTCGACGGCCCGGGCACGCTGACGCTCACCGGCACGAACACCTACACCGGGGCGACGACGATCAACGGCGGGACGCTCGCCGTGCCGACCCTCGCGAGCGGCGGCACGGCCAGCGGCATCGGTGCGTCGACGAACGCGGCAACGAACCTCGTGTTCGACGGGGGAACACTCCGGTACACCGGGGCGGGAAGCGTGCTCACCGACCGGGCCTTCACCCTGAACGCGGGCGGGGGGACGATCGAAGTCTTGAACGGGGCGACCACCCTGGTCGTCGGCGGGGGCGGGACCGGGGCGGGCGGGTTGATCAAAGGAGGAGCCGGCATCCTGACCCTGACGGGGACGAGCAACTACGCGGGCGGCACGACGGTCTCGACCGGTACCTTCCGGATCGGCAACGGCGTGGCCAACGGGAGCGTGACCGAGAACATCCTCAACAACGCGGCCCTCCAGTTCAACAACCCGACGAACAGCACCTTCACCGGCGACATCTCCGGCACGGGCAGCCTGCTTAAGCTGGGAACCAGCACCCTCACCTTGACCGGCACCCACACCTACACCGGCACGACGACCATCAACTCCGGCACGCTGTTGGTCAACGGTTCGACGGATGCGGCGAGTGCGGTGTCCGTGAACAACACCGGCACGCTCGGCGGGTCCGGCACGGTCGCGGGTCCGGTCTCCGTGGCGTCCGGCGGCACGATCAGTCCGGGCAACTCGCCGGGAATTCTGAACACGGGCGAGGTCTCCCACGTCGCCGGCTCGAACTTCGCGGTCGAAGTCAACGGCGACACCCCCGGCACCCAGTACGACCAACTCGTCGTCACCGGTACCGTCACGCTCGGCGGGGCGAACCTGGTTACGAGTGGGACCATCGCGATTCCCAATGCGAACACGATTGTCCTGATCGAT
The DNA here is from genome assembly GCA_964552815.1 of uncultured Alcaligenaceae bacterium. Taxonomy (GTDB): domain Bacteria; phylum Planctomycetota; class Planctomycetia; order Gemmatales; family Gemmataceae; genus CAYUHJ01. The sequence continues at coordinate 128,433 of CAZKIQ010000002.1, read as the reverse complement.
AACGATGACATCGATGCCGTCTCGGGGACGTTCGCCGGCCTCGCGGAAGGAGATCTCGTCACCATCAACGGAATCGACTTCCGCATCAGCTACGTCGGCGGCACTGGCAACGACGTCGTCCTGACGAATACGGTCGCCTCCAATGTTGCGTTCTCAACGCAACCCCCGAACTCGGTCGTCGCCGGAGCGACCTTCGGCACCGCCGTGACGGTCACCAACTCGTTCGGCGACCCCGTCCCGGGGCAGTCGGTGACCTTGACTCTGACCGGATCGGGAACCCTCACCGGAGTGCTCACCGCCACCACCGACTCCTCGGGGGTCGCGACCTTCTCGGGGCTGTCCCTCGACTTGATTGGAACCAAGACCCTGACAGCCACGGCCGGTGCTGTCACCGAGCCGAGCAACCCGATCACCGTCACCGCCGACTCGGCGACCACCGTCGCGTTCCTGACGCAACCTCCGAACTCGATCTTGATCGGGAACACGTTCGGCACCGTCGTGGCCGTCCAAGACGTGTTCGGGAACCCAGTTTCGGGGCAGTCCGTCACCCTGTCCCTAAACGGGACCGGCACCCTGTTCGGAACCCTGACGGTAATCTCCGACTCCGGTGGAAATGCCACCTTCACCGGGTTGTCCGTCGACACGGCCGGGATCAAGACCCTGACCGCGACCGCCGGTGCCGCGACTGGCACCAGTAACTCGATCACCGTCACCACCGCCCCCAACCAGAACGCCCAGTCGACCTACGCCACCGGAGAGGGACCGGGCGGTCCGGGGACCGTTACCGTCTACAACCCCGACGCCACCGTGAAGACGACCATCAACCCGTTCGGGAACGGGACCGGAGCCCGGCCGATCACCGCGGACATCAACGGGGACGGCATCACCGACACGGTCGTGGCCACCGGCCCCGGCGTCCGGGTGCAGGTCGCGGTCGTGGACGGGAAGACCGGCGCGGTCACGATGTTCGACGCCTTCGAGGCCACGTTCACCGGCGGGGGTTTCGTCGCAGCCGGCGACCTGGACGGCGACGGCAAGGCCGAGATCGCCGTATCCGCCGACACCACCGGCAGTGCTCGGGTCACCATCTTCAACGGGTCCGGCACGGTCCTCGCGGACTTCTTCGGCATCGACGACCCGGACTTCCGCGGCGGGGCCCGCGTGGCCCTGGGCGACGTGAACAACGACGGTTTCGCCGACCTGGTCGTCGCGGCCGGGACCGGCGGCGGACCCCGCATCGCGATCTACGACGGCCAGGCCGTGGCGGGGACGTTCGCAGGGCAACCGCAACGGTTGGTCCCCGATTTCTTCGCCTTCGAGCCGACATTGCGGAACGGAGCCTACGTCAGTGCCGGCGACGTCAACGGTGACGGGTTCGCCGACTTGATCTTCGGCGGCGGTCCGGACGGCGGGCCGCGGGTCTTGATCTGGGACGCAGCGACCCTGGTGAACTCCGGCACCGTGAAGTTGCTGGCGGACTTCTTCGCAGCAGACCCGGCCCTCCGCACCGGTGGCGTCCGGGTCGCGGCAAAGGACCTGGACGGCGACACCTTGGCAGACGTGGTGGTCGGTGTGTCGACAGACACGAGTTCGACGGTAGCTGCGTACCTCGGGAATACCATCAGCCCAGGCGGACCGCCCCCCGTGTTCACAGAAATCGACCCAGAATTTCCGGGCGTTTTCGTGGGCTAGTGGGCAAGCGGCCGAGGTCGGCGGTCGGCAGGAAGGACCGAATCTTCCAATCGATTCGGCTCAGAACGCAGACATCATTTGCGGAAGGGGGACAATTGCGACACCGCTATGGTGCCGGAAAAAAATCCCCGGCGGCCGCAAGAACAATCGCGATCAGGAGCACCACAGCCAGGGCGAGGCTAGAACTCATCATGCAAGATTGCGGAACAGTTCCACCCACCCCAGCGTATTCTCCAGCGATTCCATCGGGAGCCCGATCACGTTGCTGACGGAGCCTTCGACGACCTGCAGGTACGGATCTTCGGGGAACTCGATCGCGTAGGCTCCGCTGCAGCCTTCCCATTTGCGGGTGACGAGGTAGCCCTCGATTTCGTCGTTGGTTAGGGGTTTCATCCGGACCAGACTGCGTTCCTGCCAGCAGATCTGCCGATCTGAGGGGCGAAGCCAGAGGCAGACGCCGGTCCAGAGTTCGTGATCGCGGCCGCTGATCCATTGGAGGATTTTGCGGGCGTCGTCGATGCCCCCCTCGGGTTTGCCAACGACTTTTCCGTCGAGCCAGCCGACGGTGTCAGCCGCGATGATGACGCCGTCGGCAACCTTCGGAGCGGTGGCCGCGGCCTTGAGCCAGGCGAGTTCCCCGACGTAGTGCCGGATATCGCCGAGGCGGGCTTCCGTCGGTTCGGGGATGTTCGAGGGGAGGGTGTCGAACGTGTAGCCGTGCTGTTCGAGGAGGAGTTTCCGGCCCCAGGAACCGGAAGCGAGAGTCAGGCGGAACGGGAGCGTGCGGCCCATGTGTGGAGCACTCGTTCGAGCGGCGGCCAGAGACGGTCCGGGGTCAGGTCAGCGAAGCAGACGGTCCCGTGGGGGCATTGCCGCAGATAGCTTCCGCCGCACGGAACCGTGGTTTCCACGCCGCCGCCGGGGGACGTGTACGGGCCGTGACGGGCCGTCTTCGTGCAGGTATACGGGGCGATGCAGGGTCGGCCCAGAGCCGCCGCCACGTGAAGCGGGCCCGTGTCATTCGCGACGACGCCATCCGACTCCGCCAGAACTGCCACGAGTCGGGGAAGCGGGGTCTTCCCGGTCAAATCGAGAAATGGGCCGTGCAGAAGCGCGGCGACTTCCTGTGACAACGCGATGTCATCGGGAGCCCCGACGAGGATCACGGTTCCCCCGAAGCTCGAGTACATGCGGTTGGCGAGGTCGGCGAAGTGTCGGGTCGGCCAGCGTTTGGTGACCCACCGTGCCCCGGCGGCCATGGCCACCCACGGGCGGGGGAACCCGCGCATCGCCAACGCGACGGCCGCGGTTTCCTCGGCTCGAACGGGGAGCACGAACCGTTTCGGAAGATCGCCCGCTCCGAGAAATTTCGCGATTTCCCAGTACCACTCGACGGCGTGGGCAGTCTCGTCGACGGCGACACGGTGGGTGTAGAAGTGCCGGCTCCCTTCCCGGGCATTCGCAAACCCGACTCGCACCGCTGCCCCCGTCGCCGCCGTCATCAGCCCCGTCCGCAGCAGACCCTGCAAGTCGACGACAAGATCAAATCGCCGACGACGGAGCAGGGCTGCGAACCGGGCCGAGTACGCGACCGCCTCCAAAGTCCCCCGGCGGAACGCCGCACGGTCGAACGCGATCGTCTCGGTCAAGTGCGGATGCCCGGCAAGGAGCGGCTCGAAGGATTTGTTCACAACCCACGAAATCTCGGCGGCCGGGTAGCGGTCGCGGAGCGCCGTCAGCACCGGAAGGGCGTGCGCGATGTCGCCGAGCGCGCTCGGTTTGATGATCGCGATCCGTCGGGGGTCAAACGCCATCGGCGAATCCTTCGCCCGTTTCGGGACCAAACCGGGCCGGGTGGGCCCGTGCCAAAGGTACCCGCATCGGCAAAACGGGGAAAGCCCGGTGTGCCATCGCCAGACTGAAATTCTTCGCTCGTCCCAATTTCCGAAGACGTGGTTGAATATTTGGTGTGTTTCTCAAACCAGGAAGCAGCCGCTCATTTGCAGTCGCGGCCCCAGTTACACCAGAAAACACAAAACTATCGCTGGACGATTCCTAACTCAATTCACCACATTCCAGGAAATGCACCCGATTTTGGGCAATTTCAGGGAATTCTCGATTTTCCCAAGTTGTTGACTGGAAACGACTTGCGAAAATCGAGTTCACCTATCTATCTCGCCCATCACGATGTCCAGGCTGCCGACGATGGCGGGGACGTCGGCGATGAGGCAGCCGCGGCAGAGGTCGCTGGTCACGCTCAGGTTCGCGAAGCAACTCGAGCGAGCGCGAACCCGGAGCGGAACCGCTTCCTTTGACGGTCGGCCGACGACGTGGAACCCCATCTGCCCACGCGGGCACTCCGTCTCAACATACACTTCCCCCGGTGTCAGGGCTCGCGGAGGTTCCACTCGGTGGGAGCCGGTCGCCGTCGGGTAGCGGTCGAGAGCTTGCTCGACGATCCGCACGCTCTCCAGGACTTCCCGCATCCGGACGGAGAAGCGGTGCCAGCAGTCGCCGATGACGGATTCGGCCGGGGCGTTATCGAACGGCGGTATGGGCACGTCGAAGGTGTAGTTCTCGTAGCCGGAATAGGGTTCCGTCTTGCGAAGGTCCCAGTCCGGGTCGCCGTCGGTGCGATCCAGGGAAGCCCGCAGAACGGGCCCGGTGCAGCCGAAGGCGATGGCGGTTTCCTTGTCGAGGATACCAATGCCGGCGGTGCGTTTGACGAAGATGTGGTTGTCTGTGAGGAGTGCGTGGTACTCGGGAATCTTGGGTTTGAAGTAGTTCACGAAGGCCCTGCAACGGTCGAGCCAGCCGGCGGGGAGGTCGTCGTGGACGCCGCCGATGGTGACGTAGCTGTAGGTGAGGCGGGCCCCGCAGACATCCTCGAAGAGGTCGAGGATCTGCTCTCGTTCGCGGAATGCGTACAGGAACGGGGAGAACGAGCCGAGGTCGAGGCCGTACGCCCCCATGCCGACGAGGTGGGAGGCGATGCGGTTGAGTTCGCTGACCAGGACGCGGATCACGTTTGCTTTCTCGGGCACCGCGATTCCGCAGAGTTTCTCGATCGCCAGGGAATACCCGAGATTCATGTTCATCCCGGCGAGGTAGTCCATCCGGTCGGTGTAAGGAATGAACTGGATGGGTGTGACGTTCTCGCCGATCTTCTCCGCACAGCGGTGGAGGTAACCGAGGTGGGGCGTGACTTCGTGGATGATTTCGCCGTCGGTGCGGAGCACGAGCCGCAGCACGCCGTGGGTGGACGGGTGTTGCGGCCCCATGTTGACGAGCATCTCGTCGGTCCGGACATCGAACTCGACGGTGGTGGGAGAAGACATCGGGACCTCGCGAATCCGGGTTGGTGTCAGCATACCGGAAACGGCAGGCGGGCTCACCAGCGGAGGGGTTTCTGCCAGGCTTCTTTCAGCGTTGCGAGTTTCTCCCAGATCAGCCACTCGCCGTTGGAACCGGCGATGCGGAGGCGTGGTTCCGCGACGGTGGTGCCGATCTTTTCCAGGGGGAGACCCGCGAACGTCTCGGCGAGGGCGGCGGCGTGCTCCGGCTTCGATTCGATGAGGAAGCGTGTGGTCGACTCGGAGAAGAGCCGAGACTCGTCGGAAAGTCCGGGAATCCCGGGAAGTTTTGCGACGTCGGCACCAACCCCGCCGGCGAAAGCCATCTCGGCGATCGCCACCGCGAGCCCGCCCTCCGAGAGATCGTGACACGCCCGGACGTGGCCCGCCGAGATCGCTCGGTGGACGGCGGCGAAAATCCGCGGCGCGAGTTCCACGTCCACCCGCGGCGGTTCCCCACCCGATCGGCCACTCACGAGGTGCAAGTGGGAACCGCCCAGCTCATCGCGGGTGATCCCGACGAGGTAAAGGTCGTTCCCCGGTTCCTTGAGGTCCATCGTCACGCATCGGCGGACGTCCGGCACTTGGCCGAGAGCGGAGACGAGCAAGGTGTGGGGAATCGTGATTCGCCGGGTGGGCGAGCGGTACTCGTTGTTGAGGGAATCTTTGCCGGAGATAAACGGGGTTCCGAAGGCGATGGCGACGTCCCGGCAGGCTTCCGCGGTGCGGACGATCGCACCGAGGTTCTGCGGGTCGTTGACGTTTCCCCAGCAGAAATTGTCGAGAATCGCGACGCGGGCCGGGTCTGCCCCGACGGCAACGACATTCCGGACGGCCTCGTCGATGGCGGCGGCGGCCATCGCGTACGGGTCGAAGTCCGCGTAGAGCGGATTGAGCCCGTTTCCGATCGCGATTCCCTTCCACGACCCCAGCACCGGCGCGACCACCGCCGCATCCGATGGACCGTCGTTCGCGGCCCCGGTGAGCGGTTTCACCACCGACCCGCCCTGCACCTCGTGGTCGTACTGCCGGACGATCCACTCCTTGGAGCAGACGCTGTAGCAAGAGAGGATCTGCAAAAGTGACTTCAACGCGTTCCGCGACTCCAATGCGGAACTCGGAACTCGGAATTCGGAATTGTCAGAAGATTGCGAATTCTGCATTCCGCGTTCCGCATTCCGCATTTCTGGGGCGTTCCGCGCTCCCCACTCCGCGTTCCGCGCTGTATTGGGTCGTCCCTCGTGGAGGAAGTGCATGTCGAGGTCAGCGACGGTTTCCCCGCGGTAGGCGAGCTTCAGACGGCCGGTCGGAACGAATTCGCCGAGCACCGCGGCTTCGACATCCTCGGAAGCGCAGAGTGCCTGCAATTCCGGCCACTTCCCGGGGGGGACGGACAGGACCATCCGCTCTTGCGACTCGGAAATCCAGATCTCGGTGTAGCTCAGGCCGTCGTATTTCAGGGGGGCGGCGTCGAGTTTCACGTCGGCCCCGAGGTCGGCCCCCATCTCGCCGACGGCGGAGGAGAAGCCGCCGGCGCCGCAGTCGGTGATCGCGGTGTAGAGCCCCCGATCCCGGGCTTGCAGGATCACGTCGAGGACCTTCTTCTCCGCGATGGCGTTGCCGATCTGCACCGCCCCGCCGCTGACTTTCTCGGACTGGTCGGTGAGTTCCTCGCTGGAGAAGGTCGCGCCGTGGATTCCGTCCCGGCCGGTGCGTCCACCGACGGCGACGATCAGGTCGCCGGGGCAGACCTGCTTCGATTCCATGCCGACGGGGATGAGGCCGACGGTGCCGCAAAAGACGAGCGGGTTCGCGAGGTAGCGGTCGTCGAAGAAGACGGATCCGTTGACCGTCGGGATTCCCATGCGGTTGCCGTAATCACGGACGCCCGCCACGACGCCGTGGATCACCCGGCGCGGGTGGAGCACGCCCGGGGGCAGTTCTTCCGGGGCGAAGTCGGGGCGGGCGAAGCAGAAGACGTCGGTGTTGCAGATCGGTTTCCCGCCGAGCCCGGTGCCGAGAACATCGCGGATGACGCCGCCGAGCCCGGTGTTGGCCCCGCCGTACGGCTCGATCGCGCTCGGGCGGTTGTGGGTCTCGACCTTGAAGCAGACGTGGAAGTTGTCGTCGAACTTCACAACCCCGGCGTTGTCCGAGAAGACGCTGACGCACCAGTCGTCGGGTCCGAGTTTCGCCCGGATGGTTTGCGTCGCCGCGAAGACGGTCTCCTTGAGGAGATTGCCGTACCGGCGGGTGCGGGTGACGCCGTTGATCGTCTCGGTGTAGTCGATCGTCCCCTTGAGCGTCTTGTGGGAGCAGTGCTCGGACCAGGTCTGGGCGACGGTTTCGAGTTCGCAGTCGGTCGGGTCCCGGCCGAGGTCGCGGAAGTGGTTCTGGATCGTCTGCATCTCGTCGAGGGAGAGCGCAAGCTGCCCCTGCTTGCTGACCCGCACCAGGCCGTCGGCGTCGAGTTCCCGGAGCGGCACGGTGACCAGGCGGAACTCGTACGGCTTCCCGACCGCCAGGTGCGACGCCGTCAACGGGCCGACGACGACCTGCTCGATCGCATCGTTGGCCAGGACTTTCCGGAAGAGCAGCTCGCGGTCGGCGTCCGAAGTTTCCGGGTTCCCGAAATAGCGGCGGAAGGTTCGCACCTGCTCAACGGGCACGCCCAGATCCCGCGCCGCCTTGAGGACGCTTTCCGAGACGGGATCCATCACCCCGGGTTTGAGCACGACGGTGTAGACGACACCGGTCGGGACCGTGCCAACGGGGCGAAGCGTCACCGTTTCGACGATCGGATCGGTGAGGAGTTCCGTCGCGAGTTTGGCGACGGCCTCGTCGGTCAGCTCCCCTTCGAGCAAGAACCCCCGTGCGGTGGCGGCCACGATGTCGGCCCCCCGCGCGGAGTGCGTGAGGAGGTCAAACTCGGCGGCCACGCGTTCCCGTTCCCCATCCCGGCCGAGAGGGCGAAGTTCCACTTCCCAGAGCATGATTTTCCCCGACCGTCAGAGGCGAACCCAGAACCATTTGAGATACGCGAGGCGGTTTGGTTCGTCGATCGGGTGGCGACGGAGAAGGCGTTTTCTAACCCTGGGTCCTCTCGACATACCCCTTCTTCACCTTCTCCGCGACGAGCTTGTCGTACTCGTTTTGGGCCTTCTCGGTGTTGGGGAAGGTTTTGGGTGTGAGCCGACCATCGGTGCCGAGTTTGCCCCAGCGGGTGTGGAGGGTCGATCCGTCGAGCCAGACTTCCCAGAACTTGGCGGATCCATCCTCGACGCACTCGAACATCCGTTTCTCTGGGACATCGCCCGGTGCCACAGCCGGGGGGACAGCCGTTGGCGGGGTCGCGGTTGCGGCCACGGTGACGGTCGAACTCACGACAACCACGGTGCCAGCCGGCTTCGGAGGTGTCATCGTCGCTGCGGTCACGTCGCTCCGGATGCCGATGTAGCTGGGGAAACGGGGAATGCCCGCGTCGGTGAGTTCTTGGTACCGGAAGGAAATGATCGTTCCGAGTGCCGGCGGGTTGGCCCGTTCCGCGTCGGAAAGGCCGGTCCCGACGGAGAACTGTTTCCCGTTCGCGAGCCGGGCAATGAGGGCTCCGGCCTTCCCCTTGTGCTTCCCCTTTCCGGGTTCGATCCCGATCACCTCCGCCTCGGCATCGACGAAACTCTTGACTTTCAGGAGCGTCGCGGATCGGCCCGCGACATACTTCGAGCGGGGTTGGCGAAGCATCAGCCCCTCGCCCCCGAGGGCTTCCACCCGCGCCAGCTCCTCGCGGAGATGGTCGACCCCCTGACACAGCGTGTGCTCGTGGATGGCCGCATAAGCCGTCTTCCACCTGCGGGAAAGGTCTGACAGAAAGGCGACCCGTTCCTCGAACGCACCACCATGGGCCGGGGCATCGAACACGAGGTATCGCACTTCCTTCCACAGATCGGACTTGTCCTGTCGGCGAACGATGCCGCTGGTCCGCTGGAACGCCTTGCGGGCGATCCAGAGTTCGCCGTCGAGTGGGGAATCCGGAAGCCCGTCGAGAAACCAGTCCGGGGCGAGAAACGCGTTGCCGAGCCGGGATATGAATTGCTTGCCATCCCAGTACGCCCGAATGCCATCGAGTTTCTCGGAAATCCACCACCCGGTCAGGTCGGCGGCGTTGTCCCAGGATTCCGCGAGAAGAACCGGCGGGGCGGTGTCGACCTCGTTTCCGTCCTCGTCGAGCTTTTTCGGCTTTGCCACCGCCGCCGGCAGGGCCGCCCCCATCCGGGCCTCCTCAGCCGCATCGCCGCGAAGTTTGCGGATGTGCTTGCACGTCCGGATCACACCGGAGGACTGGTTTCGCCACGCCGGGCAGGTGCAGGAATACACTCCGCCGACGTTCTTGATGACGTACGGTTTCGACCCGGAACCCTGCATCTCGAAAGATTCACCGTCCGCGAGATCGGGCATGGAGCAACCCTCTGGTGGAAGTCGGGGTGTGGGAAGGGTAATCTCCACCGGGCAGACGGGCAAGGTTGGTGGTTCCCGGGAACTTCGCAGCTTGGGGCGGTTTCCCACGTTCCACTTCTCGGGTGTAAGGATCCGTCCGGCGATAGTGTCGTGTTTTCTGGTGTCACAGGAGCCGCGACTGCCAAGGAGCGGCCTCTTCCTGGGAAGAATTGCAGCCTTTCCACCAGCACATTTCGGACATCCCATGGTCGCTCCCCTCAGCGAGCGGCCGCTCCTTTGCAGTCGCGGCTCTCGAAGAAACACGAATTTCTCGGTGGACGGATCCTAACTAACCAAGTTCTCTGGGGGTTCGAGCTAACAACTCACCCTTCTCGCCTCCGCTTGACTCCAACCTTGGTCCGCCGGTATGAGCCGCGGAAACGGCCGGACGCCCTGGCCGCTTCACGCACTCGACCGCACCGAGGGGATCATGCCCACGATTCGACACCGCGGCTGGCTCGGACTCGTCACGCTCTTCGCCGCGGCCTCGCCCGCTCTCGCACAAGATGCGGTCGTCCTTGCCGAGGAAAACAAGGTCGGCGATTGTTTCCGCGTCGAACTCGGGTTGAACCTCGAAGGGAAGATGAAGGTCGAACGCGACGGCAAAATCGAGCCCAGTGCCCTCCGCGCCACCGCCACCCACGCCTTCCTCGAACGCGTCGAAAGCCTCGATAGCCGGGGCGGAATCGGTAACGCCCTCCGCTTTTACACCCTCGCCGTCTCCGATTCCCAGGTCGACGTCGAACGCAGCAAACGGGAACTTTCCGCGGAACGCAAGCTGATCGTGGCGAAGCGGACGCTCTCCGGCCCGCTCCACTTTTGCCCGGACGGCAACCTGACCCGGGAAGAACTCGAACTGGTCGCGGAGCACTTCGACACGATGGCCCTGAGCGGCCTGCTCCCGGGAAAAGAAACGAAACTCGGCGAAACCTGGGCCATCGCGGCCGACACCGCCCAGCAAATCTGCCTCTTCGAGGGGCTGATCAAGAACGAACTCACCGGCCGACTCGTCTCCGTCAAGGATGGACTCGCCGAGTTCGAGATCGTCGGCAAGGCCGAGGGAACCGAGCACGGTGCCCACGCCCGACTGGCCGTGACTGCGAAGGGGAAGTTCCACCTCGCCTCGAAGCGGATCACCGAACTTTCGTGGGAACAGTACGACGACCGTGCCACCGGCCCCGCGAGCCCGGCTACGGAGGTCAAGGCAAAAGTCACGCTCAAACGAACGCTTCTGGCTGAGGAACCGAAGGAACTGTCGGCGGAGGTTCGGGCCCGAATTCCGAACGATGACAAGGTGACACGGGGGCTGACGAATCTGCGGTACGCCGACGCCGACGGCCGATACCGCTTCGCCTACGCCCGGGATTGGCACGTCGTCGGGCGCACCCGCGACCACCTCGTGCTCCGGCTCCTCGAAGGCGGCGAGTTCGCGGCCCAGGCGACGATCACCGCCTGGAAGAAAGCGGAGCCCGGAAAGCACGCCACCCCCGAAGAATTCAAGGCGATCATCGCCCGGATGCCCGGTTGGGAACCGGAACGAGTCGTGGCGGACGGCGAAATCCCCGCGTCCGGCCGGTGGATGTACCGCGTTGTCGCCGTCGGGAAGCAAGACGGACTTTCCGTCGTCCAGTCGTTCTTTCTGACCGCCAGCCCGGCCGGGGAGCAGCTTGCCGTCACGGTGGTGATGCGGAAAGAGAAAGCCGACCGGGCCGCAGGTCGTGACATCGCCCTGGTGCAGGCGATCGAATTGCCACGCGGGAAATAACGGAGAAACTTTTGCCCTGTCAACGGTTCTGGCTCCTCGTCCCTACCGGTCGCCCGGGCATTCTGTTATCGTAACTTCGTCCGGGATACGGGGCCCACGGGCGGGCCTCCTTCGACATCCTCGTGGGGCACGGACGTCTTCGCGGGGCCGGGTGAGGTCGGCATGCGGATCGGCGTCGTCAGCGACACCCACGACCGGATCGAGGCGGTTGCCGAGGCCGTTCGACTCCTCATCGACCAGAAAGTCGAACTGATCCTGCACTGCGGCGACATCGAATCCCCGGACACGATCGAGCATTTCCGCGGAATTCCCACGCATTTCGTCTTTGGAAACTGGGACAAGGACCGCCCCAAACTCACCGCCGCCATCCGGGCCATCCGCGGGACCGCACACGAATCGTTTGGCGCTCTCGAACTCGCCGGCAAACGCATCGCCTGGGTCCACAGCCACGAACGCCACATGCTCTACCAGCTGGAGCACTGCGATTCCTTCGACTACCTCTTCTACGGGCACACGCACGTGCGGGAGCAGCACCGGACGGGGCGGACGCTGGTTGCGAATCCGGGGGCGCTTTTCCGGGCGAACCCGAAGACGTGCATCGTTTTGGATGTGGTTTCCGGGGAATTGAAGCCGGTGATCGTGCCGGTCAACAGCACGCACGGCCGACCGGGGCTGACCGACACCCCCGCTCCGCCGTCAGCCAACGGCCCGCCGTCAGGCAATCCCGATTCCGTCGATGGTCTCGTCATCACGCCCGCCCCAGCTCCGACCCCGGCCCCGAAACAAGCCTAACGGATTCTAAAGTTCGATTCTCCTGGATGTTCCGGGATAGAATGAGGTGTCGGTCCACGGGCGGGCCGTCCGGAAGCTGGATGTCAAAATTCGCGGAGAATTCCGCCGGGATGACCGTCCCATTTCGGGTGATCCCCGGTTGACCCAGAATCCGTTTGTGGTCCGCCAGCGGGTGTGCTGAGATAGTTCGCATGAAGCTGCTCGCCCCGACGTCGCCGTCTTTCCTCCGGTTGATTCCCTCGGCCAATTTCTGCTTCACCGCCGTGCTTTTGGCCGGTTTGGTGGGGTTGGAACTGGCGGGGCGGTCGGCCGGCTCCGATGCGTTCGATGCCCTGGCCGGGCTGGCCCTCGTCGCAGCCGGGATTGCGACAGCGTCCTGGCACCGATCGCGAAATCTCCCCTGGGTTGCCTGGTTCGCCCGGAAGATTGCCCGCTGGGTCGATCGGATCGATCGCCGGAAATACGACCACGGCGTGGATCTTCGCGGATCGCCGCCGTACCCCCGGAAGCTCCCCCGTGGAGTGTGGGGAATCGTCGCGTTTCTTGTGGGCTGGGCGGGGCTGGTCGGGGCCGGGTGGTATTTCTTCCCCGGCGGCTGGCGGGAACCGGCCGTGCAGGTGTGCTACGTCGGATACCTCGTTGGGTTGATGCTCGTCTGGGCGGGTCTGCTGGCGTGTGCGGTGGCGGGGCTGGCAGTGCCGTTGCTGATCATGCGGGGGCATTCCCGCGAGTTCACGGCCGCCCTGGCGTACGGGTTCGTGGTGCTCGCGGTCGCGAACTTCGTTCCGACGATCGTCATCCTCGGACTCTGCCTGGTTGTCGCCGGTATTGCGTTTGTCGCCGCCGCCCGGGCTGCCGGTCCCGATCCCGCGATTTTGTGGCGACGCGGGCCCCGCAAACCGATCCGGTCGATTCCACTTCGCCGGGTTCTGGCGGGGGTGGTGGCGGGCTCCGCTCTCCTCGTCTTCAACCTGCTCCTGAGCGCGTGCGGTGGACGGTTGTTTGGACTGACGGAAATCCCGGAAGCGATGCCGATCACGTCCTTCCTTGGTTCGGTGACGGCGTGTTTGCTGCCGGGGTGTCTGGTGCTGACGACGGTTTGGGTGCGGGCGGCCTTGCGGTTCGATCCCGGTCGCCGGCTGCCGCCCACGATTCACATCCGACCGGGTGTCGGGTCGGGTGTCGACGATCTCGCGTCGGCGGGTCGCGTCATCGAGGGATGGGGGTGGAAGGTCGTGCTCGACCCGGACCCGCCGGAGACAGGCAACCTCGCGGTGGAGTTGGTTTCCGCGGACCGCTCCGAGGCGACCGAGTTCAACCCCATCTGGCCGTTGAAGCTCAGTCTCGACGATCTGACATCGGGTCGGGTGCAAGATCGCCTCGCCCGCCGGGACGAGATCCAGGTTCGCCGGCAGATCTTCCGGTCCCTCGGAACCCTCTTCAAGAAGGCCTACGAGGATCGCGGCAAGAAGGGGGGCGGATACTGGCTCGCCCCGCAGTGGTGGTTCGTCCTCAACCTCGACCGCGTCGACCCGGAGCAGGGGAAATCCGAGCGATCGCCGACGATGCGGCCGGTAGGGCCCCCGTTCGCCCAGGTCTTCTCACCCCGCGGCAGGCAGCAACTCCACGCCATGCTGCGGGCCGTGAAGGTGGACATGATCTACATCGAGGACGGCGTCTCCTACAAGTATGTCGTCAAAGTGCTCCGGGAAATGTTCGAACTTTACGACATCCACGGCGGGAAACGGCAGGCGGAGGACCACCACTTCCGCGGGATTCCCAAGGTCAAGGTAATGATCCACGACTACGCCCCGACGCGGAAGAAATTCCGTGCTTCGGGGTATCGGGAACCGAAGTTCGACGAGTTGAGCCGGGCCCGGGTGATGCACCTGTTCCGGGACAACGGCGGAACCGAGGAACTCCTCGATGTCCCATTCGATTCGTCCTGGGAACCCGCCCCCGCCGCCGGGTTGTGATAACACCCGTTCCGACTGACCGAGTGTACATTTCCCTCACTTCGGTTCCTTGGGGAGTTTCGTCACGGTCACGCTCTGGATGAAGTATTTGTTGAACTTGTTTCCGTCGGATTCGAGCAGGAAGTTGAATCCCCAGTAGGAGACGAACTGGGGGTTCTCGATTTTCCACGTCTTGGTGTGCCACTGCTTGTTGTCGGGGACGGTGTACCATCCGCCGGCGGTTTTGAAGCCGTCGGTCGATTCGTAGACGAGCTTGAACCCGGAGTTGTCGTTGGCCGGGTTACGGCGAACCACGACGGTGATTTCGATCGGGGTGGTCGTATACGACAGGAAGTTCGGGTCGACCACGAACGCACTCCCACCGGGGACATTGCCCGCCCGTGCGGAGCCGCCATACCCCACCACCGCGTCGGCGATGGCATTTCCCGACCGCATGTGCAACCCTTTCTCGACGATCGTTTCCCCGAAGGTGATCGACACGGACTTCGCGTCGGTGTAGTCACCGCCCCAGGGGAAGGGTTTTTCCTTGTTCGCCTTGGCGCGGGTGACGATTTCTTCCGGGACGTCGAGGACCAGAATCGGGGCGGTGGAAAGCTCGTAGGATCTGGCGGCGGTGGTATTGCCGGTGATCGGGTTGATGATTTTCACCTCGCGGCCGAAGTCGACCACGTCCGGTTTTCCGTTCGACGCCCAGGTCGCGAGGACGGTGCCGGCGGTGCCCTGGAAGGCGAATCCGTAGTGCTTGTCGTTGAGGAGGACCCATCCCAGGTACGTCGGTTTGTGGCCGAGGTGCTTGATCATCTGGGCCATCGCGATGTACGCCGGCCGGGGTTTGCCCCTTCCGTCGAGCAAGCCAAGCGGACCGCTGTCGCCGTCGCGGCCCTCGAACCACTGTATGCACGCGATTCCCTGGGCGATTCCCATCGTGTACGCCTTAACGAGGGCGTTCGCCTGGCGGTCTGGCCCTTTCTTTTTCGCGTCCACACCGAGCTCGGTGAACACGATCGGCACATTCTCTTTCCCCGGGTTTTGGGCCGCGAGCATCTTCCGCACGGTGGGGGCGATGTGCATAAACACGGACTCGGAACCCGTGTCCTCCGCGATGCCGTCGAGCACCTCGTAGGGGTGGAGAACGATGTAGTCGAAATGGTCCTTCGCGCCGGCCTTGATGACCTGTTCGAGGTAGTTGACGTGGGCCGATTTCGCGGCGAGGCCGACCTTGCAGGTGGGGTCGACGGCCTTGGCGGCGTCGTAGGACGCGACGACGATCTTGGCGTAGTCGGCCGGAGTTTGGTCTTTCCCGGTGCCGTTCGGCGGCTCGTTCCACACCTCGAAGAATTTCACCCGACCCTTGACGTGCTTCGCGAGTTCCGTCACGTACTTCGACCACCCCTCGAGGTTATTCACCGGAAGCGTGCCGCGGGCGTCCTTCTTGTTCCACTTCGGGTTGCCCATCAGAATCGCACCGTACGCGAACTTGTGCTCGTCGAGGTACTTCATCTGCTCGTCGAGGGTTTCCCACGCCCACTTCCCTTCCTCGGGTTCGATCGCCCCCCAGTTGGTGTTGGGCGTGCGGTGGATTCCGAGGCCGATCTCGGCCATCTGGGGCATCCACCGGGCGTTGTCCTGGGCGGAGCGGTTGTGGATGTGGCAGCCGCCGATTCCGAAGGGGCTCAGCACCGCCGGGTCCGGTTTGTCCGCCGCGTGCGCCGAGACGATCGTCGTGAGGAGTGCCGCGAGTGGGATCAAACGAAGAGAATTCATGTGGAACCGCGGGGCCGAGGGAGGATCGAGCCGTGTCTGGGCGTCCTGGGATGTTCTACATCCCCCGAGCAAATGCGTGCCTGTTTTCCCGTGGGAATCTCCCCACCTGGGGGGCTCGGCGCGGTACACTGCGAGTCACGCCAATTTTCTCTCTCCCGAGGGGTGCACAGTGCGTCCTCCCCATCTTCTGGTCTTCGCGCTGACGATTGTTCTGGCGGTCGGTTGTGGGAAATCGAAGAAGCCGGTCGTGGAAGAGGAGGTTCCCGAGCCCCCGCCGCCGGCCGTGGATGTGACCGCACTCCTGAAACGGTTGCGTTCGCCGACCGCGAAGTTCCAGATGGAAGCGGTCGACGCGCTGGTCCGGGCCGCTCCCAACGAGCCGACCGTCGTGCCAGGGCTGATCGAGGCGCTCAACGAGAAGGGGAATCGCGGGCTGGGTTCGCTTCGCCCCTCGGAACCGTCGAGCGTCCGGGAAGCGGCGGTGATCGCGCTGTTGCGGATCACGCCGTCTGGGGAAGCGGCTCTCGTGGAAAAGGGGCTGCCGATCCTGATCGCGGGGCTGGGTGATCCGTCGCCGGCGGTCCGGGAGCATACGGCGGCGGCGATTGCCCGGATGGGGGAGAAGGGCCGACCGGCGACCGAGAAACTGTGGGTTCTCGCGGCCGACCAGGACAGTTTCGTTCGCGGGGCGGCGTACGATGCCCTCCTGGAAATCGGCCCCGATTCCAGCAAGCCACTCGCGAGTCTGCTGACCCACCGGGACCCGCGAATTCGCGACCACGCCTCGGAGCATCTCCGAGATTTCCCGCCGCTTCCCCCCGATGCCGTCCCGGACCTGGTCAAGGCGCTCGGGGACAAGACTCCGCAGGTTCGGGCGGCAGCGGCATCCGGGCTGGCGCAGATCGGTTCCGCCTCGAAGCCCGCCCTCGACCCGCTGGTGAAACTTCTCCCGTCCGCGGAACTCGACGACGAGGGATTCCTCCGCCCGATCTACTACCCGATTCTGCGGGCTCTGGCGGCGATCGGGGAACCCGCCGTGGCTCCGCTCACGCCGATGGTCGACGACATGGAACCGGTCGTCCGCTGGCAGGCAGTCCACGTCCTCGGGTTGATCGGAGAGAAGTCGAAGCCGGCGTTGCCGAAACTTGAGCAGCACCTCAACGACCAGTCCGGCCAGGTAGCCGGCGAGGCGGTGTGGGCGTATGTGCGGGCCGGCGGCGACCCGGCCAAGGCCACCCCCCTGATCGAGTCGGCCCTCAAGCTCGATGACGAGATGCAGAAAATCGCGGTGCTTCAACTCGTCGCCCGGATGGGGCCATCGGGACGGAAGTTCTCGACCCAGATCTTCCCGCTGCTGAGCGATCCGGAACCGGAGATCCGCCACGCCGCCCTGGAATTTGTGGGGTCGATTCCACCGGTCGATGCCAAACCCGCGGTGCCGATCCTGGCGAAGAAACTGGCCGACGCCTCCGAGGGAGTCGGGCTGCGTCGGCGAATTGCGGAACTTTTCGAGTGGATGGGCCCGGAAGCGAGCGAGGCCGCCGAGTCACTCGGGAAAGCCGTGTCGACGGACAAGGATGTGACGGTCCGCCGGGGTGCGGCCGAGGCGCTGCGAAACCTCGGTGAGTCGGGGGCTGCGGGTCTTCCCGGCCTGACCAAAGTCGTCACGGATTCTGGGGCCGACCTCGAAGTGCGAACCCGAGCGATCGCGGCTCTGCCGGTGGTCGGGCCATCCGACGCATCCGCAACCGAGGCTCTGCTCAAGGCGTCGAAGGATGGGAAGAACGCGGAGGTCCGCTCGGCCGCCGCCGCCGCTCTGGTGAAACAGTCCAAGCCCAGCGCCGCCGTCGTGACCCGCCTGACGGAACTGGCGAGCAGCGACAAGGATTTTGGCGTCCGCCTGGTCGCGTTCCGTTCCCTGGGGAAACTCGGACCCGCCGGTGCGGCAGCCCGGCCCACCATCGAGCCGCTTGCTTCGGGTCCCGCCCCGGATGTCGCACTCTGGGCGAAAGTGGTGGTCGCCCGGATCGACAACAAGCCGGACGACCTGACGGCGGCGATCCGGGCCGGGCTCGACTCGCGTTCCCCGGCGGAGCGTCTCGCCGCCGCCACCGCCTTCCCGTTGCTGCCGGCCGTGGAACCTTCCGATTTGCAGAAGCTCGCTCCCCTGATTCAGGGCTCCGCGCACAACGTCCGCCGGGCCGCCGTCGAGAGTGCCGGGGAAGTCGGACCGCCGGCGAAGCCGATCGTCCCGGAACTCGTGAAGGTGACGCGCGATTCCGATTCCGACCTCGCCCTCGCGGCGGTCGTGGCCCTCGGAAAGATCGGCGAGACGAAGCAGGGCGTCATCCCCGCACTGCGGCAGCTTCTTTCGAAGAACCCGACCGTCGCGGCGGCGGCCCGCGCCACTTTGCACAAGCTCGGGTACGACTTCTCCGCCAGCGAGACGGACAACCGCGGCCGACGGCGGGGAAACAACAACTGAGGCAGCGTCATCCGGCGGGAACAGGAGCTTCTGCCCGGCGGATCCAGTTGGCCAGCGTGCGGGCGGCGAAGCGCGGACTGGCGACGCTGAGGTGCCCGCCCAGCCAGCCTTCCAGGGAATGCCGGGGGTTCCACCGCAGCCGATGGAACTTCCCCGACATCGGAGGTTCCACGGGGAATCGGAAGCCAACCATCCCCGCGGCCGGTGACCAGACGCGGTCCGCCGTCCCCAGAACCGCCGTGCCCACCCCCAGGAAGAAATTGTCGAGCCAGCTTTCCACGGACAGCACGCCAAACTCGCACCGGCGGATCGCCCTCGACAGGTCGTACCCCGGCGACAGTGCCGACCCCACCAGAACCGCACTCGTGATCGGCTCGTCCTCGCCCAGCAATTCCAGGGCGTAGGAGGTGATCGCGGTGCCGGCGGAGTGCGAAACCACGTGGACCGGCCCCGCTTCCCGGGCGGTCCGCAACTTCCCCGCCAGTTCCTCCGCCATCCGCCGATGGTGCGAGGTCCGCCAAAGGTCCGCGAAGGTGAGCGTCGCCCGGAACCCCTGCTGCCAGCGGAAGGCGTGAACCTGGTGCGGCAACCCCGACCGGCGAAGCCCGACCCGCCAGCCATTGGTGACGAAGAGGATGTCGTTGATCCCCGCGACGACGAAGATGATGCCGCAACTCAGCGGACATCCTTTTCTTGGACTGCCCGACGCTTTTTCACTTGCCAAAAACTGGCACGGAGGTGGGTGCTTCACGAAAAACTCATGGAAAGTTCCCTATGGTCGTAACCATGGTTCTCTGAAGAGTTTCCGTATGCTCGTCTGTTTATCGACCAACAAAAAAAGACCGGGATCTTGTGGATCCCGGTCTAGTTGCAACGATTGGCGTCCGACGCCGAGGTAAACTACCGGTTAGTACCCAGGCAAGGCAGGAATGGTCTGACCACCATTCCGAACCGTTGATTCGTCAGGGAGAATAGGCTTCCTGTCGAATTAAGCCGAGGTACTGAAGGAGGGGTTCGCATGAACCACTTCCGTCCGAAGGAGCGCCATGCCGTTGCGCTGGCCTACTTCGTCCTTGCTGCCCTCCACACGGGTGAACCGGTGGCGGCAGTCGCCTACCTCGTCTTATTCGGGGCCGCGTTAATCGCGATCCACGAGTAAGACCAACGCAGGGTCGGTATTGTTACCGCAATACCGGCCCTGTGTTTCCTATCGGTGTATTTCACCGAACTGTATACAGAATCTGCTAGTGGACCTCCAATGTCAACTGATACAGGCGTGTAGTGTTTCATTCCCAAAGTAACTTGGAGCCGCAAAGCTATGCCGGATCGCACTTTGCGAGCAGGAACAAATCCCACAGATTTTTCGGGTATCCGCTTGTTCACCGGGCGAATTCCTCCCGGAGGAACGTCTGCGTCGCATCCCACAGATCGGCGGCCTTCTCGAAATCGACGTCCATCCGCTTCGTACCGGCCCGGGTCGGGACACCGGCCGGGGGGTTCGCGGTCACTGTCGGGTTGACGGGGAACTGGAACCCGCCCCCCTCGGCGAGCCGTTTCTCGATCGCCGGTTGCAGCAACCGATCGACGAGCTGCCGGGCCCCGGCGAGGTTCGGGGCACCCTTGACGACCGCCAGCGTGTTGGGAAGGAAAAGCGTCCCCATCCGCGGAGTGACGGGGTGGCCGTCCCGGTCCGGGAGGATGATCGCCACCGGTTTGCCCGCTTGCAATTCCAGAATCGCATCGTCGGTGTCGGTCATTCCCACCGCGAATCGGCCCGAGGCGACTTCCGTCGCAACCTGCTTGTTCCCCGGCACGATTCCGATCTCGTTCTCCTTCAAGCCGCGATAGAACCCCTTGGCGAGGTCCGGCCCGAGTACCTCGAAGAGGCAAGCCGCCTGCGTCGCCGTGGTGCCGAACTGCGGCTTCGCCATCGCGATTTTGCCCTTCCATTTCGGGTTCGTGAGATCCAGCAAGCTTCGCGGACGGTCCGCCTCGGGGACAAGGTTCGTGTTGACGATCAGCACCCGACACCGCTCCGCGAACGCCTGCCAGGTGCGATCCCTGGCCTTCGACCAGTCCGGGAATCCACTGGCGGCCGGGCTCTCGTAGGGTTCGTACACCCCGGCCCGGGCGAGGCGGATCGTGCCGAGAATCTCGTTGTTCCAGTGGACATCGCACCGCGGCCGGCTCGCTTCCTCCTGCAACTCCGCGACCAGCGACACAGACTTGTTCGCTTCCGTGTCGAACTTCGGCGTGATCGCCAGCTTTGTCTCCGCCGAGATGTCGGCGAAGATGCCCTCGGCGTACTCGCGGTCCTGGGCGCAGTACACGACGACCCGCGATTCCGGTTTCGAACATCCGGGAAGAAGCGGTACCCCCACCGCGAACACGGCGAGGACCACAAGCAACGGCATGATGGCAAAGTTTCTCATGGGGATTGACTATACCCGTGAGACCGGCGGGGCCGAGAGGGAAAACGATCGATCCGCAGGCCGGTGTCTTCTCGTTTCCGCGTTCGCGTGTGGGAAGAAAAACTGGTTCTGTAGACAGTGTGTTTTAGCGTGTATCCCGCCCGCTTCTGGGCTACACTGTGGTACTTCGGCCCGGCCCTTCTCTCGCAACGGGCCGATGCTTACACCACAGGAGCTGCCATGGCACTCATTTCCATGGGCGAAAGCCGCTGGAGAATGTTGAGGATCGCACTCAGGTCGAAAACCTTCACCTTCGACGACGTGAGAACGATGAGTCGGACCGACGGGAAATATTTCGAATGGCTGCTCAACCACGGCTTCTTCGAAGACCTCGGTAACGGCAACTACCGCCTCAGCCCCAAGGGCGTCGCCGCCGCCGACCTCGGACTCTACGAGTGGGCCCCCATGCCGGCTCCGGAAGTGGCCACCAAGTCTGCGGCCCGGCCCAAAGGCAAGAAAAAATGACCGCCGATCACCGCGGTAGCGACTGCCAGATCAAATAGCCCGCACCCGCAAACACCAGCACCAAGCCCACCCAAACCCACGCCGGCGTGCCCCGTCGGCGGGGTTTGCGTTTCTTCTTCCGCGCCCGATCCTCCGGGTGGGCGAACTCGTCGCCGTACGTGTCGCGGATGGTCATCGCATCACCCGATCCGTGGGAAGAGCGGTCTCGGTTTGCCATCCACAATCATATCCGGATTCACCCGCAGATCCTCCGGCTGAGCCGAAAGCACCGCGGCATCCGCATACTTCACCTCGCTCCACGGCGTGGGAAAGTTGAAGCTCTTGTAGATCGCCTCTGCACTCCGCGGGATGAACGGCTTGAGGAGGATGCTCGCGACCCGCAGCGATTGCACCGCGTTGAAGAGCACCTTCGCCGCCGCCGACTTGTCCGTCTTCACGACGGTCCACGGCTTGTTCGCTTCCAGGTACTGGTTCGTGGGCGTGAGGAAATCCTGGATGATCGCCTGCAATGCGAGGTTGTATCGGCACCCCTCGACGTGCCCGCGAACCGTTTCGACGAACGCCGCCAGATCAAGGTTCGCCACCACCGGTTCTGGCACGCGACCCGCGGTCCCGGCGAAGATTCCTTCGTAGTTTTTCCAGGTGATCGTCATTTCCCGCGAGAATAGGTTCCCGAGGTTGTTGGCGAGTTCGGAGTTATTGACCTCGATGAATCGCTTCTCGCTGTAATCCCCATCCGACGGGAATGGACATTCTCGCATGAAGTAGTAACGGTATGCATCCACACCCACATTGTGCTTGCGGATCACATCCGCGATGGGATCCAAAATGTTTCCGAGGGATTTACTCATCTTCTGTCCCTCAACATTCAAGAAACCATGGCTGAAGACTTGCTTCGGAAGTTCTTCCCCGGCTGCCCATAACATCGCGGGCCAGATGAGGGTGTGGAATCGCGTGATATCCTTGCCGATGAAATGGATATCCGCGGGCCAATACTTCCGGAACGTCGCCTCATCGTCGCCGTAGCCGATGCCCGTGATATAGGTCAGCAAGGCGTCGAACCACACGTAGATCGTGAATTCCGGGTCGAAGGGAATCGGAATCCCCCACTTTTCCCCGTGCCGGGAGATGTTGAGGTCCTGCAATCCCTCCGTCTCGATGAATCCGATCATCTCATTGCGGCGACTTTCCGGCTGCACGAATTCCGGGTGCGCCTTCAAGTATGCGAGAAGCCGATCCTGGAATGCGGAGAGCTTGAAGTACCAACACGGTTCCGCCCGACGAATCAGGGGCCGCTTGTGGTTCGGACACTGCCCCGCGTTCTCCGCATGGATCTTGTCGCTCTTGAATTCCTCACACCCGGGGCAATACCAGCCCTCATAGGTCCCTTTGTAGATGTGCCCATTCTCATACACCTTGGTGATGAATTTTCGACAACATTGTTTATGCCGCTCGGAACTGGTCTGGACGAAGATGTCATAACTGATGTCGAGAGCGTCCCACACCTCGCGGAACTGGCGGGCCATGTCATTGCAATAGGCCTGCGTTTCCAACCCCAGCTCCGCGGAGCGGTCGCTCACCTTGACCGTGTTCTCGTCGTTGCCCATCAGGAAGAAGACGTCGTACCCTTCCATGCGGCGATAGCGGGCCTGGACGTCGGCTCCGAGTTTCTCGAACGCGGTGCCGATGTGGGGCCGGCTGTTGGGGTAGTCGATCGCGGTGGTCTGGAACCAGCGGGGTTTCGCGGTCACGGTCCGTCCCTCTTCCAGCAGAAAGTCCCGGGCATTTCGCACGAGACTGTTCTAGCAGACCCCCGCGAACCGTGCGAGGTTCAGTCGCCCGCCCCGCTCCGGTCTGCACCGGAAGTGACCCTTCACTTCTTCGATTTCTCTGCCTCCCGGATGTACTTTTCCGGGTCTTCGAGGAACGCGTCCCGGCAGCCGGAACAGCAGATGGGGTAGGCTTTCCCCTTGTACATGACGGTGGCGTTGGCGGTGCCGCCGGTGACGATGCACTCGTTCCCCCGGGCAACGGTCGCGAACGGTTCCCCCTGTTTGGTCGCGCCGACGAGGTACTTGCGGGCGAAACTGCCTCCTTCGAGCGGTTTTGACTCGAAGCGGTAAAGATACCGGTTCGCGTGCAAGAGCGTGACGACGATGCGGTGGGTTTCCTTCGCTTTCTCGTCGGTACGGTCGAGGGTGAGGATGACCTCTTTCTGTTTCCCGAGCGTCAGTGGGCCGACGAACGTGACCTGCGATTTGTCGACGGTGTCAAGAATGAGGCGGTAGACGTTCTTTTCCGCGTCGTAGCGAAGTGTCGCGTGGGTGTAGAATTTTCCCTTCTCGATTCCGGCGGCGAGGCTGACGTTTCCCTTTTCCTTGTCGAAATACCAGGCCCAGGTAATTGTTTCCGCCCAGTGGCCTTTCTCGCGTTCTTCCCGGGTACCGTCGGGGTAGCCGGTCCCTTTCCAGGTGCCGATCAGACCCTGGAATGGCTTGAGGGCATCCTTCGCAGACTGCGGTTTCTCCGGCTCGGCCGAGAGAGTGAACATCCCCGCGGAGACGAGGATCGCGAGTGGAACCATGGGTAACTCCCGAATTTCGGGGAAGAGAATTGATCGGATGAAAGACTGGACGTCGGATAGTGGGAGAGGAAATTGCGATCCTCGAAGCGGACCCCGCGGATCTCACCGCGGTGGACATCTGTGGCAACTTCCCCTGCCCAGCCCGCCCCCGTCCGGGAAGGCAACGAACACCCCGAACGCAACTTTACCCTCGCGGGGGAGGGCTGGGGAGGGGTAATCGCCCGTTGGGGAAAAGACGAGGGAGCGAGCGGGAACTGTCAGGGTGGTGGGAAAATGACGCCGGCCGGCCGCGGGAGGACGCGGTCGGCCGGAATTGGAGATGTCGAGCCAGGAGGCTGTTAGCGGGGCTTCCGCGGGAGGCGGGACGCCTTCGGACGCGGGGCCGTTTGCGGGGGCGTTTCCACCACAATCACTTCCGGTTCGGGGAGTTTATCCGCGATTCGGTTGTGGACCGCACCGGTGAGCGTCTCGGAGACGGGCTCGGAGACGGGAACATCCGGGTCGGACGGGGATGCCAGGTCGACCGATTCGCGTTCGGATTGTTTCTTCTCGAAGATTTCCTGGCGGTTGACTTCGACCCACGGCGGGGCTTCGATGCCAATTTTGACCCGGCCTGGGCCGATGCTCACGACCGAGACCTTGATGTTGTCGCCGATGACGATTTGTTCGCCGGGCTTACGGGTGAGGACCAACATGAGACTTCCCTCCTGGAGTAACCGCCGTCGGACATAAAGAAGTGGTGTCCGGTTGGCGGTCAGCGGCCAATGCCGCAGGTTCCTTGGTGTCGCATACCAGCAAGCTCAATGCCGCCTTACAGAATTTCTCAAGTTTTGGCGGATCAAGTGGGAACGGGGGGCGTCCGTGATCCCGCGTCGCGGTTCCAAAAGGGGAACCAGCGACCATTCTGGTTGGCAAGTACGGGAACCCGACCCCATTCCGTGGCAGAAGCTGCTCGCGAAACAGACCCGGAAGACTTTCCCCAACGGTATGCCAAGCTGAGGTTTCTGAGAATCCTGACAGTGTTTACTGACAGGAAAGTCCCGTATCTCGGCCCGCAACCGTGTGGTTGGGAGAGGGTGGCAATCGCAAATCCCCTGCGATGCCGCCTGGCGAAGGTTCGCCCGTCTTGAGCTAACCCTACTTTGTTGTCCGAAATTGCTGTTGTCAAGCCCTCCGAGAAGACAATTTCACTTTCCGCGGTATGGCCGTTCCTTGCGTCTTTTTCCGCACGTTGGGTGTTTTCGCGCCAACCGGATCATTTCCTGCCGCAATCCCGGTTCTGCCAAGGGCATCGGTTCGATCGGCCGTGTCGGCGGGGTCGATTGATCCTACGGATTCACGCAAACCGGGGAAACGGGGTGGTTCGGCGGTGCCGAGCTCGCCTGAGATTCCGGTTACGGTGCCGGAGGAAACATCGCATGTGGAAGAAACTCTCCGCCGTCGCGGCTGGCTGGTTGGCCGGCAGTAGCTTGCCCGCCTCTGCCGCCGGCCCTTCCGGGTTCTTCGCCCCACCGACGGGTTCGAATCCGTATGCCGCACCCGTTTTCGCGGCACCGATTCACCCAGGTCCGGGAACCGTCCCGCTCCCCACCAACGCCGGGCCCCTGGTCGCTCCGGTTTTGCTCCCGGTCGGGTTGCCGACGGCCGCACCGGTCAACATCTACCAGAGTCCCGTTCCGACACCTGCTCCGGTTTCGGCTCCTGCGACGACGATCCCGACCACGGTGGAAACTCTCGCCGAGCCGTGCGGGAAACCGATGTGCCAGCCTGGAAAGTTCTGGGTCACCGCGGACTTCTTCTACGGTGCGACGCAGGGGTCGTATCTTCCGCCGCTGGTGACGCAGTCTCCTCCGGGATCGCCACCGCTGGCGGGTGGGCTCAACTCGCCGACCACCCACGTCGTTCTGGGCGGGCTTCGCGAAGGGAACTCGACCCGGCCCGGGGCGCAGTTCCGATTCGGGTACTGGTTCGATGACGCCCAAACCAGCGGGTTCGACGCGGGCTTCTACTTCCTCGGCGACCTCAACGAGGGATTCTCCGGGGGAACCGCACCCGGCGGGGTGGTGCTGGCCCAGCCGGTCATCAACGGCCTGACCGGGACGAGTTTCGGCGTCACCGTCGGATACCTCGTCCCCGGTACGATCGCCGCCTCGTTCGGGACGCACACCATCGGGGCGGATGTGAACTACCGCCGGGGAATCGTCCGCACCGACTGCCGGCGGGTCGACCTCATCGGTGGTTTCCGGTACCTGCATCTTGGCGATGATGTCGAGGTGGCGACGGCGGGATCGGTTGCGGCGGCGGGGGCCGGGGCTGGGGCCCTTCCCCTACCTGCTAGCGTCCTGACCATCGATTCGTTCCGGACGCGGAACAACTTCTACGGGCCGCAAATCGGGGTGGCGACCAGCCGGAAACTCGGCGGCGGATTCTCCTTCGACCTCCTCGCCAAGGTCGCGTTCGGAGTCACCGTCACCGAATCGGACGTCTCCGGAGGAACCGCTACCTACGTCGGCGGCGTGCAAACCACCGCGCTGCCCGTGGGTGTGCTGGTCGGCCCCTCCAACACGGGCTCGTATTCCTCGACCGATTTCGCCGTCGTTCCCGAAGCGGGGGCGAAACTGGGTTACGACATCACGGAGCACTTCCGTGTGAGCGTCGGATACTCGCTGATCTACTGGAGCCGGGTGCGGCGGGCTCCGGAACAAATTGATCTGACGATTCTGGCGCCGGGTCGGCCGACGTACCGGAATCAGGCCACCGACGTTTGGGTGCAGGGCTTCACGACCGGCATCGAGTGGCGATACTGAGGATGAGGATATTTTGGGAGCGCGAGAACCCCACCGGGTTGGTATTCTCGACGCGGTGGGCACAGCCGGGCCGAGGTCATCATGGGTTTCACGTTCTACCACCTCTACTTCGACGACCTCGAGCTCGGGCAAGAGTGGGAATCGCCGGGCCGGACCGTGACGGAGTCGGACATCGTCACGTTTGCCGGCTTCTCCGGCGACTTCAACCCAATGCACGTTGACCACGAATTCGCGAAGAACACGCCGTTCCGCCGACCGATCGCCCACGGTTTCGGGGTTTTCTCGATCGCCAGCGGGCTCGGAGTGCAGGTGCCCCCCGTGCGGACCGTCGCCCTCCTCGGTGTGCGGGACTGGAAGTTCCAGAACCCCGTCTTTGCCGGCGACACGATCCGGCTGCGAACCCGCGTCGCGGAGAAAACCCTCCGCGGTCGCGGCCGACGTGGCGAGGTCGTGTGGTTCCGTTCGATCCTGAATCAGGACGGGAAAATCGTGCAGGAGGGGGAACTCGTCACGCTCGTGGAATGCCGACCTCTCGCGCGAACCGCGGAGAACGGCACCGCCGCCGGCTCCGCCTCTCTGCCTCACTGACCCACGAAGTCTGGGGCGCTCACCCGCCCAGAACGCGGTTCCGGACGCCAAACTGGTCGAGGAATCGGGCACTTTGCCGGAGCGCCCGGATCCGACTCTCGCGGGAATCCTCGTAGGCGCGGTCTTCCACCTCGATGCAGACGGGCCCGCGGTAGCCAGAATCCGTCAACGCCGCGAAGAACTCGCTCCACTGGACATCGCCGAGGCCCGGCAACTTCGGCTTGTGCCAGCCGAGACCCATCACGCCGACCTCGTAGAGCCGCTCACGGTCGATCCGCTCGTCCTTGGCGTGGACGTGGACGATGTGCGGGGCAAACTCGCGAATCGCCCGGGCGGCGTCGATAAACTGCCAGATCAGGTGGGAGGGGTCGAAGTTCAACCCGAGCGGGCTGTTCGGGAACATCGCAAAGAGTTCCCGCCAGATTGCGGGGGAAATCGCGAGGTTCTTGCCGCCCGGCCACTCGTCGTCGGAGAAGAGCATCGGGCAGTGCTCGATCCCGATTCGCACCCCGGCGGCCGCCGCCTCGTCGAGGATTGCCGGCCAGACCTCCCGGACCATCGCGAAATTCTCGGCCACCGTCTTCTTCGGATCCCGGCCGAGAAACGTCGTCACGACTTTCAGGCCGAGCTTCGGGGCGGCCCGGATGACCTTCTTGAGGTGTTCGACGACGACGCTCCGCATCGCCGGGTCCGGGTCGAGCGGATTCGGGTAGTAGCCCAGTGCGGAGATTCCCACGCCGTGGATCCGCATCAGGTCGCGAACGTGGTCGGCCAGTGCCTCCGAAAACTGCGTCACGTCGAGGTGCGTGACCCCGGCGTAGCGGCGATCCGCCTTCCCCGGCGGCCAGCACAGCACCTCGATGCAGTCAAACCCTTCTTCCGCCGCCACCGCAAACAGTTCTTCGAGGGAGAGGTCCGCCAGGATGGCGGACACGAAGCCGAGTTGCATCGGGGAATTCTCTGCGTGGGAAAAATGGGGGAGGGGAAACGACCGCACCCTCGATCGCCGGGGAAGCGATCGAGGGTGCGGGGACGGTTTGGGACATCAATCTCGGCGGAAGATCCCGGTGTTGGGGCCGGTTCCCGTGCCGCCCTCTTTGCGATCCTTCACGTCGGCGATCCACTTCTCCCAGTCGGAGCTCCGCTTCTCGCGTTCCTCGTCGGCCATGTCCCGGCCCGAGTTCTTCAACATCAGCTTGCCGTCGGTCCGGAGAATGAGCAACTCCGTCGAAGCGGTGTCGGAGATGGTCTTGTTCCCGACCTTCTCGGTGGGTTTGCCCCCCTCGAAATCGACGAGGATCAGCTTGGTCTTGAAGGGAACCGCCCAACCCTTGGGTTGGCTGTCCGCGGGGATGCCGAAGATCTTGATCCCGCCGCCGAGTTCGCGGAGGACGTAGTTCGAGAGCGACGACGACCACAGCGGCAGTTTGACCAGCGTCCGCTTGCCGATGTACTCCCCGACGGCGACGGGGATCTCCGCGAGGACCCAGGTTCCGACGGGCTCGGACTTGTTGCCGGTCGCCAGCACCTTCGGCATCCAGGTCTGGAACTGGACGACGGCCTGCTTCCCGTTCTGGATTTCCTTGAAGTGCAGGAGGGTGTTCATGTTGAAGATCGCCGCCCCCCGCTTGCCCGCTGGCACGTTCGTCAGCACATCTTCCACCGCCACTTTCGCGGATTCGAGGTACTTGTCCGGATCGTAGGCGTACAGATGGTTGTCCGGCGGCAGCACCGCAAGGTCCGGAATCGCGACCCAGGAACCTTCCAGGAACTCTTTCTTCGCCTCGCTCTTTTCCCGGACCTTGTCGTCTTTTCCGAAGTTCGGGTTCTTCATCCGCACGCGGATCCGGTACTGGTAGGAGTACCCGGAATCGACGGTCGGATCGAGGAAGCGGATCATCATCGTGTCGACGTCGGTCACGCCCTGATCGTTTTTCGGATCCTTCTTGGGATCGAAGACGGGCGGTTGCTTGGGGTCGCCGAAGTTGCCGGTCACGCCGGAGTTCGCGCCGACGGGGGCAAACGGGTTGACATCGCCGGCAGGCTTCCCGAACCGTTTCTCGAGATCGCTCGGCGTCAGAACCGGCTTCTGGGCTTCCCGCAATTTCGCCACGGCGTCGACGATCGCCGGCAGGCGGATCGGCGGATACTCGGCGAGCCCGGAGATCAGCTTCGGAAGCGGGGCCGTCATCTTCTGTTCGTACCGCACGAAGTAGGGGAGGTACCCCTCGTCCGGCTGGGTTTCGAGCATCCGGGATCGGATCTTCCAGTACTCGCCGAGGTGGTCGAAGGGGACCCACTCTTGTTTTTCGAGTTCCTCGGGCGGGGTGCCGGCGGGGATGACGCGACGTTCGACATCGAAGCCATCGAAGATGGGAGCCTGGCCGGTTCCTGGTCCCTTCACAGCCCCGGGAATTCCAGGACCTGCGACGACGGGGCCACCGACGGGTGGTGCTCCACCGACCACGCCCGCAGCCGTTCCGCCGGTCGATTCGAGGGCTGCATCCGCGACGCTTTGCAGCCGGAGGGCCCGCTGGATTTCTTCGAGTTGAGCCTTGACCGGGAACGCGGCCGAAACGACGACCATTCGCATCGGAATGATCGTTTCAGCGAGCGGCAGTCCCTTCTTCCCGGCTTCTTCGAGGGTCATGTATTCGACGGCTTTGTCTTCGGAGCGCTGCCCGCTGGGCCCGGCGGCGTTCGAGCCGGTGCCGTACGGATCGCCTTCGGGTGCCCCGGGCCGGGCAACCGTACCCGGTCCCGGATTCGGGCGATTCGGAAGTTTGGGGTTGAACCGGGGCGGGTTCTTGCCAGGCAACCGCGGGGTGAGATTCTTCAGCCCGTCCCGGAACTTGACGAGATCTTTCTCGGCGACTTTCCGGGTGGTCAGAACCCCGACGAGGGTCTCACCGTCCCGGCCAATGTCGATGTCGAGTGCCCGCATCGGCCCGCGGATCACGTCGAGCTGCCACTGGGTGATGCCGAGAACGCGGGGGTTTTCCCGGAGCATGTCGGGCTGGGAGATGGGCTCGAACGGGGAGGCGACCATCGCGTAATCCCGGGCCGAGACGGGGGTGAACTCGGCTTTCTTGTCCACCCATTCCGGGAGCTTCGGGGCGGGCTGGCCCTGGCCGTTCACCCGTGTCTGCACGTTTTGCGTGGTTTTCTTGATCTTGTCTTCGATGGCTTTGGGATCTTCGGCGGCGGAGAACGACATCACGCCCCAGATCAGAAAGCCCACCAGTCCGGCGACGCCGAGCCCGATGGCGAGCTTTTCGCCTTTCTCCAGGAAGAAGTTCGAACCGGATTTCTTGGCCATGGTTGGCGGTCCTTCGTACGGGTTCCGATGGACAGGGTACCGATCGAGTTTGGGAAACTCCGGGAAAGCCCCGGAGCGGAGGAGATCACTTCGTTGCCGGGGTTCCGGCGGCGACTTTTTCGTCGTAGCGTTCGTACAGGGTCACGATGCCGTAAATCGTCAGTTCCACGAGCCCAGAAGTGACCTGGCTCTCGGCCACCGCCGAGTTCGGGCCAGGCACAGAACCGGGGTAACCCGGGAAGCCCGGCGAACCCATTGGGAACGGCGTGGGGATCGGCTGCCCCTCCTCACCCATCGGTTGATCCGTGGGTTGCGTGGAAGACCCGAGACTGCCCCGGAACCGCCGCCAGTGGGACTGCGTGATCTGGAACCGCATCGGCGAGTTTGTGTAGGCCACCAGGGCATCTTGCACGAACATCTGATCCACGATCAGCACGATCGCGACGGGCATCCGGCGAACCTGCTCACTGACGGCGAGGTAGCGGTTCTTGTTCCCATCGAGAACGACTTTCGGGTCACCGGTTCGGGCTCCGACGGCACCGGGTTTCCCGGGTTGGCCGGGCACTTCTTCGCCGCCTGGAATGGGTGGGCGGGGTGGCTGGCCGCCGGGGCCGGGAACGGTCGGAGCGCCAGTGCCCGAGGCGGGGGTTTCCACGTTGAAGGTGCTCTGGAGCGGCGGTTTCAGTTCCGCGAGGTTGTTGCGGGCGTCCTTGTAGTTGAGCGCGATATTCCCGATCTGCCGGATCGGAACGGTTCGCTCGTCGAGGATCTGCTCGACGCGGACGATCTCCTGGACCTCGTCGGGGGGGAGGTCGATGCGGTGGAGGTTGCGAACCGGCCGGATCTCCAGGGTGCTTTCCGGGGATGGGGCAGCCTTGACGAATTCCCCCTCGATGCGAACTTCGATCGGCCGGGCGGTCGGGGCCTTGGAGAGCCAGATCCGCAGTCGCATGGTGTTTCCGACCCCGAGAAGCTGGAGCCGATCGGTTTTGTTGCGGAGCTTCATGCGGACGATCTTGCGGTCGGAGGCATCGAGGTCGAGTTCCCAGACCCGGCTGGCGAACTTCCGCTTGAGCGGGTCGGAGCCGTTGCCCAAAAGGGCGAACTGGGCGGCGGCATCGTTGACCTGTTTCACCGGCGCGAGGAGTCCACGCTGGATCCAGAGATCTTCGAGGGCAAGCCAGATCTGCTGGGAAGTCGGCCGGCGGTTGGTCCAGTCACTGACATAGCGGAGGACGCCCTTCCAGGAGCCGGTTGCGAAGGTGGTGGGCCGGATTGCCTTGGCGGCCCGGTCGTAGGCGGCCTCGTAGACGGCGGGCGTCTTGAAGACGTCCAGCACGTCGAGGTCATCCTTGTTTTTCCCAAGCCCGATCGGGTCGCCGAAATTCGGGTAGTGTTTCTCCAGTTCGGCGATCTGCCCCTGACCATCGCGGGGCCATTCGTAGAAGCGGATTTCCCGGTTGTTGGCGTCCATCAAGATCGGCAGGCTGTACTGGCGATCCGAGTTGAACTTCCAGAGTTCGGTCCGCTTGAGCCCGAGCGTGACCTTCTGCTTGTCGAGTTCTTCGAGGATGGTCTTTCCCTTGGGATTGACCTTGAGCGCATCCTCGGCTTTTTTCAGTTCTTTTTGTTCTTTCTCGACCTCGGCGCCGACGTCGGACCAGATGAGGACGACGGCTCCGAGGACGAAAAGGGGTGCCAGGCCGGACAGAATCCAGAAGTGGTGTTTTTTGAGAGCGTCTTGGTTCATCGCGGACTCGCTGTGCGGGTGTTCGGGTACCGGTTCCGGTCTTGTGTGGGGTTACTTGGCCGGGGTTGCCGGGGTTCCGGCGACATCGAGGGCGGTGGGTTCTTGCCAGATAAAGCAGACGATGAACTCGGTGCGATCCTTGCCGGTTTTCGGAGCCGTGACCGGCTGGCCGACGGGGGGAACGGGGGGAGTCGGGATGGTGCCGGGGGGTGTAGTCTCGCCCCCGGCTTCCGCGGCGCTTCCCACGGCGTAGAGTGGGGTCCAGGCTTTCGCAGCCGGGGCTCCGGGAGTGGTGCCGGGAAGCGGTTGGCCGACCCGCGGTGGTGGCATCCCTTCTCCGTCCACACCCGCTCCGGCGGGGGCGGCACCGATCAACTGGTCCAGGATCCCGGTCCCCGACAAGGGCGAGGGTTGACCCGCCTTCACAGGGACGGAAGCCAGCAGGAAGACGTGGCTGACCTTCCCCTTGATCGGGTCCGAAACTCCTGGGATCAGTTTGCCGACCTTTTGTGGGTCAGTCTTCGAAGCGTACTGGTCGAACTTCTGGAGGTTGCGAACCAGCCCCTTCCGGATGAACTGGGTGCCCTTGTTGTGGTAGGTGGAACCGCGAACGGCGATGACCCAGCCGCCCCCTTCCATGGTCTTGGGCTTTTTCGCACCGGGGACGTTGGGGTCGTCTTCCCGCTCGTTTTCGGTCAAGTCTTCGGATATCTTGGAGGAGTATTTCTCGGTGGCGAACTTGTCTGCATTGGCGAGGAAGTTACCGAGGTTGTCGGTGTAGCGGGCGCTGACGGCCTCGATGTTGACGTTGGCAAGGTGCTGGCTCAGGTCGTCGTCGAACATCCGCTCCAGGGGAATCCCCTCGGACATCCGTTCGAGGTACTTTCGGTAGGCGCGGTTGCCTTCCTCGGAACTCCAGAACTGGTGTTGGTCCGTCTCCAGCAAGGTGCCGCCTTGCTCGGCGGTTCCGTGGCGGGGGAGGGCGGCGATCAGGACCTCGTTGAGTCGGACCCAGTTGAGCCGCTCGTCGTTTCCGGAAATGATCGCCTTCACGTCGGACATGGTGGCGGCGACGTCGCTGGTTTTCTTGGCGACTTCCGCTTCCTGGGCCTTGTGGGCGGTCACGGCGGACTGGCTGGCCTTGATGGCGGTTTTGACGTTGGCATCGGTGGCGGCGGAGTACTGGGCACTCATCCCCCATGCGACCACGCCGCTGCCCAGGAGCAGGCAGGCGGCGGCCATCGCGGCGTACGGCTTCTTCGCCCGCACCAGCCGGTCGACCCGGATCTCGCCGGGGAGCAGGTTGGTCTGGATCCGGGCCAGATCCAGACCCTGCAGCGCCAGGCCAATCGCGATCGGGAACGTCAGGATGTTTTCCTGGAAGTTCGGGTCGTTGAGGACGGATTCACCATGGAGCCGGGAAATCTTGGAGGGTTTGCGGACATCCAGGGAGAGTTTCTCGCCGAGATACTTCTGCAGCCCCGGGAGCCGGAACGCGTTGCCGAGGCCGACCATGTAGGCGACGTGGGCGTCCCGGTGGGTGTTGGTGAAGTAGCCGAGCGAGCGCTGGACCTCGCCGACGAAATCGGTGAGAACGGGTCGCAGGGCCCGGAGGATGGTGGCGAGGTCAGCGGACTTGGCGGCGTTTCGCTTGAGGTGCTCGGCCTTCGCGAAGGTGAGCTTCATGTCCTTGGTCAGGGCGCGAGTGAAATGGTTCCCCCCGAGCGGGAGGGGCCGCTGCCAGATGATCTTTCCGCCATCCGTGATGATCAGGTTCGAGGAGTCGGTGCCGATGTCGAGGATGACGGCACAGCGTTTCTTGCCGCGGGGAACCTCGGACTCGCCGTCGTCGGGGATGCCGTCCCCCTCGTGGCCGTCGGGCCCGCCCTTCTTGAGGAGCTCGTAGGTGGCGAAGTTGCACAGTGCGAGCGGGGCCATCTGGACGAGGTGCACGTCCGCCCGGACTTCCTGGAAGTGGCCGAGGTGCTTGGCGATGATGTCCCGTTTGATCGCGAAGAGGCCGATCTCGGTCTCCATCGCGAACCCGCCGACCGATTCGCCGCCGCCGATCTTCTGGTAGTCCCAGACGACCTCGTCGAGGGGGAATGGGATCTGCTGTTTCGCCTCGAATTTGACGATATCGCCGATCTTTTTCTCTTCAACCGGCGGAAGTTTGACGAAGCGGGCGAGGAGGCTCTGCCCGGCGATGCTGACCGCGACCTGGTCCTTGCCGACGGTGTTTCGGCTCAGGAACTTTTCCAGGGCTTCGCGGGTCAGGGCGTCCGGATCCGCGTCGGGCTGTGAAAGAATCTTGGGGTGTTCGATGTAATCGTAAGCAGTGGCGGTGGGGCGGCCGTCGCGCATTTCGAGGCGGATCGCCTTGAGGGCACACTGCCCGATGTCGATGCCCCAGAAGCCGGTCGATTTGGCCATGGCCTGTTCTGCCCTCGGGTGACACTCGGGGAGGTCGGTATCGGTTGGGCTCGATCGGCCCGGCCGGGGTGGGAAGAAAATGACCCACGCCCGATGGTCGGACCGTCTCGGTGCGGACTGGTTGAGCGTTCCATTCTACCCATCCATCCGCCAGGATCACACCAACTGGCGATATTTCCGGAAGCTCGAACTCGCCGGAACGGACGGGAAGACACAACTTTACGGGTACGGTAACGCACCGCGGATGGGTGTGTCAACAAGCCACAACGGAGCCCGTGGGAATTTGTTGGCAAGTCGGTCGAAAATTCGCGTTCCTTCCATTCCGAATCGTATCTCCGAATCGAAACCCGGGTCCAATTGCCGCTTCCTCCGAGGCTTTTCCGCCCTCACCCCAAGTGTCCCTCTGGGGACTCGGGAAGACCCGCCGGGGTGGGAATCCGGGCTCGGTAGCGGGTGTGGAAGAAGCCGCGGATCGTCGGACCCTCGATGGAATGCCACACCGAGCCGGAATCCCCCTGGAGCTCGACCGACAGGACGAGCTCGTCGTCCTCGGGGTAATTCGGGTCGTAGGTTCGCAGCGTCAGCACCGTCGCGGACTCCTCGTAACCATAGACGAGAACCTGGTGGTTCCGGATGGTCTGCCGGGGGTCGCGGGAGTGGACCTGGACCAACCCAAGGGTGGCGGGTCGGCCGGAGTCGATGGAGGCGCGGATGCGAGGCCACTCGATGGTTCGCGTCCGGGTCAGCAATTCCCGGCGAGCCTGCCAGGCGTAGTAGCGGATTGCCCCGAACGGGAGGGTCAAGCTCTCGACCTGCCTGCGGGCGATGTAGCGGAAGATGGCCCGGTTCGCGACGATCGGGACCGGCCGGTGATCGAGGAAGTAGTCGAGGGCAGAGAAGACCATCCCGCCGCACAGGCCGAGCCGGGCGTTTCCGACGGGAATCCGCCCGAGCGGCGTCGGAATCTCGAAGATCGGCATCCCTTCCGGCCAGTGGTTGGCAAAGGCGAACCCGTGCTGGCTCGGTCGGAAGTCAGTGCTGGCCTGGGGCATCTCGATGTCGATCCGCAACAGAGCCGGAAACCACTCAAACTCACGGCGGGGGAACCCCGGCGGGTCGGCCGTTGGCACCTGCCGTCAGGAGGACGCTGTCGGCCGGGTAACGCAGGAAGGTTCCGTCCGAGGTAGTATCCGTCCCAAGCGGGGCAAAATTCAACGGCTGCAGTTTCGATGAGGGGAGCAAGAACGACCCTTCCAGCCCCGATTCCGGGTCGCGGACGTTGCCGCGGGCCTCCTCGAAGACATTCTTCAACGCCGAGGTGTCGATCGCGTCGCCGATCTCGACGATCGCCTTGGTTCCGGAAAAGAGGTTGTTCCGGAGCAGCAGGCGGTTGACGTCGTTGGCGAGGGGAATCGTTTCGAGGCGGAAGGCGGTTTTGATCTCGGCGAATGTGTTCCCCTCGAAGTTGACCCGCAGGGGCAGTTCCGGCTTGGCTTTCTCGTACCGACATCCGACCTGGACGCGGTAGAAGCGGTTTTCCTGGAAGTTGACGTAGGTCGTCGCACCATCGATCAGGATTGCGTTCTGGACGGCACCATCCACGCGGGACCGGACGATGTCGATGTTCTCGTTGGCTTTCCCACCGGGGCCGGCGAGGAAGGCGAACGCAGCCCGGGGTGAGCCGCCGTACTGGGCCGGGTCGGACTGGATTCGGACCCTCGAGAGAACGAGGAGTTCCCCCTTGTCGCGTCCGCCGGACGCTCCGGAGAACGCGACGGCTTCTTTCCGGAATCCCTTGAAGATGCAGTTCTCGAAGCGGACGCCGGGGCACTTCCCACTGATGTGGACGAGGGAATCGACGCGACCGCCGCCGTCGATGATGAGATTCTTGATGACCAACCGCTTGACGTCCTTGATGGAAATGAGTGCTCCGGAATCGATGTTGTGCGGGGCGAGCCACAGCCCCTGGTCTCCGTTCTCGTCCTTGGCCCCGTCGATTTCGATTTCCGTCAGTTTCTCGCCGGTCAGGGTCACCTGGTCGCTGATCAGAGCATGGCCGAGAAGAAGGAGGTGGTCGCCGGGCTGGCAGACCTCGAGTGCCGCGGCGAGGGTCGACGGCATTGCCTTGTTGCCCACGTCTCGCCCACCGATGATCAGGGGGAAGCGGCCGTTCGGGAGCCGGACATTCCGGGTGTTTCCGGGTCCTGTTGGTGGTGCCTCCTCGTTTTTCCCACCTCGTCCCAGACCCCAGACGACCGCACCAGCGACGGCGATCACCAGCACCGCGATTCCGCCGAGAATCTTGGGGTTCTTCGTCCACGATCGGCCGGGGCGGGGCTGGATCCGGCTCGACCCGATGCTCACCGCGAGATTCCGGGTCGACGCCGCCCGGGGCATCGGAGTGGCGGCACCGACCGAGGACACCGGGCTTGTTCCGGATCGGGGCGTCGGGGTTCCCGGGTTGCCGGGCAGATTCCGGGGCTTGGGCATCCACTCGGGCGGCGGCGGGCTCGTCGGGTCGGCCCATTTCGCCAGGGCATCGACCACCTCGGCCGGCGACTGGTAGCGGCTCGTCACCTTCTTGTGCATCATCTTCCGCACGACCGCATCCAACCCCGACGGCACGTCTGGCCGGGCTTCTCGCAACGGGTCCGGATCGCGCAGCGTGTGCCAGAGCAGTTTCTGGGCGACCGAGCCGTCCGGAAACGGGGTCCGCTGGGAAAGCAGGAAGTAGAGCGTTGCCCCCAGTGCGTAGATGTCCGCTCGGATGTCGACCGCGGAACTGTCGATGGTCTGTTCCGGGGCGAGGTAGTCGACTGTGCCAAGGACCGCCTTCTCGTCGAACTGCTTGGTGATGTTGTCCGTCTTCGTATCGACGTACAGCCGGGCGAGGCCGAGATCGAGAACCTTGACCGTCCCGGTGCGGTCGAGCATCAGGTTGGCGGGCTTGATGTCGCGATGGACCCACCCCTGGTTCGACGCTTCCTGCAACCCCAGGGCGGCCTGGGAAATGACGTTGGCGGCGAGTCCGATCGGAAGCGGTCCGATGTTCGCGACGAGCTCCTGCAGGCTGCTGCCGTCGATGTACTCCATCACGAGGTAGTGCGTGTCGCCGTCCTGGTCGATGTCGAAGGCTCGGGCGACGTTGGGGTGGTTGAGCCCGAAGGCGGCCCGGGCTTCGCGGTAGAACCGCTCGACAACCCCCTGCGATGCCTCCGAGCCCAATTTCAGAACCTTCACCGCGACGACGCTCTTCAATTTGAGGTGCTCGCAAAGGAGCACGTGCCCCATCCCTCCGGTTCCGAGGACATCGAGAACCCGGTATTTCCCGCCGATGAGGAAGCCGCGCACTTTCCCCTGGATGAGCTGAGCGGCCTGGAATTTTGTGAGAAGTCCGACCTTGATGAAGTGCCCCGCGAGCTTGGTGGGGTCCGGTTCGAGAACGCCGGCTGACCTGAGGCGGTCCAGTTCTGCGGAGAGTTTGGGCTCGTCCACAAGCTGGCTCTTGCGGAGGTTGACCAGGAATTCATCAGCGGAGGTGGCGATGGGCATGACAACCAGACTCCGAGATCGACGGGCGGGGCAACGGACTCGGTGCGCGAATCAGGTTGCACTCATGGTGGCGACCCGCCGTCCGGTTCTCAAGTCACTCGGCCGATTATGATGATTTCCTCACACATCCGGGAACTCCGGAGCCGAGCTCAGAAATCGCCGGACCCCACCGTTTCCCCACCATCCCGACTGATCAGGGCGGCGACGACAGCCGGCGAGGTGCTCGCTTTCAGAAACTGGACCGAACCGTCACCCATCAGCACATTCGCACCGCCGGTGTGGAACGCGTAGATTTCGTTGTCGTTGGTGCAGTTGATGACGCAACCGCCCCCCGCCTGGACCACGCCATCCGGGGAGAACCCGTGCACCGAGAACTCCGATTGCAAGTCGGCCCAACCACCTCCGGTGGCCACCCGGTTGGGATCCGTCGGCAGACCGAACGCGAGGCCATCACTGTAGAGTTTGTCGAGATGGTAGACCTTCATCCGCCCCGCATCTTCCGCGATGACGAGCGTGTTCGACAGGCCGTCCGAACATTCCGCGAGTTTGGGCCGCACATCGAGCCGGATAAATCCGGTTTCTCCCGGATTCGTCGCGTTCGGCCGGCTCCCAGGTGGGAGGAAGTTCGTCGAAAGTTCGATCGTGACCCCACCCACCGAGCCATAATCGGTCCGCCCGATCAGGTACGGCCCCGGCGGCGGGCTCGGATAAAGCGGCATGGGATAGAGGTTGGACGCAAACGCGATGTAGTCGGTCTTCCCGCTACCGTCGGGAACGGACGGACAAAGATAGACCTTCACGACATTGTTGGCCGCATTGAAGTTCGCCGGGTCGAACGTCGGGAAAATGGTCTTGTCGAGTTGGAACTGGTTGTAGAGGCTATTTTGCTCCACATAGGGAAGCAGAAAGGTAAACAGGCTGTGCCCCTGGGGGTTCATCGGGGACGTTCCCGAGACCCCGGCAGGCGGGAACACCATCTGAGCAGACTCATAGTTGTGCAACCCGAGCCCGATCTGCTTCAGGTTGTTCGTGCAAGTTGCCCGAGAGGCGGCCTCCCGGACCTTCTGCACCGCCGGCAGCAACAAACCAATCAGGACCGCGATAATCGCGATGACGACCAGGAGCTCGATGAGCGTGAACGCACGATGGGCAACGCGCATGGATGTCTCACGGTGAGAGTTTGGTGTCGGTCAGCTCGATCGGTTCGACTTCGTTGTTCCCCCGCACCAGGGTGCGGGTGATGGTGGACTTCTGCCGGTTCGAGTAGCGGAAGCCGAGCTTCTCGACGGTGCCGCCCTTCTCCGGATCGACGAAACCGAGGGATTTCTTCGTCGTCTTCGCCTGGGCCGGAACGAACCAGGAGACCGTCACGACGTAATCGCCAGGCGGAGCCCCGACGCGGTTCGTGCTCGTCAGGCGATACCGGCCATCCGGTCCGACGTACCCGACAGGCTGGGTGGCGGACAGTTTCCCCGAATTTTGCGGGTGGAAAACGACCACCGCCCCGTGGGCCGGCTTGCCATTGACCCGAAGCGTCCCCTCTGCAGGGTACAACGACTCGGAATCGCGGCCGGACAGGTTCACCAGAGCAATCACGATCAGCAACAACACCAACAACGCCACGGCGGGGCGAAGCATGGCACATCTCAAGTCTGCGATCACCTGCGGACACTTCTCAACCTAGAACGTCCTGATCCCTCACCAACGCCAGACCGTCGAAACTCTCGGGATCTTCATCTTCGACCCGATCCGCCAGCCCGCCAGTCGGCCTGCGGCTTGGAAGTTCGGGGGATGTGGGTGAAGTTTGCGAGAAACTTGGCCCCAACCGAAGGGGTAGATTGACCTGCGTAGACCGGATGGACTAGAATTCCTTCGAGATCCAAATTAGTCCGATCGGTCTATTCTCCCGCGAGAAGGCGACGTTCGCACCAGACATGGATGCCACCTCCGAGCACCGAGCCCGAATCGCGTCTCCGATGCCGGTGGCGGCGGAAACCGTTGCAGCCACATCGGATACCGCCAGGCTGCGAAGGGAGCAGATCGTCGAGGCCGCCTTCGAGATCATCGCAAGCCAGGGTTTGCACAAACTTTCCCTCTCCCAAATCGAGTCGCGGACCGGGATGGCCCGCGGGCATCTCACCTATTACTTCCCCACGAAGGAAGCGATTCTTCTGGCGGTTTTTGATCGGATGCTCGATCGGATGATCGAGCAAAATCTCCAATCGGGCGGACCCCAACCCGGGACCGGCCAGGCCTGGGAATGCGTGAAGTTCATGCTCGGCCGACACTTGCAGCCGGCGAACCCGCACCAGCAGGCGTTCGGAAGTCTCCTGCACACGTTCCTCGCACAGATCCATTACCGCGACGATTACCGGGCGAAGCTCGCCGAGCGGAACGAGCAATGGCGATCGTTCATGGCTGCCGATTTCGCCGACAGCCCGGCGAGCTCAAGCAGCGATCCTCGCCTCCTCGCCTCGATCGTGATGGCCCTCGTCCAGGGGCTGATCCAGCAGCTCGCCGTCGATCCGCACGCCTTCGACCGCAAACTCATGCTCGAAACCCTGGTGCGGATGCTGGCCCCGTTCTTCGAGCCAGATTCCGCATCGCCACCCCAACCCGCCTCCCGCGAGGGAGCCAACCCATGACCCCGAACCCCACCCGCTCGACCCCGACTGCCAACGGCGAGATGCTCGACCGCGTCCAGCGTCTCCGGCTCGACAGCCAGCTCGGGAACGTCAAAACCGGCGGCAGCGGCGGGGTCACCTGGCTCCCCTGGCTCCTGTGCGGGATCCTCGCCCTCGCCTGGGCCGGCGTCGCGCTCCGCACCTACCGCAACGCCCCCGCCAAAACTGACACCTCGGAAGAGACCACGCCCACCCAGTCGAACACGTCGGCCCCCAGCACCACACCCACCGTCGAGGGGGGAACCGTGCAACTCGAGGTCAAGGGCTACCTCGTGCCGGCCCAATCCATCGCCGTCAGCCCGATCGAGGTGCAGGGCCGGATCATCGAATTGAACGTGATCGAGGGGAAGCTCTTCGAGAAAGGTGCGGTTCTGGCCAGGATCGATGACGCGATCTTCCAGGCATCGGCCACAGAGGCGGCAGCGACGCTGGCGGCGGCGAAGCAGCGGTTGGCGGCAGCCCAGCAACGGTGGAAAGCCCTGCTTCCGGAATCGGTGCGGGAAGTGGAGATCACGCAGACGGAGGCGGAGCTCGCGGAGGCGGAGGCGGCCAAGGTTCGTGCCGCCGACGACCTCAAACGTCTGCAGATGATCGGCGCTTCCGCCGCCGCCCGGGAACTGATCCAGGCGACGGCTGACAACCGCACCGCCATCGCCCGTGTGGAACGGCTCAAGGCGACGCTGCAACTCCTCAAGGAAGGCCCGCGGGAAGAGCAGAAGGCCGCCGCCCAGGCCGACGTCAAGGCCGCCGAGGCCGACGTCCGCGCCGCCGAGGCCCGAGTCGGACAGGCCAACTGGCGGCTCAACAACTGCATCATCCGCGCACCGATCACCGGCACCGTCCTCACCAAGAAGGCCGAGCTCGGCAACCTCGTCAACCCCCTCGCATTCAGCGCCACCTCCGGATCCGTCTGCGACATCGCCAACCTCGCCGACATGGAAGTGGAACTGGAGGTCAGCGAGCGGGACATCGCAAAATTGAAGGAAGGCCAGCCCTGCCGCGTCCGGGCGGATGCATACCCATCGAAGATTTACGATGCGAAACTCGACCGGATCATGCCCATCGCGAACCGGGCCAACAGCACCGTGAAGGTCCGCGTGAAGGTGACCCTCCCCGAGGGGGAAATCCCCGGCACCTTCCTCAAACCCGAAATGGGGGCGGTGGTTTCCTTCCTCCCGATGAAGTGATCACTCCCACTGCAAACTGCCCACTGCTGATTGCCCACTGTGAACTGCTCAGGGAATCTCCGATGGCCATCGTCGAAGTTCGGAACCTCTTCAAGTCTTTCTCCCGCGGCACGGAGCGGATTGACGTCCTCATGGACCTCAATCTCGACGTCCGGCAGGGGGAATTCGTCGCCCTCATGGGGCCGTCGGGGTCCGGGAAGACGACGCTCCTCAACCTGATCGCGGGGCTTGATTCCCCCACGGAAGGGTCGATCGTCGTCGGGGACATGGAAATTTCCCGGCTTTCCGAAAGCGAACTCGCCCGCTGGCGGACGCGGAACGTCGGATTCGTCTTCCAGTTCTACAACCTGCTCCCGGTTCTGACGGCCTACGAGAACGTCGAACTGCCTCTGCTGTTGCTTCCGCTTTCCGGGGAACAACGCCGTAAGCAGGTGGAAAACGCCCTCGGGCTGGTGGGGCTCGGGGATCGGATGACGCACCGGCCGGGGCAGCTTTCCGGCGGCCAGTGTCAACGCGTTGGCATTGCCCGGGCGATCGTCACCGACCCCACCATCATCGTCGCCGACGAACCGACCGGGGCACTCGACGCCAAGTCGGCGAACGACGCATTGAACCTGCTCAACCTGCTCCGGACGGAGCTGGGCAAAACGATCATCATGGTGACGCACGACCCCCACGCGGCCGGGCGAGCCCAGCGAATTGTCCACCTAGAAAAGGGCCGACTGGTCGGGCAAGAGGAGCAAACCCCGGCGGCGGCCGCCGTCTGACTCGCACCAATTCCGGAGATTCCCCGTGAACGAGATGAGCCAGTACGGGTTCACCGCCGCCCCGGACCCGACGCTGCTGGAAGTGGCGATCTACGGGACGGTCGCCCTGATCGCGCTGATTTTCTTTTTGTTGCTACTGGCCGTCGTCACGCTGCCGATCTTCTTCGCATCGCTGCTGATGATGGAGTTCGGCCTGCGGGGGGTGCAGAATTCGCCGGACCCGGTCGGGAAGTACGCGAAAATCTTTGGGCTGGTTTTCCGCAGCCTCCGCCGGAACCTTTTGCGAACCTCGCTGACCTACGCCGCCCTCTTCGTTCTGACCGCGATGATCACGTTCATCTACAGCATCGTCTCCTTCCTCGGCAAGTTCACCGCCGAGAAGGAAGGAGCGCAGATGGTCGTGATGAGCGAGAAATTCAGCATCCCGAGCATGATGAAGCCCGGGTACCCGGATCAGCTCAAGGGCGTGATCGAGACGAAACTTCCGCCGGAATATCGGCCGAAAGATCTCGAAAAGAACATGATGACCTGGTCGTTCGTCGGCGGAACTCTCGATCCGAAGAACAAGACGCCCGAGAACAGCATGTTTCTGTTCGCACTCGATCCGGAGGCGGTGGCGAACGGGATGATGTCCGAACAGGGGCTGAGCCGGGAGGACCTCGGCGATCAGCAATGGCAGGATCTGCTGCGGGTGATCGAACTCGTCAAGCAGGACAAACGGAACATCGTGGTGGGCGAGGATCGCCTCAAAATGCTCGGCAAAAACGTCGGCGACACCATCACGATGTCCGGGCTCAACTACAAGGACATCGAGTTCGAGTTCCACATCGTCGGGGCGTTCCCGTCCGGTAGCCGGATGGGGATGAACGCGGCGATGCGCTACGACTACCTCCGGGCGAAGCTCGACAACTACAAGTCCATCAACGGCAAGGACCACCCGGTCGCGGATCGGTGCGTGAACCTGGTGTGGGTGCGGATGCCGAACAAGGAATCGTTCGAGCGGCTGGCGGCGATCGTCAACGACCCGGGAACCTTCAACTCGCCGGCGGTCAAAATGGAGACGTTCTCCGCCGCCGTGGGGTCGTTCCTGGAGTCGTTCAAGGACATTTTCTGGGGGATGAAATACATCATCATGCCGGCGATCGTGGCGATCATGTGCCTGGTCATCGGCATCACCATCACGATCGGCGTTCGCGAACGGTGGACGGAGATGGCGGTGTTGAAGGTGCTCGGGTTCCAGCCCTGGCAGGTGATGGCGATGATCGTCTCCGAGGCGGTGCTGATCGGCGTCTTCGGGGGGCTCCTGAGTACCTGGGTCGTCTACTTCCTGCCGCGGGGGATCTCGTGGTTCACCCGGACGGTGGGAATCAAGTTCGCGTTCTTCGACAATTTCCGATGCCCGGACGAAATTCTGATTCTGGGGCCGGTGCTGGGGATTTTGGTTGGAGTCGTGGGGGCGTTTCTGCCGTCGTGGAATGCGCGAAAGGTCAAGGTTTCCGAGGTGTTCGCGCAGGTGGCGTAGTGGGCGGATGCCGGGTTTCCCGGTCTTTTCTTCGGGGGAGCGAGGCTCCTGCCCGGCCGCGGTTCGCTGGGGAATTCCCCGGCTTTCACGCACTGACGGGGGTTTCGACGCGCGGCGTTTCGACCGGTCGAGGGTCGGGCGGAGTGGCGGGTTTGACGAAGCTCGACAGTTCGCGGATCGTCTGGGGGACCCGGCCAAGCACCTGCTGCAGTTTCTCGAGCGTCGACCCGGTGGAGGTCGGCCACTCGCTGAGCCATTTTGCGAGCGGCCCGGTGAG
Source organism: uncultured Alcaligenaceae bacterium (assembly GCA_964552815.1). Lineage (GTDB taxonomy): Bacteria > Planctomycetota > Planctomycetia > Gemmatales > Gemmataceae > CAYUHJ01. Next base: position 83,706 of record CAZKIQ010000002.1, on the reverse strand, counting down.
ATGCTCTTCCAGCAACGTCTCCCGCTGATGGCGGACCCGATTTCGGCCCGAGTCGACGACCTGCGTGACCGTGATCTCGACGCCCTGCCGGGTTCCCGACACCGCGACGGGAATCAGGAGGAGGTGGTACCACGCAGGCACCCACGTCAGCCACAGGACGAGCCCTCCCGCCGTCAGGTCGAGGGCGACAGTCCCGAGCCGAAGCGTGTTGAGGAGCGCATGGTGCTGCGAGAGATACTCCGGCACCACCCGGGCCGCCCGGTCGAGCTCGTCGGTTTCCTTCAACTCGAAGGACCGGAATTCCTGCCCGAAGCGGTCCTGGGCCTGCATCTTGAGGCCCGCATCGAAACCGTGGGATAACTGCTTCCAGATCGGGTGCGTCCCCGCCCGGCGAAGCGTCTCCGCCTGGAGGCCGTCGAGCCAGGCCGCGAGGGCGGCCGAGCAGATTGTGTGCTCGGAAAGGTTCGGCATCTGCGGCCGGACCAGCGTCTTCGCCACGAATTCGCGGGCCATCCGGTACGGGCTCCGGAGCAACGCCAGCGTGCCGCTGACCGCCTTCCCCGCACCGGGAAGTTCGAGCATCTCCATGACCTGCTCGCGGGTGCGGTCGAAGCGGCGGAATTGCTCGCCGGCCAGGAATTCCCGGCGGTAGCGATCCTCGAACTGCGTCTTCCCCGCTTCCACGATCGATCGCCAGTTCTCCAGTTCCGTCAGGTCCTTCCGGGCGACGTCGAGCAGCCCTTCCCCGGCGGTTTCGAGGTAGCGGATCGCGTTGGCGACGGTCCGCGACCGGGCAGATTCGGGGCTCGGGCACAGCGCCAGCAACTGATTCAGGAGCGCGACCCGGTGTTTCGCCCCCTTCCCCGCGGGATCCGAGCGGACGTCGGCGGGCATCTGGGGGAAGGCGACGCAGGGAATCGGCGGGACATCGCCGCCGGACTTGGGCACCCGGCCCAGAACTTCCTTCCGGAAATGCTCGATCAGGGGTGCCGCGTCCGATTCTCGCATCTTCGTCAGGCAGACGACGACGGCTTTCCCTGCCTTGATGAGGAGGTTCAGGAACTGCGTCGGAACCTCGTCGTTGTAGCGTTCGTCGGAGGCGACGTAGACGACGACGTCGGCAAGGGCGACGACTTCCATCAGGCGGGAGACGTAGCCGGTCGAGGCCCAGGTCGTCATGTCCGGGCAATCCCAGACGACGAAATCGGAGAGGGGGTCGGGTGTGCCGTTGGTGGGGGGCGGGATCCGCTTCGCCTGGTAGACGTCCTCGTCGAGGTTTCCGGGCTTCGACTCGGAAAGTCGGGTGAGCGGTCCGAGGAATCCGAGGTAGGTGGGCCAGGCGACGCCGAGGGCGGGGGGGAGGAAGGCGGTGGGGTGTCGGGTGTAGCCGGCCTGCGGGTTGGCCTCGGCAACGACGGCACCGCAGAGGAAGTTGACGACAGTACTTTTCCCGGCCCCGGCCCCGCCGACGACGGCCACAAAGAGCGGGCGGGGTGCCTGCCCCTCCGCGGCGGGTCCGATGACGTTCCGCGTCAGGGCTGCCGCCAGCCGCAGGTGAGCCGCGTGCACCGACAGATCCGCCTGTCGACGGCAGTGGTCTTCCAGCCAGGTCAGATCATCCGCGAGTTGTCGGACTTTATCGCGGTGGTCGTGCGGGTCCATATCGTGCATTTCAGCAAAATTGGTGCTTGACGAAAACCCGAATCCGTGGGGCGAGATCACGAATTCAAGGGCATCAGCAGTCCTTGAGGGAAAAACGAATGTCTAACAGCGAATCGAGTGAATGGGGAAAAGTCTAGTCCTAGAGCCGTAGTTCTCCACTTGGAGGTTTCGCGTCCCTTCGCTTGTGGCAGCAAGAAACGCGGGAAAAAGGAGGATAAGTGCAAGAACGGCAAGGATGTGATTGTGGTTAGAATGTATACACTCAGGCAAGGTGCGGATGGGTGGCCAAATGGAACGGGAATGGAAAGCCTAGAAAAAAGTGTCCTTCACGCAACTTCGACCGTAAGTTGGGGCGAATCCCACTTCGCCGTCATCCGACAAATACGCCGCCCGTTCGCCACTCGGCGTTGCTCAAGAACTCATCGACTGGATTGCCCGAAACGGCCGAGAGCACCCGCACCCACGACTGGGCCACCGGCCCCGGGGCGACAACCACTTCGGAACGCCCGTCGCCGTCGGCGTCGACGGTGGCGACGCGGACCCCGCCGCGGAAGTCGGGGGCTGGGTAGGCGAAGAATCGCGAGACCGGTTGAGTCGTGTTGCCGTCGAAAATCGCCACCGCGGGTCCGCCGGCCTCCCCCGGACCGACGACGATCTCGTCGCGGCCGTCCCCGTTGGTGTCCCCGGCCGCGACGAACACCCCGCCCGTGAAGTTCGGTTCGAACGCGTAGAAGTCGTCGCGTACCGCCCGCGTCCGGCCGTCTAGCACGACGACCCGCGGGCCGCCGCCGGCCCCCGCACCGACGATGATTTCCTCGATCCCGTCGCCGTCCACGTCCCCGGCCCCGACGGTTACTCCGCCGCGAAATCCAGGCTCGAACACGAAGGTGGTCCACCGCTGAATGCCGTCCAGCCCGAACCCGCTGACGCGCGGACCGCCCCCGGCTCCCGCCCCGACGACGATTTCCCCGTTGGCGACGGCCACGAACAATCCGCCGGAAAAGCCGGGCTCGAACGCGAAGAAGCTCGCCACGAGGTTCCCGGTGACGCCGTCGAAGACCTTGACGTGCGGCCCGCCGCCGGGGCCGGGGGCGGTCACGATGTCGGGCACGCCGTCGCCGGTCACATCGCCCGTCGCGACCCGGACCCCGCCCAGCCAGGACGGGTCATAGGCGAGAAACCGAAACCGTTCGGAACTCGTCGCGAAGTCGAAGACCCGGACCTGGGGTGGGGACCCCGGCCCGTTCGCCGTTGCGAAGACGGCATTGCCGCCCCCGTTCCCACGAGGCGTGTTGAACTGAGGGGAGTAACTCAACCCGTCCGGTGCGAAGAGAGTCACTTCCGGAGTCGAGGTGAGGAAGTTGCGCTTGGTCGGTAGCGGTCGCGGGTCCGGCACAAACGGGGGAACGGAACCCGGCAGCAGTTCCCCGAAGTTGAATGGCCCACGCACCGGGAACGGCAACAGGACGAGGTTATCGAACCGGTCGTTCCCGACGACAACCGTGAACGGCCCGTTCGGGTCGGCGTCTTCCTCGCGGCCGTCGACGAACCCCGGCGGCTGGGTTTCGACGACCGAGTACACCCCCGGCGGGATGGGTGCGAACTCCCACCGACCGTTCGCGTCGGTGACGGCGACTAACCCGTTCGGTGCGTCCGCGGGCGTGAGGGGCCGCTCCAGCGGCGTGCCCTGAAAGGCGATGCCCGAGATGGTGATCGTGACGCCGGGGATCCCCGGTTCGCCGGGGTCGCGGACGCCGTTGTTGTTGAGGTCGATGTAGACGAAGCCGAACGGGTCGCCCGGCGGGTTCTCGCCGAAGTTGTACTCGATCCCGGTTTCGCCCACGCCCAGCCCGACGGCCAGTGCGTTCTTCACGGGCTGCGTTCCGCGCGCCGTCCCGCCGACGGTCCCGATGGTATCGAGCCCGTCGTAAAACCCGGCGAGCCCGGCCACGAACACACTTGGCGGTTGCGTTTCGATGACCGTATAGGTGCCCGCCGGGATTGGTCCGAACTGATACGATCCGTCGCCCAGGGTGGTCGTGGTCAAGGTCGGGAGGGCAGCCCCGTTCGGGTCCACGCCGGCCAGGGTGATCGTCACGCCGGCGATGCCCGTCTCCGGGTTCTGGCCGTTCGGCTCGCGAATTCCGTTGATGTCGAAGTCCCGATAGACGTACCCCGACAGGGTCGCTCCGGTGTACATCCCGGCGTCGATCGTGTCGTTCGTCTCGCCCACACCCAGGGTGACCGAGGCGACACCCGTCACCCGATTCGCGTCGCTGTCCAGGTTGGCCGGCACGCCCGGCGCGTTCTGGATCGTGAACACGTAGCCCGCAGGGGTTGTGAACGCGACGGCATAGGCCCCCGGTCGCAACCCAGTGAAGGAGTACGCCCCTCCACCGGCCGTGGTGGTGGTCAGGGTAAAGGTGCCGCCGCCCGGGTTGGTCCCGGTCAGGGTGACGGTCAACCCGTCGATGCCCGGCTCGCCCGTGTCCTGTCGGCCGTTGCCGTTGAGATCGTCCCACACGAAGTCGCCAAGTGTGGCGGGCGGAAGTTCGCCGAAGTTGTAGTCCGTCCCCGCGAGGTTCGAGCCCGGTGCGACGACGACTCGGGTGATCGCTTCCGCGTCGCGGGGGTATCCGCCGAGCGTGCCGGTGCCGCCAAATGGCGTACCCGGGGTGTCGCGGCCGTCGGCGAGTCCGGGCGGTTGGTTCACCTGGGTGATCGTGTACCCGAGCAGGTTACTCGCGGGGACCAGGTCGAAGAGATAGTTGCCGGTCGTCGTGGTGACGCTGCGGGAAATCGGCACGCCCGCGTTCGAGGTGCCGGTCAGCGTCAGCGTCACCGAGTCCGTGACGAGCATTTCGCCCAGCCCGGGTTCGTAGATACCGTTGTTGTTGGCGTCGACGTAGATGACGCCTGCGATCGAGTTGGTGTTCAGCGTGATCGTCGCGTCGTCGGTGCTGGTGTAGTTCCGGCTCACCGTCGGATTGGTTGCCGAGGGCTCGTAGAAGCTGTCGTAGCTGAGGTTCACCGTGTTGATGATCGATGACCCCGGCGTGAAAGCTGGGTCAACGACCGCCCGGTACTGGATGACCGCCTGGTTCGGGATTCCTTGTGCGAACGGACTATCTGGGTGGTCGAGGTAGTCGATCAGAACGGTGTATCCGTTCCCCGTCTCGGTGATGATCGGCGGCGTGTAGAACGACGAGGGGTAGTTCGGGTCGAACACGACGACCACACTGCCCGGCACCAGCGTGAGCCCGGTCGGGAGGGTCTCGCTCACGAGCACGTTGAACGCGATGGCCGTCGACGGTGGAACTTGCTGGGCGACCGTCACCTGATAGGTCACCGTGTCCCCCGCGTCGACCGAGCCGCTCGGTGGTGCGAACACGATCTTGTCGATGCTCAGCGTCGGCTCGACGATCTGGGCCAAGGCGAGGTCGACCAGGGGGAACGTGCCGCCGTAGTCGAGGGTGGCGACGTTGAGGACCGGGTCCCCCGCCACGTTCTCCGGCACGTTCAACACTTGGGCGACGACCTCGACCACGATCCGGTCGCGGTCGTCGACGACGTTGTCGGCCGCGTTGACCACAGTGCCGAAGTCGAACGTGACAACCAACCCCGAGTCGGACCCGGAATCGCCCACGCTCAGAGCCGCGCCGCTGATGTTGGCCCCCACCGCGACGACGGACGACGACAGGTATTGCACGAACCCGTTCAGGGCCGAGTTCGGCAACAAGTCCTGGATCGTCAGCGTCGTGGTGCCTTCTTGCAGCGTGGCCGTCAGGCGGTAAGTCACGATTTCGCCGATGACGAAGTCCGGAAGGCCGGGCACAAACTGGTTCTCGATCGACTCGACAGGGCTGGTCGTGGCGATCGTCTTCTCGAATTCCGGGATGGCAATGTCGATGTCGGCGGTGTCCACGGCGGCATAGTTGTTGAGACCATTCCCGGGGCCGTTCCCCCCAGTCCGCTCGCCGTCCTCGTCGCCGGGGTCGCCGGGAGTAACGGAACCCGTCGGGTTGACGGGCGTGCCGCGCGGGCCAGGGAGGCTGGTCCACCGCAAGTCGGCGGTGTTGGTGAGCACCTCGCCGGCCACGACGGCGTTCGTCAGAATCGTGTCGAACGCGATGGCGATCTCGTCCCCGACGGCGACCAGATCGACCGTCACGTCGAGGCCGGTGGCGGTGCTGGCGTTCGCGAACCCGGTGAAGATCTGGGTCCCGTTGCGAAACACCCGCACGCTTGCCGGATCGAGGGTCATCTTCCCCGGCACCAGCGGATCGACGAGCCGCACGTCGTAGGCAACGGAACTTCCCACGCCTGGGTTGTTGATGTACTCCACGGAATACGAAACCCGGTCGCCGGCATCGTACCCCTGAATCCCCCGTAGTGGGCTACCGACCACGGACTTTTCCACTCCCGAGATCCCCGGCTCCGCGACAATCACTGTCGCGGGGCCGGTCGCGTTCGTCGTCCCGCCGATCACGACCGAACCCGTGTTCACGAGCGGGACGTTCACCCTGCTACCGGTCACGTTCGTGACGAGCACGTTGAACTCCAGGACGATGAATTCCTGGTCCGGGTCCGACGTGCCGCCGTTGGACACGGTACCCAGGTCAAACGTGACGTCCGTCCCGTCAACGAACGGCCCGCCCAGAATGACCCCGACCGGTACTACCGCGGTGGGAATGATGCTATCCACGTTCGTCTGGTTGCCGACGACGTTCAGCCCAGGCGTTCCGGTCGGAATGGCGGTGGACGTCAGCGAGTCCCCGGCATTCGCCACGAACGCGATCCGGGCGGTGCCGTCGTCGAGGAACTGGAACCCCGACACGAGTTGGTCGAGGAACTGGAACGAAACGGACTGGCTTTCTGGCACCGCGGCCTGCAATCGGAAGCGGACGATTTCCCCGACCACAACCCGTTCCGGGTCCGCCGTCGCCGTCTCGGACGTGGCCACGATCGACTTGGTGAGTGCGACGTTCTGAACCGAGACCGTCGCCCGGTCGCTGGTGCGGTAGTCGTTGACGGCCGGCACCCCGGTCCCGGTGCGTTCGACCGAGTTCGGGTTGAACGGCGAGATTGGACCGGGGTCGCCCGGCAAGCTGGTCCACTGGACCCCCGCTTCGTTGACGATGACCTGCCCCGGCGTGACGAAGAAGGGTAAGGTGCCCGACACCGTCAGCGTGATGGTTCGGCTGCCGTTCACCGGGAGATCGAACGACGTCCCGGCAGGAGTGCGGAGCGTCCAGCCGTTGGTGTTGTCGCCGACGAGTTCGAAGTCCGCCGCGGTGACGAGTCCCGCCGTGTCGGTCACGCCCAGAACCGGGTTGACGATTAGCGACCCGTTCCCGGCCTGGAAGGGCAAGTCATCCGCGAAGGTCACGTCGAAGGCGTCCGCGGTGAACGCCGCCGAGCCGGGCGGGTTCCGCAGGGTGATTGTGTACACGACCGGGTCGCTGGCGTCGCCGACGGTGCCGAATCCGTTCACGGTCGCGGACTTGTCCACCACGACTTGCGGTTCGATGATCGTGACGTTCGCGGCCGACGCCTGCTTCGGGTTGTCCAGGCCGGTGAACGTGAGCCGGGCGAGGTTGTTGACCCGCACGTTCGCCTGGGCCGACGCGACGTTGAGTACCACCGCCCGGTAGGTGAGTACGATGGTCTCGGTCACGGAATTGTCGCGGTTCGAGTTCGTGATGTCCCCGAAGTTGAATGTGATGTTTCGCCCCGAGTTCGTGATCACGGGCGTCGAGGAACCCGTGAACGAGACGCCCGGCGACACGACCACGCTTTGCAAGTCCACAAACGCGAGTTGCGCGTCCAGCGTGTCCGCGATGATGGCGTTCGGCATCGTCGCTTCGGGGACGGTGAGGGTCACGGTGTAGGTGACCAGTTCCCCGATGACGGCCTCGGTGTTCGAGTTGAACGTGTTCACGATCGACGTGCCGACGAGTTGTTTCGCCAGGAGGTCCTCGCGGGACACGGTGACGGTCGCGTCATCGGTGAGCGGGTCGCCGACGAAGTTCGGGCCGCCCTCGACCGCAGCGTAGTTGGCCACCGTCGATGTGTCCGTGATCTTTTGCAAGACCGTCACGTCGTTGCCGAGCCGCATGTCGAACGTGACGACGACCACGTCCGACCCGTCGTTCGCGGCCGGGCCGAGCGCACCGACACCGCCGACATCCACGAGCCGAATCCCGCCGGCCGGGTCGAACAGGCCCTGGCCGACGATCTGGAACGGTTTGAGGTTCCCGGCACCGTCCGTGACGCGGAGGTTGTACCCGAACGCGCCGATGTTGGGGATCACGGTCCCCGGTGGCAGCGTGTCGCGGATCAGCACGTCGAACGCGGCCTCGCCCCCGGTGTTCACGACTGTGACCGCATAGGTGACGAGGTCGCCGGCATCCACGTTCGCGAGGTTGCTGTCGATCGGCGTCGCGGTCAAACTCGCCGATGTGATGGTGCCGGCGAACCGCGCCCCGGTCGTGCCCGGGGCGTTGAACGCGACCGAGCCGATTGGCGTGGGCGTGAACACCCCGTCCGGGTTCGCCGCCGCGACGACCCCCTTGGTGACGGCCAGTTCCGGCTCGCGGAGCGTGATCTGCCCGATGGATTGGCCGTCGATCACCTCGCCGACGGAGTTGTTCGAGACGGCTTGACCGAGGTTGCTGAGGATCAAGTCGTCCGCGAACGGGTCGGTGCTGATCGTGACCGTGAACAGGATGTCGATGGTAACGGGTAGGTTCGACGGGTCGTCGTAGGTGCCGTAATTGAACGTCAGGCTGTTGCCGACGACGTTGGAGGCCACGGTGGGCACAATACCCGTCAAACCGCGGAAGGTGTCGGTCGGCCCGAACTTGGCCCGGCCCGCGACCGGGGCCGCGGCGCTGACCGTGTCGTCGAAGGCGGTGACGGCCCCCGTCGTGCTCACGTTGATGATCGGCAGAGGCAGAAAGTCGTTGAACCGGAGGTTCTCCACATCCGCCGTCGGCAACTGATACCGGAGCCGATAGGTCAGCGCGTCCCCGGCTCGCACTTCCGTCGAAGGGGGGAAGGTGCCGACGACTCCATTGATGGCGTACACCGTCTTGGTGAACGTCCCGCGGACGATGGTCTGGTTCGCGGAACTGTCGTCGTCCTGACTGTTCCCGTTGGGGACGAGCGTGGTCACGTCCAGGAGATCGCCCGACACCGTGACCTCGTTCGCGATCGGGTCGCCCTGTTTCAACGGCGTCGGTGGCGGCAGGTTGGTGAGCGGGTTGAACTCGTACTCGTCCTGGACCACGGTCCGGAACGTGACTCGCCCGGTGGTGGGGCCGAACGGCGGGGCGGGGCCATCGACCGGCGTCCCACCGCCCGCCGGGATCGCGCCGCCAATCACCTGCCCGGAGAACCCCCGGGTCACGAGTTCCTGGGACACGAACAGTTGGAGCCGATCGGACCCCCCGGAGAAGTTCGGCGTCAGCACCGCGTTCCCGGCGGCCATCGGGCCGGTCGTCGTGCCCGGCAGGTGACCGTCCGTCACGGCGAGGGCCGCACTCCCGGCGACGTAACTCTGGCCGTCGCTGAAAAGGTCGCTCAGCACGAGGTTCTGGAACGCGAAGTAATCGGACACCTGGAAGTCGAGCGTGTACTCGACGGTGTCGCCGGGGGTCAGACCGGGTGCCCCCGTGTCGATCGCGATGGCAGACCGCTTCTGCACCGCGAGGGACCGGATCGTCAGGACGTGGTCGTCCGGCGTCGTGTCGCTGACCACCATCTGAGGCGGGTCTCGGGGGTCGAGCGGCGTCCAGCTCGCCGTCGCGGACGCATCGTCGCTGACCGTCACCGGGTCGCCGGTCGCCGGGTTCAGGATCGTGTTCGCGGATCCGTCCAGTCTTGGGACGAAGAACTGGAACGTGACCTGGGCGTCGACCGCGGCCGCCGTGCCCACCACCGACGCGAAGTTCGCCGTCAGCGTCCCGCCGGGCGTGACAGTCGAGGGCGTGCTGGTAATCGTCGCGGCCGGACTGGTCGACACGACGGTCACGAACTGCAACTCGGGCGGAAGGATGTCGCTCAGGTCCAGGTCGGAGATTGTCTGCCCGTCCGCGAGGTCGATGCTGATGCGGTACTGCCGTGGGAAATTCGGCCCGCTCGTCGTCTCGTCTTCCGGGCCGAGGTACGTCTTCGTGAGCCGAAACAGCGCCGGCGTTGCGGTTGTCGTCACGGCCGGGCCAACGATGGTCGGATCGACGGAGGGGTTGTCGAGGGAGTCGTTGCCGAACCGGAACGCGCCCTGGGCGCGGAGCGGCAGCGGCGTGCCGACATCGGCCAGGTCGCTGATCGCGACGGTGACGGTCAGGTTCGCGGGCGGCTGGGTCGGGGTGAAACTGCCGAACGGGACCGTGAGCACGACGAGTTGATCGCCCGGTTGGAAGCCCGGCGGCGGCAGGATGATGACCGGGTTGCCGTTGGAGTCTCGCGCAAACGGGTGCGGCACCCCCGCCGCAGTCAGCGTGAGCACCGTGGCCTGGACTGGCGCTCCCAGATACGTGGCGGACGTGAACGAGATGCCGTCGTCCGGCGGCGAGGTCCCGCCGTCCGCGCCGGTGGTGGGCAAGTAAAGATCGACGTACGGGCCGAATCCGGTGTCGGTCGGGCTGGTGTTGTCGAACGTGACCCCAAACGAGAACGACTCCCCGAGCAGTGGCTCCGAGGGTATGCCGGTCAACGTCGCTACCGGCACCGCATCCGGGACCGAGCGATCTTCGAGTTGCTCGAAACCGGGGCGAAACCGTTGAGGCGATCTGCGACAGAAACGCTTCACGAAAGGTCTCACAATGACGAGCGATCTTACCTATCTTACTGCAATACCTGAGGGCTCGTGACTTGAGAAACAACTGCGGCTGCATCTTTCGCGGTTGGTTTTGAGAGTTGTATCGGCACGTCCGGTAATGATGGCGTTCGTCGAACAGGTCCTCGGATGGGTCCACCACCTCGCTCGGCGGGCTGCCCGGCTCCACGGCCTCGACGCCCGCGAACGGGACGAGCGCGACCAGATCGCGGAGCTCCTGACCGTGCTCCCCGAGCGGCTCCGGCTGATTGTCCGCGGACAGTTTGGGATCGGCGGAGATTGCCGGACCCGGGCCGATCTCGGGAAGGAAATCGGAGTCACGAGGGAGCGGGTCCGGCAGCTGGAGCGGAAGGCGGACTCGAATAGTACAGTTTTGGTTGAAGCATCAAGATCCGTCGCGGCAGCATTAGCCCCACGTCGGGTCAGATGAAAATTGTACAAATCGCCGTTTCGTGAGAAACAGTCAATTTTTGGCGCGTTTCTTGGAAACGTGATCGCAGCGGACCCAGCAGGCCTTTTGGGCAGGGGTTGAAAAAAACCTTGTGCCGGGGTTCACCTCAGCTGGTTCTTGGCGGAGTCTGACGCATCCCCGCGGGAGGGTCGGGAATCGGTGTTGGCAGAAATTTGAAGATTTTTTGCCCACTTCCAATCGATCGGCAGGCACAACCCGTCCTATTGGCAGACACCCCGCGTCCCATTCGCGGGCGGGTCTTGCCATTTCTTTCGCGGCATCCGGAGGTTCCGTCATGATTGCCTTTCGCCGGCCGGTTCTGGCCTGCACGCTGGTCGCCAGCCTGACTCTTGCGGCCGCGGTGGTGGGGTACCGCGTTTCGACCGCTGCTTCCTCCGCGGAACGCACCGCGATGTGGAACAAGGTCCACGAAGCCGAGAGCAAGGGTCTCCCCCGCACTGCGATCAAGGAACTCGAACCGCTGATCGAATCCGCAATCAAAGAAAAGGATTACCCCGAAGCCATCAAGGCGATCGTTCGCAAGGTCACGCTCGAAGGAAACATCGAGGGAAACAAGCCCGAGGAGCGTGTGGTCCGGCTCAAGGCCGAGATCGCCAAGGCTCCGAAGGAAATGCACCCCGTGATGGAGGCGGTGCTCGCCCACTGGACCTGGCACTACTACGAGCAAAACCGCTGGCGGTTCGTCCAGCGCACGCGCACCGCCGCACCCGTCGGCGACGACATGACCACCTGGGATCTCCCCCGAATCATGTCCGAAATTGATCGGCTCTTCACGAAAGTCCTGGCCAACGAGAAAGAGCTCAAGGCGACGCCGATCGCGACCTACGACAAGCTCCTGACCAAGGGCAGCCTGCCCGACACCTACCGACCCACTCTGTACGACTTCCTCGCCTTCGATGCGGTCGCATTCTACGCCTCCGCGGAGCAAACCGGGGCCAAGGCCCAGGATGCCTTCGAAATCGAGGCAGACAGCCCCGCCCTCGGCAACACCGCCGACTTCCTCAAGTGGGAACCCAAGACCACCGACGCGGAAGCCCAGAACCTCAAAGTCGTGCGGATTCTGCAAGACATCCTGAAGTTCCACCAGGCGGACGAGAACAAGACCGCGTACCTCGACGCCGACCTGCTCCGGATGCACCTGCTGTACAACCTGGCGGTCGGGCCGGCGAAGAACGGCCGGTACAAGCTCGCCCTCGAGCAGTTCGCCGACACCCACAAGACGCACGAACTCTCCGCCCTCGCCCTCGCTCGACTCGCCTCGACCATCTTCACCGAGGGGAACCGCGTCGAGGCCAAGAAAATCGCGGAAAAAGCTGTCGCGGCATTCCCCAACAGCGTCGGCGGCCAGATGGCGGCCAACACCATCACCCAGATCACTGCGAAGGAACTGAGTTTCTCCGCCGAGCGCGTCTGGCCCGCCGCCGACAAGCTCCCACCAATCCAGGTCAGCTACCGGAACCTCACCCAGGTCCACTTCCGGGCCTACAAGCTCGACTGGGATAAACGCGTCAAGAGCTTCGAGCACCAGTACACCCCGGAAACGCACTACATCCTCACCAACGAGCGTGTCATCAAGGGCCAGAACGGGGCCCAGGATTACATGCAGTACGACCACACCCCGGAATGGAAGTCGATCATCAAGGGGAAACCGACCCACGAGTGGTCCGCAACCGTCCCGGAAACCAAGGACTACAAGACCCGCAGCGAGACGGTGGCCACGCCCAAGAGCTTCGAGCCCGGCTACTACGTCATCTATGCCAGCGGCAACGAGAAGTTCGACGACAATAACGTTCCTCTCTTCGGGTCGATGGTGTGGGTCTCGAACCTGGCCCTCGTGATGCGGAACCCGGAACTCGACAAGCCTGCCGGCGGGATCGTCGTCAACGCCATCACCGGCGAGCCGATCGCCGACGCCAAGGTTCGCGTCTGGACCTGGATCCAGAAAAACCAGCGGAAAGACGTCAACTACTACCACCGGGAACGGATCGAACTCGAGCCAACCTCGACCGACAAGAACGGGTTCTTCCAGACCACCGCGAAGGCGAACGAGCAGTACATCGTCCAGGTCACCCACGATGGCCAGCAGGTGGCCAACAACACGGACCACACGACGTGGTGGCACCAGGATCATGGCTTCCGTCAGTACCACCAGATCGTGATGTTCACCGACCGGACGCTGTACCGGCCGGGCCAGACGGTCCGCTTCAAGGGGATCCTCGCCCAGATTTCCCAGGGGAACGATGACTACCGCACGATCGCTAACCAGCGGGTCCACGTGCGGTTCTCGGATGTGAACGGGAAGGAAATCTCCAAGCTCGACACCACCACCAACGATTTCGGCTCCTTCAGTGGTAGCTTCATCGCCCCGCGGGATCGGCTCACCGGTGCGATGCAGATCTACGCCAGCGGCCTCGGCGGCGGGCACGCTATTGTTCACGTCGAGGAGTACAAACGGCCGCAATTCGTGGTCGAGCTCGAATCGCCGAAGACGCCCGGCGAACTTGAGAAGCCGGTGACCGTCACCGGTAAAGCGACCTCCTACTCCGGAGCCGCTGTCGGCGGCGCCAAGGTGGCCTACCGCGTCACCCGCGAAGTCCGCTACCCCCGCTGGTGGTTCGACTACTACTGGTGGCAGCCCGCACCTGTCACCCCGGCCCAGGAAATTGCCCACGGCACCGCACTGACCAACCCGGACGGAACTTTCTCCGTCACCTTCAAGGCGATGCCCGACCGCTCCATCCCGAAGGAGCAGGAGCCGAGCTTCACCTACAAGGTCACCGCCGACGTCACCGACACCACCGGCGAGACCCGCTCCGCCAACCGCTCCGTCCGCATCGGCTACGCCCTCCTCGAAGCCGAGGTCAAGGCTCCGGACTGGACCCCGGCCGGCACCGAACTCAAGTTCGATGTCGCCGTCAACACCCTCGACGAGGAAGGGCAGAAGGCCAAGGGTACCGTCAAGATCCACAAGCTGAAGCAGCCCGAGAAAGTCGTCCGGCCCGCCCAGAGCCGGCAGGAGTTCCACCAACACTTCGACGGTTTCCATGGCAAAGGCGGATTCCGCCGGGGACGGCCGATGCCTCAGGAGCAATCCAACACCGGCACGCCTGACGCATCCGACCCGCGAAGCTGGGAACTCGGCGAGGTCGTGGAAACCCGGCAGTTCGAGACTCCGGAAAGCGGCCGCACCGCCGTTGCCGCCAAGCTGCCCACCGGTGCCTACCGCGCCGTCCTCGAAACGACCGACGCCAACAAGAAAGTCGTGACTTCCCGGGTTTCCTTCACCGTCGTCGACCCGACGGCGAAGAAGCTTGACCTCAAGATGGCGAACCTCCTGACGGCTCCGAAGTGGTCGGTCCAGCCCGGCGAAGAGTTCGAAGCCTTCTGGGGAACCGGCTACGACACCGGTCGGGCGTACGTCGAGGTTCTCCACCGGGAGAAGAAACTCCAGGGGTACTGGACCGAAACGGGCCGGACCCTCAACAGCATCAAGCAGAAGGTCACCGAGGAAATGCGCGGCGGCTTCACCCTCCGTGTCACCTTCGTCCGCGACAACAGGGCCTTCCTCATGACCCGCCTGGTTGAGGTGCCCTGGACCAACAAGGAACTGTCCGTCAAGTGGGAGCGGTTCGTCTCCAAACTCGAACCGGCCCAGAAAGAGAAGTGGACGGCGATCATCACCGGCCCGGACGCGAAGAAGGCCGTCGCCGAGATGGTGGCAACCCTCTATGACGAGTCGCTGGACCAGTACCAGCCCTTCGAGTGGATGAAGCGATTCGCGATGTTCCGTCAGGAATACGCCCGCGGCAACGGGATGTTCGACAACGCTGGCCAGGGGTTCCAGCACCTCTTTGGGAACTACCCGCAGTCCTGGAACGGCGTCAGCAACGGCACCTACCGCCACTTCTCCTCGGACGTGACCTACAGCCCGTGGGGGTACCAGTGGGGCCCCGGCGGCTGGGACTTCAACCATCGCTGGTACCCCGGCCGTCGCCACCTCGACGAGGGCTACTTCGCTGCCCCAGGAATGGAACGCCTGATGGCGAAAGGAGACGCCAAGGAATCGGAAATGGCCGACCTGGCAGCAGGTGCACCCGCACCCGCAGCCAAGCCCGCTGCCGGGCCGATGGGCGCGAACGGAGCCGGTGGTGGTCAACCTCCCGAACCGACCGCTCCGAACCTGGAAAACGTCACCGCCCGGGCGAACCTCAACGAGACCGCCTTCTTCTTCCCGCACCTCGTCTCCGACTCGGATGGGGTCGTGAAGATGGAATTCACGATGCCCGAGGCGCTGACCAAGTGGAAGTTCATGGCCTTCGCCCACGACCAGAAACTCCGCAGCGGCTCGCTGACAGACCATGCCGTCACCTCGAAGGACCTGATGGTGCAGCCCAATGCACCCCGGTTCCTCCGCGATGGCGACGTGCTCGAATTCACGGTCAAGGTCAGCAACCAGTCCGAGTCGAAGCAGACCGGCAAGGTCCGCCTCACCTTCACGGACGCCCGCACCGGCCAGCCGGTCGATGCGAACCTCGGCAACGCCGAAGCCGACCGCACCTTCGAGGTGCCGGCAAAGGAATCCCGAACCTACGCCTGGCGGCTCACCGTCCCCGTCGGCCTCGGCCCGGTGATCTACAAGGCAGTCGGAGCCACCGACAAGTTCTCCGACGGCGAGGAAGGCATCCTGCCGGTCCTCTCCAGCCGGGTCCTGGTCACCGAGTCGCTGTCACTCCCGATCCGCGGGAAGCAGACGAAGAACTTCACCTTCCAGAAGCTCCTCGACTCCGGGAAATCCGACACGCTCAAGCACCAGGCCTACACGGTGCAGATGACCTCGAACCCGTCGTGGTACGCGATCATGGCCCTGCCGTACCTGATGGAATACCCCCACGAGTGCATGGAGCAAACGTTCTCCCGCATGTACGCGAACCTGGTGGCCCGGCATATCGTGAACTCCGACAAGAAGATCCACGACATCTTCCAGCAATGGCGGAACACGCCCGGTGCCCTGGATAGCCCGCTCGAGAAGAACCAGGACCTCAAGTCGGTTCTGCTCGACGAAACCCCGTGGGTCCGGGCGGCGACCAACGAGAGCGAGAACCGCCGACGGGTGGGGATTCTCTTCGACGACAACCGCCTCAACGACGAGATTGGCCGGGCACAGAACAAGCTCGCCCAGGGTCAGCTTCCCAACGGAATGTGGCCCTGGTTCCCCGGCGGGAACGGCAGCGAGTACATCACGCTGTACCTGACCACCGGGTACGGCCGGCTCCGGCACCTGGGTGTGAAGATGGATGTCGCCCCTGGCATCCGGGCCCTCAACGCCCTCGACGCCTGGGCCGACCAGATGTACCGCAACATCCTCGAAGCCGAGAAGAAAGGGCTGACCAAGCGCGGCGACAACCACCTCAGCCACACCATCGCGATGTGGTTGTACGGCCGCAGCTTCTTCCTCAAGGACCAAGGTGTCGCCAAGGCCAACCAGGAAGCCGTCGACTACTGGATTTCCCAGGCCAAGAAGTACTGGCTCTCCCTCGCCGACCGCCAGTCCCAGGCCCACATCGCCATCGGCCTCAAGCGGTTCGGCGACAAGGGAACCCCGGACGACATTATGAAATCCCTGAAAGAACGGTCCGTCACCAACGAGGAAATGGGCCGGTTCTGGCGCGACACCGAGTACGCCTACTACTGGTATCGCGCCCCGATCGAATCCCAGGCCGTCATGATCGAGGCCTTCGACGAGGTCGCCAACGACAAGGAAGCCGTCGAAGATTGCAAGGTTTGGCTGTTGAAGCAGAAGCAAACCCAGGCCTGGCACACCACCAAGGCCACCGCCGACGCCGTCTACGCCCTGCTCCTTCGCGGCAACAATCCGCTCAAGTCCGACGCCCTCGTCGAGGTCACCGTCGGCGGCGAAAAGATCGAACCCGAGAAGGTCGAGGCCGGCACCGGCTTCTACGAGCACAAGTTCGTGAAGAAGGAAGTCCGCCCGGACATGGGCAAAATCGAGGTCAAGAAAACCGACGACGGTGTCGCCTGGGGATCCGTCCACTGGCAGTACCTCGAAGACGTCTCCAAGATCACCCCGCACGACGGGACGCCGTTGAAGCTCGAGAAGTCCGTGTGGAAACGCGTCAACACGAAGAAAGGCCCGACCCTGGAGCCGATCAAGGGGACCGTCCTGGTCGGTGACGAACTCGTGATGCGGATCGTGCTGCGAACCGACCGCGCCATGGAATTCGTGCACCTCAAGGACCACCGCGGATCGGGGACGGAACCGGTCAACGTGATGTCGAAGTACAAGTATCAGGATGGCCTGGGGTACTACGAAAGCACCCGGGACACCTGCACGAACTTCTTCATCGACTACCTGCCGAAGGGGACGTACGTGTTCGAGTACCCGGTTCGCGTGGTCCACAAGGGCAAGTACCCGACGGGCCTGGCGAGCATCCAGTGCATGTACGCCCCCGAGTTCAACAGCCACTCCGCGAGCGTGACCCTGGAAGCGAAGTGATCGGTTTCCTTCCAGAACCACGCCGAGCGTGAAACACCCCTGCCGGAGGTTCCACCAGGTCCTCCGGCAGGGGTGTTTCTTGGGGTGTCCCCTTCCGCGGCGAACCCGACACTTCCCTCCGAATCTGGGTGGAAGAAACGTCATTTCCGCGGCTGCCGCGAGATTCCACAGTTGATTCGATTGCCGGGACTCGGGGTGGCGGCGATAATGGGGAATCGTCGCCATCGCCGGCGCCACGGGCCGAGACGCACCGGGACCGCCCATGCAGATCATCGAGACCGAGTGCCCCAACTGCCACGCTCCGTACCGTCTGAAGGACCGGATGGTGGGAAAGCCGGTGACGTGCGCCACGCCGAGCTGCCGGAAGACCTTCGTGGTCACCGCGAAGCCTGGCAGCACGTCGGACACGCTTCCGGGTTCGACGGCCACCCCGCCGGCCGGTGTCCCCGTGAGCACGGCTCCGCCGCCCGCACCGGCTCCGAAACCCCCGCCTCCGCCGGCCCCACCCCCGTTTGCTGCGAAATCACCGACTCCGCCGATCGTGACTCCGCCAACGGCCCGGGCCGGAATCCCTGCGACTCCGCCGGTTCCAGCACCTCCGAAGCCGACTCCACCCGCCGCGTCAAAGCCGACTCCCGCTCCGGAACCGGTGGCGAAGAAGCCGTCGGAAACGGGCGTGAAGCCGGTCGCGAAGCCAGCTTCTGCAGACGCCAAACTGCCCGCCAAACCTCCGGAAGTGCCGGCCAAACAACCGGTCGCGAAAGCCCCGGAAAAGCCGGCGACTCTCCCGGCTCCGCCGAAACCACCGGCACCTGCCGCGAAATCGCCCGGCACCGCCACCCCCGCCGCGGCCCGGCCCGGGCTCACCGTCATTCCCCTGAAACCCACGGCACCCCCGAAACCCCCGAAAAAATCCAACGACGATGACGACGACGCCCTCGGTTCCCTCTTTTCCGACCCGCCGCCAGTGACCTCGGGCCCGGTTTCGCTCAACACCCGGGCCTTCGCGGAACTGATGGCCGCCGAGAAGGCGGAACTTCCTACCGAGGCACCGGTCGACCAGCGCATGATCAAAATGACGTGCGCGATGTGCGACCACGTCTGGGATGTCGGATTCGACAAGCAGGGCAAGAACGCCCCCTGCCCCGAGTGCCGGCACATCAACAAGGTCCCGGAACAGAAGCAGAAGTCCGACTGGCGTGAGGCGAACGCGAAGAAACCAAGCCTCGCGAAGCAGGAGAAACTCGAAGGGGTTGTCGACACCACCGAGGTCGGTTTCGTTTCCGGTCAGGCACTCCGCGAGGGGGGTGCGATCGAGGAACTGATCGAGCCCCGCCCGAAATGGCACTACGTCGCCCTCGTTGGGAGCATCCTCTTCGTGCTCGTCGGCGGTTACCTCGGCATCTCGACCGTCCGGCAGGACCGGATCGAGTCGAAGCAAGATTCGCTGGTTGCGGAGGCGCAGAAGGATCTGCTCGAAGCCCCGGATACGGCCCTGCCGACCCCGGAAGCCCCGCTGTTCCGGGCCGCCTTCCACCTGGCGGCCGGGGAGTATGCGATCCGCTCCGCCGACGCCGCCCATCCGGAGAAACTGACGGAAGCCCGTGGCCACTTCGACTCTGCCCGACAAGAACTCGCCTCCGCCCCGAAATCCGGGGCCCGCGATGCCCTCTTTGCGGAACTTCTGGCCGACCAGGTGCTCCTCGGTGGGAACGACGAGGAAGTCCTATCCCAGACGCGGGTTCGCTGGTCCCCCCGGGATTCCTCGACGGCTCGCGTCCGGATCCGCACCGACGATTTCGACGTGCAATCGGAGCTTCGCCGAACGCTGACGGCGATGAAGCGGGAAGATCGCCCGGCCGA
The DNA here is from genome assembly GCA_964552815.1 of uncultured Alcaligenaceae bacterium. Lineage (GTDB taxonomy): Bacteria > Planctomycetota > Planctomycetia > Gemmatales > Gemmataceae > CAYUHJ01. The sequence goes on along the minus strand of CAZKIQ010000002.1, from coordinate 64,353 downwards.
CCTGGAGTTCCGGGCCGCCGCGGTCCGTCGCCTGACCCGGGAACTGTGCCAGGCGAAGCAAGCCGACGTCATCACCGGCATTTTCTCACAGGGATTCTTCGAGGGCGAACTGGCGGAGATCTCGGGGGAGGTCGGGCTCGAACTATTGCGGGCCGGGGAAAAAGAGCACGCCCGCACCATCGCGGAGCAGGTGAAATCGCTGGTCCGCCCGCCGGCCGCCCCGCCCCCATCCGCGTTTGCGCTCTGGAAGTCGGTCGAGCCGCCGATTTCCGGCCCGACCCTGCCGAATCCGGGCGAGAAGGGGGAAGTTTCCAACGAGGCATCTCTGCTCGCGTACACCACGCTGGCGCTGATCCAGGGGAAACCCGAGGATGCGGTCAAGCTGGCGGCTCGCGGTGGGAAAGCGGAGTCGAAACTGCGAGCCTATGCCCTGGTCGGTGAGTGGTCCGCGAACCCGGCGGAGGCGATCAAGGGTGCCGGGGAGGTGGTGAAGCAGTCGGCCGGGAAGAAGGAGATCGGGCCGCTGCCGGCGGGTCCGCTGGTGCGGTTGATCCAGGCCGCGGCGCGATCGGGGCAGCCGGACCAGATCGATGCCCTGGCAGCGGGCATCCCCGACGAGTCGCTCCGGATCTGGGCCAAGGCGGACGCCTTCCGCATCCGGGCAGCCGCATCCCCGGACGCGAAACCGCTCGAAGAATCCCAACTGACGGAGCTTCCCTCCGATCCGAAGAATCTCCGCCTCGGCCATGCCTGGGGTCGGCTCGCACTCGCCCGCAACAACGCGAAAGCGACCGGCTCCAATGATTTCCAGCAGTACGAGAAGTGGGGAAAATCCACGGTTGCACCCTTTGCCAAGGTCGGGGTTGCCCTCGGCCTGCAAGACAGAACCCGGTGACCCGTGTCGTCATCCACCGCTTCACCCTCAGACGGACGACCGCGGAAGCCGCCGCCGCGAGCCCCCCGAGCGGGGATCGTTGGTCCGCTGGTCTCGTGGGAACTGGTCCGACTCGCACGCCGGGGGCAGGATTTCCGGTCCCGCTTCATCCTCGCGGTGTCTCTGCTCACGGTCCTGACTGTCTTCACCATCGCGTGGTTTCCCAGCACGCCCATCGGGGAACTCTTCTTCGGCACCGCCCAGCAGCTTTCGCTCCGTGACTCGGCCCGGTTTGCGGAGCAGTTCGCGCTCACTTTCATGCTCGCCCAGCTGGGGGTTCTCGCACTCCTCACGCCGGCGTACGCATCGGGGGGAATTGCGGAGGAGAAGGAGAAAAAGACGTTCGTGTTCCTCCTCGTCAGCGACCTGACGAGCCGGGAAATCGTGCTCGGGAAGTTCGTCGGTCGGCTGGGGTTCCTGCTCGGGGTGATGCTGGCGGGACTGCCGGTGCTCGCGTTGACGCTGCTTTACGGCGGGGTCAGCGTGAAGTTTTTGCTCATGGGCTATTTCCTCACTGCGACGACGGTCACGCTTCTGGCAGCGGTCGGAGTCGTGTCGGCGTGCTATGCGGAGACGTTTCGCGGTGCCCTGTTCCGATCGTACGGGCTCGGGGCGCTGCACATGTTTGCCGGGTGTGGAATGCACCCGGTGCTCAGCCCGTTCGGGATCATCGCGATGCTGTTCGCGATGGAAGCGGGGGCACCGGAAGCGTTCGTGATGATCGGGCTGGGGTACGGGTCGGTGCAGTTGATTTGTGCGGTGATCGCGGTGTATCTGGCGACGCGGTCGGTTCGGGCATTGCGGTATGGTCCGGGTCGCCCGCCACCGGAGCCACGACGTCGTCGCCAGCGGGACGATCGACCGCGGGATGTGCGATTTCGCGAGGCGAAACGGGAACTCTTTCGTGACAGCGAGGATTTGCCGTTTCGCCCCAACGATGCTCCGCTTCCGGTAGCAACGCCTCTCGTCAAGCCATCTGCGGACTGGGAAGTCGTTCCCGAGCCGACCCCGGCACCGGCACCGCCGCCGGATTACGCTCGAAATTTGCCTCGGGCGGAAGTGTTGCGGCCACCGACGCGTCGGAGGCTTCGCCAGGCCCCGTTGCCGAAGGAAATCGCCAATCGGCCGCCGGTGGACCCGGTTGACCCGTTTCTCTGGAAAGAGACCTACATTTCCGGGCATCGCCGGGATGCAGACGACGACTCGATTCGCGGCCTGATCATGGCGGTGGGGGTGATCGTCGGCCTGCTCGTCGGTTTCGTGTTGCTCATCACGTTCCTGGTGGTCCTGGCGAGCGGGATTTCCCAGTCGAGCCTCAAGGGGGCGCAGTCGGTCCTGATGATCGGCGGCTCGATGGGCTACTTCGTCTACCTGCTGACGCTGGGGGCGGCGGGGTGTGGGGCGATCTGTCGGGAGCGGCAGAAGCAGACGCTCGAATCTTTGCTCACGATTCCGTGCGATCGTCAGGAGATTCTCTGGGCGAAATGGCGTGTCTGCCTCACCAAGGGGTGGTGGTGGGGCATTCCGGCGGCGGTGTGCATTCCCCTCGGGTTGATGGCGTGGGCGATGAGTGTCGAGAAACCCTCGTGGATGCCTGGGAAGACGGGGGATCTCCAACTGCCGTTCCAGCTTGCGGCGATTTCCGGGGCGGTGTTTGTCGCGGCGACGATCCCGCTGGCCGTCAGCCTTGGACTCTGGTTGTCCGCACGGTGCCACACCATCACACGGGCGATTCTGTGGTTCCTGCCGGTGGCGGGTGGGGTCACGCTGATTCCGCTGCTTTTGTGGGGAATCAGCGATGCGTCGAGCGGGAAGCTGGTGCTGATGCTCTTCACGGCGGCGGCGGGGGTGACGTTGTTCACGGCGTGGATGCTCTGGGTTCTGTGCCACGCCGCGTTCGAGAAAGAGGGGCGAAACTGATCCGTTCCGGACATCACGCCGCTTTCCGGGCCCGTGTCGGTTTCCCAGCGATTGCATCAGCCGGTTTCCCAAACCGGACCCGCGACGTTTCCGCGTAGCCCGCGTCCGCCTCGATTCCGATCCATTTCCGACCCAGCCGCTCCGCAACGGCCCCGGTTGTGTTGCTCCCCGCGAACGGGTCGAGGACGGTGTCTCCCGGGTCGGTCAGGAACTTCACGAAGAACTCGACCAGCGGTTCCGGCATCACCGCGGGATGCCGAGGGATGCCGTTGGCCCGGCAGGTGCGGTGGTAGTGGTCGAAACTGACCGTGTTCGCGATCGGGAGCACCGAGTTGAGGCAGTCCCCGTCGCTGTCGGGCGGGGCGAGGACGTTGGGGGGAATCGCTCCGCCGTTGTCCGTAAGGAAGGATTTGACCCCGACGTGGTGCTCGGAGGGCCGTTTCCCGCCGGTGTAGGTTCCCTTCTTGAGGAGCTTCCGCATCGAGTCGCTGTATTCCGTCAGAACCTTGCGGTTGTCCGCCTTGGGGTGCGGAGTCGGAGACATCCACCAGACACGGGTAAATGCATCCTTGACGCGGGTTCGGCGGACCGTCACCCATTCCGCGGGGGTCGGCAGGCGGGCGGGGTTGAAGCACACGAATTCCTGGCAGAGGTGCAGTCCCGCTGCCTCCTGGAACGCGAGCAGGGCCTTGATCGCGGCGGTGGAAACGGTCGGCGTGCCGGGGACCCACCCGTTCCCGAGTTCGATGACGATCGAGCCGTCCGGGGTGAGGAAGTCGGCAAGTGGGCGGGCGAAGTTCGCCAGCCAGCGGGGGAACTCGTCCGCCGCCGCGTTGCCGTACTTCTTCTTCCGGGCGAGCGGAAACGGCGGTGACGTGAAGACGAGCTGGACCTGACCCCGCCAGGGTGCGAGTGTCTCGGAGGCGAGGGCTTCCTCGGCTTTGCCCAGGAAGAGCCGGCCGGCGTCGGTGTCGTACGCGAGATCGATCGGTCGTGCCACGCCGCTTCCCTCCCCGGGATTCCATGCGGGCGGCGATACGCGAGTTGGGGGAACCCTGTCAAGATGGGGTTCGCCGATCACTCGGAGGTTGTTCGAAGCAACTACGGTTCGAATTCGCCGACAATTTCCGTAGCCGGGCGGCGGAACCGGACCGCGAGGAGGGGAAGCGGGACGCCCGCCGCTCGGCAAGGATCACGCCTCGAGGTTCTCCGCAACCCTCAGAATTTTTCGAGGATCGGCACCCGGGCATCGTCGACCAGTTCCTTCACGACCACCGCGGGGGTTTTCTTCCGCAGCCGGCTCTCCGGGCGAAGGATGATGCGGTGGGCGAGCACCGGTTGGGCCATCCGCTTCACGTCGTCCGGTGTGACAAAATCGCGGCCGGCGATGGCAGCCTGGCTCTGGGCGGTCCGGAAGAGCGCGATCGACGCCCGCGGGCTGCCGCCCAGCAGGATATCCTCGTGTTCCCGGCTGCCGTGCACGATGTCGAGGATGTATTTCTTGATCTTATCGTCGACGTGCACTTCCCGGATCGCGTCCTGGCACGCGAGCACATCCGCCGCGGAGACGACGGGTTGCAGGTCGTCAATCGGGTGCCCTTTCTGCAACCGCGTCAGCATCTGCTGCTCTTCCTCGAAGCTGGGGTAGCCGAGGCTGAGCCGGACGAGGAAGCGGTCAAGTTGCGCTTCGGGGAGGGGGAATGTCCCCTCCTGATCGACGGGGTTCTGGGTCGCGATGACGAGAAACGGCGGTTTGAGGACGTAGGTTTGGCCGTCCGCGGAGACGCGCCGCTCGGCCATCGCTTCGAGCAGGGCGGCCTGCGTTCTCGGCGTGGCCCGGTTGATCTCGTCAACGAGCAAGGTCTGGGCGAAAACGGGGCCGGGGCGGAACTCGAACTCGGTGGTTTTCTGATTGAAGATGCTCACGCCGGTGATGTCGGTCGGGAGCAGGTCCGGGGTGCACTGGAGCCGCTTGAAGGTGCATCCGATGCTGCGAGCGAGAGCCCGGGCGAACATGGTCTTGGCGACGCCGGGGACGTCTTCCAGAAGCACGTGCCCCTCGCAGAAGTAGGCGGCCAGGGCGAGCCCGAGTTGCGGGCGTTTCCCGATGACGACCTTCTCCATGTTGGCGATGATCTTCGCCGCGGTGCCGGCCACATCCACCGTCATCGGCTCACCCGGAGCGGGAAAGGGAACTGCTATCGCGAAGGATAGTGGAGCACCGGGCGGATGCAACGGGTCCGCGGGTTAGCCCGAAGCGTAAGCGAGGGCAGATTCAGACATGCCTCGCTAACGCTTCGGGCTAACGAAATCCTGACCATTGCCATCCCGACACGTACCGGGAATCGCGATTGGGTCACTCGGTTTTTCCCACGCAATACAGCGTTTCCAGCCCTCGCAGCAACAGCCGATCACCTGCCACGGCGGGCGAAGCCCAGAAGGTGTCGGCGATCCGGTTGGTCGAGAGAACCTCGAATTTCGGTCCCGTCGCAACGACGTTGACCCACCCGGCCTCGTCGAGGAGGACGATTTTCCCCTCCGCGATCAGCGGGCTCGCGATGACGATCTTGGTTTTGGGCAGCCGTTCCCGGTAGACGGTTTTCCCGGACTTCGCCTCGATGCAGGTCAGGAACGATTGGTTCGAGATGTAGAGGTAGTCGCCATCGGCGACGGGGGAGGTCAAGCCGGGGCCGACTTTCTTCCGCGACCACTCGACGCCGGAGTTTGCGGTTTCTTTTTTCGCAAGGGAAATGTCTCCCTTCATGCCTGCCCGGATCGAGTAGAGAGGACCATCGCTAAACGGCGAGTTGGCCCCGAGAAACAGGCGATCCCGTGTCCCGACGGGGCTGGCGACGAAGATTTCCTTGAGATTCGTCACTCGCCAACGCTCGGCACCCGTGGCGGGGTCGTACCCGGCAACGAGTCCGTTCCCCAACGCGACCAGGTCCGTGCGGTTGGCCGACTTCCAGAGGTACGGCGTACTCCAGGACGACTTCGCGGACCGTTTCGTCCGCCAGATTTCCTCGCCGTTCTTCGGGTCGAGGGCGAGCAGGAAGGACGCTTTCTCGTTGTCGCATTGCAGGAAGAGCCGGCCATCCTCGACGATCGGCGACGCCCCGGTGCCGTAGTTTTGGGCCATCGGCAAGACGCCGATTTCCTTCTTCCACGCGAGTTCGCCCCCGGTGGTGACGGCGAAGAGCATCCCGATCTGGGCGACCCACACGAAGACGCGTTCGCCGTCGGTGGCGACGGTCTCGGGGGCGAACGTGGTGCTGATGTGTACCGGAAGTTGCGGCTTCCCGGCGGCGAGTTTCTTCGACCACTTCGAGTTTCCGGATTTGAGTTCGAACGCGTGCAATTCCCAGGTGACCTCGCCGGTCGGTTTCTTGCCCCCGAACATCGTGCTGAGGTCTTTTACGGAGGTTTCGAAAGCGACAGGCGGTTTCGCCGCTCCATCCCCGGATGCGGTGGTGACAAAGACGAGTCCGCCGGCGACCACCGGTTGACCCCATCCCGTCCCGGGAAGCGTCACCTTCCACGCCAGGTTCTTTTTCTCGGACCACTCGTCGGGCAGGTTGAGTTTGGCGACTGTCCCGTCACCTAGCGGGCCCCGGAAGTGGGGCCAGTCGGCCGACCGTGCGATGGCGGCGAGCGACAGAACCAGTCCGACGGATGCGAGATGACGCATAGCCGCTCCAATCAGGGATGAGTTCGAACGCCCCAATGTTAGTGCGGCCGGTCCGAGAATCTCCAGCTGGGCGTTCCAGGGTGCAGGATTTCAAGCTCTCCCATCTCCCCTGGGGAAAGGGGTTGGGGGTGAGGGGTTTCGCCTCCACTATGGGCAGCGATTCCACCCCGGAAGTCACCCATCTCCCGGTCTTCGGCCAGCCTCTCCCCAACGGGGCAAGGGAAACCCGGGATCGGGTCCGATTGCTATACTGCGAGCGTTCGAAACCGCGAGCGGATCATCATGACGTCGGAAACCAGCGGCGATTCCGGTGCTTCTCCCCTTGCCTTGCCCGCGAAGGGTCGGCTGATCGGGGTCGACTACGGGCATGTGCGGGTTGGGCTCGCGGTGTGCGATGCAGATCGGCTGGTTGCGTCGCCGCACGATACCTACGCTCGTCGGGATCCCGCCACCGACGCGGCATTTTTCGTCGAACTGGCGAAATCGGAGTCTGCGGTCGGGTTCCTGGTCGGGCTCGCGATCAGCCTGGATGGCACGGAAGGCCCCAAGGCAGCCGAGTGTCGACGATTTGGAGCCTGGCTAGGAGCCGTCACCGGTTTGCCCGTGGATTTCCACGACGAGCGATTTTCGACCGCGATCGCGGAGGATTTCCTCCGGGATGCAAAGCTCTCGCACCGGGATCGGAAGGCACGACGGGATCGAGTGGCGGCCCAGTGGATCTTGCAATCGTTCCTCAACGAGGGGTGTCCGCCCGGCCCGTCCGCACCTGTTCCCGCACCCACGGAGTAGCACGGGTTCCTCACGTTCCGCAGGCAAATCGGAAGAGGATCTCGGCCGCCGTTTGCACTTCCTCGAGGTCGACCCACTCGTCCTTGGTATGAGCCTGGGCAATGTCGCCGGGCCCGAAGACGACCGTGGGAATGCCCGCTTCCGCAATCGAGGAAGCATCGGTTCCGTACGGAACCGCGACGACCTTGTGCGGTCGACCGATCGCGGCGCCGAGTTTCTCGACGAGTTTCTCCGAGCCGGCGGGGTTGAGCGCCGGGCACGCCAGCCGGGGCGGAATGATCGAGAACGGAAAGTGGATCTCCGGCGTTCCGCGAAGAAACCCCTCCAGGTCCGCGACCGCACCCGCTGCCGTTTCCCCGGGGATCAGGCGACGGTCGACCTCGATGACGCAGTGGTCCGGCACCGTGTTGGGCGACGCTCCGCCGTGGACGATCCCCACGCTCAGCGTCGGCGGACCGAGCAGCGGATCGGCGTGCGAATTCTGCAGTTTCCCCGCGTATTCCTCGATCCGGCGGAGGATGCGGGCCATCCGGTAGATCGCGTTGACCCCGCGTTCCGGCGTGGAACTGTGGCAGGCCACCCCCCGTGTCTCGATCTGCCAGCGGGCGACCCCCTTGTGAGCCCGCACGATGTCCAACCCCGTCGGCTCGGCCACGATCGCGAAATCCGCCCGAACCCCGGACTCGACCAGCTTCTGCACCCCGAGAAAGGTGTGTTCCTCGTCGACCGTGAAGCACAGCGTGACCGCTGCCGACCCCGGGGGTTTCTCTCGCACCAGCCGGGCGAACGCGGTGAGCATGCACGCGATCCCCGCCTTGACATCACACGCCCCGCGACCAACAAGCTTCCCGTTCTCGATGCCGGCACCGAACGGATCGACGACCATGCCATCGACCGGAACCGTGTCCTGGTGGGCTTCCCAGATCACGGAAAACGGAGCCGAGGTCGGCGGGGTATAGTGTGCGACGAGGTTGTCTCGCCCGGGGGCAACACGGATTCGCTGGAACGGCACGCCCAGATTCCGGAGGCACCCCTCGAGGTAGTCCGAGACGCGCGATTCGCCCGTGATTTCCGGGGAAAGATCGGTCCGCCCCATCGGGTTCACCGACGGTCGACGCACGAGTTCCGCGAGCAAGTTGGGAATTGGCGGCAGCATTCCATCATTGAAGCAAATTCCCACGTGATCCGCCAGCCAGTCGCCAGATCGGGCTGGCACTCGGTATGCCGAACGGTTCGAGCGGCGGCCCGGCGGTTGGGTCACGGTCTGGCCGACGCCACCTCACAAAGGGACAGTGCCCGGATTCACCCGAAGGTCTGCGGTTGGAAAGCTGTCTCTCGCCGGGAGTGGGTTCGCCGGGTAACGTAACCCGATCGAATTTCCTACTCTCCGGAGATGCAGACATGACAGGCGACATGTTCTTCCGACTCGACGGCAAAACGGCGGTGGTGACCGGGGGCGGTCAGGGGATTGGCGAGGCCATCTGCCGACGACTGGCAGCCGCCGGGGCGAAGGTCGGCGTGTTCGACCTTTCCCCCGAAAATGCTGAGCGGGTTGCGAAAGAGATCGGCGGCGTCCCTCTCGTCGGCGACCTCACCAAGGAAGCGGACCTGACCCGCGTGTTCGCCGAGATCGGCCAGGTCGACATCCTCGTCAACAACGCCGGCGTCGCCAGCCGCAAAGGCCGTGACCTCCCGATCTGGGACCTCGTCCGCGAGGACTGGGAGTTCGTGCTCGGCATCAACGTCGTCGGACTGGCCCTGTGCTGCAAGATGGCGCTGCCCGGAATGATCGAGCGGAAGTACGGCCGGATCGTCAACATCGCCAGCATCGCGGGGAAGGAGGGGAACCCCAAGATGGCCCCGTATTCCGCCAGCAAGGCGGCCGTCATCTGCCTGACGAAATCGCTTTCCAAGGAACTCGTCGGGAAAGGGGACATCTGCGTCAACAGCGTCTCGCCGGCGGTGATCCAGACGCCGATCCTGGACCAACTCAACCAGGAGCAGATCAACATGATGCTGAGCAAGATCCCGCTCGGCCGGACCGGCAAGCCGGACGAGGTGGCGGCGATGGTCCACTACCTGGCGAGCGGCGAGTGCAGCTTCACGACCGGATTCTGCTTCGACATCAGCGGCGGCCGGGCCACATATTGAAGGGCGACGCGGGTTGCGGTGCCCGGCGAAAAATTGGTTCCGATGGCCGGCAAACCGGCATGATCCAAAATTGAGCCAGGCGATTGCGTGTCTGAACAGCATCGGATACACTTTCGCCTGAGCCGGACCGCGGCGTCGCCCGCTGCTACGCGCCCATCGCCCTGATTCGCCCGGATGCGGAAAACTCAGCCATCCAGAAGGTGGCCGAGTTTCTCGCGTTTTGCGTCGAGGTACAGCCGATTGTGCTCCCCCGGCGGGATCTGGATCGGCACCCGCTCCACGATCCGCAGGCCGTACCCGTCGAGCCCAATCACCTTCCGCGGGTTGTTGGTCAGGAGCCGGATCTCGCGTACGCCGAGGTCATGGAGGATCTGGGCTCCGATTCCGAAATGCCGCAGATCGGCCGCGAATCCGAGCCGACGATTGGCCTCGACCGTGTCGAGCCCCTCGTCCTGCTGGAGGCGGTAAGCTCGAAGTTTGTTGAGGAGCCCGATTCCCCGGCCCTCCTGCCGCATGTAGACGATCACGCCCTTCCCCGCCGCCGCGACCTGCCTCATCGCGAATTCCAGTTGCGGACCGCAATCGCACTTCTGGCTGTGCAAGACGTCCCCGGTCAGACACTCGCTGTGCATCCGCACCAACACCGGCGATTCCTGGGGCGGTACGACCCCCGGCCCCGTTTCTTCCCCCACCCCGCCCAGCGACAGCGCCAGGTGCGGGTCCGGGTCAACGAGCGAAGTGTAGGCAAAGAGATCGAAGGTTCCGAACGGCGTCGGAAGTTTGAGGGCGATTTCCCGGCGGACGAGTTTCTCCGTCTTCCGGCGATACTCGATGAGGTCCGCGATGGAGCAGAGTTTGAGGGCATGGCGATCGCAAAACTGGTGGAGGTCCGGGAGGCGGGCCATCGAGCCGTCCTCGTTGAGGACCTCGCAGATGACGCCGACTTCGCGGAGGCCGGCCATCCGGCACAGATCGACGCTTCCCTCGGTGTGGCCCGCCCGGACGAGCACGCCTCCGGTTCGCGCGATCAGGCCGTCGACGTGACCCTTGTCGCGGACGAGGTCCGTGGAACCGGAGCTGGGGTCGGCGCAAACCTGAATGGTTCGGCAGCGGTCGTGGGCCGAGATTCCCGTGGTGATGCCGTGCCGGGCGTCGAAGTTGTGAGTAAACGGGGTCGCCGTCGGGTCGAGGTGGACTCCGGGAAGAAGTTCAAGCCCCAACCGGGACGCGTGTTCCGGGGACATGGTCACGCACAGCCGGCCGCACGCCTGTCGGATCATGAAGTTGACGGCGTCCGGGGTCACCCGTTCCGCCGCCATCACGAGGTCCCCCTCGTTCTCGCGGTGCTCGTCGTCGACCAGGACGATCATCCGGCCGGCCCGCAACTCGACGAGTGCTTCTTCGATCGGGGTGAAGCCGTGCGCAGTCGCAGACATGGAACTTCCGCGGAGAGAAGGGAATCGAGTTTCCCTCATTCTACGCGGTGGAAGGGTGCGAAATCACATTCCCGGCCCGCCCGGGCCACCCGGACCCGGCTTCGGGGCGACCGGCACCGGCTTGAGGTCCGACTCGATGCGGACGACACGCCAGGGAATCGGTCGGCTCAGAATTTCCTTCGGACCTTCCGCCAGCGTCGGCCCCGGATTCTTCTGGGCCTCGGCTAGATCCCTGGCGAGGCTGGGGTCGGTGCAGCGGAGAATTACCCGACCCCGAGCGGTTCCTGACGGACCTTGCCCACCCGGAACCATGAGCTCGACCGGGAGCCGGAACTCCACGGCTTCCGGAGTCAGGTGCAGAACCGGGTTGACGTCCGGGGAATCGCGGAGGCTGGCACCCGGGAAGGTGATCCGGGAATTGTCCCAGCAGAACCGGAATCGCTTCAGATCGGCCTCGCTCGGTTTCCCCCCGCCGAGCATCGCGAAAATCCCGTCCACACCCGCGTCGTAATCCTTCGCCCGGGGGTAAATCAGCCCGATCCCGCCGGTGACCGCCAGGCGAGTGCGGTCCTCGCCAAGGAACGACGCCCAGGGGATGCTTCCGGTTGGGTTCACGAAGGCGTCGTAGGTGACGACCTGCTGTCCCGGAAGGCGGAGCCGGCTCAGAAACGCCTGCCCGAAATCCCGGCCCATCCGCTCGGCGTGTGCCACCATCCACCCGTACCGCGTCAAAGCCTGCGATTGGATGTATCCGTTGGGCGTCGGCTTGACCTGCCACTCCCGTTTCCCTTCCTCAATGGCCGCTTCCATTGGCACGACGAGATCGAACTCCCCCTCAGGGCAGACGAGTTTGCAGGCGAGGGTGCAACTGACGCGGGTTGGGGTCTGCTGCCAGTCCTTGACGCCCTGCGTCTCGAAGCGGGCATTCCCGCGGTTCCGCCCGGCGATGCGGACGACATCCATCTGTCGCAGGCCGACGATCCCGTCGCCGAAGTTGGCTTCCATCGCGGCGGTGTCGCCGGCCTTGACCGTCGTCCGCCGACCGGGAACCTGCATCCGCCAGGCGGCCTTGTAGAGGTTATGATCTGTCGGATTGCTGGGGTCGATTTCCGAGACAAACCCCGCCCAGGCCTGGAACTGGCTCTGGGCATCGTTGCGGATCGCAAACTCGACCCCGCCAAGGTACGCGATGTACCCCAGCCCACCGAGAACGTTCAACCACCACCCGGCATTCGCGTACGATTCCCCGACCCGGGTTCCCTCCGAATTCGCGATCTGCCGGCGTGCCATGAACGCCAGCAGCACCCCAATTGCCGGGAAAATGAGGAGCTTGTCCTCGATGAAGGATTGCTTCCGGTAGAAGGCGATCCCGGCGATCACGATCATGCTGGCCACGAAAAGCACGCCGACGATCAGGCTCGCAACGGCCGTGCTCGAGATCGGAGCATAGTCGGAACCCGCAGTCGGGCTCGAAGCAAGACGCGGCGGAGTTTCGTTCATGGCAGCAATTTCCGGAGAAGTCCGCGAACAAAAGCGGGGTCGTTCTACGGGTACGCTGCCCGGGCGGACACGGTTCGGTCGCGGGTTCGGTGGCGGTTGTGCCCTTCTGGCGGGACCTACGATCTGGCGACGAGACAGTCGGCAGAGTCCCGGCGGTGGCGGATCGTCTCCCCCTCGATGAGATACACCGCCGACTCCGCGATATTCGTGGCGTGATCGGCGATCCGCTCCAGGTGGCGGACCACGGTGAAAAGGGAAAGCGATGGTTCCACTTCGGAGGGATCGCGGGACATCCGCACGATCAACTCCTGGATGATCGCGCTGTTGTCCGCGTCGACCTCCGCATCCCGGCGTCGGACGGCGCGAGCGAGCGTCGTGTCGCCGTGCTGGAAGGCGTTGAGGCCGTCCCGCACCATCGCCGACGCGCGATCGGCCATCTCGGCAAGTCGATGGGGCTGGATAACGGGGGGAAATTCGAGGAGCCGGATCGCCCGTTCCGCGATTCCGACCGCAAGGTCCGCCATCCGCTCCAGATCGGCGGCGGAGTGGAGAATCATCAGCACCCGACGGAGGTCGCAGGCAAACGGTTGATGCACGGCCAAGATCCGGGTGCACTGCCGATCGATTTCGTTTTCGAGCTCATCAACGATTTCTTCGCCCGCGATCACCGCCTCGGCCCGCTCGCGATTCCGTTCCGTGACGCCAATCACCGCGTCCCGGAGGACCTCCTCCACCAATCCAGCCATGCGGGAAAGATCTCGCCCGACTTGATCGATGTCGCGATCGAAAGATTTGAGCACTCCTGCTCCTCCGTTTGCGAGTTGCCAGAGGGGACTTGTCGAAAAGAGAGGAGCGGGTCGGACAAGTCTAACGGACCCGCATTCTGATCAATCAACCATATTCGATGCTAGCTCGATTCTCAATGGCATCGGCCAGAGAATCGGGAGTTTTCACGGCGTCCTCACGGAATCCTTACACGAGAGTTCGGTGCATCCCGACGCAGGCGAATTTCCCTCAGTTTGGGATTCCGCATCCTGGCCGGTGGTTGAGCGCACGGGTTGCATCCCGGCGACGGATCCCGACTCTTTCGAAATCGAACGGTCGCTTCCAGAACGGAATCCTACACTGTCCCCGCAGATCGAACTGACTGTCGTTTCAAGTCCGAGGCGGTCCCTGAGTCCGCCTTACCATTCCCTTGAGGGCACGAACATGCGAACGGCTTTCCTGGCACTCTTGGCGGCTGTGACCTTGGCTTCGTCGGCACCGACCGCGTTCGCGGCGGCGGAAGCACCTCCCACGACAGCAAAATCTGCAGAAGAATCGCAACTGAAAGTGGACGAGATCCGGGTGGTGGAAAACAACACCCGGAAGTTGGTGCTGATCGGGATCGCTGCTTTGGCCGTCGCGTTGACGGGGGTTCTCGCCGCTCGCTGGGCCAAGAGCGGAACCTCCGAAGCACCCCCCTCCGCATGACCTCCGATGGCAGACTCCGCGCCACTCACGGAACCGGGTGGCGTGGCCCGTTTCGTCGGTAACTCGCCCGGGTTCTTTCTTGGTTTTCGTTCGGTTTCAGGTAGGATTGTGTCCAAACTCCGCTTCGACCGGGCAATCCCGGAATAGCCCCATATTGCACCTTTTTCCCCCGTGCCCGCCATGACGCCGCTATCTCGCCGGGAAATGCTTTGCCGTTGCGGCCTCGGGATCGGGGCTCTCGGCCTCGCAGACCTGCTCGCCTCCGCCGCTGATCCGACGTCTCCGCTCGCGGCCAAGAACCCGCACTTCAAGCCGAAGGCGAAGCGCGTCCTGCACATTTTTGCCGAGGGCGGCCCGAGCCACGTCGACACCTTCGACCCCAAGCCGTCGCTGGAGAAATACCACGGCAAGCCGGTGCAGGAGGTCTACGCAGACTACATCAAGAACGCCCCGAAAGAGGCGTCCGACATGGGCCGACTCAGCGGCAAGTTGCAGCGGTCGGCGTTCAAGTTCAGCAAACACGGCCAGTCCGGCACGGAAGTGTCCGAACTCTTCCCGATGCTGGCCAAGCACGTCGATGACATGTGCGTCGTCCGGTCGATGTTCACGAAGAGTAGCGTCCACGAGCCCGCCCAGCTGATGATGAGCACCGGCGAACTGACGCTCGTCCGCCCGAGCATGGGCTCGTGGGTGACCTACGGCCTCGGGACGGAGAACCAAAACCTCCCGGCGTTCGTCGCCCTCGCCCCGAGCGGCACGACGGCGAGCGGCGAGAAGCACTGGGCCGGGGCGTTCCTGCCGGGCTGGACGCAGGGGACCGGCATCGCCACGCGGAACGCCACCGCCGAGAAGATGATCGAGAACATCCGCAGCGGCAACACGTCGCTCCGCGAACAGCGGCGTCAGATCGAGCTTCTCAAGGCGATGAACGCCGACTTCGCCGGCAAACGCGGCCCCGGCGAGGACGCCCTCGACGGTCGCATCCACGCCTTCGAGACGGCGTTCCGGATGCAGGTGGAAGCCCAGGAAGCGTTCGACATCACCCGCGAACCCACCGCCGTCCGCGAATCTTACGGCGACACCGAACAGGGCCGGCAACTCCTCCTCGCCCGCCGACTGCTCGAACGCGGCGTCCGCTTCGTGCAGGCCTGGCACACCGGTTGGGACACGCACGACTTCAACGACGAATCCCACCGCAAACTCGCACTCGCCTGCGATCAACCCCTGGCCGCCCTGCTCACCGACCTGAAACGGCTCGGCATGTTGGAAGACACGCTCGTCCTGTGGGGCGGCGAGTTCGGCCGGACGCCGACTTCCGACAACAACGACGTGGCGAAGAAGAAGAGCATCGGCCGGGACCACAACGCGGGCGCGTTCACCGTCTGGATGGCCGGCGGCGGCGTGAAGCCCGGCACCGTCTACGGCAACACCGACGAGTTCGGAGCCATCGCCGCCGAGAACCGCACCGAAGTCCACGACCTGCACGCGACGATTCTGCATTTGCTGGGGATGGACCACACGAAGCTGACGTACCGCTACGCGGGCCGCGACTTCCGGCTGACCGATGTACACGGGCACGTGGTGAAGGGGATCATCGCGTAGTGCAAGGAGCATAGAGCGAAGAGTTAAGAGCGACTGGCTTGGAGCGAAGTTGAAACCAGGAATTAGTCGCTTGCGCGCCGGAGGAGGGTTTGGCGGAGGCGTTCAAGACTTCGACTCAGAGTTTCTAGCGATGCGAGCCACGGTTGGGTTTCCGATTCCGTCACCAAGCCACCCGACTGAAAAATGAGGAGCATGTTGACGACTTCGAATGTCGACCTCCTTGAATAACTCACGAATTGAGCGAATTCTCGATCGGTTCCGCATCCAGAACCTTCAGCGATGTTGTTGGTGATGCTCAGGACCGCCGCTCGAAACTGCTCTGCGAACTTGTATCGCCGACGTTGTTCCAACGCGTCTGCGAGGGCAAACAGCTCGAAGCTGACTCCTGCGGCGTCGTGCCAAACTTTGAGAGTCTGGAATCGAAAGGTTGTTGCCATGTCGCCCTCTGCCCAGACGCTAGTTCGACTCGCACTGTCGTACCATAGCTCAAGTTGGTCTGCCTCTGCTTTCTTCTTTTCTGCACTCTTCGCCTTATGCTCTTCGCCCTCCGCGCGAGCGTCGGACCCGACGCCGGAACAGATCGAGTTCTTCGAGAAAAAAGTTCGCCCCGTGCTCGTCGAGCACTGCTACTCCTGCCACGCCGAGAAGAAGGACAAGGGCGGCCTCCGGCTCGACACGCGCGATGCCACCCTTAAAGGCGGCGACAGCGGGCCGGCGCTCGTTCCCGGCAAGCCGGACGACAGTTTGCTCATCAAGGCGGTGCGGTACAACAACTCGAACATCCAGATGCCGCCGAAAGGGAAGATTCCGGCGGAGCAAATCGCGGCCCTCACGGAATGGGTCAAGATGGGGGCACCCGATCCGCGGACCGGGAAGCCGGTCGGGTCGAACCCGTACGACATCGCGAAACACCTCGCCGACGCGAAGAATCACTGGGCATACCAACCTGTCAAATCGCCGGCGATTCCCAAGGTGCGTTCGGATCGTGCATCGACGCCAGTGGATGCGTTTCTTCTGGCGAAGCTCGAAGCCGCGGGCCTGACGTTCGCGAAGCCGGCGGATAAACGCACCCTGATCCGTCGCGCCACCTTCGACCTCCACGGAATCCCGCCGACGCCGGACGAGGTGGACGCCTTCGAGAAAAACCCATCCCCGAACGCCTACGCGGAACTGATCGAGACGCTGCTGAAGTCCCCGAAATACGGCGAACGCTGGGGTCGGCACTGGCTCGACGTGGCCCGCTACGCCGACAACCAGGGGGGCATTTTCGGCGCGAACAACGCCTACCCCTACGCCTGGACCTACCGCGACTACGTCATCCGCTCATTCAACGAAGATCTTCCGTACAACCAGTTCCTCACCGAGCAACTCGCCGCCGACCTGCTTCCCGCGAAGCCCGGCGACAACCGCCACCTCGCAGCGCTCGGCTTCGTCACGGTCGGCCGCCGACACGACGGCAACGTCGACGACAACGTCTACGACGACCGCATCGACACGATTTCCCGGGGGTTGCTCGGCCTCACAGTGGGCTGTGCCCGTTGCCACGACCACAAGCTCGAACCGATCCCGACCGTCGACTACTACGGGCTCTACGGCATCCTGAAAAGTTCCGTGGATCCGCAGGTTCTTCCCGTCCTCGAACCGCAGGCGGACACTCCGGATGCCCAGAAATACCGTGCGGACTCGGAGAAGTTTCGCTCCGCTCTCACGGAGCTCGCAGTCAAACACGCGATCGACGGGCTGGCGGCGAACCGTGCGCGGGTTGGCGACTACCTCCTCGCCGCGAAAGACGCCGAGCTCAAAACCACCAGCCAGGGTGCGCGAGTCAACCCGGACATTCTCGTGAAGCGGAAGCTGACCTACGCAATCCACAACCCGCTGGTCCGGCAGTGGAACCAGTGGGTAGTCAAGAACCCCGCGGTATTCTTGCCCTGGCTGGAATTCGCGAAGCTCAAGCCGACGGAATTCGCTGAGAAAGCGAAGCCGCTCGCCGAGAAATTCGCCGCCGACAAGTCTCTGCACCCGAACGTGTCCAAGGCGTTTGCCGGCGACCCGCCGAAGTCCCTCGAAGACGTGGCGAAGAAGTACAACGCCATCTTCGCTGCCGTCGATACCGCCTGGCGGGCCAAGGCGAAGGGGGAGCTCGCCGTCGCCGGGAAACTGGTTCCGGACGACGCGAAAGTGTCGGCCGACAAGCTCGCCCACGCCGCCATCGACCGAATCTCCGCCGTCGAAGCCAGGGTTTCCCTCGACTCGAAGGACGAGGAATCCCTCCGCAAGCTGATCCACGGCAACACGCCATTCCGCGTTTCTCCCGGTGAGATGCTCGCGTTCCAGACGGCGTTCCTCACGGAGCCCCTCCGCAAGGAAATCGAGAAAGCGACCAAGGCCGTCGCCGGGCTCGACCAGCACCCCGGTGCCCCGGCCCGGGCGATGGTGCTGCAGGACGCGCCGAAGCCGTACAACGGGAAAGTCTTCGTTCGCGGAAACCCCCGAACCCAGGGGGCAGACGCACCACGAGCCTTCTTTACCGCCCTTTCCCCGACCGACCGCAGCGTCCTCTCCACCACCGGTAGCGGTCGGCTCGAGCTCGCCCGCAAGATCGCCGACCCCGCGAATCCGCTGACCGCCCGCGTCCTCGTGAACCGAGTCTGGGCCTGGCACTTCGGGAAGGGAATCGTTGGCACGCCCAGCGATTTCGGCTTCCGCGGCGACCGCCCGACCCACCCCGAACTTCTCGACTACCTCGCCGCCAAGTTCGTCGCCGAGGGGTGGAGCATCAAGAAACTCCACCGCGAAATCATGCTCTCCGCGGCGTATCGGCAGTCGTCCCGCCCAGCGGACGCGGCACCGAACTCAAAGAAAGTCGACCCGGAAAACAAGCTCCTCGCCCGCATGAACCCGCGTCGCCTGGAATTTGAAGCGTATCGCGACTCGATGCTCGCCGTCGCCGGCCGACTCGATTCCACCCCCGGCGGCAAACCCGTCGACGTCACCAAAGCCGACACGAAACGCCGAACCGTCTACGCCTTTGTGGACCGCAAAACGCTGCCGAATCTTTTCCGAAGCTTCGACTTCCCGGACCCGAACTTCTCCTCCCCCGGTCGAACGACCACCACGCTTCCACCACAGGCACTTTTCCTCCTCAACAGCCCGTTTGTGGTCGAGAATGCGAAATCGTTGGCAGCCCCAGTCCTTCCCAAATCCGAGGCGGAGAAACCAGACGCGGTGCGAAAGCTTTACCGGGCGGCCCTGCAACGCGATCCTTCTGCCGCAGAATTGCAACGTTCGTTGAAGTTCCTCGATCTTTACCCCGTGAACGATGTGGTTGTGCCCGAAGCAACCGCCTGGAGCTACGGCTTCGCGGACTACGACGAGAAAACCAAGAAAGTCACCGGCTTCACGACTCTCCGCTTCGCCGGGAACATCGTGAAGGGGACCAAGATTGGTGTCATCGACACCACCGGAATCGAGATCAGCCCCGAGGGTGGCAAGACGACGAAACTCAAGGCCACCTGCCGGCGGTGGACCGCTCCGGAAGACGGCAAGGTGGACATGGTCGCCGAGCTCAGCCACACCGCAGCGCAGAGCGACGGCGTGTTATGCCGGGTAGTTTCCAGCCGCAGTGGCTTGCTCGGAGAATGGACCGCCGCCAATCAGAGCGTTCCGACGAAACTCAAGGCGATCGAAGTGAAAAAAGGCGACACTCTCGATTTCCTGACGTTCTGCCGCTCCGACCCGACCGGCGACACCTACCGGTGGGCCCCGACCATCACCATGCCAGGACGAGAAATGGCCGCCATGCCAGGGATGATGATGAAATGGGACGCGAAATCGCACTTCCTCGACACCTCAAAAATGCCCGCACCCCTGGGGCCGTGGGAAGAGCTCGCACAGGTATTGCTGCTCTCCAACGAATTCGCAATCTCGGAATAAAAATGATGGAAGAGAGTCGGGAAGTCTGCCTACCATTCCGACAAGACCCCTGGCCGACCATCCTGGAGCCGATGCCCAGACCGAACGTTGGCGGATGAATTCTTCTGAGACATGAACAAAAAACAACTTCCTTGCTTCCTGACAACTTCACCGGATAATCAAACTTCGGCAATGGCCGAAATCTCCGGGTCCTCGACTTCGTTCCAAGAGTACAATGTTCGAACGTATCGAGAGTAGATCCAAGATCCCCGAGAAAACCACGGTTCTGCCAGCTTTTGGTGAATCCGGTCTCGCACTTGTCACGGAATTGCTTGAAAGTGGAATCCTCCCACAAGAAGAATGGCTTGACGTCTCCGACAACGTTCGCGATGAAATTGCCCGATCCGAAACTTCCGACGGCACCCTGGCCCTGCTGCTGGGTGCCTCGCTTCTGACTCAGTTCCAGGCTGAAGGAATCCGAAACGGTCGCACAGACGAATTGATCGTAGCGCAGTACCGGCTTCTCGAACAATTGGGCGTCGGAGGGATGGGCAGCGTCTTCCGGGCCGAACATCGCCACCTCCGGATGCCGGTGGCGATCAAGGTGATGAACTCCTCCGTTGCGGAAAACCCCCGCCTGCTGCACCGGTTCTACCAGGAAGCCCGCGCCGTCGCCCGGCTACGCCACCCGCACATCGTCGCCTGCATCGATTCCGGAACCGAATCTGCCAGGGGGATCCATGCCCGCCCCCGGCAGTTTTACGTTATGGAACTGGTTCCCGGGAAAGACCTCCACCGGCTGGTTGTCGAATCCGGGCCCCTGCCGGTGTTTCGGGCCGCGGTGATCTTCAAGCAAATCGCAGAAGCCCTGGCGGAAGCCCACCGCCATTCCCTGGTCCACCGGGATGTCAAGCCGCCGAACATCGTCGTCACCCCGGATTGGCAGGCGAAAATTCTGGATTTCGGGCTCGCACGTCAGGGTGGGCAGGGAGTCACAGAACCCGGTACGCTTCTCGGAACCATCGGATACATGGCTCCGGAACAGGCGAACGATCCCAGTAAGGTCGATGGCCGGGCCGACCTCTACGCCCTCGGCGCGACCATGTTCTTTGCCCTCACCGGCAAGGAACCGTTCCGGACCACCGGTTCCCCCATCGAGGAACTCTGCCGACGGCACGCCCTCCCGCCCCCCTCGATCCGTACCTTACGTCCGGAACTTCCCGAGGATTTCGATACCCTCATTTCCCGGCTGATGGATCCCATTCCCGAACGCCGCTACTCCACGGCGGCATCCGTGGCCGCCGCCCTGATTCCCCTCACCCGCTATCGCCGCGACCTCGAAGGACCCGGGAAAGGCGTCAGACCCCGGATTCTCATCGTCGATGACGAGACCATGGTCCGGAAACTGATCCGATCCATTCTCGATCGCGAATTCGAGTGCGAGGAGGCAAGCTCCGCGGAAGGTGCCATCAAGGCTTTGGATAAATCTCTGTTCCAACTCGTGGTGGTCGATCACACTCTTCCCGATGGCGACGGAACCCGCGTCATCGAGTGGCTGGAAGTCAACGGCCCCGCCCCGAGGCCGATGGTCCTCTACATGTCGGGAACCTTTCCCACCGAGGCGATGGGTGGGTTGCTGCTGTCCGGAGCGGATGACTTCCTCCAGAAACCGTTCCAGTCCTCGGAACTTCTTTCCCGGGTGCGAGCCCTGTCCAAGCGACGTTCCTCCGGCGACCGTCCCGGTCCGGTGGAAGTCAATGTTGCCACCCCGCCACCGCTCTCGGACCCGCTTATTGAAAAAACCTCGGGATTCGCAGCACTCGCCGAGTCGATTGGATTGCTCATCGAGGAGACGGGGCGGGCACCAAGGGGCACACACGCCCGACTGACGCAATACATCCAACTCCTCGCCGAGCATGTGGGAACCACACCGGGTTACGAGCGGTGTGCGGAACCGAAATACGTGAAGATGCTTCTTCAGGTTTGCGTTTTGTTCGACTGCGGCCTGGTGGTCGTGCCAACGGAAACGGTCCTGAAACCGGGGCCACTTTCTCTCGACGAGCGGCTCGGCCTGCAGTGCCACACCACCTCATGGAGCGATGTCCTGCTCTCCGTCGCGAGCCGACACCCGGGTCTTCCGGAACTGGTTCTCGCCGCCGAGGTGGCACGATCGCACCACGAACGCTGGGACGGTACCGGTTACCCCGACGGCCTCACCGGTGGGGCGATCCCCATCTCCGCCCGATTGATTTCGCTCGCCTCGACCTACGATTCTCTTCGATCCCGTCGGCCGTACCGCCCCGCCCTTACGCACTCCCGCACCCTTCGCGTCATCACCACCGATCTGCCCGGCCATTTCGACCCGACCCTGGTCACGGCGTTCCGCACCGTCTCCGACCAGTTCGATCAGATCTTCCAGCGCCTGTCGTATTAGTCCCTCGAATTACGGGCCTCCGATCCGGCTCATCGCCTCCGCCGCTGCCTTACGGATGTCCGGATCCGGGTCATTGAGCAAGGGCTCGAGGGAAGATGCCACCGCACCCGCAACCGGCCCCATCCGGCTCAGTGCCCGAATTGCCAGAAGTCGTACCGACGGATCCGGGTCGGACAGGTCCAGGGCGATGGCCCGAGCGACCTGCACGTTGGGTCGCACATCGGGTTGGATGAGCCGCAACGCAACGACCGCCGCCCGCCGCACATCGGGGTCGTTATCGCCAAGGGCTGTGATCAAATCCGGGACGGCAAATCGCGCCGCAGGACCGAGCACGCCGAGGGCCTTGACGCCCCGCAACCGGACACTCGGATCCCGGCTGGAAAGCTGGCGGACGAGCGCGTTGACGTCTTCCGAATCCGACGCCGCCAAAATCAGGTCCGTTGACTGTTTGATTGCCTGATCAATATCCACCGATCGGCCGTTGGTTCGGGCAAGGGTGGGAAGGGAATCCCGGGCGGGCGACCCGATCAAGCCCAACGCATAGACGATGGCTTCTTGAAGTGGTTCCTGTTCTGGCCCGCGAAGACGTCGCAGCGCCCGATCGAGGTCGGGAGTCGCTGCCGAAGCACGGGGGCCGATCTTGCCAATGAGCTTGGCCGCCTCCACACGGGAACGCAGATCAGCCCGGGGATCCAGAACGACTCGACCCAGACGGATTGCCAGGGCATCGTCACTCTCGTCAGCCCGAACTGCGGAACTGGCGGCGACGAGCACCAAGGCAATCGGAAGCCAACGCATCGACTCGCCTCGATAAGAGTTCGCCGGTCTCTTTTGAGTTTCGGCGACCGCTCTGGGAATGTCGAGGCGTTCTGTGGTTCCCGGGGCTAAACCCGGGAGGGGGAAGTGGAAATCTCGTTTCGACCGTCAGCGGATGAAATCCAGCAGGCTCGGTTCCAGCAGCTTGGCGGTCACTGCCATGGTCGCCTCCAGGGTCGACTTGTTCTCGTTCAACCGCACGATCGCCTCGGCAAAATCGGTTCCTTCGATTTGACCCGACCGCGTGTCCGCGTCAAATTTCAAATCTGACAATCGATTCTGCACCGCCTCGATTGTCGTCAGACTGGCGGCCTGTTGTCCGACCACGTTGCCCACCTGGTCCCGGGCGGCATCGAGACTCGCCAGGCTGTTCGAAAGCAGTGTGGACTTGTCCTGGACCGGGCTTCGCAGATTGTTGCGAAGCTGGATCAGAGCATCGAACACGTCTGACCCTGTCTTCTGGAAAACCTGGCTACCATCGTAGCGGGTGTCGGCCGTCTGGTTCGGGCCGATCAGGGTGCGGGAATTCTCGTTCGCCCCCGAGTATGCGATGGCGGCCGGCCGACCCTGGGCATCCACACTGGTCGCCGCGAAGGGGGGCGTGTCGGTCGCGGTGCCGCCGAAAAGGTACTTCCCGTCGGACTGGGTGTTCGCCGCCCGGACGACACGGTCGATCAGTCCGTCGACCTCGTTGGCCAGGGCGCTGTGTCCGATCGCGTCGGTTGTCGCGTTGATCCCTTCCGATGCGATTTGCTTGGCTCGAACCAGGGCATCATTCACATCCTGCAACGCGGACACGCTTCCGTTGAGGGTGGCAGTGGCATCGCTGGCCGATTGTCCGTACGCGGCGTAACGCGTGCTGGTTGCCTTGGCCGCCGACAGGGTGACGAACGCACCAGGGTCGTCGGAGGCCTGCCGGATGCGAACTCCGGAGGAAATCTGGTCCTGGTACTTCGCCAGTTCCGTGGTCCGTTGGCGCAAATAGGCGATGGCACTGTTCGACTGGGTTTGTGCCGTCGAGCGGATATTCATGGCGGCCCCTTTGCTCACCGGATGATGTCGAGAACCGAGTCGAGGGAAGTGTTGACGACGGACATGAACTTTGACGCGGCCTGGATCATCCGCTGGAAGTCGAGGAGGTGGACAAGTTCCTCATTGATGTCCACCCCGGTCACCGACTGTTCCTGAGCCGACAGATTACTCAGGATTCCGCCAGTCGATGCCTTCTGATCATCGAGTGATTCTATGTCCTGTCCCACAGACGACGCAATGTCCGCGAATTCACCCGACAATGTGCGGTTCCCAAAAACAGGCTGGTCCCGAGAGGCGGCGAGTTTCTCCAGGTTGCGAGCATCACCAGGTTGCCCCGAGGCGGATGCGGACAACAATCCGGGATTCGTGAGAAATTCTGGACGTACCGCGATTCCAACGGCTCCGGATCCCGAGAACAAGCCGTTGACCCCTAGCCCCGCAAGAACCCCGCTGGAATCCGGGTTGGCCACCGGGTTCCCGCTGGGAGGGCTGGTATCACGTCCGGCAAAATCGAAGGCGAACCCGGTCTGGGCCGACACCTGCAGAATGTTAGTGGTGGGGTCGACACTGGCTGAGAGACCCGGAACAGCCGCCAGAGCCGCCGCCACATCCTGGAGGCTCTGGGTCGAGGGGTCGATCGTGATCGGTGTATTGGTGCGGTTCCCGGTCGCCTGGTCGGTCACGCTCACGGTCAGCGTGCCTGCCGAGATCGGGAACGGAAGCCCTGCTGCCGCCAGGGGGACCGTGGGGTCGGCGACCGTGACCGACCCGCTTGCCGAGGTCAGTGGTCCCGAGGAATTGATCCCTGTGGCCTGAACCGAGTTGACCCGCTGAATGACCTGGTTCGCCAGGGAATCGAGACGAGCCCGGGTCGTGGGGATGTCCTGGTTGAACTCACGGAGTTGCCCGCCGAGTTTGCCGGAATCAAAGGTGACAGGTTGGGTCGACCCGGCCTGGGTGACGACCTGGTTTCCCGTCGCATCGGGGGCGACCGAGAACGAGTTCGCATAGTCGCCAACCACAATTGCGGCCCCGCTGGCGATTACGTTGACAACCCCGAACGGCTGGCTCACCGTCCGGATGTCCACTCGCTGTGACAGCTGGTCGACTAGCTGGTCCCGCTGGTCCCGCAGGTCGTTGGCCTGGTCGCCCCGGGATTCGATCGATGCAATCCGCGTGTTGAGGCCCGCGATCTGTTTGGCGAAATCGTTGACCTCGGTCACGGTCTTGGAGATCTGCCCACCAAGGTCGTTCCGGAGCTTGTCCAGGTCGGTCGCCGCCGCGTTGAACTGTTTCGCCAGGTTGTCCGCTGCCGCAATCACCGGCCGTCGAACGGACGCATCGGCAGGGTTCGATGTCAGTTGTTCGACCGAGTTGAAGAACCCTTCCAGCGTGTCCCCGATCCCACCATTCCCCGCTCCGAGAGCAGCCTCGATCTGCTGGCGGACGTCCAGCCTGGTCGCAGCCGACGCATTCTCCGCGTTACCGCGAAGAATCGCGGTACGAACCGGGTCGGCGGTATACCTTGTGATCGAGGCGACATCGACACCCGTTCCACGGTCGCCACTACTGGTTCGGGAAACCAGGTCCACGACCTGTCGGTGGTACCCCGGTGTGGAGGCATTGGTGATATTCTGGCCGATCAAATCCAGGGCGCGATTTCCGACCGCCAAGGCGGATGTGCCGATCGGGAAGGCGTTCATGGGTTACCCCCGGGATGGAAACGCGGGGCCAGTGGCGGCACCGACGAGAACCCCGGACGGGCCGTACCGCGAACTTGGTACGCTTCCCGTCAGGTCCGCAACAACCCCGTTGAAGAATTGTCGAAGGGATGAGACCAAAGTTGCGTTCCGCCGAACCGCGTCAGAAAGTTGGGCGGTCGCCGCTGTCAGGCGATGCTGAGCTTCCCGAGCTTTCAGGCCCCAATTTCCCGGCAATCTTGCGGCGAATGTGGATAGACAAATCTCTTTTCTCGGGATTCGAAGTGCGTCCCCGAGTGCTTCGGCGGCACGCACCCGGGCGGCCGTCGCCTGGCGAAGAGAGTCGGCGACCTGGGTCTGTCGCGCCTGGCAACTCGCGATCCATTCGCGATCCCCGGAGCGAATCGCGGCATGGAGGTCGTCCAGGCAGCGATGCGCCTCGCGAGAAAGGTTCTCTTCAACGGTCAGGTGTTCGAAGAATGTTGCCGCCAGGGGCAGATCCGGTGACTCGATCATTGGTGGGCGCCAACGGGGAATTCGGGATGGCGGCCGGCGGACGCGAATCCTGGGATCGCAAAATGGAGTTTGCAATCCCGATACCACCGGCCTCGGCAAGGTGCCGTCCGAGGTAAAGATCGAAGAGTCCGCCCTGAATATCACTCGAATCGCCAGGAAAAATTCCATCTTCTCCGGTGGCCGGCTGTCGCATCTCTTTCAAAAGCGTGGATAGGAACGTCGCCTCAAACTCACGTGCCATCTCGCGAGTTTTGGCCTGCTTCGCCTCCGGAGTCGATGCTCCATTGAGGGAAAGTGCGAATGGATTCGTGGATATTCCTTCAAGGTTAGGCATGCGACAACCCCCATTAGTTGATCAGCAGTTCTGCGTGCAGGGCCCCGGCCTGCTTCATGGACTGGAAAATGGCGATGAGATCGCGGGGCGTCACGCCGAGAGCATTCAACGCACGAGCAACCTCAGCCACTGTGGTTGCTTTTGGAATCACGATTACCCGCCGACGTTCCTCACCTGCCGCGACCTGGGTCCTCTGGACCGCAACCGTTTCGCCCCCCGAGAACGGCGGAGGTTGAGAAACCGCGGTGGTGACACCCACCCCGATGTACAGATTCCCATGGGAAACGGCTGTCGTCGATATCGACACGTTTTCTCCACTGACAACTGTGCCAGTTCTCTCGTTGATCACGACGCGTGCAGGAATGTCTGGTCGAACTTCGAGGAGACCGACCTCGGCCAGGAACTGGATGGGAGTCTTGTTGGGATCGCAAGGGGGACACACTTGCACCGCACCCGGGTCAAGAGCCAGAGCGACTCCGGCGTATCGCTCGTTGATCGATTTCGCAATCAAACGCGATGTGTTGAAGTCCGGATCTTTCAGCAATAGTTTAGCCTTCCCATCGCACATCACTTCCCCGGGGGCTTCCTTCTCGATAATGGCACCGTTGGGGATGCGCCCCACATTCAGGTGGTTCTTTTGCACACCGGAAGCCTGGACCGTTACCGAGAACCCCCCAATCGAGAGTGGGCCCTGGGCCACCGCGTAAACCTGTCCATCCGCACCGCGAAGAGGTGTGAGGAGCAAGGTCCCCCCCTGCAAACTCCGCGTATCGTCGATCACCGAAACGGTCACATCGGTCTTGGTCCCCTTCCGCGCGAAAGGACCTAGTTCGGCCACGACCATAACTGCGGAGATGCTGGTGGAACGGATCACCGAGTCGGCGGGCAGTTGACTAAAGATCTGGGTCGTGACACCCATTCTTTGCAACATGTCGACCGCAACCTGCTGGGTGAACGTGCTTCGACTTCCGGTACCGTCCAGACCAACAACCAGGCCGAACCCGAACAACTGGTTCGGACGGGCTCCAGCCACATCGGTGATGTCCTTGATTCGAACCTGGGCTGATGCGGATCCTGCGAGGAACAGAGTCGCAAGCAGAGCGAGGAAGCGTGGCATCTTGTACCCCGGCGGAGGAACTGAAGATTAGTCACCAAGGCCACAACAGGTTGAGTGCCCGACCCAGATAGTTCTGGTTCACGGTCCGCGACGTCGGACCCCGACCAAGGTAGCTGATTCGAAAGTTCGCCACAACAGCCGAGGGTACGGTGCTGGCGAAGCCGACGTCCTGTTGGCGAACAATTCCTGTGATTCTCAGAACCCGCTCTTCGCCTGCGACCACCCGGCTGCGGTAGCCTTCTACCACCAAGTTCCCGTTTGGCAGCATGTCCACCACTGTGACGGCCATCCGATCCGTAAAGACCCTGTTGCTGGTCAGAGTCGCGTTACCCGCGAATCGCCGTCGAAATGCATTTTCAAGGGAAAAACTCAAAGCCCCCGTCCGACCGGCTCCCCCGTCCGCTGACGAACTTCCTGCGTAGTCGATGGTTCCCGTGGTGTTGGTTCCCTTGTCGAGGGCTCGTTGATCGGACTCGTTCGCAACCGTCGTTTCGCTAATGACGATAGTAAGGACATCACCAATCTGTCGGGCTCGATTATCGCGAAACAAGTTGGCGTAACGCGGATCACGGCGATCCCAAATCGAGTCCGCCTGAACCAGATTCGGGCCGGCCCCTGCGAGAGTGAGGGTCAGGAGCAAGCGGTGGCAGGACCTCATGGCTTCCCTCCGCCGAGGTCGACTTCGACCGTTGCCGGTCCTGTCACTCGGGCAGTAAGCAGTTTCTTGGAGTCTACGTTCTGAACTAAAATTGCATCACCTTGTCGCCCGCCTTGTTGAGCTTCTCCCATTGCGGTAACTCGGACTTCTCCGATCGTCGCCACCATGGTGACCCGTTGCCTTGGGCGCACCAGGATCTCGTTCGCCTGGTTAGGTTGCCCCTGTGTACCAGGTCCCGCCTTCGAACCCTGTGGTTTGATGTCGAAATAGACGGGAAGAGCAAGAATCCGCTCGTCCTGGTGGGTTATCGTGACATCCATCTGCACCCGACCGACGCCCAGAATCTTGGTTCGAGGCCTGGCCTTGATGGTCACCGTCTCCCCAATGGGCACTTCGGGCAGTGACACGACGACCGGTTGAACCAGGTCAATTTGCACGGAACCCGGGGGAACAGGCAACTGGCGGATCACTTCATCACGAGCGGCGGCGACGACCTCGTCCGGGGTAATTGGCCTGCGTTCGAGACCCAGGGTCGTCCGATTTGCCCCGGTGACAGTGAAATGTCTTGGATCGAATCCGGCCAGTGCGGTTCTGCTTTCGATTGCCCGGCGGGAGATTGTTTGCGTTTCACCTCTGCGACCCATCTCGGCTATGTCCAACCTGGCTATGCTCTGACGGTCGCGAATGGTTCCTCCTGTCAGCGTCGCGATGTCGCCAATGGTGACGACCGAGGTTCGCACCGTTTGTTTCTCGGGCAATCGGATCACAACGGGATCCCCACCCAGGCAGGGGCCTACACAGAGGACAAGGAGCAGGATTGGAGCAATGGTTCGCATCACGTCACCGGATGAGTTCTGCTGTTGCGGCGAGCATGTTGTCAGCTGTTCGAACGGCCCGTGCATTAAACTCGTAAGCACGTTGTGCGACTATAAGGCCAATGAGTTCGATAGTAGCTTCGACGTTCGATCTCTCGAGGAAACCTTGACGGATCAACCCGACGCCGTTCTGGCCCGGGGTTGCGATGATCGGTGGTCCTGAAGATGCGGTTTCAGCGGCCAAGTTCCGCCCCTCGGAACTGAGACCTGCGGGGTTCTGGAACCGGACCAGGGTCAACTGACCCACAATGGTCGACGTGTTTGTAGCACCTGCGTTGATGACTGAGACCGTCCCGTCAGCACCGATATTCACCGACAGGGCCGTGGGCGGGATCGTGATAACCGGGGACACGAGAAACCCGTCGGACGTCACCAGGTTACCCTGGGCGTTCATCCGCAGGGCGCCGTCTCGTGTGTACCGAAGTTCACCATTGGGAACCGTCACCTGGAGGAACCCCTCCCCCTCGATGGCGAGGTCGAACTGGTTCTGGGTGTTGATCAGGGCCCCCTGGGTGTACACCTTGGTGATTCCCGAGACCCTGGTCCCGCTGCCGACTTGCAACCCCGTGGGAACCTGTAGACCCTGGGCGGCCTCGGTCCCGGGGGCCTGGATGTTGACGTAGATCAAGTCTTGGAAGTTGGCTTCGCCTCTTTTGAAGCCGTTGGTGCTCAGGTTGGCCAGGTTGTTGGCGATGTTATCGATGGACGTGCTCTGGGCCGTCATCCCCGTCGCACTGGTATAAAGCGCCTTGTACACGGGTGCTCCCTAGGTGAGGGTTCACGACTGTTGCGGTCGCGTGTTCAGTTGAAGCGAATCGGACATTGTTCGGAGTGCTCGCTGGGCGGACTCGTAGAGTCGGGCTCCGAGCATCATTCGCACCATGGCCGTGGCCGGCTCGACGTTGGAACCTTCGCGGACACCCTGGACGACGCGACGTGGTGCGTTTTGAGCGCCCGCATTGTCCGGTGCTGTGTACAGGCTGGGTCCCGCGGCCGTGAGGGCACCTGGATTCGTAAATCGAACCAGACGGATTGTTGCAACAGGTTCGCCATCGGCGATGACCGTGCCATCCTGAGCCACGTTGACACGGACCGCTTCAGGTGGGATCCGCACAGGTCCCTCATCGCCCAACAAGGGGTAGCCCCCGGGGGTGAGCAACTGGCCCTGAGCGTTGGGTAGGAATACCCCTGCTCGGGTGTAGAGGGGTCCGTTGGGCCCTTGGACCACGAAGAAGGTGGTGGCTTCTGGAAGGGCCAGGTCGTAGGGGTTCCCCGTTTGCTGGAAGTTGCCTGGTCGGAAGTCGTGATAGACCGCGGATACCCGGGCCCCGGTGAGGTCGCCGGTCGGTGACTGGGTCCGGCCCAACAGGCGATCGAATGTTTCGAAGGCGAGGCCGCGTTCTCGGTAGCCGATAGTGGAGGAGTCGGCCAGGTTGGCGGCAGTCACTTCCTGTTGCTCGGAAGCCACCACCATCCCTGTCGCGGCACCATAGATTCCGCGGATCATGGCAGTGCCTTCCGTGCGTGCGAGATGCCCACAGAAGATATCGGCAGGTTGCCACCCGCCGATTCACTACGACCGTCAGAATCCCTCAATTCCCTGCCGAGGGGAGCGGGAGGAATGGGGAAAGGTGGAGAAGCTTTGGATTTTTTCAGAGGACTTGAACTGTCGAATCCCGCCGCTCGCGATGCCAGCCAAACCTCGCGGCGAGGTTTGTTCCCGCCGCGAGGTTTGGCTGGGTGGGTTTGGACAGAGTTTCTACTTGATCGCCTTGAGCACGTCTGCGGCGGGTGCTCGGTCGCCGTGACCACGGCTCACCTTGGAGTACGTCACCTTGCGCTTCCCGTCGAGAACGAACGCCGAGGGATAAGCGGTTTCGTTTTTCGCGTCCCATCGCAGGTTGTACGCTTTGGTGAACGTGTAGTCCGGGTCGAGCACGAATCGAAAGTGCTCGGGGTAATCCTTCCCTTTGACGAATTCGTTTGCCTTGTCTTTGAGCTTGTCGCCGGGGCCGGGGTATACGAAAACGACGGTCGCTCCGGCTTTTTTGAACGCGTCGGCCTTTCCGATGTACTCGGAGACCTGTCGGCTGCAAAGGGGGCACTGGTAGCCCGGGTAGCCCCGCAACACGACGAGTACGACCGGGCCTGCGTCGGTCAGTTTCGACAGTTTCACCGGGTCCCCCACCAGGGCGGGAAGTTCGAAGTCTTTCGCTTCATCGCCGACGGCGGGCGGCTTGTCTTTCTGGTCGGGGGCACCGGACGAGATGCCCGGGGTCGCGGTCGCACAGCCCAGGGCGGCAATGCTCAGGACCAGGAAACTGACGCGAAGGCAGGTCAGCATTTGGAGAACTCCGAAGGGGAACAAAAGGGAACGGGCGAGGCACATCAGTCTGCCGGCGTTGGGGGCGTGCGGTCACGGTAGAAGGTTCGCAATAACTCGACGAGTTCCCTTACGCCGTGGGGTCGGTGGCCGGCCCGGCGGTTGAGGTCGCCGATTTGGAACAGGATCGCCCACTGCCGGAACAGGGTGGCGTATGCTCGCCAGATGGGCCAGGTCGGGTCGTAGAGGTTGGTCGACTCGGAGGTGACGCCGTTGAGTTCGAGGACGGCGAACCCGCGGCCCTGCCGGAAGGCCGAAGCGTCGGTGTATCGAACATCGAACCGGCCGATGTAGAAGCCAGATACCGATTGGGCGAGCCGATCGAACGCGGCCTCGAGTTCGGGGGTCACCAGGTGTCCACCATCCCGGAACAGGGTCCCCTGGCAGTGGTTCCCGGCCATCGCGAGTGGGACGGTTTCCAGCGCGGGGACAACACGGTCGGCGATGGCGGAGTGGCGGGTGAGGAAGGTGGCGGCCTGCATCCGGTATCGGGGGTGCGACCAGATCAGATTCGTGAGCGTCGATACACCGTCGCCGACGATGGCGGGGAAGACCTTGTCCGTGATCGAGAAGATGTGGCCGTGCGGCTCGCCGGGGATGCGGTAGTAGAAGACGCCGGCCTCGAAGGGGCCAGGGTGGAACGGCTGTGCGACGACCGCCCCGGGAGCGTCGAGTAGGTATTTCTCGGCGGCGACGGCGTCGGTGATCTTCCGCACCCCGGCCCCACGGTAGCCCTGGTCTGGCTTGAGAATCAGTGGGAAACCCCAGGTTTCCCAGGCTTTTCTCAGGATTCGCACGCGCTCGGCGTGTTCCCCCGCCGGGACCAGGACCGTCAGAACCGCGAATTCCGCGGGAACCTGTGCAAGCACGTCCGCCTTCGACTCGCCGACGACGCCGCCCGCCGGGATGCCCGGGTTCGCTGCCGTCCACACGGTCAGGCTCCGGTAGCGGATCGCGAGCAGCGCGAACCACGGGACAAGCGGGAGGTAAAAGACCCAGGCGGGCCAGAATTCCCATCGCCAGAGTTTCGAAACCGACGCGATCAGCTTCGCTCGGCCCATGCGGGTCGTCAGTTTCGGAACGGTCTTGATCGAGGCGAAGACCGTGATCCCGAGGATGGGGAAAGCGAGCCACCCGAGCCCACCGAGCGATGCCCCGGTCAGGGCGACACCGAACACGATGAGGGGCGTCCAGAGCATGGCGGCGAGAAACGCCCAGGGCAAGAACCGGTACGGACAGGTGCCAAGGATGCCGGCTGCGAGAAACAGCGGCACCCGCGTCCCTGGGAGGAATCGGGACGTGACAGCGGCCCGCCCGCTGTGGGTGCAGAGGGCTCCGGAAAGTTCGACGAGCTTCGCATCGGGTAGGATCCGCTTTGCCCACCGCCACCGGAGGATGCCGCGTCCGCCGATCCAGCCGATGAGCCAGACCCCGAAGTCACCGAGCACGATCCCGGCGAAGCACCCGGCGAGGGCGGGGAACCACTCCACTTTCCCGGCCGCGATCAACAAGCCGACGCTGACGCACGTCAAATCTTCGGAGACGAACGTTGCCAGAACGATCGCCGAGATCAGCGCCAGTGACCCGGCCATCGCCGCGGCTTCGAGGGGGAGGAAATCACTCATCGGGCACCCGCGAACTGGAATGGAAGGGTCGCCACCGATTCGCCCCCCGCGTCGGCCGTGTCCGCATAGCGGAAGGTTGCCGTGTCGTCGTCGAGTTCGATCACGGCTCGGCTGACGGTCCGTGCGTCGTCTCGGCTCATGTCGATGCTAAGATGTTCCCTCCCCGGCCAGCGGTGCCGGTGGAATGCGTCCTGCACCGCCGGCCACTCGGACGGGTTGGCTGCGAACATCGCATCGAAGAGTTCCCGGCGGACACCCTCGACGAGGTGATCGCCGAGCCCGGACGACGTGAAAAGAAGCGGTACGTTGCCGAGCAAGCGGTTGACCACCATCGGTTCCTGGCCATCCCATCGCATGTCCGCGACGACCCCTTGCCCCACGAGCACGAGCCGGAACGGGGGAAAGTCGGCGAAACGGAAAAGGGGGTCGAACTTCGCGAGGGAATCGGCAGGCGTGTCGGCGTTGAGGAGAGCGGGGATGATCTCACCGCGACTGCGACGGCCGCGAAACGGGGGCGAAGATGGCGGGGTCGCGTTCAAGAGAGCCAGAATCAGGCCGACATCGTTCACCGCCAGCCACGTTCCACCGGATTCCGGGTCGGTGGGGTAGATTGCATTCCGTCCGTCCCGGGTGTGAATTTCGGGTGGCGTCCCGGTCGGCCGGGTTCGTCGCTCGTCGCGGTTGAACCCGACCCGGAGTCTGCCGCCAGCGAGAGGGACGATGGTCAGCGTGCACATCGCTGGCTCCGCAGGTGGGCGACCGTCGACGGGGCATACCCGAAGTCGGCGGGGGGAACGCGGCCAAGAAGCTTCACCATCACCCCGATCAGGGCGTTGTGGTGGATCGTGTGGCTGACCACAAACGCGAGTTCCCGGCTGGGGTTCGTGGCCACCCGCAAGGGCGGAACGTCCGGGGCGAGCAGCGTGGTGAGTTCGAGTTCCGCGGGCGCTTCCTCCCACGGGAACCCGTCCACCTCGCATTCCAGCCGGGAAATCGCGGCAAGTGCTTCCTGGCGATCCGTCTCGATCGCAGTCCCACGTTCGCGGTGGTCGTAGTCGATCTCGCCGACACGCAGCCCCCGAAGTAGGGCGTCGATGTGGTCGAGGTTGTGCCGGACATGACCGCCGATGCTGCTCGTCACCACGCCAACGGGTTTGCGGGAATACTCGGCATCGGTCAGCGACTCGACGAGATTCCCCAGCTGGCGGAGCAGCCCGACCAGAGGTGCGGCGGATTGTGCGGTCAGGCCCAAAGAACAAGAGGGCGTCAACATCGTGCGATTCCGTGGATTCGAGAACGTGCGTGTTTGATGCCGGGTTTCGCCAGAGGTTACAGCCATCCTCGAATTCGGTCGGCAAGTGGGAGCGTCGTCCACCGGAACACCAGCACCACGAGGGAACCGAGGAAGACGGTGATCGCCAGCCCGAAGAGCAATCCGCCGTCGCTTTCGCCGGTGGTCGGATCTTTGATGGCGATTCCGAGCGAGGTGAGGTGGGTCATGATCGCCCCGGAAATCAGGCCGATCGCGAGAACTGCCCCGAACGCAGCCCATCGGCCGCCGGTCAGGAGCAGGATGGCCGCCACCAGTTCGAGCACGCCAACCGCCGTCGCCGCCGGCCGACCCCCCTTGTCCGCGAAGATCACCTGGGTTTCCGGGGCGTAGGTAAACTTGAAGTAGAGCGTCTGGATCAATATCACGGCGACGAGAATCTGAGCACTCCATGGCACGATCACGGCGTACCTGTGCCACCGGCATCCGCCGACGGGGCAGGCCTCGCCCGCGGGTGGGGTCGTTTGGGGAAACGCAGGTTCGGAAGCAGAGGTCATGACTCGGCCCTCAGGGGGGTTCGTGAATGGTTTGCTCCCGAGTAGGATGCCTGCACCTCCCCCGGGGTTACACCAGAGGATCCATGCCGAATTCCGCGATTCCCGACCGCGATGAGGTCGATGCCCTTCGAGCAATCGTCGAAGGGACTGCCCGACACACGGGCGACGAGTTCTTTCGCGCCCTTGTCCGCAATCTCAGCCTGGCAACGCGGGTCCCGAACGCGTTCGTTGCCGAATTCGCCGGCTCGAACACGCGGGTCCGGACACTCGCGTTCTGGGCTGGCGGCGACTTCGTTCCGAATGACGAGTGGGACCTGCCCGGCACCCCTTGCGAGGACGTGCTCGCGGGCAAGTTCTGCCACCACCCAACCGGCGTTCGCCAGAAATTTCCGAACGACCCGAGTGCTGCGACCGTCGAGAGCTACCTTGGCGTTCCGCTCCGCGATGCCACCGGGCAGATTCTCGGCCACCTGTGCGTGTTCGACACCCAGCCGATGCCGTCGGAACCGAGGCTTTTGTTTACATTCCAGATCTTCGCCGCACGGGCCGCCGCGGAACTCGACCGGCTGCGGATGGATCGGATGCTGCGAGCGAGCGAGGAACGGTTCCGCGACCTGTACGAGGAAGCCCCGACGGCCTACGTTTCGCTCGATGCCGGCGGCTGCCTCGCGTCTGTCAACCGGGCCGCCGTCGAACTTTTCGGCCGGCCACCCGAGGTACTCGTCGGCTCATGCCTTGCACACCATGCCCCGGAAACACCGACCGGGAAACGGGTCATGCTCGCGCTTCTCGACCGTTACCGCGGCGGACAGTCGGTGTCCGGCATCGAGGTCGAATTCACCAAAGCCGACGGGTCGCCGTTGTGGCTCGCTCTGTGGGTCCGACCGCACCTCGGCCCAGACGGAGAAGTTGTCGGCGGCCGGGTCGTCGGCACGGACGTCACCGAGCGAGTGCTCGCCGAACGCGAAAAAGCCCGTCTCGCGGCCCAGAACCTGTACCTGCAAGAAGAGATCAAGGCGGACCACAACTTCGATGCGATCGTCGGCCGAAGCGGCTCGCTCGTCACCGTCTTGCAGCGAGTTTCCCGCGTGGCCGCCACCGATTCGACCGTGCTGGTTCACGGCGAAACCGGGACAGGGAAGGAATTGATCGCCCGCGCCGTCCACTCGGCCAGCCCCCGGGCAACGAAGCCGCTCATCAAACTCAATTGTGCCGCTCTTCCCGCGGGGCTTGTCGAGAGCGAATTGTTCGGGCACGAAAAAGGAGCGTTTACCGGGGCACTTTCCCGAAAACCCGGGCGATTCGAACTCGCCGACGGGGGGACGCTCTTCCTCGACGAGGTCGGTGAACTCCCCCTCGACGCCCAGGCGAAACTCTTGCGGGTGCTCCAGGAACGCGAAATCGAGCGGGTCGGCGGTACCGCCCCGGTCCGGGTCGATGTCCGGGTCATCGCGGCAACGAACCGGGATCTGGCGGAGATGGTGAAAGAGAAGACGTTCCGGGAGGACCTCTTCTACCGCCTCAACGTGTTCCCGGTCCGCCTGCCGCCACTCCGCGACCGCTCCGACGACATCCCCCTGCTGGTGAATTTCTTCGTCGCAAAGTTCGCCGCCCGGATGGGGAAGCGGGTGACGGCCGTCGCCCCGGAGACGATGAGCCTGCTCACGGCCTACCGGTGGCCGGGAAACATCCGCGAGCTCGAAAACGTGATCGAACGTGCGGTCATCCTCGCGGACGGTCCGAACCTCGAGATCGACCCAGAGGTTCTCCCGGTGTCGCCGCCCGACCCGCCACCTGCCACCGGTGGGCAGAGCCTCGTCGCGGTCGAGCGGGATCACATCCTCGGCGTGCTGACGGCCGCGAACTGGGTCATCGAGGGGCCGAACGGGGCCGCCCGAACCCTGGCGATGCACCCGAACACGCTCCGCAGCCGGCTCAAGAAGCTCGGCATCGCCCGGCCAAGTGCCGACGGTTCCTGACCACGACGCCTCGTGGGATCCCACGAAATGTCGTGGGGCTCACCCCACCCCGATCCGGAGTTCCCCGTTTTTCCAGTGAATTGGCCCACTTCAGACCCGAAATCCGGGTCGGCATGGCAATCGCTTTCCCACCCGTTGAGGAGTCAACCGCGCACCGAACGAGACACGCCGTGGAACCGATCCAGACGACCGAAGCCGACCTGCTTGCCGGCCTCCGAAATGGCGACAACGCGGCCTACGAGACGCTTTTCCGCACCCATTCTGGAGCGATGCTTGCGGTCGCACGAAAGTTTTTCGGTGACACGGATGACGCCGCCGACGCGGTTCAAGACGCGTTCGTCTCAGCGTTCCGGTCGATGGGCAAGTTTGCCGGCACCGCTCGCCTCCGCACCTGGCTCCACCGGATCACGGTCAACGCCTGCCTGATGAAACTCCGGTCCCGCCGGCAACGGCCAACCGTCTCCCTCGAAGCCGCGTTCGACGTTCCCGCTCGACAGGACCCGCTGACTCATGAGCGTGCGGAGACCGCTCGACAGGTGCAAATCGCCCTTGATGGTCTCCCGCCGGCCCACCAATCGGTGCTCCGCCTTCGGGATCTGGATGGGCTCGACACGGCAGCGACAGCCGCCAAACTGGGAACGACCGAAACCGTGATCAAGACCCGTCTCCACCGTGCTCGCCATGCTCTGAAGAAACTTCTGCCCGCGGAAATGGCCTTGTAACTCGTACCGAGGAACCATCGGACGCGAGGCCGCGGAAGTGCACCTCAAACCGTGCCGATCCGCACCGCAACATTTCGCGGTGCCGCTACCCCTCGGAGAGCGGAGGCGGTTTGAATCCCCGACGTGATGATCGACAGACTTCCATCCGATTCCAGCACCACCGCCTCCACGTCGTCGAGGCTCCCACGCCCGCTGGCCCGTACCGCCTGCAGAACCTCGTTCTCGGTTACCCGCTCGTCGGTTAGCATTTCCGGAAGAAAGTCCCCGCGGAAAAACAACAGCGAGGGCTCCGACCGCACCATCCGCCGGACGACTCGGGATCGCACCGATAGCCAGGTGACGACCATCTGGAGGAGAATCAGCACCGCGAACCCCGCAAGACCCTCGAGGAGTGCCACTTTCTCGGTGAGAAGGACCGTTGCCAGCGTCGAGCCCAGGGCAACCGTGACCACGAAATCGAAGGCGTTCAACTTCGAGAGGGTCCGTTTCCCGGTCGCCCGGAGCAGAAGGATCAACCCGAGGTAGGCGAAGACGCCGACGATCCCCGCCCGTTCCAGGCCGTGCCAGTTATCGAAGAACATCGGAACCTCCGTTGTTTCAAGCGGATTCATCATCGGTTTCTGTCTCGTCGCCGAGCACATCCTCGACGTAGAGGGTCTGTATGAGCGTCTGGATCGCAACCGCGAGCGGGCTGGCCACGATCATTCCGAGCACCCCGAATAACGTGCCGATGACCGTGATGGATGCAATCGTCACCACCGGTGACATGCTGACCATCCGCTCTTGAACCAGCGGCGTGACGAGGTAATTCTCCACGCACTGGGACAAGGCGTAGACGAGTAACGCCCACAGTGCGACGTCGCCACCGTGCATCAGTGCGATGAGCAAACCCGGAATCGCCCCCAAAATCGGGCCCAGGAAAGGGATCGCCGACAGGAGGCCGGCGAGCAAGCCGAGGATCAGGAATTGCGGCACGCCGATGATGGCCAGTCCGACGCCGACGATCGTGCCAACCGTCGCCATCGAAACAAGCCGACCGAGCAGCCAGTACTTCAACTTTTCGCCGGTGGTGATCAGAACTTCCCGTGCTCGACTTCGGCGGGCCGGCGGCACGAGCCGCACCACTCCCTCGCGATACATTCCCGGAGCCGCGGCCAGGTAAATCGCCAGGAACGTGAGAACGAAAAGGTTCCCGAGAATGCCCAGGGTCGTCGTGAAGAACGACGCCACCCGGCCCGCCATCGACCCGCTTCCAAGACTCATGATGTCCTGGCCCGAGGGAAGCCGACTGAGCAGACTCTGACCCCAGGCGGAAGAGTGCATTCTTTCCCGCAGGTGATCGAGTGATCGGGGAATCTGGTCGGTCAATTGATTCCATTGCGAGACCGCCATGGTGCCGAAAAAATACCCGGCGGCCGCAAGAACAATCGCGATCAGGATCAGCACCACAGCCAGGGCGAGGTTGGAACTCATCCCGGTTTGCCGCGAAAGGAAATTCACCCCCGCACGCAGCAGAATCGCCAACAAGATTGCCGCATAGAACAGGAAAAACACGTCCGAGATCAAGACAAAAACCGTCCCAACGGCAACCGTGAGCACCACGATTCCCACCGCGATCACCACCCGGCGAGTGTACTCCTCACGCGTCTCAACTTCTTCTCGTGGGTGAATCGCTTCCATCCAGACCATCCTTCCGCAGTTCCCGGTCATCGAGCCCACCCCGATGGGGCAAGTCCCGCGCCAGGTCCTTGCGGAGGAGTTTCGACATCGACGGATTTCCGAGAGGGCTGCTCAGAGGAAAGTCTATTTTCGAAGAGCGTGTGTTACCCTGTGGCGAGATGCTGGTCTCCATCAACCCGCGAACAAGCCTGGCACATGCGTCGAACTTCCGCACGGGAATTCGCCGTCACGGGGCGAGCCGCGTCAGTCTGACGCCTGCCTCGTCCCAGGTTAGCACGGCCCGGCGATTGCCGATGGGGCTGAGTTCCAGCACGTCGAAAGAATCGAAGACGCACGAAACCACCGCGAAATTGTCGAACGCGAACGGGTCGTCGGTTGGCGGCACCGCGGGGTGGGCCGTTTCCACGTCCGGCGGGATCTCGGCACCGGGGGCGTACAGCTCCGCGTACATGATCCGATTTTCCCCCCGCGTTTCCGACCACACCCGGGCCGACTCCGCGTCGCGATGGTGGACCGTCACCCGCGTCAGCGTCCGCACCTGCAGCCGGGTCGAAGGGTCGTAAAAGAGCAGGGCAGCCAGGCGTTGCCGGGTGAGGTAGTCGAACTTGGGGCTCCGCGAATCGGTGTAGAACCGCAGTTCCCGGGATGCCGGATCGAACCCACGCAGAATCACGGTGCGAAGCTCGGGGGCTCCCGCCGGGTCAGTGGTCGCGACCGCAAACGCCCGGAAGGGGTGCCCGGGGTTCTCCGCCGCTTTCCCCAGGCACTCGAAGACGCGGTGAGCGCACCGCGAGGCATCCGTGAAGTCCGTCAAAAACGCAAAAGGAGGTTGCACGGCAACACCCGTAGAGTGGGCTGCCGGCTCACACCAGCACCCCGTGGAGAGGGAGTACATCCTCAGACAGATCCTGGATATTGTACAGATTCGCCGACGTGGCCGTGACCGCCGTCACCTTTCCGGGCCCGGCGAAAACGCTCCCGACGCGGACGCCCTGCCGACTCGAGCCGCTGGCGAAGAAGTTGGCGAGGTCCGCCCCGCCTGCCGAGATCGCCCGCACCCGCGTCGACCCGCTCGCCGCTCCCAGAACGAGATCGTCGCTTCCATCCTGATTCGCATCGGTGACTGCCACGGTCAACCCGCCCCGGTACGCGGACTCGAAAACCTCGAAGACCTGCACGAGCGAACCGTCCGACCCGGCGAAGAGCTTGACGAGGCTTCCCCCTCCTTGCCCCGGGGTGACGACAATATCGGAACCGGTGCCGACCCCGCGGAAGTTCCCGACCGCGACCCGCACACCACCCAGGAAAGTGGGCTCGAAGGCGAAGAAATCCTGGACGACTTCGCGGGTTCCCCCCCGGAAGACGCGGACCCGCGGGCCGCCGCCGACCCCGGCGCCAACGACGATTTCGGCGATGCCGTCTCCATCGAGATCCCCGGCCGCGACCGAGATACCACCCGAGAAAGTGGGCTCGAAAGCGAAGAACGACTCGATTTCCCGGCCATCGGTTCCCGAGAAAACCTTGACCACCGGCCCACCGCCCCGGCCGGCCCCGGTCACGATGTCGGGGACGCCGTCACCGTCGACGTCCGCAACCGCCACGCTGACCCCGCCGAGAAACCCCGCGTCGTAGGCGAGGAATCGCGACAGCACCTCCCCGGTACGGGGGTCGGAGATCGTCACGATTGGGGCATCCCCACGGGAACTTCCCGTCGCCGCGAAAGCGAGACCGTCGAGTGGCCGCCAGGGTGTGAGCCCGGAAACACCGGCGCCGTCCGGAGTCGCATCCTCGAACACGACTTCCCGGACCTTCGTGAGGGCTTGCAGGGCGGTCAGGTTGCGGACGTTGTACCCGAACGCGAGCCCGATTGCGGAGAAATCGCCGCCGCCGGTGGGAGCGGTGTTGGGGTGGATCGTGTCGCCGATGCCGTGACCCGGAAGCGTCTGCGTGGCGAGCCAGAAGTTCCACAGGGGAACGTCCATCTCCTCCGCGACGTCCGCAATGACCTGGTTTGCGACCGAAACCCACGCCGAGGTCGTGGCAGAAAGGTAACTGTCCGGAATGGTCGAGACGATCGGAACGACGCCGAGACTGAGGTAGGTGGCGATGATCTGGCGGAGGTTCGAGCGGTAGAGGTCCGGGTTGGCGGCGGCCCAGTCGTTGGTGCCGATCATGAGGAGGGCGACACCGGCCTGGGTCGCTGAGATTTCGCTGGCAACCGTGGAAACGAGGTTTCCCGACTGCCAGCCGGGGAACGCACTGAGGCTGTTTCGGGAGTAGGAGTTTCCACCCGGAATCGGGGCGAGATACGTTGACCACGTCTGGATGAGATCCGGAGAAAGTCCGTAGAACGCGGGGTTGTAGCCGGCGTTTCCGAGCGGAACCAGGAAATTCGACGTGACGGAAGAGGTGATGCTGTCCCCGGCCTTGGCTAGGACGTTGAGTTTCCGCCCCTGAGCCGCCCCCGCTTCCACCACATCCTGCAGGTGAGCCTGCATCGCACCGTCGATCTGCGGGACGATCGGCAACGTCCGGAAGTCGGCGGCAGGTAGGTCTCGGGCTTCGAGCCGTTCGGGGCCGGCCGACGAGAAGCGCCACAGCACATGGGAAGCCATGCGGATCACGCGGGTAGGAGGATAGCGGTTGTGCCGGTAAAGTAGGCACCCGCAATACCCGCGAAATCAGGCAAACTGGGAAAATCAGGAAGAATCGCTACCGCACGACCGTCACAACCCCACCAGGCTGGGATTTTCTCGACTATTTCATCACCGGAATTCCGCCGCTCCAGTCCTCCGGCGGGCGGCCCTCCGGCGTGCAATGCGTCGAGATGTACCGCTTCACGAAGTCGACGGGACCGTCCTCCTCCAGCTCCGACGTCACCCGCAGGAATGTTGCCCAGTCGCCGGCGAGGAAGCGGTCGAGGGCGGCCTCGTAGATCTTGCGGTGGGCCTCGGAAAGTGCCCGGGTTGGACCGGTTCCTTCCGGGGGCATCAACTCCCCGATCAGGACGGGTTTGTCCATCCCCTCCGGGATCACCCGTGCAACTTTGCGAACCCGGCAGAGGTGGGGCTTGTTTGCGAGGCCGCAGGTCACCGCCTCGTCGGCGAGGATCGGCACCTTCATGCGTTTCGTCGCGGATTCGAGGCGGGCTGCCCGGTTCACGACGGGCCCGAAGACGCCGATCTTCATCTGGTCCGTGGAGCCGAGCTTGCCGGCAATTGCGGGGCCGTGAGCGAGGCCGATTCCGCAAACGAAGCAGGCGAGAGGGTGGGAGGGATCCTGCGAGAAACCGGCGAAGCGGTTGCGGATGGTGAGAGCGGCCTTGGCGGCTCGCTCGATCTGGTCTTCCTGGGGGAGCGGCCAGCCCCAGAAACCCATTGCCGCGTCCCCCTGGAAATCCCCGATCACGCCGTTGGATTCCACGATGGCCGCCGTCATCACGTCGAGTGCCTGGGAGACGGTTTTCCAGGTCGCCGCCAGGTCCGCCGCCCCTTTCTCGATCGCCCGCACCGAACCGCGAAGGTCACAGAACAGCACGGTCACCGGCAGTTCCCGAGGGCAGGTCACATCCTCGAACGATTTCCGCTGACACGCCGTCCGCACTTCCGGCGAGAGCATCTGGAAAAGGAACGCCTCCCGTTGCTGGAGATTCCGCAGATCCCGCAGCCCGGCGTAGATGTCCGCCGCCAGTTTCGCGAACTTCAGGTCACCGTCCATCCGGGCGTCGGAAGAGCCGGGGTCGAAGGGAACCGCGGTCGACCGCCCGGCGACGTACAGCCCGTCGTCGGCGTGCCCCTGCAACCGGACGCACAACGCCCAGTCCGCATCGGGCGTGACGGTCGCGTATTCCCCCGCGTGGGAAGACCCCGCAGGCCAGGCGTACCGCACGTTCTCGTACCCGCGAACCGCCCGGATCACGAGCCGACGGCTGGGCTGGAACGGCTTGAGCTGCCGGGTCCGCCACTTCAAGCCGCGAACCGAAAGTGATGTGTCCTCCGCCCCTTTCCCCAGGGAAAGGGAAACAATCGCCGACACGTCCGCCCGCGGAATCCCCCGGAGAATCACACGCAGCAGTTCT
The DNA here is from genome assembly GCA_964552815.1 of uncultured Alcaligenaceae bacterium. GTDB lineage: Bacteria > Planctomycetota > Planctomycetia > Gemmatales > Gemmataceae > CAYUHJ01. The sequence continues at coordinate 21,169 of CAZKIQ010000002.1, read as the reverse complement.
TCCTCGAGTTCCTGCTCGTTCGGGGAAAGCTTGATCATGTCCGGCAGCGTGGAGAGCGCCTCCACCCGCGGGGCGGGGTCGACGAATTCGAGCTCGTCCAGTTCCTGACCGGAACACGTCCGCTCGATCGGGGCGGCGTCCGGCATCAGCGTGAAAAGCGTGCTGCCAATCTGGAATTGCTCGTAGACCGCGAGATAGAACTCGTCTTGCGGCCGACGGACGTCCGGGTCGTCGCGGTCGAGAACCAACACCCGGTTCTTCGCAAACTTCCATCGCTGCACGAAGAGCCGGTTCCCGTCCCATTTCACCGTCACGTGGAAATTCGAGATGTGGTCGTCTTCCCGGAACACCAGATCCGACCCGTAATCCGGGTTGAATTGCGGGTGCCCCGGATTCATCCGGGCTTCTCGACCCAGCCGAAGCGTCTGGTCGATCGGGAGCGGAAACTCGCGACTGACCAGATCCCGGCCGAGTTGTCGCTGCGCTTGAAGAAGCGCCTTCGTCTGCGGGCCACGCGTCATGAGCAAACCGAGCAGGTTGTAGGTACACGCATTCTACCTGCCCAATGTCGAACATGGCAGACCAGCCCACCAGATGGCGAGCGATGCAGTTCCTCAAAGTCGGTCACTCGCTCCGCGAGTGATGGGATCAGGTCCCGAGAATGCAACACGCACCTCAAGTGGTGAGATCGCAGACACTCCCGGAGGGAGTGTCCGACTTCGAAGCCACACCCCTCGCCGTTGGATCCGGAACGGTTGGTCGTCTTCCCCGTACCCATTTTCCCGGGAGGCACCCGTGCGTCACGTCGTTTGCTTCGGAATCCTCCTCGGAATGGCTTCGTCGGCTCTGGCTGAACCGGAAGATCGCAGCCCGCTGGTGATCGAACTGACGGGTCCGTCGCAACTCTACCCGGACGAACTGACGCGAATCCGGGCGACGGTCCGCAATCGGGGGAAAGAACCGGCACGTTTCGTGATCCCCCTCGATGGCTCCCAGGAGGGGTTCCGGAAGGTGCGGTACGAGTGGGCGGCGACCGCGAACGAGCAGAAACTGACCCCGAAAGTCTCGGGCCGCGGCGAGTTCGACCCCCGGAAGTCCCCCATCAAGGGGGGCGAGATCGTCGTTCTCAAACCCGGCGAAGAGATGCCCCTCTTCCTCCCGTTCGCGGCAGGCGATTTCTTCGATCTCCACCAGCCTTCGGTGTACGAAATCACGCTGGTCTACCGCTTCGACCCCAAGGGCCCGAAGGATGTCGCCCAGGGGAAAGAGGGCGAAAAAACGCTCACCGAGCTCGAATCGCTTTCGAAGGTGTCGGTTACCTCCGAGCCGCTGCGAATCCGCGTGTTGCCGTACCCGCCCCAACTGGCGGCCGCCGACGCCAAACTCAAGGCCGCGACCGCCCGGCTGGAACTGCTTCGCGGGATCCTGAAGGAAGTTCTGGAGAACCCCGATGCCCCGAAGGCGGAGCAAGCTGCCGCCGGAGAGCGACTCGAACGGGCCGAGAAGGCTTATCTCGAAGTCGAGGCCGAGTTCAAAAAACTCAAGGAGCAGTTCGACAAGCACCGCCCGAAGAAGGGGAAGTGACCCCGGTTATCCCAAGAAGTTCCGAAATTCGCGCAGGTTTGGCTCAAGTTCCCGTTTCCCACCAACGCCGGTGTGGCGAAAGTGTTCTACACTGCGAAGACGCTCAAACGGGAGACGGTCATGCCAGGGAAAGTCAGCACCCAAAAGTGGATTCTGGGAACAATCGCAGCAACCGCGACGCTGCTCGGGATTGCGGATGTGGCTCGGGCACAAGGTCGAACCGCCCCGAAGCCGCCGCAACCCACTCCCCAACCCCGACCGGTTGCACCCCGACAACCTGTTGTGGGCGTGGTCACCCCCCCGGCATACGTTTACCGCCCGACACCGACGGTGATCACCCCGCCGCTCTACACCCCGCCCGCGATCGTGCAGAACCCCTGGGGCGTTCCCACCATCCTCCCCTCGACCTACACCCCGCCGATCGCGATCAGCAAGGATCCCGGAAAGTACGTGCGGTTCCCGAGTGGAATCCAGGTCAATCCGAGCACCCGGACGATTTACAACCCCTACACCGACACATTCGTCCGGCCCGACGGCACAACATACGCCCGCGATTTCTGGACCGGAAGCTACACCAACCCGCTCTCGGGCGGGGTCTACAACCCCTACACCGGCGTCACCATCCGCCCCGCATGGACGATGGGCCTGACCCAGGGGCCGTTCTCGCCGTGGGCCACCAACCCGCTGTCGGTCAACCCGATCCTCCCCAACCCGGCGATCAATCCGAACCCGTTCCTCGCCAACCCGGTGATCAACCCGAACCCGTTCCTGAACCTGAATCCGGTGGTGAATCCGAACCCGTTTCTCGCGAATCCCGCTCTGGGTGTGAATCCGAACCTGGCGGCAAACCCGTTCGGAGTGGCGAACCCCGTGGGATTCGGGGGTCTCGGCAACAACCTCGGCCAGCCGGCTCTGGTGAATCTCCCGCCGCTCGTTCCGCTGGCCCGTCCCCAAGGGCTCCTCGGCCCGCTGCCGGGGCTCGCGATGCGGTAATTCCGGAAATCGCAGTTTTCCCGGCTCGAAACTCTTCCCCACGGCTGGTTCCGTGGGGTTTGTCGTTTTCCCGTCGGCCTTCGAAGCCTCTCCGAACCCAACTCGTCCGGGTGCCCTCTTCTCACTGGGCTCGGGGAAGAGGTACAATCTAGCACCGCCTACGACCGAGCCTTGCGACTCGACCTGTTCCGCTGTCGGAGGTTGCGAACATGCCCAGCCCGTTTCCCGGGATGGACCCGTTCCTGGAAGATCCGAAACTCTGGCCGGAGTTCCACCACCACCTCGTCGCCGGCCTGTACCAGCTTCTTCTGCCCGGGCTAGTCGACCGCTATCGCGCCCGCATCGTGCCCCGTCAGTACACCACCGAGACGCCGTTGTTTACTTCCGTGCTGCGGGAATCGCACTCCGAAGAAATGATCGAAATCCGCTCGCGATCGGATAGCAAGCTCGTCACACTGGTCGAGGTGGTGTCTCCTGCAAACAAAACCACGCCCGGAGGTCGGTCCGCGTATCTGACCCAGCGAACAGAGGCCGGTCGGGACCGGGCGGGGTGCGTCGAGATCGATCTGGTGACGCAGGGGAAGCCGACGCTCGATTTCAACCGGGATGGGCTTCCGGAATCCGACTACACCGTCACGGTAACTCGGGGAGCGACGCCGGATCGGTACGAGATTTACACTGCGACGGTGGCGAAACGTCTGCCCAAGTTCAAACTCCCGCTGGCGGCTGACGACCGGGATACGGTGATCGATCTGCAAATCGCGTTTATGCGGGCCTACGAGCAGGGGAGTTTCGCGGAGAAGATCGACTACACCGCCCCGCTTCCGGCGGAAGTGAAGTTGTGCGAAACCGGGCGATCGTGGTTCGAAACGGTGGTGAAACAGCAGGGAGACGGGAAGCCGGGGTAATTGCCTGACACCCCTCGGCTGGCTAGTTTTCTCTCGGGTACACGTCTGGTCCGCCCCGCGACGAGGTTCCCGATCGTGTCGCAATCAGACTCATCGATCGTGAGCTCGGGCCCTCCCTCCTCGCGGGATTTGGCCGCCGCGATTCTGCGTCGGATTCTGTTGGCGGGTGCGATCGCGGCGGAGGCGTGGGAGACGCTTTCCCCGGAGGATCGCGCGACCCTCACCTCTTCCCCCGATCTGCCGACCCTCGCGGACCGGTTGCTCGCCCGGCGACTTGTGACGCCGTTCCAGGCCGGGCGAATCCGGGCCGGGGCCGTCGCCGGGCTGGTGCTGGGGAACTATCGGCTGCTGGAAAAGATCGGCACCGGCGGGATGGGGGCGGTCTTCCGCGGGGAACACACCAAGCTCCGAAATCCCGTGGCCGTCAAAACCCTTTTGGCGGATGGCCCACGCACCGGGCGGGCGGTTGACCGGTTCTTCCAGGAAGTGCGGGCCGTCGCGAGCTTGCGGCACCCCAACATCGTGGCTGCGATCGATGCCGGGGAGGAGCCTCACGCCGGCCCGGATGGGGAAACGATTCCCTACCTCGTGATGGAATTCGTCACCGGCCGGGACCTGGACGATCTCGTCACCCGCGAAGGGCCGCTGGGGATCGCCCGGGCGTGCCAGCTTGGCAGCCAGATCGCCGATGCACTCACGGAAGCCCACCGACACGGCCTGGTGCACCGGGACATCAAGCCTTCCAACATCCTCGTTACCCCGGACGGGCAGGCGAAACTGCTCGATTTCGGGGTCGCTCGTCTTCCGACCGCCGGGGATCGACTGACCGCAGACGGGGCCCGGATCGGGACGGCGGCGTACATGCCCCCGGAGCAAGCGATCGACCCCCGCGATGCCGACGCGCGGGCGGATGTCTTCGGGCTCGCGGCCACGCTGTTCTTCGCCCTGACGGCCCACGACCCGTTCTCGCCTCCTGCCTTCTCGGCGGGTGCCGCCCAGCCTCCGGTTCTGACCGATTTCCGCCCGGATGCTCCACCCGCCCTCGCCGATGCCCTGGGCCGGATGATGGCGTTTGACCGGGATTCGCGGACGGCGACGGCGGCGGCCGCGGTCCGGGAACTGGCCCCGTTCCTGGGGTGGACCCCCGCCGGCCGATCCGATTCCACTGCGCCTGCCAGCGGGGTCCACCGACTCTTCCAGCCGGCCCAGGGGGCCAGCGGTCGAGCCCCCCATCGCATCCTGATTGTCGACGACGAGGAAGCCGTCCGCCGAATCTGCCGACTCGCGCTCGTGACGGAACGGATCGATTGCGATGAGGTCGCCAACGGCTCCGACGCGGTGCTGCGAGCCGGGAATTCCCCGTACGACCTGATTCTTCTCGATGTCGATCTTCCGGGTTGCAACGGGGTGCAGGTGCTCCACCAGATCCGCTCTGCACCGCGGATTCCGCACCTCAAAGTGATCATGATGTCCGGCCGGTCATCGGGCGATGATCTTTCCCGGGCCCTGATGGCGGGGGCGGACGATTACCTCACGAAACCGTTCAGCGTCATTCAGCTTCGGGCCCGGGTGCAGGCGGCGCTCCGGTTGAAGGATGCCCAGGATCGCTCGGATACGCTGGCCCGACAACTGGCCGGTGCCAACGCGGATTTGGAACGCGCACTCGGGGCACGGGACGTGGAACTGGTTCACGCCCGGAGTGCGATGGTTCTGGCGCTCGCGAAACTCGTCGGTCAGCGGTCGACGGAAACGGGCGGGCACCTGATCCGATTGCAGCGTTACTGCAGGGTTCTCGGGGAAGCGGCAGCGGCAACACCCGCGTTTGCCGGCCGACTCGATCCGGACGTGGTGCAGGCGATCGAATCCGCTGCTCCGCTCCACGACATCGGCAAGGTCGCGGTTCCCGATCACATCCTCAACAAGCCCGGCCCGCTCACATCCGACGAGCGGATGTTGATGCAATCGCACACCACGATCGGTGCGGAAACCCTCGCCGAGGTCGCGTCCCGCTACCCCTTCGCCACCGCCTTCTTCGCGACGGCGATCGAGTTGACGCGTCACCACCACGAACGCTGGGACGGCGAAGGGTACCCGGACCGTCTGGCGGGGGAAGCGATTCCGCTCTCGGCACGATTGCTGGCGGTGGCGGATGTGTACGATGCCCTGCGGAGCCGACGGGTCTACAAGCCGACCATCAGCCATCCGGCGGCGGTCGACCAGATGCTCACCCGCTCTCCGGGCCACTTCGACCCCGCGCTACTCGAAGTTTTCGGGCACATCGCCCCGCAGTTCGACCGGGTCTACCGGGAAACCGTGGATTGATCCCATCCGCAATTTCTTCGTTCGGCCCGGGGAAACCCCGGCGTCATTTTTTGTTCTCGGGTTTGTCGAAAAGGGTGGCCTTCACCTCGCCGAGCTTCCGCACCGTCAGGAAACAGCGGAGAAGGTAGCCGCTCTTCGAGAGATTGGCCTCGGATGGTGCGGAGGCGGGGGTGACCTTGTCGATGCCGGCGGTGGGGTGGACGTCGTCCTTCGCGAGCAGGGTGCCGTTCCAGTCGTCCTTCCGGCGGGCGAGGATTTCCTTTTCGTAATCGACGAGCGGAATCGCCTTCTGCTTCGCGATCGCCCGCAGGCCGTCGTTGTAGGATGCCGCCAGGTCGCGTTTCCCGGGGTGGGGCGGGATGGTGGTGAGGATCGGGACGACGCCCTTGTCCAGTGCGGAATCGAGCATCGCCGTCACGTCGGCGAGGTAGGCCTTCTTTTCCCGGCTCGCCGAGGCATCGTTGGTTCCGATCATCAGGACGATGATCTGGGGTTTGTAGTCATCGAGAAGCTTGGTGAAGCTCGGCAGTCCGCGTTTGCAGCCGGCTCGAAGTTCGTCTGCGCGGATGCCGCTGCAGGCGGTCATCGACCGGCCGCCGGATTTGTGGTCGGTGCGGGCAAGGTGCCAGCCGTCGGTGTCGTTGTTCGCGTTGGTGTGCATCCACCCGAGGACGGCGACATCGGCGTCGCTTTTTCCCTCCCCGTACCGGGCCCACGCGCCGTACGGGGCGGCATAGGTGATCGAATCTCCGATGTGGAGAACGACCCCCGATTTCCCCTTCCCTTTCGCCACCACTTTCCGCATCGCCCCGGCGTAGCCGGGTTCCTCGGCGAATGCGGTAGCGCAAGTTGTGAGTGCGACGGCGACCGCTGCAACGGCGGAGGAAAGAAGTCGGTTTTGCACGGGAACCTCGATCGGATGGCCAAACGATTCCGGGCATTGTAGCGGATCGTCGAACCATCCGACCTAACCCAATTCCTATCGCAATTCTTGCTCCGCTTCGAGCCAGAAGTGCATTCCGTCCCCACTCGGGCAACCCGCTGCCGACCACTTGGCATAGGCTAGCGCCCGAATCTCGTCGTCCGTGATCTTCTTCGGATGTTTCGATTCCGGTTGCAGGGAAGACGATTTGGGATCCTCATCAAACACCGGCCGTTGAGGCGTGGCAGATTCCCAATCCAGATCCGCGTCGTCTTGGTCGGGAACGGTGTAAACGATCTGGGACAAGGAGTATTCGGCAGTAGGTGGTACGGTTTCGTTGATCTTCGAGAAAACATCGGTGCGGGCTTTCGCCTTGGCCTTGCGGGACATCTCTGCAATCTCCTGAATCAACGTGCAAGCCTGCGTTCCCCCGCGGATAGCTTCCTGGTCCGGTTCGACTCAGGGAAGCTCCCGCGTTGGAGGATGCAAGCTCGGAGAAAAGTGATGGGCGATCTGGCGGAACTTCCCAAAGCAACCGCCAGGCCAATTCTGGCGGCAACGGGGCGACCGGGACGGCGAGGCTCCTGCCGAGCCGAACTTCCGAGGTCCGGGGAGCCATTTCGGGCAGGAAGTCCGGCTCGTCGGGAGCCTCGCCCTCCCGTCAGATGCCCCAATCCGCAGGGACACCCTCCCGCGAGGCGACGCCATTCTGCAAACTAGGTCACACGCTCCGCGAGTGACGGGATGATGTCTCGAGAATGCAACAAGGGATACCAGAGGTGAAATCGCAGTCACTCGCGGAGCGAGTGACCTACTTTCTCCGCGAAATTCAAACGATGTGTCGCCCTGCCCTCCCGCTCCCTGGGCTTGTCCTCGCCGCCAACATCGGGTATCCACGCCTGTCTGCGTCTCGGCCTCGGGAGACGGAGCGAAGGAGTGACCCGGCGATGGCTTTGCTCGAAGCTCAGGGGTTGGAAAAGTGGTACGGCAAACGCAAGGTCGTCGACGGAGTCTCCTATGAGGTGAATCCCGGGGAAATCGTGGGGTTGCTCGGGCCCAACGGGGCCGGGAAAACCACCAGTTTCCGCATGACGACTGGCCAGATCACCCCCAACGGTGGCCGGGTCCTCTTCGATTCTCAGGAAGTCACCACCCTGCCGATGTTCCGCCGGGCCCGGCTCGGGATGGGCTACCTATCCCAGGAACAGAGCATTTTCCGGAAGCTCACCGTCGAGCAGAACCTGATCGCGATCCTGGAAGCCCTGCCCACTTCGCGGACCCTCGGCCGGAAACTGACGCGGTCGGAGCGGTGGGACCGGGCGGAAGAGGCACTGGCCCGCTTCAAACTCACACATGTCCGCAAGAACGTCGCCGGGCGATGTTCGGGGGGCGAGAAACGTCGGCTGGAAATCGCACGCTGCCTGGTCTGCGAGCCGCTGCTGATCCTGCTCGACGAGCCGTTTGCCGCCGTCGACCCGAAGACGACCGAGGACATCCGGGCGAATATCCGCGAACTCGCCGAGACGGGGATTGGAATTCTTCTAACGGACCACAACGTGCGGGAAGTGGTCAAAACCGCGGACCGAATTTACCTGATCGTCAACGGGAAGGTGGTCTGCCACGGGACGCCGGACAAGATCATCCGGGACAAGGTGGCAATCGACGCGTACCTCGGGACGACGTTTGAGGACGATGTGCTGATGGCCCGGCTCGCCGGGTTCGCCGGGGGAACGCCCGCCGTTCCACCGCAACCGGTGGTTGTGCCGACTCCGAAGCAGGAGCAGATCGAGTCGCCGAAGCCAGTTCCTGTTCCGGTTCCTGCACCTCGTCCCGCTCCGCCAGTGGTTCCCCCGGCTCCGAGTCGACCGGCACCGCTCGCACCCGCTGTTCCCACGCCATCGGCACCCGTTGCTGCGGTTCCGCCGGTTCCTCGACCGGCCGCCACTATTCCGCCCTCGCCCTCGGCACCCGCGAAGCCTGCACCGACGCTGCCGCCGCCGATCGCATTTCCCGGCTCCCCGGTCTTCGAGCCCCGACCGGGCGGATTCTCGGGCTCGACGCATCTGCTTCTGGAACAGGAAAAGACCCGTCGGCTCGTGGAACGGCTGCGCGACGAGCAGGCTGCGGCAAGTGCGGGCCAGGAACTGTTGGCCCGGGGACCCCAGGCCGTCCCCGCCCTGCTCGAAGCCCTGGAATGGCGGGATCTGCGGGTGCGGTATCTCGCCTTCAACCTGCTCAAGCAGATCGTCGGCGAACCTCTGACCTTCGAGTTCGACGCCCCAGACGATGTCCGTCTCCGGCAGGTGGCGTACCTCCGGGCGAAACTCGAACGCCGGGCGGGGTAACCGGACGGGTCAGCTGGACTCGGTGCTCCCCGAGCGACGGGAAATGACCCGATGTGCGATCAGCCACACCACCGGGCCAAGCAAGACGAGGAGCACCGCAAGAGCCTTGATTTCGGACGCGAATTGCCTCTCTGAGAGAGACGGATTCCCGGTGAATATCTCCGGTTGCTCGCGAGGGCGGAAAGAATCCCGCTCGAGTTGTTGACCCCACAACGAGAGAATCAGCCCCAGAAAGGAAATTCCGAGCCCGAGCAGCTTCGGAATCTGCAGGCCGGAAGACCTCGGAGTTGACGGGGGACGATCTGGGGACCCTGGCGTCGATTCGGGTCGGGATTTCCGCCCGAGAATCCAAATTGATGTACCACTCAGAACGACAGTCAGAGTACCAACTCCGAAACCGAATACCCGAATTCCGAAGTTCATTCGCGTGAGAAGTTTCGTGGTGACCCGGTTGATATTCGGGTCATCCCGCTCGGCCTCCGTCAGCCAAGCTTTCTTTTGAGCCTCCGTGAACGATGGGGACACGACGCCGACCAGAATCAACGCCAATCCGAGGCCAAGCAGACCAAACAACATCAGGCGAAACGCGTCGATGTCAGTCAAGGTGCGGGACGGATTCGGCGACGTCAAAACGGCCATCCTTCACCCCCGTTTCTTCAATCACTTCTTCGGCGGTGCGTCGTCTTTCTTCCACCCGAGGAGGACGACGGTGTAGTGGTCTGGCTTCATGTCGACCGGCACGCTCAGTTCGTTGGTGGAGAGCATTTTCTTGACGTTCTTTTGGCCGTCGAGGAACTCGTCCGCGGGGAGAAGGTCGTCGTAGCCGGGAACGCCGTAGTGCATCGGGAGGACGTAGAGCCGGGGGTTGATCGCCTTCACGATCTTCCGGGCCTGCTCGCCGTTGACGGTGTAGACGCCTCCGACGGGAATCATCAGGATGTCGACCGGGCCGAGGGCCTTGACCTGGTCCTTGGTGAGTTCGTGGCCGATGTCGCCGAGGTGGCAGATTTTCAGGCCGTCCGCCTCGACGATGAAGGCGGAGTTTTTCCCACGGGCCACGCCGGTCTCGGCGTCGTGGTAGGTTGGGAACGTGCGAACGTGAATCTGACCGACCTTCTCGTCGATCTTGGCCCAGTCCGGGATCCGCCCTTTTTTGGCTTCGAGCAGACCGTAGAAAACGCGGGCCCCCTTGGCATTCTCCACCGCTTCCGGCTGGGCGTGGTCCGAATGCCAGTGCGAACAGGTGATAATGTCCGCCTGCACAACGGGTCGCCCGAACTCGGGAATCGCGTGCGGATCGAAGACAATCTTCTTCCCGGTCGAGGTTTCGACCTGGAAGTAGGACTGTCCGAACCACCGGATGGTGAGTTTCTTCGCATCCTGGGCCGTCGCCGATGGTGCGAAGGCGAGGGAAACGGCCAGGGCGGTGACAACAGCGAGGAGTTGGCGGATCATGAGTCTTCTCGTGGGGTGCGAACCGTACGACGACTCAACGCGAGAAATCTGACACAGCACGCTTGTGAGTTCGATCTCCCTGTAACCTATCAGATGTCCGATCGGCCGGAGATGTTCTACCCGAGATTCGTCCGGAGTTGCCCCCGTGCCCTACGTCATGGTCGATGTCGAAGCCGACGGCCCGATTCCCGGGGACTTCTCGATGATCTGTTTCGGAGCGATCATCGTCGAACCGGAGTTGAACCGCACATTTTACGGCACACTTCGGCCGATCTCGGAGAAGTTCATTCCCGAAGCCCTCGCGGTGAGCGGATTTTCGCGGGAAGAGTGCCTGCAGTTCGATGACCCGAAATCGGTGATGGAGGAGTTCCGGGACTGGCTCTCGACACAGTGCAACGGGCGTTTGATGTTCATCTCGGACAACAACGGGTTCGACTGGCAGTTCATCAACTGGTACTTCCACCATTTTCTGGGCAAGAACCCATTCGGGTTCAGCTCCACGAACCTGGGATCGCTTTACAAGGGGCTTCAGAAGGACACCTTCGTCAACTTCAAGCACCTCCGCAAGACCCGACACACGCACCATCCGGTGGACGACGCCCGAGGGAACGCCGAGGCCCTGCTGCAGATGCGACAGATGGGTTTGAAGATCAGTTTTGCGTGAAGGTTTCACGGACGGTGGTCAGATCGTGACCAGATCCTGCCAAAAGATTGCCAGCAGTTTCCCCGATTTAGCGTGTCGCAGGCGGAACTTCGCGGGCTACAATGCTGTCTAATTCTTTGGGAAAGTGCGCAAATCTCCGGGAGGCTCGTCGCCATGGCTGGGAGCGTTCGTGCGACCTGTCCGAACTGCCAGAATACCCTCACCATTCCGAAGGCGTGGGCGGACAAGGCCTTCAAATGCAAGAACTGCGGGGCGGTGATCAAGGGGATCCCGACCAGCTCGCTGGAAGAGCAGCCCGCGATGGCAGGGGTCGGAGCGGATGCGGCCACACCTGGTGGTGCACCGAGCCTTCCCCCGGGTCTTGCAGACGCGTCGATGCCGGGGATGCCGGCGGTTGGATCCGCGGAAATGCCTGCGATGGCCCCGCCTGCGGCCTACGCTCCGCCGGCTTACCCGGCCCCGATGTCCCCGCCAACCACACCAGCCCCGATGGGGGGCGTCTACCCGCAGATTCCCGGCTATCCTCCTGCCCCGGGGTACGCCCCACCGGCTTACCCAGGAGCTCCCGCCGCACCGTACGGCTACGCTCCCCCTCCGGGTTATCCCGCCCCGCCGGCAGGGTATCCGGCACCGTACCCCGGTGCTCCCGGTTATGCTCCGCCGGCAGGCTATGCCGCACCCGTCGCCTATCCGGATCCGTACGCCGCTGCGGGAATGCCCCCGGCGGCGATGCCAGCGGCTGCGATGCCGCCTGCCCCTGCGCCTGCAGCCGTGCCAGTACCGCCGATGCCGAACCCGGCCGCACCTCGTCGCCGGCCCACGCCCGAAACCAAAGCGCCCATCCCCAACGCCGAGACGCTGAATCTTCCGGAACCCACCTTCGGCGCCGGCCGCGAACGGCGTCGCAAGAAAAACTCGATGACCGCCACCATCGTCTGGGTGGGGCTCGGTCTCTTCCTCACCGGCGGACTCATCGCCGGCGGGATTTATGGCTCCAAGTTGATGAAGTCGAAGCCACCAGGCACCTCCGAGGACGGCGATAAACCCCTCGCCTCCACCAAGGGCACCAGCCCCGGCTCCTCCAAGAGCGATCTGGGAAACCGGCACGTCTCCTCCGAATTCCCCCGTCGGATGCTTGTCCTCAACGTCACCAAATACCTCTTTGCCAACGGCCTGACCTCCGGGAAAGGGCGGACCGGCGACGACTACCTGAGCACACTTGCCCGCCAGATCGCGTTCCAGTGGTACATCCCGGATAACTTCCGCGACCCGAACAACCCCAAGGAAAACCAAACCTTCATGGTGTCCGACACCTCGAAGGACGCCCGCCCGATGTTCAAGGACACCATCCAGAAGTCTTACGAGCAATTCTTCAACACGAGCCGCAAGCAGGACCGGATCCTGATTTACTACGGCGGACATGCGATCGAGAAGGACGGGAAAGCCTATCTCGTCCCGGTGGACGGCGATCTCGAGAACGTCGAGACCCTCCTGCCGCTCGACGATTTCTGGGAGAAACTCAAGGCGTGCCCGGCCCAGCAGAAGGTCGTGTTCTTCGACGTCTGCCGGCTCAACGAGGACGGCGACACGATCCGCCCCGGCAGCGAGGCCATGTCTGAGGGCCTGGAAAAGGCCCTGCACTCGCCGCCGCCGGGGGTGCAGGTGGTGAGTTCCTGCTCGGCGAATCAGAACGCCAACGAATTCCGCCGAACCCCCGGCGACGCCACCGAGGTCGCTGGCAGCCTCTTCCTCAGCGAATTCAAATACGTCGCAGACAAGGGCCGGGCCAAGCCGCCCAAACCGATGACTCCGAACGATCCGTTCCCGGTCGCACAGTGGGTTGCAGAGGTTTCGAAACGGGTGACAGAAGTTTCGAACTTCACAACGGGCCGTGCTCAAACGGTGAAATTCACCGACAGCCCCAATACCGGGACCCTCGCCGCCAACCCGGCCGAACCGCCGGCTTCCCGGTTCTCACCTCCGCCGCCCCCGGTGGGGATGAAATACGAGGAAGTGGCGAAACTCACGAAAGCGGTTGAACTTCCGCCGATTCGACCCTCCGCCGGAGCGGGGTTGGGCGACGACGAACCGATCGCGAAAGTGATACCGTTTAACCCCGAGCTCATGAAAGATTTCAAATTCGACGGCGAACCCGACGACGAGATTCTCAAACAGCGGGACAAGTACCCGATGCGGGCGATCACGGTCGAAGCGATCAAGTACATCCACGCCCACTGGGGGGGAACCGGAGACGACCAGATTCGGACCCACTTCGTTGGCGAAACCGACGATGGCGTCAAGGCCCTCGTCACCAAGGAGCAGGAACTCCCGGCGATTGTCACGCAGGACCTCGACGACATCCACAAGAGAATGGAAAAGCTCGCCGGCGATTCGAGCAAGGAGGAGTCCAAGTACTGGCGAGTGACATTCCTCTACGCGTTCGCCCAGGTCAAATCCCGAATGGCGTTCATGGAGGAGTACAACTATGCCCTCGCCGCCATCAAAACCGAGGCACTCCCCGAGCGGAAGAAGGGGGAAATCGGGTACCAACTCGTTTCGACGACCAAGTCCAAGGGGAAGGTCCGCGAGTTGGCGGAGAGCGCAAAGGAAACCTTCACGCAGATCGAGGACGAGTACAAGGGCACGCCGTGGGCAATTCAGGCGAAGCGGGCAAAGGTCGTGTCGCTCGGCTTGAAGTGGGTCCCGTACTCCGCCGGGGCGAAGGTTGACGAGTGATCGCTGAGAACATCTCCCCCGAAGTGGGGGGACAATCTCATGCGGCCTGCCGGGGGGGCGCGGTGGGCCCTTTCGCCACCGTTGAGTTTGTGGTGGTCCAAGATCCGTTGAACCGTTAGCTGTTAGCTCGAACCCAGTGTGTGCCGGGATTCCTGTGTGGTTCCCTCAGGCCTGCGTTCGAGCGACCGCGGCGTCGAATATCCGCCGGACCAGGTCGCCGTGCGAGATGCCGAGCAAACCCGCCATGATGACGAGGTCGCTCGATTCCGGGTTGAGCCCCGGCAGCGGATTCAACTCCAGAAAATACGGAACCCCGTCGCGGATACGGAAATCGAGCCGGGCAACGTCGCGGCAACCGAGAGCATCGAAGATCGTCAGCGCCGATTCCTCCACCGCCCGCACCACATCGCGCGGCAACCGTGGCGGACACTCGTAGTCGATGAGACGAACGTAATCGCGCTTCACTTCCAGACTGTACACGAAGTGCTCCACCGGCTGCTTCATCGCGATCCGCATCACCCCCAGAATCTCCGGCGGATCGTTGCCGACGATCCCAACCGTCACCTCCTCGCCGGCGATGAACTCCTCCACCAACACCGGCTGGCGGTAGTCCTTCCAGAGCGACACGACCGTCGGGCCAAGTTCCTCCGCGGTCCGGATCAGGCACCGTTTCCGGATCCCCTTGCTCGACCCCTCGAAGGTCGGCTTCGCGATCACCGGCAGCGTCAGCCCCGCTTCCGCGAGAATGGGAGGGAACTCCGCAAAATCTCCGTCGTAAGGCCCCGGCGGCGGGGTCAGCACGATCCCTTCCGGCACCGTCACCCCCGCGTCCCGGGCGAGTCGCCTGGTCATGTCCTTGTCGAGGGCGACGCACTGGGCCAGCGGGTCGGAACCGGTGTAGGGAATCCCGAGCATCTCGCAAACGGCCGGTACGCGGGCTTCCCGGGATCGGCTTGCACCGGTCCCTTCCGCGAAGTTGAAGACGAAATCGGGCGGGTTCCGCAGCAACGCTTCGAGCAACGGCGGGCCGTCGCCGAGTTCCCGCACCGTGTGCCCCGCTTCCCGCAGGGCATCCGCGATGGCCCGGATCGTGACGGGGGCGTCGAATTCCTCGTGGAGATCGTCCGGAGCGTCGGCGGGAAGCGGCTCGTCGGGCTTCAAATCGAACGCGATGCCGATGTCCATGCGAAGCTCCGGAACGGCGGGGGAATCGCCGACGCATCGGGGAATGAGGGGAATTGTAGGAACCCGGCGAGATCAGAACTTGGCCCAGAGTTCCTCGAATTTCCGCTGGAAGGCGGCGAGCAGCCGGGGATCCCCGGTGAGGATGATGTTCTCTTCGTTGTCGTTGGCGGCACCGCGGGTCCAGTTGTAGCTACCGTTGAGGAGCCGACACCCATCGAAGATCGCGAATTTGTGGTGCATGTGGTAGGGCGTGCGGTCGACCTTGACTGGCACCCCTGCCGACGCGATTTGCTCCACATCCGAACCCGGGTCAAACGCTTTCTCGTTGTCCGTCAGCACGCGGATCCGCACGCCGCGGCGGTGGGCGTCGAGAAGGCTGCGGGTGATTCGGTCGTCGGTGATAGTGAAGACGCAAACATCCGCGGATCGGCGGGCGGTGGCGAACTGGTTCGTGATCGCTCGCAAACACGCGTCTCCGGGGGAGAAATAGGCCTCGTCCGGGACGGAACGCTCGGCAGCGCCGGCACCGAGATCCGCCGCTTTCGCGAACGTCACCACCTTCAAGACCGCTTCGAGCCAGACGAGCACCCGGCGAGCGTCCTCGTCCGTCGCCGACTCCCGGGCAATGGCAAACGCCCGACTCCGCGCCACCGCCCGATCCTGGTCCGAGTCGATCTGCTTCATCGCGAAGCCCGTCAGAATCTGCTGCTCGCTCCCGCTGAGCTTGTGGTCGGCGAGGGTCTGTCGAAGCAGCGAGTCGAGTTCGGCGGTGTTCATGCGAAGGCCCGTGAGGTTGGGGGAGGAGTTATTCTCGCCAGTCCACCGCCTCGTAAAAGATTTCCCCAAATCCTTCACACATGACGTTTCCCATCACTTTCCACGCATCTGACTCATAATCCGCCAAGCTGTTCGCCTTGTGTCGATGTTCCTCCTGCACTTCGACAGGAACACTAAATGCTCGACCGGATTCATCGACTTCGAGCGTGTCAAGATCGACCGGGAAGGTAATGATTTTGAAAGTGGCAGCTTTGAGATCAGCGATGGCTTTCTGCCGGTGCTCATCGCGATAATCTGATGTCGTCTCGAAATGGAAGACAAAACGCCAGGTCGGTAGATTCCCGAGCTGGTCGGGTGGGAACAGGTAGCTGATGCCTGGCATGCTCAGATCCCGGAGATTGAGGAATTACTCACGTCTGAAGCTGACACGCTCCACAGAAGAAGATTCTATTGGGAGAGAGGCCTTCACCCTTCTTTCGAGCTGGATCGGGGTTCCCAGAGTTCGAAGCGGTTTCCCTCCGGGTCGGTGGCCCAGCCGAACCGGCCGAAATCGTAGTCCTCGACGCGGTCGTCTACCTGCACTCCGGCGGCTCGGAGCTGGGCGAGCATCGCGTCGAGGTTCTGCACACGAAAGTTGACCATACACGAGGCGGTGCCGGGCCCGAAGTAAGCGGTATCGGTGGGGAAGACGGACCAGACCGTCTGCTCGCCGGCTCCGGTCGACAGGAATGCCCCGTAAGTTTGGCCGACTTCCACGGGCAAACCGAGGTGTTCGCGGTACCACGCCGCGAGCGACTTCGGATCCCGAGCTTTGAAGAAGACGCCGCCGATTCCCCGAACTCGTTCCATGGGCCCCTCTCTGCCAGACTCGTGTCGGCGCACTCTAACACGGGTCGGGAGTTTTAGAAATTGTTCAGCGTCAGTTTCGTATTTTCTGGGGTTTCAGGAGCCGCACCTGCCAAGGAGCGGCCTCTTCCCGGGAAGAATGGCAGCCTTTCGAACAGAAGTTCCGACATCCAGTGATTTCTCCTCTCGGGGAGCGGCCGCTCCTTGGCAGTCGCGGCTCTCGAGGAAACGTGGGCCTGTCACTCGACGGATCCTTTCCACAGGTTTCGACTCGAAGAGATGATGACACGGTGAGCGTGGACGGGCTGCACTGTGGACTCCGAAGGTGGTGAGAGTAGTCTACCGTAAGGGCGGTCGGAAACCTGCCTGCGGGAGGATGCCGTTTCCCATGATGACCGCTCGCGGGTGGTGGTTCTTGATGACCGCCGGGATGGTCGCCGTGCTCGGCGTCCTCTGGCTGGGGATCTATTCGCCGACGATTCCGATTCTCGGGTTGTCTCTGCTGGGGTGGTTCTTTGCGGAATGGCTCCTGTTCGCGGTCCGGTATCGGATGGCCGTCGGGCGATTCTGCGTGGAGCGGGATCTCGTCCAGGGGGGACGCCGCGTTCCGGCGGCATGGGCGGGGCACGAGTTCTCCGTGCGGGTGGCCGTCCGACTCGACGGGGGAATCCGGATTCCCTTCGCGGTCCTCGAAGACCGGCTGCCGGCGGAATGCCAGGTGGCAGGGGCGGCCTCGCACTGTTGCGAACTCGTGCCAGGGAACCCGGTCGAGTTCGAGTATCGCGTCGCCAATCCGCGGACGGGGCTGGTTCGGTTCGAGGGGGTGACCATCCGGATCGCGGATCTGTCCGGGTTCTTCTATCGGCGAATCTTTGTCCGGGACGCGGTCGAGTATCTCGTGCTGCCGCCGTTGACGGACGACGAGGGTCGGCAGCGGGCGGACAAGCGCTTCAACACGCTT
Source organism: uncultured Alcaligenaceae bacterium (assembly GCA_964552815.1). GTDB lineage: Bacteria > Planctomycetota > Planctomycetia > Gemmatales > Gemmataceae > CAYUHJ01. The sequence goes on along the minus strand of CAZKIQ010000002.1, from coordinate 3,471 downwards.
CCGCCGCCGGGGGTGCACCGGCTCCGCCGACCGGGGAGCGGCAGCGAGTTGATGGATCTGCGGGACTACCGCCCCGGTGATCCGCCCAAAATGATCGCGTGGAAGGCGTCCGCCCGACGGGATCGGCTGATCACGAAGGAATTCGAGAGCGACGTTCCCGTGCGGTGTGTGCTCTTCCTGGATGCTTCGGAGGGGGCACGGGTCGGGCCGCCGGGGGAAGCGCCGATTGTGCGGCTGGCGACGGTGGCGGCGGGAGTGGCCCAGGCGGCGGCGGCTTCGCGGGACCTCGTCGGGCTCACCGTCTTCGATGACGAGCGTGCTGAGGGAATCGCACCAGCCCGGACGCAGGCCCACATCATCCGGCTGCTCCACTCGATCGCGGAGGCGGCGGGGCGGTTGCCGCCGGGGGAACCACCCGACGCGATCCAGGCGGCGCGGTACGCCTACCCCCTGGCGAAGGATCTCTACCCGGACGTGCTGGAATCCGACGTCAATTCCCGGCCGTTGGGTCTGTTCTGGCGGCCGATCTCGGATTCCAACTGGATGTGGCTGGTGCTTGCGTTGTTCGCGGCAACGTCGTACCTGGTGACCCGGGCGAGCTGGCTCAAGATGGCCTTCAACTCCGCCGCCGAGGCCCGGCTCACCACCGCCTGGTGGGGGCTCAAAATCCTCGCTGCCGCCGAGGCCCGGCTCACCTCCGCCTGGTGGGGGCTCAAAATCCTCGCTTTTGTGCTCGTCTTCCTCCCGATTCTGCTGCTTCCCTCGGTGATCGGGGGGATGATCTGGGTCGGCCACGGGATTCGCGGGTTGTTTGAGCCCAACCGGACGCGGACTTCCCGGCGGAAGCAACTCGGGGCCCTCTACGCGTTCCTCGATCGCTCCGGGCCGGCGGCCATCGAGCGGTATCTCCACGATGACGCGGTTTTCGTGGAGCGGTCTGGGCGGTTCCTGCGGGAACATCGCGTGCGGGTGCCGGTCTCGCTTTTCGATTCCGCGGGGAACTACCGGTTCCGCAGCGAGCGGAAGGTGCAGGTGCTGGCGGACGCAATCGTGCGGGCGGTCGGGCGGGCCCGGGATAACGAGTTGTTCGTGGTGCTGGCGGATGTCGCGGAGTTGGCGGATGCGATCGAGCCCCTGACGGCGGCGGCACGGGTCGCGCGGGCCCGGCACCACCAGATGCTCGTGCTCGTGCCGTGGCCCGCGGGGGTGCCGGCCCCCACGGAGCCGGGGAAGAAAGAGACCCCGCCAGCATCGGCGGAGGAGGGAATCCGCGGGCTGACCCGGGTCGTGCGGACGACCGTGCATCAGAAGTACCTGCGCGATTTTTCGGCCGTCCGGTCGGTGCTGACCCGGTCCGGGGCGGTGGTTGTGCGGATCGAGGATGGGGACCCGATCCAGCTAGTCCTCGATCGCCTCGATCGGGTTCGTGGGGTGAGGGTGCACCGGTGAGTACGGGCTCGTCACCAGCTTCGAAACGGTGGTCGCTGGCGGGACTGGAAGCCCACCCGGTGGTGCGGAACTACCAGTTCCTGGGGCTGGCGGCGATGCTGGTTCTGTTCGCGGTGCTGGCACTGCGGGGGGACCTGACAGTCGCGTTGCTGCCGGCGTTGATCGCGTTTCTGGGGCTTTTCTTCCCCTCTCCGGGTCTGCCGATCGCGTTTTTGGTGGTGACGATCTACCTGCTGGCGTGCCCGTTTGGGCTCCCGTTCGGGCTGGCGATCAACGGGAACATGTGGGGGACGTGGGTTCGCGTCGACGATCTGGTCGCAGTGGCGGCGGTGTGCGTGAACCTCGCATGTCAGTACCGGGTGATGGGTTTAGTGGCGCGGGCGATGCCGGCGGGGGATGCTCCGCAGGATCGGAAGCGAGTGCCGATCCGCCGGGCACCAGAAACGGTGTCGCCCAGCGAGATCGAGCGGATGTTCGTGTCGGCGACGGTGGCGCTGGTGGCGGGGCAGGTGCTGTGGTTCACGGCCACGGTGCTGCGGGTCAACCCGGTCGCGTTTCCTCCGGTCTGGTTTGCCGATGCGATTGCGATGTACTCCCCGCGGAATCAGCCGGCGAACGAGCTGCCCTTGCCGATGCATCGGTTGCTGGTGCTGCTCGGCTTCGCGGTGGCTGGGGGATTCCTGGCCCGGTTCGTCTTCTGGTACTGGCGGCTGGCCCGACTGACCCCGGCGGAGGGGAAGGCGATTCTGCTCGACACGGGCTGGCGGGAATCGCGGCGGGAGTTGAGTCGACAGGAGATCTGGCGGGCGTGGGGAATCCGCCAGCAGACGCCGATCGCTCCGGCAACTCGGCCACCGCGCGGGATCGTCGGATGGATCTTGTTTATCATCTGGGTGACCGCCGCCACCATCTGGGGTATCCTCGCGGTGGCGTGGTACGAGTACCGGTGGGGGTTCTGCCCGCTGATCTACATGCTGCTCTTCGGGGTGGTTCTCTGGGCGACACGGGGTGTCATCACCAATGCGGCTCCGCCTCCGCCGGACCCGGACGCACCGAATCGGGAGTGGTTCGGCCCGATTGTCCAGGTTCTGGTCGTGGTCGCCTGGTTGAGCCTGGTCGCGGCCCTGACGACGGTGCTGGGTCGGAATCCGATTCTGTTCGTGCTGGCGATTGTGGGGCTGCTGGTGATCTGGCTGGTATTCCGGCCCAAACCGCAGGAATCCGAGTAGGAGTTTGACATGACCGATCGGAACCGGGTGACCTCGCTGGGAATCTTCGGGGCTGTCTGGCTTCGGGAGATTGCCGGGTGGATTCTGGTCGGGATTGGCCTGGCCGCGTTCTGCGTCTGCTACTTTGGGCTGCTTCTGCAACGGCGAGTCGTGGAGGCGGCCGGGCTGACGGTGATCGGGTTTACGGTGTTCCGGGGTGGGTTGCACCTCTTGAAGGTGTCGATGGCGGCCCGGGCGGCGGCTGACATTCCCCTTGCCCAAACCCCGGCAAAATCTTCCCCAACTTCCCGTCGCGTCGCCCGTTCCGTTGTGGAATACGGTCGACCGCCGGCATCGGTGATCCCGGGGACAGATGGTGGATCCCGCAAGTGAGCCTGTCGCGGCTCTTCGACAAAACGTTCGCGTCAATCTCAGCAGAAACACCGCCCTTCCGGGGTTCCCGACGAGCATTTCGGATAGTTCTGCTTGCCGCTGTGGGGTAAATCGTTACCTTCCCGGCGGATAGAGCCCGCCCACCTCGGGCTCGCAAAGCACTTGTGGGGCCGGAAAAACGGCAAAATTCGACGCTTTCGGGAATCATTCAGGATTGGCATACATCTCGCTTTCCGCTCATCAGACCATTAGCCCCTCCCGGTTCAGGATCTCTGATCATGTCCTCGCTTAACGAAAGCCGCCTTCAGGGCTCCCTTTCTGGAGTCCCCGGAGTCAATACCCCCCTGCAACTGCGGATTCTGTGCGTCGACGACAACCCGGATGTCGCCGACTCGCTCGGAATGATGCTCCGCCTTTACGG